>DASXES010000092.1:0-32617 GCA_036489975.1 Roseiarcus sp.
GAGGTCGCGGCTCCTAAGCCGCCTCCTCGACCAGAGGCATGAGATATCCTGTCACCGCAGGCTTATGATCAATCCAGCGCCGCGCCGACCCAATCACATCTTCTGCAGTGACGCGTTCGATCCTCGCCGGCCATTCCTCGACGTCGCGCAAGGTTTGCCCGATCGCAAGGGAAGACCCGTACCAGCGCGCAAGGTCCGATTGGCTGTCGCGGGCGTAAATGGCGTCCGCGACCATGCGGGTCTTCGCACGCTCGAGGTCGCCGGCGTCGATCCCCTCATGCACGAACTTCGCCAGCGCCTGATCAAACGCCTTATCGAGCATTTCGAGCGATATTCCGGGCGCGGGAGTCATGTTGATAATAAAGCGGCTCTGGTCGACCGCCGCGCCATGGTAATAAGCCCAGGCGGAGACGGCGACCCGCTCCTCGATGACCAGCGTTCGATAGAGAAAGCTCGTTTGCCCGCCCCCGAACAGGTGAGCGAGCAATTCGAGCGCTTCGGCTTCGCCCTCGGGCGCGGTGCGGGCCGACGGCGCGAGATAGTGCCGCTGCCATCCTGGCTGCTCGACCTTGTCGTCGGCGACCTTCACCAACCGGTTGGCGACGGTCGGGGGCTCCATGGGACGCACGCGCTGGGGCTTCGCTCCCCGCGGCTTGATTTTGCCATAGGTCTCCTCGGCCAACGCGCGCGCCTCATCCGGTTTGACGTCGCCCGCCACAATCAGAATCGCGTTCTCGGGCGTATAGAAGCGCTTGTAATAGGCGAGCGCGTCCTCGCGGTTCAGGCCTTCGATCTCATGCCCCCACCCGATTACGGGGATGCCATAGGGATGATGGGTGAAGAGGGCCGCCTGCACCGCTTCGCCCAGTTGCGCGCCCGGGTCGGTGTCGCAATGCATCCGCCGCTCCTCGAGCACCACGTCTCGCTCGGGCGCAACGATGTCGTCGGTCAGGGTCAGGCCGGTCATGCGGTCGGCTTCGAACGCCATGCAGGCTTTGAGGTGCTGCTTGGCGATTTGCTGGAAATAGGCGGTGAAATCGTTGCCGGTGAAGGCGTTCTCCATGCCCCCGACCTCGGATATGAATTCGGAGAACTCGCCCTTGGGGTGGCGCTTGGTGCCTTTGAACATGAGGTGTTCGAGGAAATGGGCGATGCCCGACTTGCCCAGCGGATCGTCGGCCGCGCCGTTTCGGTACCAGACCATGTGGGTCACCACGGGGGCGCGATGGTCGGGAATGACCACGACGTCGAGGCCGTTGGGAAGGGTGAAATTCGCGACATGCGGCGTGGCGGAAACAGAAGACGTCATCGCGGTCCATTTCGAATTGACGAGCGCCGCACAACCGGCCGCAAGGGGGCGCAATCATGACGGTTGAGCGACATATAAGGCGCCGCAACCCGTCCGGCTAGGCGGGGAACGCGGCGGCCCACCGCCGTTCAATTGAAATGGAAATTTTGAGTTTGGCCTTCACGGCTCCGCCACCTAAATTTTGTATTTTGAACTCACTACAACATTCCGTAACGTAAGGTTAGGTCCTCCCTATTTGGAGGTTTCAATGACAAGAGATACTTTTTCTCATTCTGATGGGTCCGCTGACAAAGGCCGGGAGGCTCAAAAGCCGCCCCCCCTACACGCCGAAGCCGGCGTTCCGGCGCGCCTTGTTTACGCGGGAATTGCGGTCGGGCTGTTGATGATTTTCGCCGGCATGGGTCTCCTATGGTTCAATAGGCCGTCGCTTCAGGCTTCGCTTATGACCTGCGTCGGTCTGGGACTGGTGCTCGTCTGCTTCGGCACTAAGGCAGGAGGAACTTGGAGTGGGTGGTCAGCAACCGGCGCCGGAGCGATGGCGGTGCTATTATTTGCGCTACTGGAATATTATACGCCTCGTTCTTTCTTGGACTCAGTCAAGAAAGGCCAGTTGCGAGGGGATTTTTCAAAAGTGGCCGATATTAGGATCATTGACGAAAATCCGCTCTACGAATACCGCGACATGACGACGGAATCGGAGAGATTCATATTTCTCGACGAGACTTTGCATGGGAAGCGTATGAGGGTGCAGGTCGATACGACCGAGAAGGGACCGGGAAAAGAATCTTTCGAGCTTATTGGCGACGCCGATAAGATAGCCGCTAATTATCTGGGCGAGAGTAGTGCGCCCCGTTCTCTCGTCCAATGGGATTTCGACTATGAACATAGAAAGATCACCGATGGAGGGACGGTTGTATTTGCAGTGCCCGCTAAATTTGATGGTGACGAGAGTCCAAAGGTGCAGTCGCGGTACGACTTTCCCCAACTGATTGCGACCGCGAACGCTCAGAGCGAGGATAGCAATGCGACAAGCTCTGCACCTAAAAAAAACGACGTGCCAACGACCAACGTAAAGGTGGATTCGTCTACAATCGCAACGTTCGTTGATGAACTACGGAGCGATGATCCAACTGTTCGGAGAAATGGGAGAGACTTTCTCGTGGCGACTGGAAGCGAAGCGATCCCGCCGCTGATGTCCGCCCTGCGCGCCAGCACGTCGGACTACCGCCTCCGAGGAGGAGCCGCTTATGTTCTCTCGACGACGCTAATTCGCAACCCGGAAGAAAAGAAGGAGATTTCTTCCAAATTGTTTGACAACGATTTTCCAGTCCTTGTATCTCTGGCCTCTGACGAAGACAAAACCATAAGATATCAAGCAACTGAATTTCTATACGATCTCGGCGACCCGCGTTCTATACCGTATAGCGTCGGCGCGGCGCGTGTTACTTCTGATCCAAACAGAGCGGTCAATCAGATTCTTATCTTGGGAAAATCATCTCAGGATCTGTCAATCAGTGATAGAAACAATATTGTTCATGATTTGACACACGGCCCGGGAATGAACAACAGCATAGTGGGTAACGAGGGATACGTAAAAAAGTGGTTAGGCGTCGGCCATTAGGGTCTGGTTCGCGCGGTCATCGCAGGGCCGCCTGATATTCGGCCCTCAAGCGCCTCCCTGATCTCGTCCAAGGCCTTGGGATCCTCGATCGTCGCCGGCGTCGACCACGGGTCGTGGTCGGCGATCTTCTTGATCGTGCCGCGCAGGATCTTGCCCGAGCGGGTTTTGGGCAGGCGGGGCACGACGATCGCCGTCTTGAAGGCGGCGACCGGGCCAATCCGGTCGCGCACCAGTTTCACGACCTCCGTCTCGATCTCTTGCGGAGGCCGGTTGACGCCCGCCTTCAATACGAGAAAGCCGCATGGCGTCTCGCCCTTGATCTCATCCTTGACGCCAAGCACGGCGCATTCGGCGACGTCCGGGTGCGAGGCGACGACTTCCTCCATGCCCCCCGTCGACAGGCGATGGCCGGCGACGTTGATAATGTCGTCAGTCCGCCCGAGAATGGTGAGATAGCCGTCCTCGTCGATGAAGCCGGCGTCGGCGGTTTTGTAGTAGCCGGGGAATTCGCTGAGGTAACTCTCGCGCATCCGCTCGTCCTGACGGTAGAGGGTCGGCAGGCAGCCGGGCGGCAGCGGCAGCTTGATGACGAGCGAACCCATCGTCCCGGCGGCCAAGGGCTTCGCCGCGTCGTCTACGACGTGAATCTCGTAGCCCGGCATCGGCACGCTTGGCGAGCCGAGTTTGACCCGAAGCATCCCCAGGCCGACGGGATTGGCGACGATCGGCCAGCCGGTCTCGGTCTGCCACCAGTGATCGACGACGGGCACGCCCAATGCCTTCTGCGCCCACGCGACTGTGTCCGGGTCGGCGCGCTCGCCAGCGAGAAACAACGTCCGCAGCGACGTGATGTCGTAGTTCTTGACGAGCCTGGCCTCAGGGTCCTCCTTGCGCACGGCGCGCAGGCCGGTCGGCGCGGTGAAGAACGCCGAAACCTTGTACTCCTCGATGACCCGCCAATAGGCGCCCGCATCCGGCGTTCCGATCGGTTTGCCCTCGTAGAGAACGCTGGCGCAGCCTTGCAGCAACGGCGCATAGACGATGTAGGAGTGGCCCACGACCCAACCGATGTCGGAACCGGTCCAAAAGGTCTCGCCAGGCTTCATGTCATAGATCGCCGACATCGACCATTTGAGCGCCACCAGATAGCCGCCGATGTCGCGCACCACCCCCTTCGGCGTTCCCGTCGTCCCCGAGGTATAGAGAATGTAGAGGGGATCGGTTGCGGCGAGGTCGGCGCAGGGCGCGCGCTTGCCCGCAGTCTTCGCGGCGTTGACAAGCGCAGTCCAGTCGCGGTCTCGAGCCTCGTTCATCTCCGCCTTGGCTTGCGGGCGCTGGTAGACGACCGAGGTCGACGGCTTGTGGCGGGCGAGCGTGATCGCAAGATCAAGGAGCGGCTTGTACGCGAGGATCCTGCCCGGCTCGATTCCGCAGCTCGCGGTCAGAATGACCTTCGGCTCCGCGTCGTCGATGCGGGTCGCGAGCTCCTTGGCGGCGAAGCCGCCGAACACCACCGAATGAACTGCGCCGATGCGCGCGCAGGCGAGCATGGCGACGACGGCCTCGGGAATCATCGGCATGTAGATCAAAACCCGGTCGCCCGCCTCAACCCCGAGATCGCTGAGGGCGGCGCCGAGCGTCGCCGTCTCGTCCAGGAGTTCGCGATAGGTGAAGGCGCGTTTCGTCCCAGTGACGGGGCTGTCGTAGTAGAGCGCGATCCCGTCGCCGCGGCCCCCCTCGACATGCCGGTCGAGCGCGTTGAAGCAGGCGTTCAGGCGCCCGTCGGGGAACCAGCGGCCGTAGACGCCAGCTTGGCCATCGAAAATGCGCTTGGGCGCGCTCGTCCAGGCGATCTCACGCGCCGCCTCCGCCCAGAAGGCTTGCGGATCGGCGCGCCAGCGATCATAGGTCTCATGATAGCCGCTGGTCATCGTTTCGCTCCCTTCGGCGCCAAACTTCGGCGCGGCGTCATGTGGCGCGCGAATTGTCGCGCCTCAGGCACGGGAACGCAACGCAGGCGGAGGGCGCCTTTCGGCCGATGGCCGCTTCGCGGCTGCATTCAACGACGAGGATGAATGTCGGGAGAGACCCAATTCCATCTTGCCGGGGTCCGGACGGAGATCCAGGCGGGACTGTCGAAGAGCGGGCTTTCCGGGCCTGGCGTTCTGGCGGCGCTGGACTTTGCCGCTGGCCGTCTCGCCGCCGGTTAAGGACGGTCCATGCGGCGAAGCGCCTTTCCGCCTCGAGACCCCGCTCGAACAGGGCGCCCATGAACGCCGTCAAGCCGGCCGCCCCGGCCCACGGGCGCATGGTGCACCAGATTCCAGCCTTCGCGGCGATTGGCGTCATCGGCTATGTGGTCGACGCGGGGATCACCTTTGTCGGCGCCAAATATGTCGGCCTGCCGCCGGAACTCGCCCGCCCGCCAGGCTTCATCGTCGCCACGGTCGTCAATTTCGCGCTCAACCGGGCGATCACGTTCCGCCACTCGCGCGCCCCCGTCTTGCGCGCCTTCCTGCGCTATTGCGGCGTGGCCTCGGTCGGGCTCGCAGCCAACTACGCGGTCTATTCGGCCTGCGTCATTTTGGCCCCCCGGCTCGGGATCGCCGTCACGCCGGCGATCCTGCCTTTGTTCATCGCCGTGGGCAGCGGCGTGGCGATGATCCTGACCTTCGTCGGCTTTCGCCACTTCGCCTTCCGCCATTGAGAAAACGTCGATTCGGTCGCCCAAAGCGCGCCTCAACGGGCTATGATCGCCTCGAAGCGCCGTGGAGCTCTCCCCGATGTCCCTCTCGCCCTACGATCGCGATCTCGATCGCAATCCCGCCAATTTTCAGCCGCTGACGCCTCTCTCCTTTCTCGAGCGCGCCGCTGCGGTGTTTCCGGATCGGCCGGCCATCGCTCACGGGGCCTTGCGCCGCAGCTATCGCGAGTTCCACGCGCGAACGAAGAAACTCGCCTCCGCCCTCGCCAGGCGAGGCTTCGTTCGCGGCGACACGGTCGCGGTCATGCTCGCCAACACGCCCGCGATGCTCGAATGTCACTATGGCGTTCCGATGTGCGGCGCGGTGCTCAACGCCCTTAACACCCGCCTCGATGCGGCCTCGATCGCCTTCATGCTCGACCACGGCGAGGCCAAGGCGATCATCGTCGACCGCGAGTTCTCCGGAGTCCTCGGCGCGGCGCTCAGCCAAGCCAAGGTCCGCCCGCTCGTCATCGACTATGACGATTCCGAATACGGCGGCCCCGGCGAACGGCTGGGCAGCCTCGACTACGAGGCGCTGATCGCCGAGGGCGACGAGGCTTACCAGCGCGCGGCGCCCGGCGACGAATGGGATGCGATCGCGCTCAACTATACCTCGGGCACGACCGGCGACCCCAAGGGGGTCGTCTACCACCATCGCGGCGCCAATCTGCTCGCCGCCGGCAACATCCTCACCGCCGACATCGGCCGCCACCCGGTCTATCTCTGGACCCTGCCGATGTTTCATTGCAACGGCTGGTGCTTTCCCTGGTCGATCAGCGTGAAAGCGGGCGTTCATGTCTGTTTGCGGCAAGTGCGGGCCAAGCCGATCTTCGATCTCATCGCCGAGCACAAGGTGACCCACATGTGCGGGGCGCCGATCGTCATGTCGATCCTCATCAACGCGCGCGAGGACGAGAAACGGCCGCTGCCTCACGGCGTGCGTTTCTTCACCGCCGCCGCTCCGCCCCCTGCCGCGGTGCTGAAGGCCATGGGCGAGGCCGGCTTTGAGGTGACGCACCTCTACGGCCTGACAGAGGTCTACGGACCCGCGGTGGTCAATGACTGGAAGGACGAGTGGAACGCGCTCGACGCCGAGGCCCAGGCGCATCTGAAAGCCCGCCAGGGCGTGCGCTACCATGCGCTCGAGGCGCTTGACGTCATGGACCCCGAGACGATGGCGCCTATGCCCGCGGACGGCGAGACGATGGGCGAAGTGATGTTCCGCGGCAATGTGGTGATGAAGGGCTATCTCAAGAACCGGGCCGCGACCGACAAGGCCTTCGCGGGCGGCTGGTTCCATTCGGGCGACCTCGGCGTCAAGCACAAGGACGGCTATGTGCAGCTGCGCGACCGGTCGAAGGACATCATCATTTCGGGTGGCGAGAACATCTCCTCGATCGAGGTCGAGGACGCCTTGTTCGAGCACCCGGGCGTCCAGCTCGCGGCGGTGGTGGCGCGGCCGGATGACAAGTGGGGCGAGACGCCGTGCGCTTTCGTCGAGATGAAGCCGGGCAAGAGCGCGACCGCCGAGGAGCTCATCGAATGGTGCCGGGCGCGGCTCGCGCGCTACAAGTGCCCGCGCCATGTCGTCTTCGCCGAGATCCCGAAGACATCGACCGGCAAGGTGCAGAAATTCGCGCTGCGCGAGCGGGCAAAGGCGATCGACGCCCGGTAGGCCTCAAGCGATGCGCGCCGACGCGATGCGCCCGGACGCCTGGGCGCAATATTGCCGCGCCGCGCTCGTCCGGTCGGTGGCCGGCGTGGCGGCCACGTTTCCCAGGCCCGGAGAAGAGGCGCCGAAGCGGGTCCATGACGCGCGCAAGGGCTTGAAGGAAGCGCGCGCGATCACGCGCCTCTTTCTCCACTCTGTCGGCGAGCCGGCTCGGGTGACGATCGCGGCGCTGGCGGCTACGCGCCGCCAGATCGGCCGCGCCCGCGACCTCGACGTGATGGTCATCCGGCTGAAGCGTCTCGAGCCTTCGCCCGAGGTCTCCGAACCGCTGATGGCGGCGATTGCGCGCGAACGAGCGGCGGCTCAGCGCGCCCGCCGCGGGCTCGGCGCCAAAACCCCCCGCGCGCGGCTCGCCGCGATCGCCAGGCGCATCGAGGGATGGGATCCGAGCGGGATCGGCGCGGATGAAATCGCCGCCGCGGCCGCGCGCACCTACCGGCAGGCGCGCCGGCGCGGACGCCGCGCCTTCGACGGCGACGACCCTGCCGCGCTGCATGCGCTTCGCGCCCGCGTCGTCGATCTGCGCTACCAGCTCGCGCTCCTCTCCTGCGCCTGGCCGGAAGCGCTCAATGTGCAGGCGGAAGCTTTGAACGAGCTGCGCGAGGCGCTCGGAGACTTCAACGATCTCCACGTGCTGGAGACATTCGCGGCGGAACACGGCAGGCTGGCGCCCCCGGCGCTCGAAGACCTGCGCGCCCGGGTGGAAGCCAAGCAGAGGAAGCTCAGGCGCCGGGCGGAGAGCGAGTTCGAGCGCCTGTTTGCTGAAACGCCGAATGCGTTTCGGGCTCGTATCGCGGCCTATCTCGGCCATCCGGTGATTGAGCCGGAGGTCAAGCAGGGCGAGCCTGCCGCGGCCAAGGCTATTTCGGCGGTTTAGCAATCTCCCGCCCAAGCCCCTTTTGACGCGACGCAACTGTGGCCTAAAGTTGACAGGCGTCGAGCTTTCGAGCACGTTTAACCACGCTCGGGGGTGAGGAACGGCTGTTCGGAAGGCCGGCGCGGCTTACCCAGCCCGAGACGATAAGATCGGGAGGCGTGGAGGGATATTCCTCGAACGGGCCCGGTTGCGCGTGCAAAACGGGAACCATCAGGATGAAATGTCGAGTCTGGACCGCCCTGCCGCTCCTCGCGGGGCTGAGTTTCGCTGGAAGCGCTCAGGCGCTCACGGTCAATTTCTCGTTCGGCGGCGACGGCAACGCCAGCGGCTCCGGAACGCTCACGATAGGGCCGGACCCCTTTGCCGATACGATGGGCATTTTCGGCACCGCGGCCAATCTGCTCGGTAGCCCGCCGGGTCCAGGCAATCCTGCACCGAGCTACTCGGGCGCAGTCGATCCCGCGAATGCGCTCGCGATCACCGGCGCCATCGGCGCCTTCTCGGATGTGGCTCTGGGCATCAATGGCGTCGCGATCACGGGCGTCTTGGCGACAAATCCGCAAAACCACTTCGACGCCGACCAGACCATCCCGTACAGCTTCGGCTGGTATCCGGCGCCCGGAAAACTGTCCTACGACAATCTGTTTTATCCGGGCGGGGCTGCGCCCATCACCTGCATCGGCGTGCTCCCCGGCGGCCTGTTCGACGACTATGGCGTGCTCTTCACGCTGGCCAATGGCGATCTTGTGGATCTTTATTCCAACGGCGGCAGCGAACCCGGAATCTATGGCGTGGCGGTCTGGACCGGCGCGGCGGCGGACTACACAAGCGAGGGCGGCCTCACGGTGTCGACGCCCGAGCCTTCAACCTGGGCGATGATGGTCATGGGCTTCGCCGGCCTCGGCTTTGCCGGCTATCGCAAGACGCGTGGAGCGGCGGTCGCCGCAGCCTGAGCCAGCGCGGGAGAAGAGAGACAGGCCGCCCTCGCGGGCGGCCTTTTTGCATTGCGCGCCATGCAGCCGGCGAGGCCCGCATCGATGGAAAAATTAGAGGGGACGTGCGCTCGCCGGTTAAGCTAAAGGACGGTCGAGCCCGAGCCGGGCGCGGGACCGCCGGACGGCCTTCTGGGAGGAGACAACGATGAGGACCTTTGCTTTTGTCGCCGGGTTTGTCGTCTGCGGCGTCGCAGGCGTCGGTGCGGCGAGTGCGCTCACTTTGACCAGCCCGGACATCAAACCCGGCGGCAAGATCGCCGATGAGCAGGTGTTCAACGGCTGGGATTGCACCGGCAAGAACGTCTCGCCGGCGCTCGCCTGGTCCGGCGCGCCCAAGGGAACCAAAAGTTTCGCCATCAGCATGTACGATCCCGACGCGCCGACCGGCAGCGGTTTCTGGCACTGGTGGGTCGCCAACATTCCGGCGAGCGTCACATCGCTGCCGAAGGGCGCGGGAAGCGGAACCGGGCTGCCGGAGGGCGCGGTGCAGCCGCACAATGACTTCAGCCTTGCCGGATACGGCGGCCCGTGTCCGCCGAAGGGCAAACCGCATCATTACGTGATCACGGTCTATGCGCTCAAAGCCGACAAGCTCGACGTCGACGCCAACGCCTCCGCGGCAGTCTTCGGCTTTAACGCCAATGCGAACGTGCTGGCGAAGGCGACGCTGACCGGCCTCTATGGCCGGTAAACCGGCTCGCAGGAAGCCCGGTGAGGAGCCGGGCGCGTCGCGACGGCGGCCTGGGAGAAAGACCGCCGCCGCGACGCTCGTCGTCGTCCCCGATCCGACGGCGAGCCCTATTCGCCTATGTCAGCCGGCGACCCCGTGGTCCATAGGGTAAAGTACCTATCGGAATGACGAGGTCCCCTGGCGGCCCGCTTCGATCCACCCGGGGCAGTAATACCGAGGCTCGGTGATCGGAACCGATCATCGACTTATTCCCGTTCCCATTGAGCGCGATTTGATCCGCGCTTCGATTCTGCGCAACGGCGCGGGCGCGCGCATTCGCGCTTTGGCCATGAAGGCGATGATCGGTTCGGATCATCCGAGTCTTGATATGAGACAGAATTTGCCGTCGCCAGCGCATTGAGTGTCGCGAGCGAATTGGAGTGTCGATAGCGAATTGAGTTGACAAAAACAGAAAGCAAGAGTATTATTCTGATTGATAGAATCCATTCGAGCTTGGCCGCCGCCACGCACGCCAGAGGCGAAACTTGCCTAAAAACCCGCAGAGCCACAACCTGTAGCGCGAGTTCGAGGCCGGGAAATTATTTTTGTTTTTTTCCCCTGTAACCCTTTGAAAAGTCCCGATTCCACCAAACAAATCCAAGCATAAAAAGCATTTTTGCTTGGATTTTGTTTGGTTTTGCTTGCAGCTAACTCGCGCGGTGATTGTAAAAGCCGATGAGGCAGGCATGAAGCCCTGAGATCATGGGCCCGCCTCGCCCAGCGCGAGGACTCGTTGCGCAAGCGTCGCCCCTGGAGCCCGGTCGATAACGAGCCGCGCCCGATCGAATGCGCGGCGTTGAACGCCCGCTTCGATCCACCCGGGGCAGGAGGCCCCTAAGCCCCGCCTCGCGCCCCGACCAGAAGCGCCAGGCCGAACGCCAGAACCGCGAGCGCGGCGGCGAATTCGAATCCCTTGGCCACGAGGGCAAGGCGCGAATTTTCTCCGGCCGCAAGACGCATCGCCGTCGCCTTGGCGAAGACGGCGGTCCAGGCGAGCGCCCCGGTCGTGGCCGCCGTGCCGATCGCCATGGCGAAGGCGGCGGCGACTCCAGCCGCGAACAATCCCTGCGTCATGGCGAACACCAGCACCAGAATCGCGCCCGAGCACGGCCGCGCGCCCGCGGCGATCACCGTTCCGGCCGCGTCGCGCCAGGAAAATGTTCCGTCGAGCCGGCTCGGGTCGGGAGCATGGACATGACCACACGCATCTGTCGCCTCCGCCGGCCCTTCCGCCGCGCCGGGCGGGCCGGCGCGATAGGCCGCGGCCGAGAGGCTGAAGGCGGGGCGCCCCCAGGCGACGCCCGCGTAAGCCGGGACCGCAGCCAATGCGCGGCGGCGCTCGGCGTCCCGGGCGAACGCCGCGATCAGCGCTCGGCCCTTGCGCCAGACCAGCCACGCGCCAACCGCGGCGATGCTGCCGTAGCTCGCGAGGTCGATCCAGTCAGCGGCGTGGTTCATCTCCGAAGCGGTGGCGGTGAAGATGAACCCGGCCGCGCCGACGAGCGCAATCGCAATCACGGCCTGGAGCAGCGCCGCCATCAGCGCCATCAGCGCGCCGCGCTTGAGCGATGTCTCGTTGGCCAGCATGTAGGAGGCGAGGACCGCTTTGCCGTGACCAGGACCGGCGGCGTGCACCACGCCATAGGCGAGACCGAGGCCGACGAGGCCTAAAGCCGCGCTCGGCTGGCCGTGCAGCGCATGGACCCTGGCGGCGATGAGATGGGTGAGCCATGACTGCTGTTCCATGAGCCAGCCGGCGAGGCCTTCAGGGCCGCCTCCGCTCTCGCCGCCGGCTACCGCGAACGGCCGCGAAGCGAATTGCGCGGACGCGGCCACGACGGAGCCGCACCAGGCCGTTCCTGCAACGCCGATGTGAGCGATCGCCCGCATCGGGCGCGCTGCGAGCCGATCGAATGGCGCGCTTTTCCACGAAAAAGCGGCGTCCACTTTTTTGCAAGCCGCTGTCGTCATGGGCACGCGACGATCGCGGCGCTCGCCATCTTGAAACCGAAATTGGTTCCCGGCGCGAGGTTGGTGAAGTACGATTCCGTCAGTTTCTGCTTGTCGCTCGCCTCGAGCGGCTTCGGCTTCGCGACGGTGACCTCGCACCCTTTCGGCGCGGAGATGAGCTTCACCGGCTCCTTGTCGTCGAATTCAAAGTCGATGAAAAATTCCGGATCGGCGACCCGAAGCGTGAGAAACTTGCCGACCGGCTCGGGCGTCTTCAGCGGCAGGGTGACATGAAACTGGACCAGATGATCGGACCGCTCCTGCATCCAGTAGTCGGTGACCCTGTCGAAATCCATGGCTTTGCCCCCGATCTTCAGGGTGGTGAAATAGCCGACCTCGGCGAGACTGCCGGCGTTCTCCTTGGCCAGCGAGGCGAACTGCTCCTTGCCCGCGAGCTGGCCCGGCGGCGCCAGGCCCTGGATGGCGAAGGAGGAATACATCTCGTCGAAAACCCAGTCGTGAACCACCGCTGAAACCTTGCCCTCGGGGTTGAACTCGAGTTGGCTCTTGACGGTGATCCAGACATGCGGGTGCGCGCTGGCCGTCCCCGCTGTTGCGAGCCCCAACGCGAGTCCCACCGCCGCTGCTCGCCAATTCCGCCGGCCGTCCATAGCGACGCTCCTTGCGGGCAAAGTGCGGCGACCGCATGGCGCGGGGCTTAACCCATGGTTGCGCGAATGTTAACGCTGCGTGGTTCAGCGATTGTTAAGGCAATCGTCTCAAGTTTCGCGTCATGGCGCGTCGCGTTTCGCCTGTTGTGCTCGCCCTTGTCGTGGCGCCGTGTCTCACGAGCTGCGGGTTCCTCGGCCGTCCCGAGCGGCCGATCTGGCGAACCCAGGCCGAAGAGGCCTGCTTCGCCCGCAGGCAGGTCACGCTCTCCGACACCATCGTCGCCGCGCCCGAGATCGACGGCCCGGGCATTTGCGGCATGACGCGTCCGCTCAAGGTGTCGGCGCTCGCCGAAGGCTCGATTGCGATCGACAAGAGGCTCACCATCGACTGTCCGATGGTCCCGGCGCTCGAGGCCTGGCTCAACGCGGTCGTCGAGCCCGACGCTCAGGCCCGCTTCGGGCAAAGGGTCGCAACCGTCAACGTGTTTGGCGCCTATAGCTGTCGGGGCATCGACAATATGCCCGGCGCGCGACTCTCCGAGCACGCTTTCGGCAATGCGGTCGACGTCGCAGGGTTCACGCTCGCGGACGGCCGACGCATCGATTTCGTCCACGACTGGAAGAGCGCCGGGACGCAGGAAGCGGCGTTCCTGCACGAGGCGCACGCGGGCGCCTGCCAGTATTTCACCACGGTCCTGGGCCCCGGCGCCGACGTCTTCCATTACAACCACATCCATCTCGACCTCGCCAATCACGGCTCGACCGACACGGGCCCGAGGCGGATCTGCAAGCCGACGCCCGCGCCCAGCCTCCTGCCGGCGCCCGCCGCGCCCGACGGCCTGCCGCCAGCGCCCAATATCGACGAGCCGCTCGACATCGCGCACCTGAGCGCGCCCGCGCCCGAGGCGCCCGGCGTTGAGCCCGCCGCTCGGCCCGCGCTGGCTTCTTCGCCGGACGTTTCGTCCGGACCGGGGGACGGCCCGGACGTCGCCCTGCCGCCGGCGCCGATCGGGGCGAGCGATCGAAGCGTCGATCCGAGCCCAACGTCGTCGATCCGCCGCCACGGCGGCTAGGCGCCCCTCTGCGCGAGCAATCAGGAACCGCATTCGCCGTCAGGACTGGCGACCATCACCACATATCCGTCGGGGTCGCGCAGCCAGATCTCCCGGTGCCGCGGCGCGGGGTTGAAATGCGGTTCCTCCATGATCTCGGCCTTCGGGCTGCGAGCCCGCTCGACGGCGGCGTCAAAATCGTCGAGCTGAAACCACAGCACGACGCCATGCCCGGGCGGCGCAGCCGTGGCGTGAAGAGGTTGGGGTGCTCTTCCACGTCCCAGGCGTGCAACTGGAGAAGCAGCCGGCCGGAGCGCCGGATCCGATCGTAGACGTCGCGGTGCTCAGGGTCGGGAAGCGGGTCCGCTCCGAGCAATTCGGCGTACCAGCGGCTGCTCGCGCGAACATTGCGCACCGCTATGAGGGGCTGGGCCTCGACAGCGGATTTTTGTGCGAGCGAGCTCATGAAGCGCTCCCATTCAGCCGGCGATAGCTCAAGGGTCACGATTGGACGCCAATGCAACCACTCGCGTCGATTCAGATCGTTCGTATGGATCAGGGTCGGGTCAAAAATTGGACGCCGATTGGCGCAGGATGGCGCTTGCCGTCTTTCCTGTCGTTGGCGCCGGGGCGATCTGCTAGCTTTGTGACGTTCGCTGGCGTTCAATCGCCTCGAGGGGAGAGTTGGGGGAGAGCCTCATGGCCTTGACATGGAGTTCGCGCGCGTCGCCGGTCAGCTATTCGGCCTCGGCCAAACTGATGCACTGGTTTGTCGCGGCCGCGGTGATCGTGCTTCTCGCCTTGGGCCCAGTGATGAAGAGGCTCGTCCCCGAGGGCTCGCTCAGAGACAGTCTCTATAACTTCCACGAGGCGCTGGGCGCGCTTGTCCTGATCGTCATGATCGTGAGGCTCACGCGGCGCGTAGCCTTCGGCGTGCCGGCTCCGGAACCGTCCATGCCGCTCGTCGAGCAGCGCGCCTCGCTCTGGGCGCAATACGCGCTCTACGCGCTTCTCTTCGTCACGACCGTGCTTGGCTGGGCGGGGACCAACGCTTACGGCGATCCGGTCAGCGTGTTTGGCGTCTTCGATTTTCCGACCATCATCGGCAAGGATCAGCCACTGTCGGACCGCATTATCGTCTGGCATCTGATCTGCGGGATTGTGATCGGCCTGATCGTCGCGCTCCATGTCGCGGGCGCGCTCTATCATTGGCTCGTCAAAGGCGATCGCGTCCTGCAGCGAATGACTTAGGGGCGCTTCGCCGCCCCACGGCTCTCCGCGAGCAGGCAGGGTCAGAAACCGCTTTCCCCGTCCGGACTGGCGACCACCACGACGTAGCCATCGGGGTCACGGAGCCAAATTTCCCGATGCTGGGGCGCAGGGTTGATATGAGGTTCCTCAAGCACCTCCGCCCCCAACCGGCGAGCGCGCTCGACAGCCAAATCGAAATCGCCGAGCTGGAACCACAAGACGACGCCATGTCCGGGCGGCGCCGCATCGGCGTTGACGAGATTGGGATGTTCTTCCGTGTCCCAGCCGTGCAATTGGAGGAGCAATCGCTCCGAGCGCGAGATCCGATCGTACATGTCGCGGTGCGGGTGATCCGGAAGCGTGTCCGCTCCGAGCAACTCGGCGTACCAGCGGCTGCTGGCGCGCACGTTGCGGACCGCTACGAGCGGGTGCGCTTCGGCGGCGAAGCTTCGCGCAGGTGAACTCATGAACGCCGTCCCTCGAACACGGGCCGCCCGTTGGCGGCCGCCTGGAGTTCGGCCTCAATAGTCGCCAACCGTGGCCGTTCGATGCAAAACAGCGATTCACGAAGCCGATTTGAGCCAAGCCTGTCTTGGTTTAGCTTCGTGGGCCTTCGCTGCAACAATCGGGCTGATTGCGCATGCTGGAAAAGTTCGAACGCTATCCCCTCACCTTCGGTCCAACGCCGATCGAGAGGCTCAAGCGCCTGAGCGCGCATCTGGGCGGCGAGATCGAGCTCTACGCCAAGCGCGAAGACTGCAATTCCGGCCTCGCGTATGGGGGCAACAAGCTGCGCAAGCTCGAATACATTATTCCCGACGCGCTTCGCTCGAACGCCGACACGCTGGTCACGATCGGCGGCGTGCAGTCGAACCACACGCGGCAGGTGGCCGCGGTCGCGGCCAAGATCGGGATGAAATGCCGGCTGGTGCAGGAAGCCTGGGTCCCGCACGAGGATGCGGTCTACGACCGGGTCGGCAACATCATGCTCAGCCGCATCATGGGCGCCGACGTGAGGCTGGTCGACGACGGTTTCGACATCGGCATCCGCAAGAGCTGGGAGGACGCGCTCAAAGACGTCGAGGCGCAAGGCGGACGCCCTTACGCCATTCCCGCCGGGGCCTCGGTGCATAAATACGGCGGGCTCGGCTATGTCGGCTTCGCCGAGGAAGTGCGCGCCCAGGAGCGCGAGCTTGGGTTCGCTTTCGATCATATCATCGTGTGCACCGTGACCGGTTCGACCCACGCCGGCATGGTGGTCGGCTTCGCCAGGGATGGCCGGCAGCGCCGAGTGATCGGCATCGACGCTTCCGCGACGCCGAAGCAAACCAGGGCGCAGGTGCTCGACATCGCCCGCAGCACCGCGAAGCTGATCGAGTTCGGCCAGGATATCGCTGACGACGACGTGGTGTTGATCGAGGACTACGCCTATCCCGTCTATGGCGTGCCGTCCGAAGAGACCAAGCAGGCGATCCGGCTTGCCGCGCGGCTCGAAGGCATGATCACCGACCCGGTCTACGAGGGCAAATCGATGCAGGGGCTGATCGATCTTACGAAGAAGGGCTTCTTCCCCAAGGGATCGAAAGTACTCTACGCCCATCTCGGCGGGGCGCCGGCGCTGAACGGCTACGCCTACGCCTTCCGCAACGGGTGAGCGAGGGCAGCCGGCTGGACGCGGTTGCGGTTTTTTCCGGCTCTCACGACGGCGCCTTCTCGTCTCCGGTCGCAAGGGCCTGCTCCAGGTAGTCGCTGAAGGCGCGCGCTCTTTGCGACGGCCGGCGACCGGCGGGAAAGATGACGTAAGCCTGGACCGGATCGAGCGCATATTCGGCGAGAATCTCGACAACCTCGCCCGCGGCGAGCGCGGCCGCGGACATCCAAGCCGACGCGCTCGCTATCCCGAGTCCAGCGGCCGCGCAGGCGACAACGCCGGTGGCCGAGCGCGTGCGGATGCGGGGGTCTAACGCCTGACGCTCGATGCGCCCGTCGCGGCGCGCAGCCCAGGTCTCGTCGCCGGCGCCGATCGGGCCGCCGATGAGGTCGTGCCGGACAAGGTCGGCGAGGCTTGAGGGCGTGCCCCGGCGAGCGAGATAGGACGGCGCGGCGATGAAGAGACGCCCTGCGCTCTCGAGCTTTCGGGCCACAAAGCTCGAATCCGGAAGGTCGCCGATGCGGAGCGCGAGATCGGCGCCTTCGGCGATAAGATTCTCGTAGCGGTCCGACATCATGAGATCAATCTTGAGCAGCGGGTGCCGGTCGAAAAACGCCGGAAGCAACGGCACGATGCGCCGCACCGCATATTCCGGCGGCAGTGCGACGCGCAGCACGCCGGACAGACGATCGGCGCCACGCGCCGCGCTTTCCGCGTCGTCGACCGCGAGCATCGCGTCGCGCGCGCGGCCGAGCAACGCCTCGCCCGCGTCGGTGGGCGAGACCTGTCGGGTGGTGCGGACGAGAAGCTTGACCCCCAAGCGCCGCTCGAGCGCCGCGATGGCGCGCGACACGGAGGGCTGGGAAAGGCCAAATTCGCGGGCGGCCTTGGAGAAGCTCCCGCTTTCGACCGTCCGCACGAACAGAGCAAGCTGCAGCAGCCGATCATTCATGCTGTGGCTGCATATATGATATGGCTCGTAGCGCAATACCCGTCGCATCATGCATCGCTTAGCTGTCCTTCGACCGAAGCCCGGGCGTCGAGCGCGCCGGCGGGAGAGACAGGAGCAGGACGATGGGTGAGCTGAGCGGAAAAGTGGCGATCGTGACCGGGGCGTCGAAGGGCATCGGCGCAGCGATCGCGCGGCGCTTCGCGGAAGCGGGAGCCGCCGTGGCCGTCAATTACGCGTCGGACAAGACCGGCGCGGATCGGCTTGTCGAGGAGATCAAGCGCAGCGGCGGCAAGGCGCTCGCCATCCAGGCGGATGTGGCCAAGAGCGCCGACGTCAAGCGCCTGTTCGCCGAGACCACGGCAAGGCTCGGCCGGCCCTCGATCCTCGTCAACAACGCGGGCGTGTTTTCCTTCGCTCCGATCGAAGCGGTGACCGAGGAGGACGTGGAGAGGCAGTTCAGGGTCAATGTGCTCGGAACGATCCTCGCGAGCAAGGAAGCCGTCGCCGCCTTTGACGGCGCGGGCGGCAGCATCATCAATCTCAGCACGATCGCGAGCGTGAACCCGGTGCCAAACTCGGTCGTCTATTCGGCGTCGAAGGCCGCAGTCGATACGATCACGCGCGCGCTCGCGGTTGAACTCGCGCAGAAGAAGATTCGGGTCAATGCGATCGCGCCTGGAGCGACGGAGACCGAGGGCACGCGAACGATGGGACTCAATATGGAGACCGCGAAGGCCATGGGCATGGTGATGCCGATGGGCCGCATGGGCAAGCCGGACGACATCGCCAAGGTGGCGCTGTTTCTCGCCTCCGACCAGTCATCGTGGCTGACCGGCGAGCGCATTTCAGCGTCAGGCGGACAGAGATAGCGACAGAGATAGCGAACGCGTGGCAGCGCGCCGACATAGCGGCGCGCCGCCTATAAGGCCGGAAACGCGGCCAAACGCAGCCGCCGCTCCCAAGGCGCGGGAGCGGCGAAACCGAAAGTGATCCTATCCGCCGCAGACGGATGTGTATCGGCCGTTGAAGTCACGGTCGACGTGGCAACCATTGGCGGGCTGGCCCCATCCGCCGAACGGCGCGGCAAACATGCCCAACACCGGCCCGATCAGCGGCGGACCGTTATTCCAGCCGTTCCCCGCGGGGGCTTCGTAGGGAGCATAACCTCGAGTCACCGCCGGATCCTTATTGTTAAAGCCGTTAAACGTCTGGGCGAAGGCAGGCGTTGCGATAGCGGTCAACGAGATCGCCGCCGACAGAAGCGCCAAGCGCGCATAGGACATGACATTCTCCTTTGAGTCTTAAACTCTTCCGGGTAACCGCCGAGCGGCGAATGGGTTCCAGAATCGCGCGAAGTTGAACGAGCTCCGGCGACAATGTGAGAGATTTGCCCAGGAATGCGTCAGCCGCCATTTTCAGGCCGCGGTCCAGTGGCTTAGACGGGCGTCACGTTCGACGCCGGGAAGGATCGCTATGGGACGCTTCGCCTCCACCGTCGCCTATTACGAGAGCGCCCGCGCGCCTTACGGCGCGGCGTTCTTCACCGCCGCCGCTCAAAAGCTCGGGCTCGACCGCAGCCAGCGCCTGCTCGATGTCGGCGCCGGGCCTGGCATCCTCGCGATCGGATTCAAGCCCTATTGCCGGGAGGTCGTTGGCGTCGATCCGGAGCCTGGCATGGTGCAGGCCGCGCGCGCGGCCGCCGAAGGCGCCGGCGTCGCGGTGAGGTTCATCGAGGGCCGGTTCGAGGATGTTGCTCCGAGGCTTGGCGTGTTCGACATCGTCACGATCGGTCGCGCGATCCACTGGCTCGATCCCGAGCCAGCGCGAGCAGCGCTCGAACGCGCCCTCGCCCCGCAAGGAAAGGTTATGGTGTGTCACGCTTCCAGCCTCAAAGATGGGCGCAATCGTTGGCTCGGGACGTTCAACGCTGTGCGTGATCGCTGGAAAGGCGATCGGCCTTCGCGCGATCACGACACATTCTTCGCCGACGGACACTTCATTCGTACCGGAGCGATCAGAGTCGAAGCGACTTACACCGTTCCCGTCGAGCGGCTGGTTGAACGCGTGCTGTCGATGTCGACTTCTTCGTCGGAGCGGCTCCGCGACGAGGTTCCGTTGATGAAGAGCGCCATGCGCGAAGCGCTCGCGCCCTTCGCGCCCGATGGGATGATTGAAGACATTGTCGAAGCGCGAGCTGAGGTGTTCGAGCGCGCTTGACAGCGTTACGTGCTTAGACCCGCCGTTCCGCATTTTCTTTTGGGCCTTCGCGGGGACGACAGCTCTCTTAGATCGATGCGCTTACTGACCGCCGCTGTCAGCGTTCACGTAAATCCACGCATCGACGAGACGGTCTTCCGTCTCAACTTGAGCGGGGACGCGGCGATATTCGCTGCCCTCGAAATCGTCCAAGCGGCTCCAATGGCCCGGAAGGTCCGCCGATCTGAAAAGGTGAACGTCGATCTTGTCGCCGTCAGCGTCGAGAATCAGCGCCGGGTAGCCGAGCGCGGCGCCCCAGCCCTTGTCAACGAGCTTGCCTCTAACCGTCCCGATGCTCCACTCGCCCCTCAGATCGGAAAGCTGATGATGATTGGGACGTCCCGGCGCCAGGGTGCCGTAGGTTGCGAGAGCGTGATTGATACTCATGGGCCGAGCATAGGACAGCGTCCTCCCGCGCATCAACGGACGATGGGATTCAACCGGTTGTCCGTTTGCGATAGCGCATCGTCCAGAGCGCTTCGTCGCCAGGCGCATATTCATTGCCCACCCAGGGCGTCCCGCAGACGTGCAGATAGGCGTAAGGCGTTCCGGCGAACATGATCCAGGCGCCGGCGTCGCGGACCGTCGTCGGCAATCCGCAATGGCTGGCGTCGAAGGGCCAGAGGATCATCCAGTGTGGGCCAATGGGTATGGCGGGGCTCGTTCTGTCATGCGGGGTCGTGTTGCTATGCTGCGTCGCGCCGCAGAGCATGTAGCAGAGCCCGGGCGCCTTGTTGGTTGGCTTTGGTTTGCCCGCGAGCACATCCTGAAACCACTGCATGCCTAATGCATCGACGCACATCGGCGGATCGCCGACCACGTCTTCGTCGCCCGGCGTGCAGACCCACTCGTTCGCGCCTTTTCTCAAGACCTCGGTCACGCCGCCTTGCCTGTCCAATTCGGCGACCGTCGCATGTTCCGTGATGATGCGCGGCCCCGCGAGCATGGCGCGGGCAATTTTGACCGCGCGGATCTGCTCCTCGCGGGTCTGCGCGGCGGCGCCAGCGTCCGGCAATGCGATCGCGGCGTTGCTGTAGCTGCCGGAGCCGCTGTCCTGCGCTCTGGCGGCTTCGCCGACGGCGGCCATCGCCGCGCCGAAAAATGTGGCGCGCGCGACCAGTGAGCGGCGCGACAGCTTGTCTCCGACCGCAAGGTCCTCAAGGCGGCGCTCGGTCATCCCTCCGCTTCCTTCCCGGTCAGTACAGCGTTTCGATTGCGAGCGCGATGCCCTGCCCGCCGCCGATGCACAAAGTGACGATGCCGCGCTTGAGACCATCGCGGCGCATCGAGTGGATGAGCCTGGTGGTCAGCACCGCGCCGGTCGCGCCGATCGGATGGCCATGGGCGACCGCGCCGCCGTCGACATTGACGATGGCGTCGGGCAACCCGAGCTCGCGCGCGACGACGATGGCGATCGCCGCGAAAGCCTCGTTGATCTCCGCGCGCTCGATCGAGCCGATTTCCCATCCCGCGCGCTCGAGCGCCTGCTTGACCGCCGGAACGGGCCCGAGACCGAACATGCCGGGCTCGACCGCCGCAATGCCGTAGGCGACGAGCCGCGCAGCGGGCGTCAGGCCGCGCGTCTCGGCCCAGGCCTGATCCGCGAGCACCATGGCGGCGGCCGCGTCGTTCAGTCCCGGCGCATTGCCGGCGGTGATCGCGCCATCCGGGCGGAACGCCGGCTTCAGGCGCGCCAGCGCTTCGATCGTCGTGTCGGGGCGGTTCGCTTCGTCCTGATCGAAAGGCGTCGGCCCCTTCTTGCCGGGAACCTGGACCACCGCGATCTGCGCCTTGAAATGACCCGCGCTTTGCGCGCGCGCGAAGCGCTGTTGCGACCGCAAAGCCCATTGGTCCTGGGCCTCACGCGTGACCTGATATCTCTCGACGAGGTCCTCGGTGTGCCAGCCCGAATGTTCGCTGGAGAAAGCGTCGTTCAGTCCGTCGCGAAGCACGCTGTCGTAAAGCTGCCCGTCTCCCAGGCGATAACCCCAGCGGCCGCGGCCGACGAGATAGGGCGCCTGATCCATGCTCTCCATGCCGCCGGCGACCGCCGCATGGGCGTGGCCAAGCAGGATCTCCTGCGCTGCGGATACGATCGCCTGCGCGCCTGAGCCGCAGACGCGATTGACCGTCATGGCGGGAACCGTCACGGGCAAGCCGGCCTGGACGGCCGCCTGACGGGCAGGATTCATCTTCGTTCCCGCCTGGATGACATTGCCCATCGCCGCCGTCTCGATTTCGTCGGGCCTGAGCCCGGCGCGTTCGACCGCCGCGCGGATCGCGACGGCGCCAAGCTCTGGCGCCGCCACGTCTTTTAAGGTTCCGCCAAAGGCGCCGATCGCCGTTCGCACGGGTTCCGCAATCACCACAGATCGTGAATTCATGGCTCGACCTCCGTATGGCGCGCCCGTCGCGTCAAGCGCTCTTGCGAGCGGGTTCGGCGACGCGGTATCTCGGCGCCGGCGCGGAATTGCCGAACTTCGGCGCGAGCGCGAGGCGGGCCGCGTCGAGCCGGGTCCAATCGTCCCCGTCCTGAAGCGGCGGAATCGTGACCACCTCGCCCTGATCAAACCCCGCCAAGGCCGCGTCGACCATATCCTCGGTCGACATCACGGTGCCCGGCGGCAGTTTCGAATGGTGAAAGCCGCCCTTTTCCCAAATGTCGGTCGCGGTCGCCGCCGGCAGCACCGCCTGGACGCGAACGCCTTTGCCGCCGAGCTCGTGTTGCAGCGACTGGCTGAAGGCGAGGACATAGGCTTTGCCTCCGCCATACACGCCGTTGAGCCTCTCGGGCACGATGCCGACGACAGAGCCGATGTTGATGATCGCGCCCGCGCCGCGCGCGACGAAAGCGGGCGCCGCCGCATAGGTCAGCCGCGTGAGCGCCGTGACGTTCAGCGCGATCATCGCTTCCATCTCATCGACGTTCGAGTCGAGAAGCGGGGTCAGGGCGGCCGTGCCAGCGTTGTTGACGAGCATGGTGATGCTCTTGTCGTCGCGAAGCACCGCCTCGACCTTCGCGAGCGCCGCCCTGTCGCCGAGATCGGCGGGGATCACTTGAACTACGCGACCGGTCTCCGACGTCAGTCGCGCAGCCAAGGACTTCAGTTTCTCGGCGTTGCGCGCGACGAGGATCAGGTCATAGCCGCGCTTCGCGAGCCGGTCCGCATAGACAGCGCCGATGCCGGAAGACGCGCCGGTGACGAGGGCCGTGCCGAGGGAATGCGCCATTCGGGAAACTCCTGAGATTGTCTTGACATTATGCGTATATGCGCCTAGATACGGGTACATACGCCTAATGTCAAGGACCAAGGTTCGAAATGCCCGCCGATAAGCTGCCGTCGCTCGATGAATGTACCTGTCTCGCCGTCCGCCAGGCGGCGCGGCATGTCTCGCAGTTCTATGATCGGCATCTGGCCTCGGTCGGCCTGCGCACGACCCAGTTTTCCATTCTCGCTCGGCTCAGACGGCATGAGGTCATGACGATCAATGCCTTGGCCGATGAAATGGTGATGGACCGCACCACGCTTGGGCGAAACATCCTGCCGCTCGAACGCGACGGGCTTATCAGCATCAAACCGGGCCGCACGGACCGTCGCAGCAAGGAGCTTCGGCTGACCGACGCTGGCCTGGAAAAACTGCGGGCGGCCCATCAGGGCTGGAAGGATGCGCAAGCAGGCTTCGCTGCCGCCTTCGGGGATGAGCGCGCCGCCGGACTGCGGACGCTGCTGCGCGAGGTAACGGCGACCGACCTCTCCACGGAAAGCGTAGCCGGCGGCTGAGCGACAAGACTTTCAAGAACTGGACGGACCTCACGACGCGCCGCAGCCACATAGGCGTATATACGCTTATTATGACCGGCGGCGAACGAACCGAAACACAGGAGAGTGCGATGAGCGCCATCGCCGGCGACCATACGGAGACAGCCCCGACGAGAGCGCTGTCGAGAACGCGGCTCAAATGGCTGGTCTATCTGGCGCTCGGCGGCGCGATCGCGTTCGTGGGCGCCCGCTATGGCTATCAGTACTGGAGCCTCGGGCGCTTCATCGAGAGCACGGACGACGCCTATGTCGGCGGCAATGTCACGCCGATCTCGCCCCATGTCGCGGGCTTCGTGTCCGAGATCCTGGTTGGCGACAACGACTATGTGCGCGCGGGGCAGCCGCTGATCCGGCTCGATGACCGCGACTTTCGCGCCGCCGCCGACCGCGCGGCCGCGATTGTCGAGGCGCGCAAGGCGACCCTCGACAGCCTCGAGCGCAAATTGACGATGCAACAAACGACGATCCGCCAGGCGAAGGCGGATCTCGACGCGAAGAATGCGCAGGCGGCCTTCGCCAAGCAGGACGATCAACGCTATCGCGATCTTGCGCAGACCGCGGCGGGATCGCGGCAAAATTCCGAGCGGGCGTCGTCGCTCGACCTGGCGGCCGAGGCCAGCGTGATTTCGTCCGAGGCCGGCCTCGACGCGGCCAGGCAGCAGCTCACGATTCTGGACGCGGACATCGCCGTCGCCAAGGCCGATATCGCCCAGGCGGAGGCCGATCAGCACATAGCCCAATTGAATCTCGGCTATACCGAGATCCGCTCTCCCATCGACGGCTATGTGGGAAACCGCGCGGCTCAGGTCGGCGGCTACGTCGCCGGCGGCGCCTATCTCGTCACCATCATCCCCGCGCACGACCTTTGGATCGACGCCAATTTCAAGGAAAGCCAGCTCGAGCATATGAGCCCGGGCGAAGCCGCGACGGTGGTCGCGGACGTCCTGCCGGACCATGTCTTTCACGGTCGTGTGATCAGCGTCGCCCCGGCCACCGGCGCCGTCTTCAGCGTGATTCCTCCGGAGAACGCGACGGGCAACTTCACCAAGATCGTTCAGCGCGTGCCCGTGCGAATCAAGCTCGACAACGATCCGATGCTGCGTGCGCTGCGGCCAGGACTCTCGGTGACGGTCGGCGTCGATACGCGATCGCTTTCGGGGGACCCACAATGACCGCCCTCACCGCGACAGCCCCCGTCACCGCGGCTTCCGACAAGAGCTGGGTGTGGAGTCTCCTGCCTTTCGCGGTCATGTGTCTGGGCATGTTCATCGCGCTCCTCGACATTCAGATCGTCGCCTCGTCGCTGCAGGACATCGGCGGCGGCCTTTCGGCGGCCCAGGATCAGATCAGCTGGGTGCAGACCGCCTATCTCATCGCCGAGATCATCATGATCCCGCTGTCGGGGTGGCTCACCCGCGTGTTCTCGACGCGCTGGCTGTTCACCGCCTCCTCCGTCGGCTTCACCGTCGCGAGCATGCTGTGCGGGCTCGCCTGGAACATCGAAAGCATGATCGTCTTCCGAGCGCTTCAGGGCATGCTGGGCGCGTCGATGATCCCGATCGTCTTCACTTCCACCTTTCACTATTTCCAGGGTCCGCGGCGCGTCTATTCGGCCGCGGTTGTCGGCGGCATTGCAACGGTCGCACCGACGCTGGGACCAGTGATCGGCGGCTTCATCACCGACACGTTAGACTGGCGCTGGCTGTTCTACGTCAACGTCGTTCCGGGCGTCGCCATATCCATCCTCGTCCCGCTCATGGTGAAGATTGACGAGCCGGATCTCAAGCTGCTCAAGGGCGCCGACTATCCTGGCATCGCGCTGATGGCGATGGCGCTCGGGACCCTCGAATACGTGCTTGAGGAAGGTTCGCGCTGGAACTGGTTCGACGACGCGACGATCCGCGATTGCGCGATGATCGCGGGGGTCGCCGGCTTCCTGTTCGTTGTCCGCAGCCTCACCTTCGCGCGCCCCGTCGTCGACCTGCGCGCATTCGCAAACCGGAACTTCACCCTTGGCTGCATTCTCTCATTCATTACCGGCATAGGCATCTTCTCGACCATCTATCTGACGCCGCTGTTCCTCGGCTATGTCCGAGGCTTCAGCGCGTGGCAGACAGGTATGGCCATTTTCTCGACCGGCGTGGCGTCGCTCGCCGGCGTGCCGGTCTATGTCATGCTCGCGAAGAAATTCGACACGCGCTGGCTCATGATGCTTGGCCTCGCGTCCTTCGGCCTATCGATGTGGAGCTTCAGCTTCATCACCCATGACTGGGGCGCGGCGGAATTGCTCTGGCCACAGATTTTCCGTGGCTTTCCGCAAGTCTTCGCCGTCGCGCCAAGCGTTAATCTCGGGCTGGGCAGCCTGCCGCCAGACCGACTCAAATATGCGAGCGGCCTGTTCAACATGATGCGCAACCTCGGCGGCGCGGTTGGGATCGCGGTCTGCGGCGCGATCCTCAACAACCGCACCAATTTCCATTTCGAGGCGATCGCCGAGAACCTGACGCCGGCCAATGGCGCGATGACGAGGCTCGTCAACGCGGTCGCCGAGCGCTACGCCGCGATCCCCGGAAGTGCGCAGGCGGGACATGAGGCGGCGCTGAAGCAGCTCTGGGCCCTCGCCTATCGCGAGGCGTCGACCCTGGCTTACGCCGACGCCTTCCTCGCCATCATGGCTGCGTTCGTCGTCGCCACGCTGCTCGTTCCTTTCATGCGCAACGTCATCGCCCCGAAGGTTCCGGCGCAGGCTGCGCACTGATGGCCGGGCCAGGGAGTTTACAGAAAATTCGTCAGGAAGGCCGTGGCGAGGGCCGAGCCGAGCAGCAGCAACGCCGCCAGCGCCGGACTGCCGATCCGCGGCGGAAGGACGCTGGCAGGCAAGACTTTTCTGCCGGTGATCATCGGCCGTAGCAGGTTCTGACCCTTGATCGCCGCAAACCCCGCGATCGCCAGAACGTGGAGCGCGATCGCCGCCAGCAGCACATCCCAGAGGATCGCGTGGGCGGACTCGATCGCGTCGGCCGCCCAGGCGGGCACAGCGGCTGTCAGCGGCCCGACGTCGGCGATGTCGTTGGCGACATAGAGGCCCGTCAGGGTCTCGGAGAGGAGCAGCGCGAGCAGCAGCAGCACCATCCAGCTCCCCGCGGGATTATGCCCCGCCTGGCGGTCGGGCTCGCGCCGAAACGCATCTGTCAGATGCTGAACGGCCGTTCGGGGAGACGCGACGAAGTGGGAGAAGCGAGCTGTCTCGCCGCCAAAGAAGCCCCACAACAGTCTGAACAACACCAGCACAAGCACGGCCTCGCCGACCCATCCGTGCCAGACCATCCAGTTGAGCCGCCACGTCGCATAGGCCGCCGCGACAAGCGCCGCGACGAGCCAGTGGAAAACGCGAACAGGAGCGTCCCACACGAGAACGAGGCGCCGCGCACTCTCCATGCGTTCCACCGTCCCGGCATATCCCGTCGCGAGATCATTGCAAACAGCGGGCAGGGCCGTCCACGCCGGCGCTGAAGCATCCCACAGGCCGCGGGTTGGTGATCAGACCGTCGCCCCGCCCTCAGCCGAAAGCAAGCCCGGCCGTCAGAACGGATTCCAGGTCGCCCGCTGGGTGAACTTGAGGTAGTTGAGGTTCACCCCGAGACGCCAGCCCAGTCCGGTGCGAATCGGCACGACGACGACGCCCTTGGCGCCGACCGCGGTGAAGCCAAGGCCGCCGACGAAATAGGCCGAGCCGTCCAATCCGCCGAAACGGTCGAAGATCGCGCGCGTGTCCGGCAGGTTGTAGACCAGCATCATAGTCCGGTCGCCGTCAGCGCCCGCGTCGAAACCGATCGACGGTCCTTGCCAGAAGATCCGCTGGGTGCCGGCGTTGCGAGTGTACATTTTGCCTTCGCCGTATCTCAGTCCCCCGACAAAGGCGCCCGAAGCCTCCTGACCGAGGATATAGGCGTTGGGCAGGCCCCAGCGGCGGCCCGCTTCCTGAACCCCTTGGGCCAGCCCACGCGACACTGTGCCGAAGAACCGCTGGCCGTCGTCGATGATCTCCTCGGGCGCGAACTGCTCGGGGGCGTCGGCTCTCACGGGTCCGGCGAAACCGACGGCGCCGGTCGCCGCCGCCATGGTCAGAAGCTCCCGGCGCGACATGTTCCTCATAAGCGACATCCTTCGAGGCGGCCAAAACCTTCGCTGTCCGGCGTCGCGGCCGCATTCGGTTCCTGCGACGGCGCGCCGAGCGCTGACGCTTGGTCAATAAACCGGCTGAGTTGACAGAAAATTAATGATGGCGAGATTTTTGGCTCGTCGCTTCCCTTCGCCCGAATGCGGGGCTCATCGCCCAGGCCCGGCGGTTGACCATCCTGATGATAACTATCAGGCGAATTACGCGAAGCAAACGCAAATAAAAGCAGGAAAAATAGCGTGATGGCAGAGGAGCTAGCCGAGCTTGAAAGCTTGGCGCGTTCGACCAGGACGGCGCATCGAACGCGTTTCAAGGCGCGGATTGTGTCGATGGCGGCCGGTGGGGCGGCCAGTTGCGCGAAAGCGCTTAAGCCATTGAAATGATTTAGCGGCGTAAACTTGTGCGCGGGCAAAGCGTGCCGCCCGGGCGGAAGAGCCGGGGGTGCGGCGCCCCTGATCTGGATGAGGCCGCCCGCCTAACCCGGTTCGCCTGGCTTAGCCGCCGTGGCCCGCGCCTGCGCGACGGGCGCGGCGAGGGGGCGGATCTTCACCCGCTTGATCCGGCGCGGGTCGGCGTCGAGCACCTCATACTCGAACTCCCCGGGGCCTTTGAGAATCTCCCCGCGGTCCGGAACGCGGCCCGCCGCCGCGGTGATGAGCCCGCCGATCGTGTCGACCTCCTCGGCTTCCGGAAGCGAAGAGAAATCGAACCCGGTCGCCTCGGAGACGGCGTCGAGCGGGGCTCGCGCCTCGGCGATCCATTCCCCGTCGCCTGACGCCTGAAGCGCCGGCGCCTCGTCCTCATCGTGTTCGTCCTCGATGTCGCCGACGATCGCCTCCATCACGTCCTCGATCGACACCAGCCCGTCTGTCCCGCCATATTCGTCGATCACCAGCGCCATATGGGTGCGGGAGGCCTGCATCTTGAGTAGGAGGTCCAGCGCCGGCATTGAAGGGGGCGCGTAAAGGACGGGCCTCAGAATCTGCGCCGAGGACAGAGGCATATCGAGCCCCGGCTGGCCGTCGCCGTTGGAAGGCTGCTCATGCGCCGCTTTCATCAGCCCGAAGCGCGGATCGGAGGCGAGGAAGATGACGAAATCGCGGATGTGGATCATGCCGCGCGGATCGTCGAGGGTCTCGTCATAGACCGGCAGGCGCGAATGGCCGGCTTTGCGAAAGCAGTCGAGCACCTCGCTCAAGGGCGTATCGAGCGCGAGCGCGATGATGTCCGCGCGCGGCACCATTACGTCCTCGACCCTGACCTCGTGCAGCGCCAGCACGTTCTTGAGGATGGCGCGCTCCTGGGGCGTGAACTCCTCGCTCGCGCTCTCCTCGATCGCGTCTTCGATATCGTCGCGGGCCGAGGGCGGCTCCAGGCCGAACAAGGCGCGCACGCGCTCAAACAGGCCCGAAGGCTGTTCGCGCGTAACGCTGGCCGGTGCTTCCGCCGCCGGCTCCCTGTCGTCCGTCACCGTCATCCGCCAACGACTGCGCGCGCGTAGGGGTCGGCCGCCCCGAGCCGCGCCAGAATCCTTGTCTCGAGCGCCTCCATGCGCTCCGCCTCCGCATCCGTTTCGTGATCGTAGCCGATCAGGTGCAGAAATCCATGGGCGATGAGATGGCGATAATGGTCGGCGAGCGGTACGCCAAGCTCCCCGGCCTCGCGCGCGAGCGTCTCGAAGGCCAGCGCGATGTCGCCGAGCGCCCCATAGCCCGTCGCGACGCGGGCGTCCTTCCGGACGCCCTTTGGCGCCGCGCCGGGAGGTCCGGATCGAACCGCCGGGAAAGCAGGCCCCGCCGAGGGGAATGCAGGCCCCGCCGAGGGGAAAGAAAGCACGTTGGTCGGCTTGTCGATTCCGCGCCAGCGCGCATTGAGCGCGCGCAACGTGGCGTCGTCGGCGAGGCAGAGGCTCACGTCGCCGCCATACGGCGTCCGTAAGGACGCCCGTCCTTCCGGACGGTCTACGCCCGCCCGTGCGCTTTCCGCTGCGACCGCAATCGTCTCGCGGGCGATGGCCCGCGCCCGAGGCAATTCCCGCCACAGGCGCGAGGACACGCTGATGTCGAGCGAAACCTTCATCTGGCCGCGGTCGGCTGCCCCTGCTCGCCCGCGCGACCGTAGGCCTCGACGATCTGGCGCACGAGATCGTGGCGCACGACGTCGACATGGGTGAAGCGGACATGGCCGATCTGCGGGATCGACTTGAGTAACCCGATCGCGTCGCCAAGCCCCGATTTCTGCCCGGGCGCGAGGTCGATCTGGCTCGGATCGCCGTTGACCATCATCCGCGAACCCTCGCCGAGGCGGGTCAGGAACATCTTCATCTGCATGGCGGTCGCATTCTGCGCTTCATCCAGAAGGATGGCGGCCTTGGACAAGGTCCGCCCGCGCATGAAGGCGAGCGGCGCGATCTCGATCATGCCGGTCTGCATGCCCCGCTCGACCATGCGTCCGTCCATGAAGTCGTAGAGCGCGTCGTAGATCGGGCGCAGGTAGGGATCGACCTTCTCGCGCATGTCGCCGGGCAGAAAGCCGAGGCGCTCGCCGGCCTCGACCGCGGGACGCGACAGCACCAGTCGTTCGACCAGACCCTGCTCGAGCAGCGAGACCGCGTGGCCGACCGCAAGCCAGGTCTTGCCGGTGCCGGCCGGGCCCTCGGCGAACACCAGCTCACATTTGCGCAAGGCCGCCAGATACTGGTCCTGCGCGGCGGAGCGGGCGCGCACGACCCCACGCTTGCGCGTCTTGATGACGCTGAAACTTTCCTTGGACCCCTCCACGCCCGGAAACAGAAGCTCCTGATAGGCGCTCTCGGCGATAACGCCCTCGACATCGCCTTCGCTGGCCGGCTGGCCCTGTTTGACGCGTTCGTAGAGCATCTCGAACACCCGGCGCGCCTGCTCGCTCGCCTCGCGCGGGCCCTTGATCACGACCTGATTTCCATTGGCGTAGGCCGAGACGCCGAGCGAACGTTCGATGCGGGCAAGGTTCTGGTCGTAATGGCCGAAGACCACCGAGGCGGTGGCGTTATCGGGGAAAGCGATGGCGATTTCGGCAGGTTTGGATTCGCGGAGCGTCGGGTTGATGATCGGGGGGGCGGCTGCGATACGCGTCGGCGAAATGTCCTGCGGCTTCAAATTGGCTCTCTCCGTTGGTTCCCGTCCAGGTTCAGAATCATCTCTCACGCTACTAGAGTTCCGTTTTACGACGCTGTCGCGACAATGCGTCCGCGCAGCGAATGAGGTTCGGCGGCGAGGATTTCGACCTGCGCCAGCGCGCCGATCAGGGACCTTGGCCCCTCGGCGAACACCGATTGCATATGGGGCGACCGGCCGATGACCTGCCCCTCGCGCCGACCTTTCTTCTCGAACAGAACCTCGACGCGCCGCCCGATCGTCGCCCGGTTGAACGCCTGCCGCTCATCCTCGATGAGCGTCTGAAGCTCGGCGAGACGCCGCGCTTTTGTCGCTTCGTCGACCTGGCCGGCCATTTCGGCCGCCGGGGTTCCGGGCCTTGGCGAATATTTGAAGGCGTAAGCCGAGGCGAACCCGACCGCGCGGATGAGCGCAAGCGTCGCCTCGAAGTCAGCGTCGCTCTCGCCCGGATAGCCGACGATGAAGTCCGAGGAGAGGGCGATGTCGGGGCGCGCAGCGCGCACACGCGCGACAATGTCGAGATAGTCAGCCGCGCGATGGCGCCGATTCATCGACTTCAGCACGGCGTCCGAGCCGGACTGCACCGGCAGGTGCAGATAGGGCGCGAGCTCAGGGACTTCGCGATGGGCTTCGATGAGATCCTCGCTCATGTCGTTCGGGTGCGAGGTCGTGTAGCGCACGCGAGCGATTCTGGGCGCGGCCGCGACGGCGCGGATCAGCGCGGCGAGACCGGTCGGTCGGCCATGCGCGTCGAGCCCATGATAGGCGTTGACGTTCTGCCCGATCAGCGTGACCTCGCGCACGCCTGCGGCGGAGAGGCGCGCGATCTCGTCGAGCACGGCGCCGACCGGCCGCGAAGCCTCGGCGCCGCGGGTATAGGGCACCACGCAAAACGAGCAGAACTTGTCGCAGCCCTCCTGCACCGTCACGAAGGCGGCGACGCCACGGCGGCGAATGGCGTCAGGCGCGGCCGCCGGAAGGCTCGAGAATTTGTCCTCGGCCGGAAAGTCCGTGTCGACGATTCCGGGGCGGAGGCGCGCCTCGCGCAGGAGCTCAGCCAGGCGATGATAGCTCTGGGGCCCGACGACGATATCGACCGCGGGTTGCCGGCGCAGAATCTCGGCGCCCTCCGCCTGGGCGACGCAGCCGGCGACGACCAGCGTCGTCCGCCGCCCGGTCCGGCCGCGCTCTTCCTTGAGCTCACGCAGCTTGCCGAGTTCGGAATAGATCTTGTCCGACGCGCGCTCGCGAATATGGCAGGTATTGAGAACGATGAGCTCGGCGTCCTCGACGACGGCTGTCTCCCGGTAGCCCGCCTCTGCGGCGAGATCACCCATGCGCTCGGCGTCGTAGACGTTCATCTGGCATCCGAATGACTTGATGAACGCCCGAGGGGTCCGCGCGCGGTCTGCGACCCCATCGGCGCTTTCAAGCAGAATCGATTCGGACAATTAGGGGCTCCAGAAGGGGTCTGATGTTAATGTAGGCGCTTTCCGGTCGCGTGGAAATAGGCCGGCCGCTATAACACAGGGCGATCGCTTCAGGTTAACGCGGGCGGGCGCTTAGGAAATGTGATTCTCAAAGGGCTTCGACGAATCGGAGCCCGTGATGTCCACTTCGCCTGCGAAGAGTCTTCTCGATCATTTTTCGGCGCTGAAGGACCCGCGC
>DASXES010000093.1:0-14343 GCA_036489975.1 Roseiarcus sp.
CTCAAAACTCCTGTCTGGGGAATGCGCGTCAACACCCACATCCTCTCAGGCAGAAGGAACTCAACAAAACTCGCCGATCACGCCGCGGTAGCGGCTTCGTTCAATCCCCATGAGCCAGCCAGCAAAGCCTTTGGTATAAGAAGTGTCGCTCGATTTTCCCGCTTAACCCATTGATAAGTCACGATTCGGACGAGAGAATCCAAGGAAATCCAAGAAATCCAAGCGCCTGAATCGGGCGTTTCCGCGCACAGACGCGACACGCCAAGACAATCCAAATTTGCCGCCCTTGAACCGGCGCGAACCGCGCCTTGAACCGGCGCGAACCGCGCCGCCCTGCCCCGGCGGGCGCCCCTTGAGGCAGGGGCGCCAGGGCAGCCTCACCGCGCCAGGATGGCCAGCAGCAAAAGCGCCACGATGTTGGTGATCTTGATCGCCGGGTTGACCGCCGGACCGGCCGTGTCCTTGTAGGGGTCGCCGACGGTGTCGCCGGTGACGGCGGCCTTGTGCGCCTCCGAACCCTTCACCCACTTCACCCCGTCCTTGTCGACGAAACCGTCCTCGAAGCTCTTCTTGGCGTTGTCCCATGCGCCGCCGCCCGAGGTCATGGAGATGGCGACGAAGAGGCCGTTGACGATGACGCCGAGGAGCGAGGCGCCAAGCGCGGCGAAGGCCGACGCCTTCGAACCCGAGATCCACAATGTGCCGAAATAGACGATGAACGGCGCCAGCACCGGCAGCAGCGACGGGATGATCATCTCCCGGATCGCGGCCTTGGTGAGGAGATCCACGGCGCGTCCGTAGTCGGGACGCTGGGTGCCGTTCATGATGCCCGGCATTTCCTTGAACTGGCGGCGCACTTCGAGCACCACGGCTCCAGCCGCGCGGCCGACCGCGGTCATCGCGATGCCGGCGAACAGATACGGGATGAGGCCACCGAAGATGAGGCCCGCAACAACATACGGATTCGAGAGGTTGAAGTCGACGACGCCGACATCCTTGAAGTAGGACGCGCCGGTGTCGGTGAAGTGCTTGATGTCGTTGGTGTAGGCCGCAAATAGGACGAGTGCGCCCAACCCCGCCGAGCCGATCGCATAGCCCTTGGTGATCGCCTTGGTGGTGTTGCCGACCGCATCGAGCGCGTCGGTCGACTGGCGCACTTCCTTAGGCAAGCCGGCCATTTCGGCGATGCCGCCGGCGTTGTCGGTGACCGGACCGAAGGCGTCGAGGGCCACGATCATGCCGGCAAGGCCGAGCATGGTCGTGACTGCGATCGCGGTGCCGAAGAGGCCGGCGAGCTGGTAGGTCGAAACGATGCCGGCGACGATCACCAGCGCGGGCAGCGCCGTCGATTCGAGCGAGACGGCGAGGCCCTGGATCACGTTGGTGCCATGACCGGTGACCGAGGCCTGGGCGATCGACACGACGGGCCGTTTGCCAGTGCCGGTGTAATACTCGGTTATAACCACGATGAGGCCGGTGACGACGAGGCCGACGAGCCCGCAGATGAAGAGGTTCGAGCCTGTGACGACCTTGCCCGCCACTGTCCCGACCTCGCCCCAGCCAATGACATAGGTCGTCGCGACGGCGAGCCCGAGTATCGAAAGAACGCCAGTGGCGATAAGGCCCTTGTAGAGCGCGCCCATGATCGAACCGTTGGCGCCGAGCTTGACGAAGAATGTCCCGATGATCGAGGTCACGATGCAGGCGGCGCAGATCGCGAGCGGATACATCATCGCCGGAATGAGCGCCGGGGAGCCCTCGAAGAAGATCGAGGCCAGCACCATCGTCGCAACGACCGTCACCGCGTAAGTCTCGAACAGGTCAGCAGCCATGCCGGCGCAATCACCGACGTTGTCGCCGACATTGTCGGCGATGGTCGCCGGATTGCGGGGGTCGTCCTCGGGAATGCCGGCCTCGACCTTGCCGACGAGATCGGCGCCGACGTCCGCGCCCTTGGTGAAGATGCCGCCGCCGAGACGGGCAAAGATCGAGATCAGCGAAGCACCGAAGCCGAGCGCGACCAGCGCGTCGATCGTCACCCGATCCGCGGGGCCATGACCGAGAACCCCGGTGAGAAACCCAAAATATCCGGCCACGCCGAGAAGCGCAAGGCCGGCCACCAAGAGGCCAGTCACCGCGCCCGATCGGAAGGAGATGTCGAGACCGCCGGCGAGCGATTTCGTCGCCGCCTGCGCCGTGCGCACGTTGGCGCGCACCGAAACATTCATGCCAATGAAGCCGGCGGCGCCGGACAGAATGGCCCCGATGGCGAAGCCGATCGCCACTGTCCACGAAAGCAAAAGCCCGAGCACGATGAACACCACGACGCCGACGCCGGCGATGGTGGTGTACTGGCGCTTGAGATAGGCCTGCGCGCCCTCGGCGACCGCGCCGGAAATCTCCTGCATGCGGGCGGTGCCGGCGTCCGCCGCCATCAGGCTATTGATCGTGTAGACGCCGTAGACGATCGAAAGGAGCCCACAGACGATAATCAAGCCCAAAAGCATGCGCGAAAGTCCCGTTGCAAGGCCGCGGGCGCTCTGCCGCTGGCTCGTTTCTGGGCGCCTCTTGCCAGAAACTGCGCTTCGCCGCAACGGCGCGGCAATTTCCGGCCGGTTTTAAGACAAAAATCAGGCTGCGGCCGACCGCCGCTGCCCGCCGGGCGGCAAATTCCCGTCAGAATCTACGCTCCGCGCTTCTCCTCCGGTGTCCAGACCTGCTCGCCGACGCGCAGCGACTCGACCTTCAATTCCCCCTTGGCCTCGAACAGGTCGTCGCGCAACGCGATCCGGCCCTCTCGCTGCTCCACCCCCAATAGCGCATAGGCCGCCGACAGCATGCGGGCGGCGGAGCCCGTGTACCAGGACCAGCCCCCCCGCCCGCCATGGCCAAAGCCGTCGTAGATATCGGCAGGCTGCTGAATGGGGACCAGGCCGTAATCGGCGAGGCTTTCGGGACCCGTCTTTTTCAGCGGCGAAATTTTTTCGTAGATCTCGAAGGCGCGCGCGCCAAGGCGAGCGGCGAGCTTGCGGTCGCCCCTGGCCCGGGCCGAGACCGCAAGCCGCATGAGGCCGTCCACGATCCAGCTCGCGCCGTGGCTGTACTGGCCGCCGTTCTCACGCACACCGGGCGGATAGTCGGCGATGCGGCCAGGATAGGGCTCAGAATGCTCGTAGAACGGCGTCTCGAGCAGGAGCACCCGGTTGTTGCGCTCGATCCCCTTCAAGCCCCCCTCGACGGCGGCGAGAGCGCGGGCCTCGTCGCAGGCGCCGGACCAGGCGGCCCAGCCGGTGGTCATGGCGTTGCGCAGGTCGAGTTCGCGTCCGTCGTCGGCGAAGTCGAGCAGATAATGGTCGCCGCGCCAGCCCCCTTCGAGCGCCTTGCGCTGATCGACGAGCGCCGCCTCGCACCGGGTGGCGAAGGCTTCGTCGCCCTTGATCCGCGCCAGATCAATGAAGCCGTCGAGCACGTTGAACAGAAAGAAACCCATCCAGACGCTGGTCCCGATATCGCGCCGGCCAAGCATGTCGATACCGTCGTTCCAGTCCCCCGCGCGCAAGAGCGGCAGGCCATTCGCCCCCATATGCTCGAGGGTGAAGGCGATGGCGAGGCGCGCATGCTCGTAGACGGTCGCGCTCTCGCGCGAGACGCGCGGAATGACGATCCACGTCTCTTCGTGCGCCGGCACGGGCTCGGCTTCGAGGAAGGGCGTCACCTCATCGAGGACGGTCTTATCGCCGCTTTCGCGCACGTAGCGGGCGAGAACATAAGGCAGCCAGAGGTGCGGATCGCTCGCCTTGGTTCGCTGGCCGAGGCCGGTGCCGCCGCCGGGCGCGCGATGCCACCATTTCAGCACATCGCCTTCGCGGAACTGCTGGGTCGCGTGCAGTACGATCTGCGCCCGGGTCAGCCGCGGCTCGAGCAGGGTGAGCGGCAGCACGTCCTGCAACTGGTCGCGATAACCGGTCGCGCCACCGAGCTGGTTCGGGCCGACGCGGCCGAACAGGCGCGACGCGTAGAGCTGATAGGGCAGCCACGTGTTGACCAGCCGGTCGAAGTCCGGCCGGTTGCTGCGGACCTCGACCTTGCCGAGCCGCTCGGCCCAGGAGGCGCGCGTCGCCTGAAGTTCCGCCTCGGCGGTTGCGACCCCGATGCGCGCTGCGGCCGCGAGTGCATCCGCGCGGGTCGGCGCCTCACCGAAGGCGATCGCAATCCTTGTCTCTCCGCCCGGCGGCAGAGCGATCTCACTGGAAAAGGCCGCCACACGCCGCCCGTCATCGCGCGCGGCGCCATCGCTCGCGCCGGTCTCGACCAGGGCCGGCGTCAGGACATTGCGGCCGGGGCCGCCGAAGAAGCGGGCGCGGATGGTTTCGGTCGCCGGCTGCTCGAGGCTCGTCGCGGCGAAGGCGAAGCCGCGCACGAAGTCATTGCGCGGATTCTGGAAGAGCAGAGTCGAGCCGACCGTCTCGTCGTGAATCTTGTCGACGCTCGCGTTGGGACTGTCCTCGAGCGCGAGATCGAAGAACGGCGCGACACGCAGGCGCTTCGGATTCGTCCCGCGATTGCGCAGGGTCAAAAGACGCATATCACCCGGATAGTCGGGCGGCACGAACACCACATATTCGATCTCGAGGTCGCCGCGTGACGTCGTGAAAGTCGCGACGCCCGGCTCGTAGACGGCGTCGTATGTCGCATCCTCGCGCTGGAACGGCGCGAAGACAACCGCGCCGTTCTCGCCCTTGTCGAGGTCGCGCAGATAGACGATCTGGCCCGGCTGCACTGCAGTCACGCTGTCCATGCGGAAGGCGGAGAGCCCGTTCTGCCTGGCGTTGCCGAAGGCGGAGAAAATCTCGCCGTCGTTGGAGACCATCGTCGCCATGCCGAGCTCGTTCGCCATCACATGCGCCCAGGGGCGCGGCGTGCGATGGGTGAGGTTGAGTCGCCTGCCGTCGGGCGAAAAGGCGAATGGCCAGCGCGATGGCAAGGCGGGCGAGGGCTCGACGGCGCGCGTTTCGTAAAGGCGCTTCTCGAGCTCGGGCGTCGCAAGCGGCGCAAGGTCAAGCCGTTTGGCGATCAATTCGCTCGCCCATACCGCATTGTCGGAGCGGCCGACGATGAACTCGGCCTCGGCGTTGGCGCCTGCAGCCAGCGTGACCTCCAGCGTGAAGCTCGCCGCCGGATCGAACGGCCAGAGCTTGCCTTCGTCGGCGAGCTTGCGCCAGCGCCACGGCTCGCAACCGGTTGGCTTGAGGAGCGAGCCTTCGCCAATGAAGCGGATGCGCGAATCCTCATAGCCGACAAGCTCCGCGTTCAAGCCGGGCCTCACGGCGAAGAACGAGGTTTCGCCGCGGCCGGCGCGGCTTGAGCGCAGAAGCCGGTTGCGCGCAAGAATTGCGTTGAGCGAGCGCACGAAGATGGTCTCGACATGCATGCCGGCGAAGTCGAGATCCTTGGCGTAAGCGCCGGTCTCGTGGCCGGCGATCTCGCAGAAGCTCACGAGACGCAGCCGCCGCTCCCGACCCGACTTGTTCTCGAGCCGAATGCGCCAGCTCAAGATCGCGCCCTCGGGATCGGGCGCGATCTCCATCCGCGCCTCGATCCCGTTCAGCGCATTGACGATGACGAGGCGGTTGAAGCCCGGCTCCTCGATCCGATAGTCGCCCGCGCGCCGGGCAGGCTCGAAGCCGATCGACCACGGCTCCGCGCCGTCCTCGCTCACGTAGAAGAACTGGCCGCGCGCCTGCAAAGGGTCGAGCGGGCGGCGAAAGAGATCGATCGGGCCGCCGCCGCGCTCGGCGCCCATGACGAAGCCCGCGCCGCGGCCATCGCGCTGAATCTCGACGCCCACCGCGCCGTTATTGAAGGCGAAGCGATCGGGCCGCCGGGCAAGCTCGGGCGGCGCCCCCTCGAGCCAGGGGGCTGGAGGTCCGGATTTAGCGCGTTCCCGCACCACCGCCGCAGCGCCGGCCGCGGCCATCGCGGCGATCGCCGCGCCATAGGCGAAGCCGAGCGTCTTGACCGCGTCGGGCATCGGGGCCGCGCCGCGGGCCAGCGTCTCCGCTCCGGTCCAGGCTTTGTCCCACTCGGAGCCGCGCGGGATGTAGAAGGGGATGAGCAGCGGCGCCCAGGTGCCGAAGCGGCGAATGCCGTCCGGAATGGCGCGCGTGCGCCCGTGGTGGCCGACGAACCGGGCCGCCGCCTCATCGGCCCGGTCGCCGCCGAGAAACGACAGATTGACCAGCGTCGCGACCCTCAGCCCCATATGATCGAACCAGATGAGGATGCGGAGCCAGTCATAGGCGAGCAGACCGGTGAAGACCGCCAGGCTGAACTGACGGAAACTTCCGGCGTTCCTGGTCGCGTCTGCGCCAATGGCGACGCCCGACCGGATCGCGCCGTCCTGGTTATACCAGGTCGGATCCGGCGACTGGCGCAGGAACGAATTGATGATCGGCGCCATCCAGAGGCCCCAGCGCAGGACACGCACCGCCTGCTCGACCAGTCCCTCGATCCCGGTCGGACTGAAAAGGGTCTTGATCGGCCTCAGGCTCCTTTGCAGACCCGCGTCGAGCAGCACGTAGTTGATGGAGAAGAGGGGCGCCGCGAGCGACCAGTTGATGACGCCGGCTACCGATTCCGCCCAGAACAGCCTCACCCCGCCCGCGACCTCGCCGAGATTGATCGCTCCATATTTGTTGAAGATCGGATAGGTGGTGAAGTCGCCGAGCTTGCGGCCGTCGAGGCGGTAGTTAACGTCGGCGTAGGCCCAGAATTTGGCGACCACGACCTTGAGCTGCGGCGCGTCGAAATACCAGCCGAGCGCCCCGGCGACGAGAGCGCCGAGCAGGAGCCCGAGCGCATAGAGGCGCCAGCTTGGCAGCTTCGTCCGGCCGCCGCTCAAAACGCTCCAGCCGTCGAAGGCAAGATCGACGCCGCCGTAAGCGAGCGCGCCGATCGCCGCCATCGCGAGGAAGCGCGCTCCCCCGTCATCGGCAGAAAGATCGATGAGATAGGCCAGCGCGAGGCCAAAGCCGACAACCGCCCCGCGCGCGAAGCCTCGCGGATCGCGATAGGCGCGCCTGAGCCGGCCGAAGAAAGGCGCCGTGCCGTCGGCGCTGCCGAGGATCGTCGCGCCCAGGGGAAAAAGGAGCGCGCCGCCGATGGGTCCCACGACCAGCACGCCGCTCCTGAGGATCGCCTCCGCGCCTGGCGCGTGCAGGATGAGGGCGGCGATCAGAACGAAGCCCATGAACAGCGCGCCATAGATCGCGCCCTTGACGAAGCCGGTCCGCCAATGCTCCCAAACCGTCTCGAAACGCGGCGGGCGCCCGCCAAGCCAATCAAGCAGGACCCCGGTGAAGAGATAAACGATGGCCCATAAGCCAGCTTGCGCGAGGGCGGCGCAGACGCTGGAGAACAAAATCGCGAGGAACGGCTGAACGGCCCACTGGGCCGCGTTGGCGACGAGCGGGCTCAAGGCCGCGACCGCGGCGCTCAGCGCGAACAGGCCATGCGCGCGCGCCGATCGCGGCAGACGGTTGACGCTGACGAGGTTGATCAGCGTCAGGATCGCTTCGCCGATGCCCCACAGGATGAGCCCGCGCCCGATCGCGACCTGGACGGGAAACGGCAGCTTCGCCCCGCCCGTGACCACCGCGCCCAAGCCGGCCATGCGCCAGTCGGCGCCGACCGTAACCAAAAGGTTGAACAGAAAGGGAGTTGCGATCAGGCTTACGGCCTCGATGAGCCTCAATCCGCGAGCGGCGCTGACGAGCGCCATGATCGAACCGCCGACGTAGACGATCAGCGCGATCGTCGCCCCCGGCGGGTCGAAGCGCCAGACGTCCGCCCAAGGGCCCGGCAGCTGCCAGAAACCAAGCGAATCATTGCGCTGAACGGCGAAGATCGCGAACGCCGCAGCATCAAAGGCGATCAGCGCTGCGGAAAATTGCCGCTCGGCCCATGCCCAGCGCAGGAGCGCCAGGCCCGCCGCGCCGGCGGCCGCGGCGAGGACCGGCTGCTTAAGCGCGACCGCGGCGTAAAGCCCAAGCGCAAGCAGCGCCGCGCCGCCAAGCGACGGAAGCGCGGCCGGCCGGCGCGCAAAAGGGCGCGCAAGGGGGGACGTCATCTCCATGCCTTTCGCCCTTCCGGATTCGCCTTCACGACTTCCTTGCGGATTGCTCACTGAGTCGCAAGCTCGCACTCCGCGCTTGCCGGCCGCCGCATAGCGGCCCAATATGGCGTCTATGCGCTCTCGCATGGCGGCGTTGGCGATGGTCGCCGGTGGTTACGGCGGCCGCAAGGAGGCTCATGATCGTTCGACGATGGGTGGCGTTCGCCCTTGCGGCCGCTCTTTTCGGCGCTCTCGCCGGGCAGGCGGCGGAACTGCCCTCGCAACGCGGGCAGACTATGAAGCCGAAAAAGGCCGAGCCGGCCCGGACGTGCAACATCGCCGGCAATCCCGGCGTGCTTGCGGGGAACGGTGTCTGCGTGAGGCTGAGCGGCTATGTCTCGTCCCAGTTCACCACCGGATCCCTCAACGGGCAACTAAGGTAGGCGCGCGGGCCTGACGCTCCATAACTTTGTGGGCTTTCTACCGGGAAGCTTCCCGCTTTCTCGCGGCGCTCTATGGGTCTAAAGGGCGCCCATGAAAAAACCGCAAGCCCCCTTCGCCCATCTCGGGCGGCCCTCGCGCATTCCCGACGCGCCCGACGCCAAGACGCTCGACCGCGTGCCCAATCCGCAGGCCGACACGGATTACATCGCCCGCTTCACCGCGCCGGAGTTCACCTCGATCTGCCCGGTGACCGGGCAGCCCGATTTCGCCCATCTGGTTATCGACTACGCGCCGGACAAATGGCTCGTCGAATCGAAATCATTGAAGCTTTACCTCATGAGCTTCCGCAATCATGGCGCTTTCCATGAGGATTGCACCGTGCGCATCGGCAAGGACCTCGTCGGCGCGCTCAAGCCGCGCTGGTTCAGAATCGGCGGCTACTGGTTTCCGCGCGGCGGCATCCCGATCGACGTCTTCTGGCGGAGCGGCAAGGCGCCGAAAGGAGTGTGGATCCCCGAGCAGGGGGTCGCTCCCTATCGGGGCCGCGGGTAACCCAGGGCCGTCGCTCAATCGTTGTCGCCGCCCGCCCACTGGGAGCGCAACGACAGACGCCCGGCAAAGGCACAGCGGAGACACGACCGCGGATGAGCCTGGTCAGCCCGCGCTTTGATCGGCGAATCGCTCGCGGTCGCGTAGCTGAAGAGATATTTGTCCATCGCGCCCGTCTTCGCGCATATCCGTCTCGTGCGACCGTCATATGACGAGGTTCGTCAGGCGCTGCCGGCGCCTCGCTTCGCGAGCCGGTCGAAATCCTGCAATTCGGCGACGAGCGCCTCGAACTCCTTCAACGGCACCATATTGGGGCCGTCGGAAGGAGCGCGGTCGGGATCCTGATGGGTCTCGATGAACACGCCCGCCACGCCGACCGCGACCGCCGCCCGCGCCAGCACGCTGACGAAAGCGCGCTCCCCACCCGAGGCGGTCCCCTGTCCGCCCGGCTGCTGGACCGAATGGGTGGCGTCGAAAATGACCGGCGCGCCGGTCTCGCGCTTTAGGATCGGCAGCGCGCGCATGTCGGAGACAAGCGTGTTGTAGCCGAAGCTTGCGCCCCTTTCCGTCACCAGAATGTCGGCTGCGCCCGCAGCGTCGAGCTTGGCGACGACGTTCTTCATGTCCCAGGGCGCGAGAAATTGCCCCTTCTTGACGTTGACCGGCCGCCCGGTCTCGGCCGCGGCGATGAGAAGATCGGTCTGGCGGCAGAGGAACGCCGGGATCTGCAATGCGTCCACGGCTTCCGCGACCTGCGCGCATTGGCTGCTCTCATGCACGTCGGTGATCACCGGCAGGCCCAGCGTCTCGCGGATTTCGGTGAAGATCGGCAGCGCTGCCTTAAGCCCCACCCCTCGCGCGGCCGAGCCCGAGGTCCGATTGGCCTTGTCGAAGGACGACTTGAAGACGAGGCCAATGGCGCGACGCGCGGCGATCTCCTTCAGGGCCTCTGCCATTTCGAGCGCGTGGGCCCGGCTCTCGAGCTGGCAGGGCCCGGCTATGAGCGCAAACGGCAGCGTGGGGCCGAACCGGGCCGCAAGCGGCCCCTGGCCGATCTGAACGATGGAATTGTTGCGCAAAGAGACGTCCCGCTTTCGGTCGCGGCTCTTAGCGGCGGACGGGGCTCGGTGGCAAGCGCACGAGGCGCAAGCGGTCCGTTTCGGACCCGGACGTTGGGGCGCCGAGACGCGCGCATTTCTTATAGCTCACGAGGGCCTCGCAGGAGCACGGAACTAAACGGGGTCCTAAGACGCTGAAAAGACAAGGGCGCGCCGCTAAAACGGAACTAAGCGGGCCCCTGCCCTTCCACTGTCTCACTCGCGGCAAAGTCGATCTCAACCCGCGCGCCGCTTGGGTCGAAGAAGAACAATTGCCACAAACCCGCCGCGTGACCGTTCTCAGGCAACCGCCTCAGATCGTATTTGATTCCGCGCTCCTCGAGCTTGGCTACGTAGGCCGACGCGTCCTTGCCCCAGAAGGCGATATGATCGAGCACGCCGCCGCCTTCCGGAATGGAAGGCCTTTCCACGACATGCAGCACCGCCTTGCCGTCGTTGTAGAGCCATGCGCCGGGGAAAGAGAACGACGGGCGCGGCCCGGACGTGAACCCGAGCATGTCGTTATAGAAGGCGACAGTCTTTTCGGCGTCCGTCGTCAGAATGGTGAAATGATCCATCCGATCAATCGGCATGGGGGGTCTCTCCTCCCTTGGCGCAGGCGTGATCTTTCGCCCGCCGGCGGGCGAAAGATCAGACTCGTCGCCTCCCGCGGCGCCTGTCAAGTCCGAAGCCACGTACGCCAGATTTGACCACTCTCGTCGCCTCTCCTGTAGCCCTCGTCGGCGTCTTTTCGCCTTAAATCCTGCAAAATCACAATATCCAAGCAGGATTGCGTTGGCTCGCCGGCGAAGTCCGACTTAGAAGCGTGACCTGTCCAAAAGGAGCCTGGAGGGAAAGATGCGCCTAGGGTTGTGTTTGATCGCCTGCCTCACGGCGCTCGCCGCCGTCGCGCCGGCGCAGGCGCTGGAGAACCGCATGACGGACAGCGCCAACGATCGCTGGGTCGAGGTCAGCGGCCAGGGCGGCGTCACCGCCGCGCCCGATTTCGCCCGGGTGACGCTTGGCGTGACTAGCGCCGGAAAGACCGCGAGCGAGGCGATGGCGGCCAACGTCAAAGCCGCCAGTGCGCTCGTTTCGCTCATAAAGGCGGAGGGGATCGCTCCCGCTGACATCCAGACGACCGAGGTGTCGATTTCGCCGGTGTTCTCGCAGCCCGCTCACGGCCAGGAGGCCGCGCCGACGATCACCGGTTATAGCGTGAGCAACAACGTGACGGTGATCGTCCGCGACATCGCGCGCCTGGGCGCCCTCCTCGACAAGGCGGTGACTGCCGGCGCCAACTCCGTTTATGGCATTGGCTTTGGCCACAACGATCCCAGCGCACTGCTCGACAAGGCGCGTCCGCTCGCGGTCGCCGACGCCAGACGGAAAGCCGAGATTTACGCCAGCGCGGGCGGCGCCAGGATCGGCCGACTCATGGCGCTCACAGAGGAAGGCGGCCTCCAACAGCCCATCGCCTTTTCCCGCGCCTATACCGCCAGCGCCCGCGCGCCGACACCGATCGAGGCGGGCGAGGACAAGCTGACCGTCACCATCACGGCGCGGTTCGAGCTGACGCAGTGAGCGTCGGCTCACGGCGAGACGTTTGCCGCATGAGGTCGCGCCGGACACCGCGCCTGCTTGTCAATTTCCCGACCCAAGGCGCGAATCATCATCGCTTTTTGATGGGTCCGAGTCTATAGTGGCTTGCTCGCACTCGTTCCAAGGCCTCCGCGAGGAACGCTTGAGACTGGCGTTGCGCTCTTGGGCGAAACGCGAGAGGATCGCCTTGATCCTTCCCCCGGCGCAGTCGACCCGCCGCTTGACGACGCTTTTCTACAAAGCGGATATTGTGCCGAGGTTGCAGAATGTCGGTGACGGAAACGAGTGGCGCAGCGTTGACGGCCCGCGATTGGGCTAGAGCGCTCGTCCCCTACCGCCAGGCGAGCGCGGCGCGCGGCGTCTTCGAGCTCGCGGTCACATTCCCGCCATTTGTCGCGGTCTGGACCACGATGCTGCTTGCGTCGCGTCATGGCGAGTACTGGCTCTCTTTTGCCCTGGCGCCGCTCGCCGCCGGGCTGCTCATCCGCCTGTTCATTATCCAGCACGATTGCGGCCACGGTTCGTTCTTTCCAAGCAAGCTTGCGAACGACTGGGTGGGCCGTACAATCAGCGTCTTGACGGTGACGCCCTACGATCATTGGCGGCGCTGTCACGCGATTCATCACGCGACATCGGGCAACCTCGACCGGCGCGGCATTGGCGACATAAAGACGCTGACGGTGCGCGAATATCTCAACCGCGATTGGCGCGGCCGGCTCGTCTATTGGCTCTACCGCCATCCGCTGGTGATGTTTGGGATAGGGCCCACCTACGTGTTTCTGTTGGAGAACCGGCTGCCGGTCGGCTTCATGCGCAAGGGCCTGATGCCGTGGCTCAGTACGATGACGACCAATGCCGGTCTCCTGCTCGCCGCCGGCCCTCTGATCCTTTACGTAGGCTTGACGACATTCCTCATTGTCCATCTGCCGATTGTCGTGCTCGCGGCGACGATGGGCGTGTGGGTATTCTATGTGCAGCATCAATTCGAGGCGACGACCTGGGACGGGACGACCGATTGGAGCCAGCCCGAAGCGGCGCTGAGCGGCAGCTCGCACTATCATTTGCCGCTGCCGCTGCGCTGGTTCAGCGCCAATATAGGCGTGCATCACGTACACCACCTGTCGAGCGGCATTCCCTTTTATCGGCTTCCCGATGTCTTGCGGACCTATCCGGAGCTTGGCGAGGTCGGCCGGCTCACCCTGTGGCGCAGTCTTGTTTGCGTCCGTCTTGCGCTGTGGGATGAGGAGACGCGGCGCCTCCTGTCGTTTCGCGAGGCGCGGAGGGCTTCTCGCCGAGATTGAGATCGCGCCACCACGCTCGGCCGGCGAAATGATGGCCAGGGCAAATCCCGAAAGCGGCCGATCGTCGAGTTCTTTGTCGTGCTTTTTTCGCCCTCGCCGAGCCTCACGCCTCCGCGGGAGGCTTCGCGCGTAATCGCCTTGATCCGAAGCGACTGCGAAACCCGCTCATCAGCGCGATCGGACCGGCAGCCAGCGTCCAGACACGGGATTGGCCCACAGCGCCGCTGCCGTTTGTTCACCCGGCGAAAATTCAATGGCGACGAGGTCGGTTTCCTTGGCGGCCCGCGCGAAAGGCTCGACTTTGCTCTTGAGGCGATAGGTGGGGGAATCGCCTCCCTCAGCCGGCAATACGCTCACCACCTCAAAAGGACCCCTAGGCTTTGACGTCGACGGGAGCCTGCTGTTGAAGTCCACAGCCTGCCCGATCGCGAATTTGTGGGGGGTCATGATTTGGCCTTTCCCGCCCTCTTGTCAGAGCGTGTGACAAAGGTCCCTTACTGACGCCAGCGGCTCCGCGCCTCGCGTCTTATCACGGGCGGCCGCGAACCGACCTCGTCGCATCTTGTGCGCTTGCCGCTAAACGAAATCCATCAGCAAAAACCCCCGCGCACAGCAAACCGCACGCGGGGTCCCAAACCACAAAAGCTCTGCCAGTACATCCGTGGTCAAAGCGATATGGAGAGGGGAGGCGCCAGTCAGGCGGCCTTCAGATTATCCGCGGAAGACTTGCCGGTCCTTCGATCCGCGACGATTTCGTAAGAGACCTTCTGTCCCTCGACAAGGCTTCGCATGCCAGCCCGCTCGACGGCGCTGACGTGCACGAACACATCCTTGCTGCCGTCATCCGGCTGAATGAAGCCAAAGCCTTTTTGGTCGTTGAACCACTTTACGGTTCCTTGCGTCATGACACTTTCTTTCAGGTGCGTGTGTAGGCGGGCCGAGCAATCGCGCAACCAGCCCATAGTGACCGAGATTTTGGAAGAAGGTCGTCAGTCCGACGCATAGCGCGCGGCGAGGCCAAGTCATCCGGCCGAAACTCGATTCAACACGCATAGCGCATGCCAGCGCGCTTCACAAGGCCCACAGGCCGGTCTCACAGGGCGATCTCTTCAGGTTAACGCGGGCGGGCGCTTAGGAAATGTGATTCTCAAAGGGCTTCGACGAATCGGAGCCCGTGATGTCCACTTCGCCTGCGAAGAGTCTTCTCGATCATTTTTCGGCGCTGAAGGACCCGCGC
>DASXES010000094.1:0-39226 GCA_036489975.1 Roseiarcus sp.
GTCTCGGTCAGGACCGTCTTCTTCGAATAGCCATTGCGACGGTTCCGCGACCCCTCGGCGGCTTCGTTGTCGAGATGATCGGCAAGCTCGGCGTTCAGCACACGCTCCGCCAGGGCCTTCTTCAGCTCATCGAAAAGCCCGTCCTTCGAAAACACAGCCTTCGGGTCGCGGCCCGCCAAAAGATCGTCCAGCGTGTCCTTCTTGATCGCCATACTCGCCCTCCATCGGTGCGATTATGGCCCCGCGCATGCCGCGCGCGTACATCGATATGATCTTTCGTCGAAACCGAGAAACCGGCGCTGATAGCGCTGGATCATCGACAAAGGCGGCGATTGTGTCCTCGCGCTCCCTCTCGAGTTTCGAACGCAACGCGGAGCTTTCAGCGGCCCGAAAAGTCGCCGCCTGGAGCATAGACCAGCTCAAAGCCATCCTCGACGCCAAACCCCGTTAACCTGGACTCGTCGCCGTGACGTCGATCCGCAAGCCTGGCTCGCCGAGGTCTTCTCACGCATCGCCGGCCATCCCCGCGCATCGGCTCGACGAACTGCTGCCCTGGAACTGGCGGCCGCAGCCTGCAGCCATCGCCGCGCTCGCGGCCTGACCCATGCACGTCAACAAGGTCTCCCGCGTCACGACCATCGACCGCGTCGCCAAAGACCTCGGCGAGGACGTCGACTTCCTCTACGACGTCGCCATCGAGGTGGAGCCCGAGGACGGCCTCATCTGGGTGCTCGGCCTCGGCGACGAAAGCGTCATGGCCTTCACCGACAACGGCGTCGACAGCCTCGTCGAGCTGATCAAGATCCATCGGGAAATACCGCTGTGCAAGGAGCGCTGATCTCAACCGCAAGCGCCGGCCGCTGCGGCCTACGCCGGACCGTTACCGTTGGTACCGGTTCGGGCTCGGTTTCGTCGATCAGGGTCGGCGAGCTTTAGCAGCTTGAGGCGCAGCTGGTCGGCAACCTTACGCCACTGCGGACTCGCCGCGGCGTCGTGCCTGAGGCGAAGGCGGTGGCGATGAAGGCGGAGACGACGCGCCGGCCGCTCTTGCCGGCATGAGCGAGCGCGTTGCGGAGGAAGTGAACGCAGCGCTGCCAGCCGGCGTGCATGATTTTGGCGACCGCCGCCTTGATGCCTTCGTGGGCATCGGAAACGACAAGCTTTACGCCGCGCAAGCCGCGCCGCCGGAGCTCACGTGAGGCAAATCGGTCCAGAAGGTCTCAACCTGCGAAGGGCCGATGTCCATGCCCAGCCCTTCGCGCCATCCGTCGCTGTCGACACCGACCGCGATGATCACCGCTGCGGATACGTTGCAGCCGTTGTCGCGCATCTTCACAAAAGTGGCGTCGATCCACAGATACGGCCCGTCGCCCTCGATCGGATGGTCGAGAAGGCCTTCACCTTCCCGTCGCTTTCCTCGGACAAGCGACTGATCTGGCTCTTCGATACTCCGTATCGCCCATCGCCTTGACTAGGTCGTCGACCGCGCGGGTCGAGACGCTGTGGATATATAGGCCTCCTGAATAACGGCGGTCAGCGCCTTCTCGGCCATCCGACGAGGCTCACGAAAAGCTCGGAAAGTACGTGCCTTTGCGCAGCTTCGGGATGCGAAGCTCGACCGTTCCGGCTCTCGTCTCCCAGTCCCGGTCGCGACAGCCGTTGCGCTGGGCGAGGCGATCGGCGGATCGCTCTCCAAAGCCAGCGCCGCTCCTCGCGCCAACCTCCATCTCCATCAGCCGCTCGGCGGCGAAGCCGATCATCTCGCGCAAAGCGTCGCTGTCGGGGTCTACTCCACACCCGCGCGAAGGCTCATCATCTCATCGGTCATTGGACGTTCCTCGGTTGCGGTCTTGATTCGCAACCCGATCCTACCGGCGCCGATGACCCCGTAACCCGCTCGCTCGGTACAGCGCTATGAAAAGCGCGCCTCGCAAGCGGCTTGCTCCCGCCGAGCTACACCGTCAGAGGGGACACGACCCGAGCGGCAGGAATCTGTGCCGCATAAATTGGCCGGACATATGAAAGCAACCTCATCTCGATTCAAGCCACGACAACGTACGTTTCCGCGGCGCCGCGGAAACGTCTCATGTATCTCCTGCTTGATAGCTGACGGAGAAGGAACTGGCGAAGAAACGTTGCGCTCCGATCCGCCGCTGTGCCACGGACCTCCCGCACTTCGCATCGGTGCCTCCAATAGCCGAAACTAGGCAAAATCTGCTTGTTCTTTCCCGCCGATCGCGTACGAGCCAGCAATTTCAGGCGAGCACGCAATCCATATCGAAGCGCCATTTTTGACAGTCCCCCCTTTCGTTTGTGGTAGAAACGTGGACGACTCGGAAGCGCTGTGAGCACCGATACTTTTATCCGAACCGTCGCTACGCCGCCTGCGGAAATCGCGTGGGCATGGGCGGTAGAACTTCCTGTTTCAGAGCCGCTCAAGATTTACATCGTTCCTTCGCTCACAGACGAACCGAGAGCGCCAAGCGAGAATGAACTCATCTTGTGGTTCGGCGCGCCAGAGACCGGCGCGCCAGAAATGTTCAGCAAGCCAAATCTTTTAGATGCGCTCAGCGATGACGAACGAATGCGTGTGGCCAGTTTCCGGTTCGAGGCCGACCGCTGGGCTTTCGCCGCCGCCCACACCGGACTACGCCACCTACTGGGACCAATGTTGGGATGTGCGCCCCGCGCGCTGCGCTTCAACGCCGACGTTAACGGAAAGCCCCGCCTCGATCAAGATGACCGAGGCGCTACGGTGCAATTCAACATAAGCCACACCCGCGGCTGCGTCTCCGTTGCGGTGGCTGGACGCTCCGTCGGAGTCGACGTCGAACGGCGCCGGGAACTCTCTGATCTTATGGCCGTTGCGAGAACGGCGTTTGCGCGCGAACCGTTCGCCAGCCTCGCCGCCCACCCAGACGGGAATACACGGACGGCGCTGTTCTACCGCTACTGGACGCTTGGCGAAGCTTTCATCAAAGCGACCGGTGAAGGCATCACTCAGGATTTGAAAAGCTTCGCATTCACTGAGGCGGGTGAGCCGGCGCTCACGCGCGTCAGCAAAGTTTGGGGGCCCGCGCAACGCTGGCGCTTCCATTGTCAATCCTGATCCGTGTGTGTCGGGCGTAGCCGGCGGCGCAGGACAGACGCTCTCCTCTCGTGCTCCCTCCTTCAACTGACAAAAGTCAGCTTCAATGTACGAGACGACATTGTTAGGCAGACAGAGTGCTCACGCAACGGAGAGCCATCGGCGCCAGACGCGTTCCTCATGCCGAGGGCTAACGTTTACGCAATTGGAAACGCAAACGGTCATTGACGCGGCCAAGCATCACGCCGACAGGCCGCTTCAACTCGTCGAGCATGGGGGAACGGAAGGGCGGCGTGGGATTTAAGCCGATGCGGCGAAGATAGTAGTTGGTCCGATAAATCGCCGCCCGCTCGCTATCGTAGCTGTGGTAGTTGATGCTGACTGATATCGAGATGTTGTCGCCGTTCCTCAACCAATGCGGCGCGTTCACCGGAATGTGCACACCGATACCCGGCTCCAGCGTCAGCACGTCGGCGCGGTGCTGGAGGTGCGGCTTATAAATCGCGGAATTGGTGTCGACGGAGTAGAAGCGCTCGACCTCCTGCTCGGTCGTGACCTCGCGGTCCTCGGCCCGGAACAGATTGATCTCTTTGGTTCCGCTCAACTGCAGCAGGAAGTTGTTCTCGCTATCGATATGATAGGTGGTCAGACGGTTCGGCGACGTGATGAATACGATCGCTTCCGTGCGGCGCATCCTGCGCGCGAGCTCGCGACCGCTAACTTCGAGGACGTCCGACATACAGCGGTCCAGGACGGCCGCATAGCTTGGATCGTTCTCCGCGCGCTTTAGGACGATCCACGCACCCGCATTCTGGATGCGGTCTATCGTCTCGTCGACCGGGAACGGCACTGGCGAAACGCCCCAGCGCTGCCCGATGTCCTTGACGCCGGCATCATAGTAGAGATCGTCCGCGCGCGTCGCGGCGGTGTTGCGCGCCAACTCGATGAGCCTGGGCAGCTTGAATAGCGGGTGATCGGCCAGATGGTGCCGAAAGACAAAGTGCCGCCGATTGAACTTTTCATGGAACTCGTCGCGATCAAGCGCCATCATGGGCCCTTCGTCCCGCGTTCGGCCCACGTTCGGGATTTCGAGAAGCTCAGACATGTCTACCCTCGCAAACCTCGGGCCCGGAATGAAGGGAGAAAGCCCTCAAGCGCACGATCGGTCGCCCGGTCTTGCGGTTCTTCCTGCGGACCACACCCGCCCGTCCCGATCGGAAACCTCAAGTCCGCCTTGCCCACACGCCGCCCATCATTGGAGATACCAGGGCGGCTGCCACGGAGAGGCTTTCGCGCATCGCCGTGCGGCCGGATGGCGTGAGGACGACCACCAGGACCGAGACCGCGTAAGAAAGACAAAACAGCGACATCAGGGCTGGAATTCCATCGAGGGCGACGGAGCGGCGCACGATGACGATCACCGCGAAAGCGACGGCGCTCGCCGCCCCGTGCGCCGCCGCGACGCCGTAGAGATCGCCCAGCCTCACCGGACCCGTTCGCGTCGCCATCCAGAACGCCATCGGCGGTCGCAGGAGAACTTGCGAGATGGAATAAGCCGCGGCGACGCCGATCGGTCCCCAGGGAAGACCGGCGCAGAAAGCTAGCGTGCAAGTCGCCGCATTGAAGGCTCCGAACCAGGAAAAGGCTCCCCCCTTGCCTTGACTGATGAACAGCCAGTTCATCGTCAGACTGAACGGCTGCACCACCGCCGCGAGGCCCATCCACTGAAAGATCGGCACCACGCCGCGCCATTTTTCCCCGAGCAGCATCGGAATCAGGATGTCCGCGCATGCGAGGGCAAATACGATACCCGGCTGCGTGACCAACAGGAGCTGGTTCGCCGCCCGCAGGTAGGCGGAGCGGTACCGCTCCCCGTCGGTCCGTAGACGCGCCAGAACCGGAAGCATCACGCGGGCAAGCGGAGCATTGATCTGAAGCAGCGGAAACATCAGGAATCGATTTGCCCGATCATATAAGCCGAGCGAGGCGTCGCCCCAGACGCGGCCGATCAGCACGCTGTCTAGGTTGCGCGCAATGAAGGTGAAAACGTTGTAGCCGGTGATCCCGGCCCCAAGCTGGACCATTCGCCCCACGCGCGAGTCCCACCGCGGCAAGCCGGGCACGAAGTCGGAACCAATCCATGCGCCGACCACACCCGTCGCCACGCTGACGGCCATGCCCGCGAAAAGGGCCCAATAGCTGCGAAAGACGCCCGCAAGGAGCGCGGCAGCGAGGAAGCCCGAGAGCGCCGAAAAAGCGTCGAGCCCGGCCAGAAAGCCAAATCGCATATTCCGGTTGAGCAGAGACATCTGTTGAGCCCCCGCCGCCATGATCACGATCAGAACCGCGAACCCCCGGGTCAGCCCGACGACCCGGTCGTCGCCATAGAACCAGCCTACGATTGGCGCGCCGAATATCAGCGGAACCGCCAGCAACAGACCCATCGCGATATTAAGCCAGAAGAGGGCGTTGCTCTGGGCTGGCCCGATCTCAGAGCTCTGCACCGTCGCATGGCTGAGGCCGAGATCCCGGAAGATCGACGCTAGCCCGTAGATCGGCGTGACCATCGCCAAGAGGCCGAAATCTCCAGGCGCCAGCAATCGCGACAGAACTATCACAGAGCCGAATTGCACGGCTACCTTCACCACTTGCGCCAGACCGGTGACGAACGCCCCCTTCAGGGCGCTCCGTCTCAGTCCGCCGATCTGTGGATCGCCGGCGGCGTCGCTCATCGCATCTCTGGTCCGGGCCGCAACTGGCGACCGCTCAGTCCGGTGATGGCGCCAGTCCGCCCGCAGGGATTTGGCCCATCAAGAACAAAATAAGAGCCACTGAACGCATCCAGCGAATGCGCGGGATGATCGGGGATCTGGCAATCGAGGTCCGGAACCCGCCACTCGTTTACCAATCGATACCCAAGATCGACAAAGGCGTCCACAAAGGATTGCCGGTTGAAAATATAGTACGGGTCGAACGACACGCCGCTGGCGCACAGAGTCACCATATCCATTTGGTCGCCGACAGAGGTTCTATTGATGAGCACATGACGAGGTAAGCGCGCCGCACGCTTGAGAAAACCGTTCCAGTCATCCAGCACCTGCAGCACGCCGCTCGAAGTTCGTGGTGAACTTCAAATGCCGCTTCTTCGTGAGCTACGGCGGGGCTGAGAGCAATCACCGCCGGAATACATGGACCAGCCAAGTAAAATCCTCCGGGTAGGCCAGATACTTTCTAAACGAAAGGTATCTGTTTCCTACGTTGCCGCCGAGGTCGAACAGCAATCTGGCCTCCGATCGAGCCAAAACATGACCGGATAGTCGCTGGGAAAGGTGGTGTGCCGTTCGTGCGCGGACCGTGTCGCCGTCGCGTCGCCGTTGTATAGCCGAGCCGCTTGCCAGGAGGCGCAGCGGCGGCGCCGAAGCAAAGTCCGGATACAAACCACGGAACATGCGCTGGCGACCGGCTCGCCTTCGTCTTCGTGGTTAAACGCAGGGCCATTACAGACTTCGCCCGTGTTGATCTGCGCAAGACCTCTGACCAACAGTCCGGCTGCGCCTCACCCGTGGGTACCTAAATGCCGTTTCGTCAGTGCGGCCGGTGGTTTATCATACCACCAATCGGCTTGGCAAAAAACCCCGGAGTAGTCCTCCGCACCCGCTGCGCAACGGCGTTTAGGATCTCAAATTTCTGCAGATCGCGCGACAATTCAGGCTCCATCTCCCGTACTTGCTCGGCAAATCGAGCTCTCACCCATTCATAGAGCTGCGTGTCGTACCGGTTCGTTTCCTCCACTCGCTTACGACTAAGGGGCGATATGAGCCCTAAAGAGCCCTCGTTATGAACCTTGTGGCGGACGTGAAGCAATTGCCGCAAATTCCAACCATAGAGCGCACGCAACATCAGCAACAGAGAGTTGAACTTTTCCAACGGCGCCGCTGCGATGAAGTGCTGCTCGATATTGCGCTTCGCCAATTCGAGGTGACGCTGCTCGACGGGCGGCGCGGAGATCCGTCCGCCGGCGGGATGCCGAGTAACATCGAGTTCGGGACAACCGCTCAGATACCGCACCTGGCAATCTAAAGACTCGATCCCGATGCCAGAATCAAGGTATTCCTCAAAAGTCATATCCTTAATACGATGGTAAAACGGCTGATACTCTACTGTACGACTGTCCAGGAAGTGCGATATACATCGGTCCACAGGAGAACGAACGACGGTAAAATACTTTGCCGGGCGGTCCAGCATTGTGTGGATACCGAACGGATAGTGTGTTCCCATGAGGCACCGAATGCCTTGCCTCTCCGCAGCCGATAGAGCGTGATATTTCGCTTCAATCTTTTCGCGAGGTCGAATGGACAACGCGGACCGGGTGTCGGCCATGGCGCTGTCTAACCGCTGGGAGCCCGGAAAGCACCGACCGAGGATGGCGTCCATGGTGGTGCCCCCGGTTTTTGGAATATGAAAGAAGATAAGTATTTCAGGTGGAACGACGGGAGGTTTGCCAATTATATCCGAGCCAACCTGCGATACAGTATAATCACGGGATGTATTGAGATCAGTGCCCATCTTACTGTCATCCTGTCGCGCTGAGCCGCAGCCCGATTTCGACGTTCACCGATTCGGAACTTCCGCCGAACGCAACCTCATCGAGCGTTTCTTACAATGCATCAAACAGTTCCGAAGCATCGCGACGCGCTACGAAAAAACCGCCCGCAATTTCCTCGCCGGTCTGCATCTGGTCTGCGCCTGGCTTGGCTCAAATGAGGACAGCCTTTAACACGCCTGGATATCGGATAGCCGCGCTGCAACTGTCCGTCCCGGACACTTGCGTCTCAAGACTCTTCGCGTTTCCTGACCAGCCGGAAGGGCCTGGAGATCCGTCTAAGGCCCGAAAATAGGATATCTTCCCGGCTGACCGCGTTTGACTTTGTCGCCATTTCAAGCACGCCCACCTTAACGCGGTCCCGGAACTTCGATCGGCTTGGCCGCGTAGGCCGCAGACCGGCGCGGCGCATGAGACCATTAAACTGATAAACCTTCGCTCGACGATCGAGCGCTCGCGTGCAGAAGCCAATGCTTACGCTGACCGACACACTATCGCCATTGCGCACCAAATGAGGCGCAAGCGGCGGATGATGCACCGCTATCCCTGGGGTCAAATGGTAGACAGTGCCCCGCTCCTGCAGATCCGGCTTGTAGCGCGCTGCCTCGACATCTCCAGCGTAGAATCTCTCGATCTCAATGTCGCTTAAGACGTCACGATCGTCTTGATCGAATAAGCAGACATCCTTCTCGCCCTGCACTTGAAGCAGGAAATTCGACTCGTGGTCGATGTGATAGGGAGTGATGATGCCCGGGGACGCCATGAATATTGTCAGCGACGACCACGTGATCTCGGAGGACAAATCGTGGCCGGCGAGGCTTCCGATATCGTGAATGAACTCTTTTAGCACATCAGCATAGCGGGGGTCCGCGTCGTTGGCGCTGGAAATCTTCAGCCAGGTGCGCCCAGTGGCCAAGCGGCGCACGCTTTCCGTCAGTTGATCGCTCGGCAACATTGTTCCGAAGCGCGTATCGGCCCCAAACAACTTCGCGTCAAATGCAACAAATCGTCCCCCTCCGCCCTTGTTGAGAATTGCTTGCGCGGCATCAGCCAGCCGGGGAATAGTGAACAACGGATGGTTCGCTAGCCGGTGCCTGAAGGCGAAAGACCGCCGATCGAAGGCGTCCCGAAAAAGCGCGGCCTCGGCGTCGATCAGCGCGGTCGTTGGCGGCAGCGAATCGTCGATTTTCGAGGCGGGGATCACGATAGCGCTCCAGGTTTCTCGACTTCTTGGGGATAGGTGGTTTCCAGCCTCGATTTCTCGCATGCCGCTGGGAGCCGAAACCCCGCGGTGGGTCTGGTCAATTCCCGCCTACCTTGTGCGCGGAACGGTCCCACCTCTGCAACCGCACGCCCGGAGGCGGGTTGGAAAACAGCGGCGATGTCTCGCCGTTCAGGACCTGCCCGAAGAACGCCGCCGAGTAATCCGCCGCGGTCCGTATAATGGCGCCGTCTGGCCGTCGCCCTTCGAGCAAAGTGATGCGACTGAGATAGGCGGCGTCGGAAAAATCAAGGTGACTGCTGCCAAGGACGGTGACCAATACGCCGCCATGCTCCCCGAAGGCGTCCATCAGACGCCGGTCGTGCGCGTAATCGAGTACGGCCGGATAACGGCGCTCGGGATCCAGGCTGTCGAGGTCCGTTGGGGGGGGCATTGGAGCGTCATCGCCGATGATCATCAACGGCTGTTTAATCCATCCGCCCGGCACCGCGTCGAAAAACCACCCGTCGACGTTGACCGCTGCTTTCACCCTCATATCGCGCCCGCACAATTGCATGGCGATCGCGCCGCCGAGCGAATATCCCACCACCCCGAGACGATTGAGGTCAAGCCGGCCGCCGAACCGGCCAGCCGGGTCGGCGCCGTCCAGCGCCTGCAGCGCGTCGATGACATGTGAGGCGGCCTCGGCCACCCTATCGATCTTCTCATGCGCGACGGCGAGCGTGCGTTCGAAGGCAGCCTCCGACGAAAAATCCATATCTGTCGCCACGGCGCCGCGCGATGAGATATCGACGCCCGCACAAGCTGGATCGTCATAGCCGATCGCCGCAATGACGAAGCCGTGGCTCGCCAAATCCTGTACGAACGCGGTGTTCTCGCCGCGGGCGCCGTCCCAGCCCGGCAGCGACAGAAGCACCGGATACCGGGTGAGCCGTGACGAAAGCGCGGCATTCGCCGTCGCGCTAGTGCGAACCCAGCGAGCGCCGGACAACAAGCCCGCCCCCGCCGAATCATATGGCGCGCGCCCGCTGCCGGTGCTGGGCTCCGCCGGATACCAGAGCCGTGCCGACAGGCGACAACCGCCGCGGGCCAACGGTAATGAACCCTTACCTTCGCGATCGAGGCTCCACTGCGCCGTTCCGACTAGAAATTGGCCACCAGGCGGCGGCAGATACGGGATAAGAGGGATGCCCAAGACAGTTCCCAGGACGAGGACCACGCTACAGGCCGCTACCGACAGGAACGCCCGGGAGATCCGCACAGTAACGACGATCCAGTCTAACGTTGGCAACGGTTCTTGGGCGCTCTGGCTCGCCAGATAGGGTCTGCCGTGAGTAACTGTCGCCGTTCGTGACCTAGAGAGGAGCGTCGCCCCATTCCAAGGCCCGCTGCAGTCCGCCAGACGGCTAAGACTGCGTCATGAGCTTTAGGTCTTCCGGTTGCGCGTCCGTCTTCACCGGCATGGGCCCCATGGCGGCTTCGATGCACTTCGCCATGAAAGACACACCAGGTTCCTCAAAAACGGAATAGTGATCCCCGGGAACAACGACTAGGTCGACGCCCTTGGAAGCCATTCCTTCCCAGCCCAGCTTCGGGTCGAGAAACGGGCCGGACGGCTCGCCTGCGCTGCGGAACACAGTCAAGTGGGCACCAATCGGCTCCGGCTTGTAAGCCCTCAATATGGCGTTCGTGTAACCGAGCAGCCAGTCGTCATAAGCCTGCGCTAGCGCATAGGCGGGGTCGGGGGTGACCTTGTCCTTCCGAGGGCGGTAGAAGCGGCGCACGATTTCCCGATCGGTGACGAACTCCCAGAAGGCCTTCCGCCCCGTACGCACTTTGCCCCAATCGGTCAAAATCAATCCCGTCCGGAAGGATACATTCGCAAGCTTCGATCGGAGCCAGCCCAAACGTTCATGGAACCTTGGCACCCACGCGTCGATCATGAAGACGCAAGATACCAACTCCCCGGCGGCCTCCAGCCGACGAGCGGTCTCGAACGCCATCATGCCGCCATTGCACCATCCGAGGAGGGCGTACGGACCCACGGGCTGAACCTCGCGGATCAACCGGGCGTATTCTTCGGCAATCTCCTCGACGGAGGTGGGCACGTTTTCTCTTTGGATCCGGGGATCAAAGAGCTGCAGCGCCGCAATCGATAGATCTTCGTTGAGACGCCGTGACAGCTTGAGGAAGATGCCGGTGTTATTGATGGCGAAGATGCTTCGCTCCGCCTGCCGCGCCCCCATCCGCACAACCTGCCTGAAGTCGAAGTCCCGCGGATTGGTGGATCGAACCAGGTTCGCGAAGGCCTTGAAGCCCGACGAGTCGAATAGTGACGACAGGCCAACCCGACGCCCGGTCGCCGCCTCAACGCGGGCGAGCAGACGGGCAGCGAGTAAGGAGTGACCGCCGAGATCGAAGAAATCCGCGGAGGGGTCGATGGACTCGACCCCAAGGATCTCGCACCAGATTTTGGCGAGACGAGCCTCGAAATCATCCAAGGGTTGCAACCGCGTCCGGTCCTGCTGCTTCTGCGAGTCCGCCGCCGGCAACGCCTTGCGGTCGATCTTGCCGTTGGGCAGCAGGGGGATGGCGTCAAGAACTACAATATTCTGGGGCCGCATATAAGCAGGCAACATCGCCCGAACCTCGGCCCGGAGCGCTTCGACGATCTGCTCGCGACGGGCACTGGCGCTGCCGTGCAACTCGACATAAGCCGAAATCGCGCTTTCGCCCAAAGCGCTTTCGCTGACCGCAGCGACTGCGCGGCGGACTGCGACGTGACGCGACAGGACAGACTCAATTTCGCCGAGTTCGATCCGAAAACCCCGCAGCTTGATCTGCTGGTCCTTTCGCCCCAGATACTCAAATCCACCGTCTTGGCGCATTCGAACCAAGTCGCCTGTCCGGTATAGTTTCGCTCCGGGCGTTCCGCGGAACCAATCGGCCGGGAAACGCTCACGCGTCAGTTCGGGCATATCCCAATACCCTATGGCGACGCCGTCGCCTCCGATCAGCAGTTCGCCGACAGCGCCCTCAGGAACGAGCGTGTCATTACCGTCAGCAACATAAAACTGGGTGTTGGCGATCGGCGGTCCAATCAGGATCGGATCGGCGCCACTGGTAATCCGCCTGACCGAGGACCAAATGGTCGTCTCCGTGGGCCCGTACATGTTCCATAACTCAGGACTGCGTTCCAACAGGCGATCCGCCAGATGTCGGGGAAGCGCTTCGCCGCCGCACAACATCCGCAGTTTCGGATCGCCACGCCAGCCGGCCCCGATCAACAGCTCCCACGTCGCAGGCGTCGCTTGCAGAACGGTGGCGTCCACTCGCTTCAAAAGCGACGCCAGCCGGACGCCATCCTTCGTTTCCTCCTCGTCAGCGATCACGACCTTAGCGCCGACTGTGAGGGGAAGAAACAGTTCCAATGCGGCGATGTCGAAGCAGATCGTGGTGACCGCCGCTATGGTGTCGCGCGCGGAAAAGCCTGGGGCGTCGCGCATCGCACAAAGGAAGTTGCTCAAGGCTCCGTGCGCAATCTGCACGCCCTTTGGTCGACCCGTCGAGCCGGAGGTGAAGATAACGTAGGCAGTGTCCTCCGGCTGAATCAACGGCAGTGGGGACGCGTCGGCCCCTTCCGTTGGCCTGGAACTGTTGCCCATCGCAACGATCGGGACCGACCGCAAGGGCGCTGGCACGAGTTCCGATTGCGTCACAATTGCAGCCAACCGGGATTGCTCGATGATCTGAGTTAACCGCGCGGGCGGATAAGTTGGGTCGAGCGGCACATAGGCGCTCCCCGCCTTCAGGATCGCCAAGGGCGCTATGAGGAGATCGGCGGTCCTGTTGACGAAGACCCCAATCCGCGCGTTCGGTCCGTAGCCCAGGCTGAGCAAACGCTGAGCGAGGGCGTCCGTGCGCTGCTCCAGAGCACGATAGGTGAGGGATTGCGCGCCCGCGACGACCGCGATCGCGTCAGGCGTCTTGGCCGTTTGACGCGCGATGAGTTCGGGCAACGGAACATCGCGGGAATATTCAGTCGCGGTCTGGTTGGATTCGACCACAAGGCGGTGGCGTTCGCTCGCGTCGAGAATTGGAATGGCGGCAATCGGCAAGACCGGTTCGACAGCGATCGCAGACAGGATGTTGACCAAATGGCGAAGCAGTCGCTCAATGGAAGCTTGCAGATAGAGGCCCGTGTTGAACTCGCAAGACAGACGCCAACCTTCGGGCCGCTCCACCATGAAGAAGTTCAGCTCGTGCAACGCGCCGGCCGACCAGGATGGGAGATCCACCAGTTTGAACTTCCCATAATCGGCGTTTTCGATGAAGGTCCTCTGGAAGATGAAATTCACTGAGAAGAGACTACCGTCGCCTTGCTGGCGCGTCAGGCCCAGAACCTCGATGACCTTCTCGAGCGGCATCGCTTCATGTTCGAGCGCTTCCATGATTACGCCGCGCGACCGATCCAGCACCTCCGCGAAGGTTGGCCCTCCCGTCAAGTCGGCTCGCAGCACAAGGGTGTTGATGAACAGCCCGATCAAGGCCTCCGTCTCAACCTGGTAGCGCCCCACGACCTGGGTGCCCACCGCGATGTCGGTGGCGCCCGTATAACGATGCAGCAACGTGACGAGAGCGGAGTACGCCAGCATGAAAAGCGTGCAGCCGCGCTGGTGAGCGACGGCGCCGAGCCTGTCCGTGAGGGCTCGGTCCAGGAGCAGAGACTCAATCGCCCCGGAAGATCCCGGCGCTCGTCTGCGCGGGAAATCAGCAGGCAGCTCGAAAAACTCAAGGCCCTCGAGGGTCCGTGACCAATAAGCGATCTCTGGCGCAAGTCCGTCTTCGAGCACTACCTCCCTTTGCCAGGCGGCGTAGTCGCCATAGGTGATCTGAAGGGCCGGGACGTCCGGGTGGCGCCCGGCCTGGAGAGCGGCGCAGATGGCGCCCATTTCGCGCGCCAGCAACCCGATGGACCAGCCGTCGCACACGGCGTGATGTGCGGTTACGAGCACAATCGCCAGGTCGGGCCGCATCCGTACGTGGGTAACGCGGATCAATGGCGCGATCGCCAGATTGAACGGCTTCGTCGCCTCAACGCGTGCGATGCGATCACATTCCGCGAGGGCGTCGGCCTCGGGCCGCGCCGACAGATCGATCGAGTGGACGCGCAACGAGACTTCGGGCTCCGCGACCTGAAACGGCTCTCCGTCGCTCTCGATGAACCAAGTCCTGAGCGTTTCGTGGCGATCAACAATCAGCGCAACGGCTTTTTCGATCAGTTCGATCGGCAGACTGCCCTCGATTCGCCACCGCACCGCGACGTTCAGCGCGGGACTGCCCGGTTCGAGTTTGTCGAGTATCCAGAAGCGTCGCTGCGACAGGGAGGTGGGGTATCGGACCGCGCGTCGCGCTTCGACAAGCGCAATCAACTCCGCCTTCGCAGCGACGTCGCGATCATGCAGGCCTATAACAATCCCACCGGCGCTCATCTCGGCGCATCCCCCTTCGGGATCTTCCAGACTTACCGCCATCCGGCCCGCGCTCATCTCGCCACACGCCCCTTCGCGATCACCGGATACGGGCGTCGTAACGGATTGGCCCGCGATCCCGCGGGGGACGGCGCGCTTTCCTCCGTCACCAAAGCCGCCGCGAGCGCTGCTACCGTCCGATGGTCGAGCAACTGCCGCACACTGAGATGAATCCCTTGGCGGTTGGCGCGCGCGGCGATCTGGAACAGACGGATCGAGTCGGCGCCCAGCGAGAACAGGTCGTCGTCGCGGCTCACACGGTCCGATCCGAGAACCTCCGCCCAGATCGACGCCAACGAGTCTTCAAGCGGCGTCTGCGGCGCCGCAAACGCCCGTTCCTTCGGCGCCGCCATATCTGGCGCAGGCAGCGCGGCGCGGTCAAGCTTTCCATTCGGCGTCATCGGCAGGGAGTCGAGCCGCACCCAGATCGAGGGGATCATGTAATCCGGGAGGTCCTCGGCCAGCGTCGCACGCAATGACTCGTCCGACCGGTCCTCCGCCGGAGCCCTGACCAAGTAGCCAACCAGCATCGGCTTGCCCGGCGCATCTTCACGCAACGCGACCGCAGCGGCGCCGAAGCTCCGTGACAGCACGGCTTCGATCTCCTCGAGCTCGATGCGGAAGCCCCGCAATTTGATCTGCGTATCGGCTCGCCCAAGAATTTGGATTTCACCGCTCGGAAGACGCCGTGCGAGATCGCCCGTCCGGTACAGCCTGGGGCTTAGAACAAACGGATCGGGAACGAATTTCTCCGCGGTGAGGTCGGCTTGCCGGAAATACCCCTTGGCCACCCCGTCGCCGCCAATGTGCAACTGGCCGGACACCCCGAATGGCGCAGGCTGGTCGTACCGATCGAGAACATGCAGCTGGGTGTTCGCGATCGGCTGGCCAATCGTGATCGAATCGTTCCCTATCTGGACTTCGCCACAGGAAGACCAGACCGTCGTTTCCGTCGGGCCGTACATGTTCCACAGCGCGCCGCCGCCCTCGAGCAGCTGGTTCGCCAAATCGCGCGGCAGGGCCTCGCCGCCGCACAGCATCTTGAATCCCGGCCGAGAGTGGAAGCCCGCCTCGAGCATGAGCCGCCATGAAGCGGGCGTCCCTTGTACGATCGTGGCGCCCGAGCGATCGATGGCGGCGAGCAGACGGTTCCCGTCTGAAACGTCCTCCCGCCTCGCGATGGCGACCGTCCCACCGGCAATCAGAGGCGTGAAAAGCTCCAGCGCGGCGATGTCGAAGGCGATCGTTGTAATCGCAAATAGTGTGTCGGTCCGTCCGACGCCGGGCCTGGCCTCGATGCTACAGAGCAGGTTGACCAAGGAGCGATGGCCGATCTCCACGCCTTTCGGCGCTCCGGTCGATCCCGAGGTGTAAATGAGATAAGCGGTCGCCTCCGCATCCAGACCCGAGACGAGCGCTGACAGCGGCCTGTCCTCGATGGCCTGCCGCTCCCGCACGAGGTCGACCACGGCCACGTCCCCGTCAAGCGCGAGCGCGGAAGGAAGGCCGCTCGTGATCAGGCCGGAAACGCCGGCGTTAGAGAGGATATAGCGCAGCCGCGCCTGCGGATGGGCGGGATCGAGTGGAACATAGGCGAAGCCCGCCTTCCAGACAGCCAGGAGCGCAACGACCATGTCGGGCGAGCGCTCGACTAGCACGCCGATCCTGCCGCCGCCCGACCCGATTCGAGCGCGCAGATGATGCGCCAGCCGACTGGCCGATTCGTCCAGCTCCCGGTAACTCATCGTGTCGCCGTCGAACTTCAGCGCGGTGGCGTCGGGAGTGGCGCGCGCCTGCTTCTCGATCAGGTCGTGGGTGCATTGCTCTCGCGGATAGTCGGCCCGAGTTGCATTGAATTTCTCTACGATCTTCTGCCGATCGACGGAGGGGATATAGGCGACGCGCGTGACGCGCTCATTGGCGTTGGCGACGATCGCGCCTAGCAAAGCTTCGTAGCACGCAAGCCACCGGTCGATCGTCGTTTTGTCGAAAAGGTCGGTATTATAGTCACAGTCGATCCGTAGGCCGTCCGCGGACTCGATCACATTCCAGAAGAGATCGTAGTTGACGAAAGCCTTCGGGTTCGGCTCGGCCTCGATCGTGATCCCACCGGCTTCGATCCGGCTGGCCAACTTCTCGAGGTTGAATTGAAGCTCCGTAAGCGGAAGCCGGTTCATGTCGCGTGGCAGGGTAAGGTTCCGGACGATCGTGCCGAGCGTGGTGTCCTGGCGCTCATAAGCGTCGAGCGCCTGGCGGCTGACCGCGCGCAGATGGTCGGCAAACGACGTCTCGCGCGTCCAGCCGCCGCGGATGGGCAGGAAGTTCACGCAGTGGCCGACCAGCGCCTTGTCCTCGACCATCGATTGCCCCGCAGTCGGGACTGCGACCACCAATTCCTCGACGCCCGCGAGGCGGCCCATCAAGGCCTCAAAGGCGGCAAGCAGCGTCACGAAAAGCGAGCAGCCCTGCTTGGCGCCGGCGGCCTTCAATGCCGCGGTGAGCTTTGCGCTTACCCGATGGCTGGTGGTCGCTCCGGCGTACGACTTCGTTTCCGGCCGCGGCCGGTCTACAGGCAGGTCGATCGGTCTAATCGGAGTTTCAAACTGCGCCGCCCAATAGGCCGCAACGTCAGCCTTATTGTCCGCGCCGGCCGACTTCGCCCGCGCGTATTCGCTGAACGGTAGGGCCGGCTCAAGATCGGGCCGCCGCCGTTCGCGCTGGCTCGCGTAGAGCTCCGCCAGCTCGGTTATGATGACGTTGACTGACCAACCGTCGCAAATGACGTGATGGGCGGTCAGGACAAGCGCGTGGGCTGTCTCGGACAGCTTGAACAGTCGCGCCCGGATCGGAGGGCCTTCGACTAAGTCGAACGGCGTCGACGCGTCCGCCTGTAAATACGCCTTCAGAATCTCGTCGGACGAGCCATCCGCCCGGGAAGCATCGGTGATGGTAAACGGGAGCGACGTACCTGGGAAGATCGTCATCGTCTCCCCGGTCGCGCTGAACCGTGCTCTTAGCGCGTCATGCCGCGCCATGATCCGTTCTATCGCGGCGCGCAAAGCGTCGAGGTCAAGCGGCCCGTTCAGCCGAAGCGTGACGGATTCGTTGAACGCGCAGGACGCCTCATCCCCGTTCTGAGCGGAGAGCCAGATTTCGGTCTGGCTCTCCGTTAGTGGCACGACCGCATCGGCGGCGGCCGCTGGTTCGACCGCTGCGGCGGCCGTCCCGACTTCGCCGACGATCCCACCCCGGGCCATCTCGTTGAGGCTGTCGTCGAACGCAGCGACAACACGGGCGATGTCGTCGGCGCTGTGGGCCGCGTTCAAAAACAGCGGGAACCCATCCTGGGCGTAGATGCCACGGTCGCGCAGGTGATAGAAGAGGAGGCTGGCGAGCGGACCATCCGCGTGCACGCTGAAATAGAGGAAGCTCGAATAACGCTCGGCTTTCGCCTTGAGCCGGTGGCTGGCGAAAACCCCATTCAGCCTTTCCGCCAGATCGGCGGCGCGATCGGCGATCTCGATCTGTAGCGCCGGGCCCTGCGCCTTCAGATGCAACAGCACCGCGCGTACGCCGGCGAGCACCAGGGGATGGCGAACGAAGGTGCCCGCGAAGAACGTGGGCGCAACTTCCGGAACCGACTCGTCGCCATAGCTCCATTGGCCGCCATCGAGCGCGTCCATGAATTTGGCCTTCCCCGCAAGGATGCCGATCGGCAGCCCGCCGCCAATCACCTTGCCGTAGGTCGCCATATCGGCCCGGATTCCCGTAACGGCCTGCATCCCTCCGGGATGGGTGCGGAAGCCGGTGACGATCTCGTCCATGACGAGCGCCACGCCGGCATTCGCGGTCATGTCGCGAAGCGCGCGCAGAAATTCGAACGGCTGAAGATCGGGATGGCGGCTCTGCACCGGCTCAACGATGACCGCGGCCAGGTCGTTGGCGTTCTCCCGGATCCAGTCGAGGGACTCCGGCGCGCCATAGTCGAGCACCACCACGTTGTCGACCGCCGACTGCAGAATGCCGGCCGCCACCGGTGCGGATCTCGGCGGACCGCCGGCGCGCCGGACGCTGCGCACCAGGACCTCGTCGAACTGGCCGTGATAGTCCCCGTTGAACATCACAATCTTGTCGCGCCCGGTGACCGCCCGCGCGACGCGAAGCGCGGCCATCACCGCTTCGGAACCGGTGTTGCAGAACGTCATCCGTTCATTGCCGGTCATCTCGGTGAAGAGCGCGGCGACTTCGCCCGCCAGTTCCGCCTGTGGGCCAGTCGCGAAACCCTTTTCGAGCTGCTCCTTGATCGCCTCGATGACGAAATCGGGCGAGTGTCCAAACGCGGTCGGTCCATAGCCGTTGACGAGGTCGATGTATTCGTTGCCGTCAATGTCCCAGATGCGTGAGCCGCTCGACCGGGAGCAGATCAGCGGGTAGACGAGCTCCTTCCATTCCCGGCGGAAGCCGGCAGCGGCGCGCGGATCCGCGAGTGTCGGCCGCGCCGCGGCCGTGCGCTGCTTCGAGCCGGCCGTTTTCGCGGTCAGGCGCTCGGTTAGCGCGTCGATGTGGCGCTTCTGCATGGGCGAGAGGCCGCTGTCGACTGCCCGCGCGCCGGCGCGATAGGCCTGGAACCGCGAAGGCAGTTGGATCTCGGAGGGAGCGGAAACCTCCGCCGGCGCGCTCGCCAACGCCGGCGCCGCCCGCGACGGACCATCGCCGGCCGATAGCCCGAGGCCCTTGAGGGTATCGAGCTGCCTTTGAATGAGGCTCGACATCGCCTCGACCTGAGCGCGCATGATGTCGGCGACGCCCGCATCCGCCCCTTTCAGTTGGGCTGGCGCCGGGGCGGAAGTCAGGACTGGCGCCGCCGCGCCGAGCGCGGGCGCCATCGTTGGACGCTTCGCGGAAGCGGGCGCCTCGGCGCGAATGAAGCGCTCGAGCGCCGGGATCGTCGACAGATCGCCGAGCAACTGCCGGAACGCGACCCTGACGCTGAACCTGCGCAGAAGCTGTTGAGCGACTTGGCTGAGGAGGAGCGAATCGAAACCCAGTTCGAGGAACGTCGCAGTCGCAGCCGGATCGATTGCCTCGCCCGAGACGTCGCGAAGGATTTCGGCGACACCCTCACGAATTCCGTCCATCTCCACCCCCATGCTTTGAGCCGGCGCAGGACGGGTTGGCCCGATGTCCTCCTGAGCCGACGAAATTGCTGGCGCGACAGTTTGCTCGCCTAAGACGGCGGCTCCCCTTGGCGGCGCGTCGATCCAATGTCGGCGGCGCTCGAATGGGTATGTCGGCAGCGAGACGCGCGAGCCCGACTCATTCTCCATGGCCGCCCAGTCAGGCGTGACGCCGTTGACCCAGAGCTTCCCGAGCGCCGAGAGCATCGTCTCTTCGTCACCCGACTGGGCGCTCGCCTCGGGCAATGAGCTAAGGGTCCGGCCGGCGAGACTGCGCACGGTCTGCAGCGCCAGAGTGGACAGCGACACACCCGGCCCAACCTCCAACAGCATCGTCGGCGTTGACTGGGAGAGTGTCTTGACCGCAGCGGCGAAGAGAACGGGTTCGCGCGCGTGTCTCGCCCAGTATGCGGGGGATATCGCCTCCTCCGGGCGGATCCAGTCTCCGGTTACGCTCGAGACATAGGGAGTCTCGGGCTCGCGAAGCGTGACGCCCGCCACGCGTTCCGCAAATGGCGCGATCATCGGGTCCATCATCGGCGAGTGAAACGCGTGCGATGTGTGCAGCAGGCGATGCGCGGCGCCGCGAGACTCGAGCTGCTTCGCGATCGCCTGCAGGGCCTCGTGCGGTCCAGCGAGAACGACATTCGTCGGGCTATTGATCGCAGCGATCGCAACGCCATTGCCGATCAGGCGCGCGACCTCGGCCTCCGGCAGGCGCACGCTGAGCATGCCGCCCGGAGGGAGCTCCTGCATCAGCCGTCCACGAGCGGCGATAAGACGCAGTGCGTCGGGTAGCGAGAACACGCCCGCAAGACACGCGGCGACGAACTCGCCGACGCTGTGGCCGATATAGGCGTTGGCGTTCACCCCCCAGCTCCGCCACAATTGGGCGAGCGCATAGGATACTGAGAAAATCGCTGGCTGCGCCGTTCCGGTTCGCGCGAGGCGCTCCGCCTTCGGCGTTTCGTCCGGGCCATATAGCGCGTCGATGAGGTCGATCCCCTCGCCTGACAGAATCTCGGCGCAGCGGTCGAGCTCGGTGCGGAAGGCGGGCCAGCGCCTGTATAGCCCCCGCGCCATTCCAACATATTGCGCGCCCTGCCCGGGGAACATGAACGCGATCGAGGGCGGTGTGGCGGACGCCTCGCCCTGGCTCAAACGGGGCGTGTGCGGCTCGGACAGCACGGCCAAGGCGTCCCCGTGATCCCGGCAGGCGACGGCGATCCGATGAGGGAAGTGGCGCCTGCCGCGCTGAAGCGTGAAGGCGACGTTCTTGAGCGGCAAGTCCGGGTTCGCCGCAAGATAGTCTGCGAGTTCTGCCCGCATCTGCCCGAGCGCGGAGGGCGAGCGGGCGGCGAGGGTGAGCAGCTCCGGGCGCGGCGCCGCATCCACCGCGACGCGCGCGGGCGGCTCTTCCAGCACCACGTGAACGTTCGTGCCGCCCACCCCAAGGGACGTGACGCCTGCGCGCCGCGGTTCCGGGCCTTGCGGCCAGGGCGCGCAAGCGGAGTTGACGAAAAGCGGTCCGCCTTCAAACGCGATCCGCGGATTGGGCGCCTCGTAGTGCAAACTCGGCACGAATTCGCGATTGCGCAGCATCAGCGCGGCTTTGATCAGCCCGGCGGCTCCCGAGGCCGCGTCCAGATGGCCGACATTGCCCTTCACCGAGCCGATCGCACAGTAGCCCTCGGCGTCTGTCGTCTTTCGAAACGCTTTGGTCAGCGCGGCGACCTCGATCGGATCGCCGAGCGGAGTCGCTGTTCCGTGACATTCGACGTAGCCGATGCTGCCCGCGCCCACGCCCGCTTGCGCCAGGGCCTGTTCGATGGCGGCGACCTGGCCCTCGACGCTCGGAGCGGTAAAGCCCACCTTGCCAGCGCCGTCATTGCTGAGGCCGCAACCTAGGACGACGGCGTAGATATGATCGCCGTCGGCGATCGCGTCCTCGAGCCGCTTCAGGAGGACGACGCCCGCGCCGCTCCCGAAGATCGTTCCGCTGGCAGACGCATCGAAGGGACGGCAGTGCCCGTCCGCCGACGCCATTCCCCCTTCCTGGTGGAGATAGCCGCGATGCTGTGGAAACGTGATCGACACCCCGCCCGCGAGCGCCATGTCGGCCTGGTAAAGCAACAGGCTCTGGCACGCCTGCGCAATCGCAACGAGCGATGTCGAACATGCGGTCTGGACGGTCATGCTGGGACCGCGCAGGTCCAGTTTATACGACGCGCGCGTGGCGAGGAACTCCCGTCCGGCGCCAACCAGCACCGGATAGTCGCCGAGCTGAAAGGTTCCGGTGAAGTCCTCGATCGCCTTCCGGTCACGGCAGACGTTGTTGAGGAAGTACGTATTCATGCTGCAACCGGCGAAAACGCCGATCGCGCCCTTGTACGCGGCGGGATCATAGCCGGCGTCTTCCAACGCCTCCCACGCGCATTCCAGAAAGACGCGGTGTTGCGGGTCAGTCAGCGCCGCTTCGCGCTCGCGCATGTCGAAGAACCCCGCGTCGAACTTGTCGACGTCGGTCAGCACCGGCCGGGCCTTGACGTAGCTGGCCGATGCTCGCGTCACCGGATCGGGGCCGTCCTCGAGTTGGTCATCCTTGAAGAAGGTGACGCTATCCACGCCATTGCGCAGATTCCGCCAGAACCCGGCGATGTTGGATGCGCCCGGGAATCGGCCGGCGAGGCCGATGATGGCGACCCGGCCCTCGGTTTCCACAGCCTCGCTCATTTGACCCCTGCCCTACCACCGGCGAGCGTCTGCGCGCGACGGAGCGCGGCCGCCCGCCCGCGAGCCCGCTCCGCAGCCGGAACAAGCACCGCCCCGCGCGGGCCGTCCCCGTCGATTTTGGCTGCGACCGCCTTGATATTCGGATGCTCGAACAGGTCGACTGCGGTCAGGACCGGTCCTAAAGCCTCGACGATTTTCGCGTGGACGCCGATCAGGTCCAGAGACGTGGCGCCAAGGTCGAAGAAATTGTCGTCAACCCTGAAGGCTTCGTGACCAAGAAAGCCCGCCAGGATGTCCCGAAGCCGGCTTTGCGTCGTCGCGTCCGACCGCGGCGACAGCGCCTCCAGCGGCGGCTCGGGACTGGGTTTAAGATTTGCGAGCTGGCCGCGGTCTACCTTGCCGTTGGGCGACAGCGGCAACGACTCCAGGACTGTGATCGAGGCCGGAACCATGAAATCGGGCGCCTGCGCGAGGAGGGACCGTCGCAGCGCGCGCGGATCTACGTCCAGAGGCGTCACAAACGCAGCGATGGAACGCCGGCCGTTGGAATCGACACGGACAATGACCGCGGCGTCCCGAACCCTATCCTCGCCGCGAAGATACGCCTCGACAGCGTCGAGTTCAACGCGCTTGCCGTTCAGCTTTATCTGCCGGTCGACGCGGCCGAGGAATTCGACCGTTCCATCCGGCCTCTGGCGGACGCGATCACCAGTGCGATAGAGGCGCGCGCCCGTCCACGCAACGAAGGGGTTCTCGACAAACTTCTCAGCCGTGAGCTCCGGCTGGTTCAGATAGCCCAACGCGACGCCCGCGCCGCCTGCGTAGAGCTCTCCCTCCTGGCCGGCCGGAACGGGCCGCCGGTCTTCGTCGAGCACATGGACGCTCGTGCCCTGAATCGCCGATCCGATCGGAAGGGGTCCGGAGGGAGGCGGGCTTCGCGGAATTGTGTAACAGCAGGTGAAGGTCGTGTTCTCGGTCGGCCCATAGCCGTTGACGATCCGGCAGAGCGGCAGCCCTTGCAGGGCTTTGGCGACATGAGGGGCCGACAGCACATCGCCGCCCGCGATCAACTGGCGTAACGGCAGCAACCCGTCGAGGCGCCGCTCGACCATCAGATGAAACAGTCCGGCCGTGAGCCAGAGCGTGGTCACGCCATTCGCGCGAATGGCGTCGGCGATCTCGTCCAGCGAAGGGCGGGAGGCCGGTACGATCGCCAGCTTTCCGCCGTTGAGAAGCGCGCCCCAAAGTTCGAACGTCGACGCGTCAAACGAGAGTGGAGCGAGATGAAGGATCACCTCCTCAGGTCCGAGATCGGCGAAGTTGCAGTCCGTCACCAGGCGAAGGATGCCGCGGTGTGGGATCATCACCCCCTTGGGACGCCCGGTCGACCCCGAGGTGTACATCACGTAAGCGAGATCGTCCGCGCCGATTGCGGGGGGAGACTCGACCGCGTCGAGAGGCGCCGGGTCAGCATCCCAATCGCGGTTGTCCCCGAACGGGCTCGTCAGGCCCTCGGGGAAACTGATGCGCCAAGTCTTGCCAGTCCAGAAGCTCGAAATATCGACAGCGGCCAGAGACGCCTGCTCGACGAGTGTCAGACTCAGCTCGGCGTCGGCGCAGATGTATCGCAGCAAGTCCGGCGGGTAAGAGATATCCAGCGGAAGGTAGGCCCCGCCAGCCTTCAATATTCCGAGGATCGCGGCCGTCGCTTCTATCGAACGACGCGCAATGAGACCCACGATTTGCCCCCGGCGCAGCCCCGCGCGCCGCAATTGCCCGCTGATGCGCGTCGAGACGCGATCAAGGTCGGCATAGCTCACTTCGAGCCCGTCGCAAACGAGGGCCGGCGCAGCGCCAAAGCGGGAGGCGACGCCCGCGAAGGCGGAGCAAACCGACTGGGCGGATCCCGGGCCGACCACCCTATCCAAAACCTCGGAAGACGCATTCATGCAGCGACTCGGATGCAAATCTTGCTGGCCGTGGGAACCGTATGCTTCCGGCTCGACTGGACGAACAGAACTCTTGAAATCTTCGCAAGGGCCTCGGAGAAATTCCAGCCCGCGGCGACCATGAGCCGCTGCTCGGCGAGGATCATAGGACACTGAGGCGCGCGACCGGAAAACCACGTTCAGAAGCGGAAGTCCTGAAGCCTTGACGCCCGGGCGGTCGACAAAGCTCCTCGATCAATTCCGGCTCGCCCTTCGGAACGTCGAGGTAGCTCGACGACAGGAATTCGCTGTTTCTGAGCACGGCTTGAGGAAAGTCGGCGATTCGATGAGATAGGCCCGGCCGCTTCCTTCCTCGATCACGAAATATTGCTGGCGGCCAGATGCGCTGCGACGGAAAGCCCGTAGGGACCGGCGCCGATGACAACAACCTCACAAGCTTCGGCCATGATCTCTCTTTCGGAAACCTAACGTTTTGAAGCGGTTCGAGCACCCAACGCCGCTGCCGGGCGTGAGGGGAGGATGACGGGCCGGGTTCGGCGCCCAGCTACATCGAACCAGGCTCGATCTGGCAAAAGGCGATCCCGCCGTGCGTCAAGGGAATTGGCTGGGCTTCGTGCTCCCGGCCGGCGCAAGATCAGTCTTCGCCCCAGCGGCGCGTCCGGGAAGCTCCCTCCTGGCAACCGCGGCGGTACACAGCTGCTTTATCCGCGACGCACCCGATTTCGACCCCACTCTCGCGCGAAGCTCGACGCCAGACATGCCTTTTTTCCACTCCAAACAGACAAAGTAAAAGATCCGTGGAGATTCAATCAGATAGCGGCGAGCAAATCGCTTTGGATCGGAGAAAAGACGATACGACCATTCGAGACCAACGTTCTGCACCCAAGCCGGCGCGCGACGCTGGGCTCCGGTAAGAAAATCAATCGAGGCGCCTACGCATAATCCCACGCCTCGGGCCTGGGGATGAGCGGCGATTCGGCTTGCAAGAATTTCTTGCTGCGGCCTTCCCACTGCGAGGAAAACCAGCGGGGCCTGCGTCTTGACAACAAAATCCACACATTTACGCACTTCGAGTTCCGATTTTATAAATCCCATTCTAGGACCGTACGCTTCGACCTTGAGGCCGGGATACTTCTCCTGCAATCGAGCGCAAGCCGCGCCAGTCGAACCAATGATCGCAATCGTGAGGCCGTCCTTCGCTGCGCGTACGATAAGATCCGCGGTAAGATCACTACCGGTAATAACTGGAAGGCTAAGACCACTTACCCCGGCCAGGCGGCTCAGCACGCGGCTATCGCAAAATACTCGCCACGCCCCCTCGTAGAGCGGTCGCAGTGTATCTGGATCGTCAAGCATCTTTACCATGTGGTGTACGTTTGGCGTCACAATATACTTAAAACGCCCCTGCACCCGGGCAAGAATATCGCAAGCAGCTTGTTCGATCGAGCCCGTGTCAAAACGAAGCCCAAGGAAGCAAACGCTTTCGTTCGTCATATCATTCCGCGACGGAGCCGAACTGCTCATTTCGGCTGCTGGGTCGCGAAGAATTTCCATTTCTTCCTCCCACACGAAAAATATCGAAACTTGTTTCTCGGCAGGTTCAATTGTACAGGCCGCGAAACCCGTACGGGAGCACGGCGCCGCCGGGGCGCCATGCTCCCTAGGACCACCGCACCCGAAACGCGGTTGCAATGGCTCGGCGACAAAGTTGCGGCGAAGCGTCTCGCGGCATCAACCAACTGGGCGCCCGTAGATCCAAGATTGTGCTAAGAAGCGGCAAGTTGCGCCGCGCCAATTCGTCTGTAATTGCGTCTAAGCCGCCTAAAATACGGATCGACGAAGCGATCGATGGCGGCGGCGTACGCAATCGAGAGAAGAAGCGCAGTCGGGAAAAGGATGAACGACTTTGCCGCAAGGGCGGGAACGTTACGCATGATCAACATAATCAACACGTAGTGAATTAAATAAATCGAATATGAATAAACGCCGAGAGACACCAGCCAAGGTGAATTTAGCTTCCGGAAGAGGCGATTATCGGGAAATTTGATCGCGAAATAGAAGAGCGGCGCCAAGGCGAGTCCTTGGATGCTGTATCGAATGGTTTCTCGAAACACCAGATTGCGATCTAGCAAGGTGAGGAGCAACGTGCCGCCCGCGGTCGCCACAATTGCCCAATCAACCCAAGACATTGCGGTCAGCCCATTTGGCTGCTGCCTGGGATTCGCGACAATCGCGAGGATACATCCATATATAATCGAATCGATACGCGTATCGGAAGCATAATAAGTCCGATCAGAAACAAAGCCTGGAGACAGAACAAGATGAATGCGCCAGGCGAGGACGGCCAGACAGACGACGCCGAGCAGCGCGCCGATCGTCCGGGGACGTAGAGCGCATCCAAGCATCAAGGCCATCAAGAGCGGGTAGAAGATATAGAAGTGCTCCTCGACTGCGAGGGACCAGAGGATACCTGTCCCGTCCGGAATTGTGTGCCCCGGATCAAAAAACAAGCCGTAGTAATTGGCGAAATACAACAATTGAGCGGCCAACCCGGCGCCAGTAATGCTGCCAGACAGCATCTTGGTATACGTCAGGCCGTAAGCGATTGCTAAGGAGATCAGTAAGGCGGGCATTAATCTAAACACGCGACGCGTGTAGAAGTTCAAAATATTGATTCCACCGTTGCGCTCACGCTCGGTCAGCATGAGCGTGGTGATCAAGTACCCGCTCAAGAAGAAGAAGATTGTCACGCCGAGGCCGCCGGGCACGAGAGCCTCGAGGCCGGAATGAGCCAACACAACAATGAGTATGGAAATCGCCCGAATTCCATCCAGGGATGGAATGACCTCAAGACGGCGGGTGCGAGACTCACTCTCACGCACGGCCACTTTACCCGCATGTTCATCCGCATGCGCGTTGTTACGGCCGGCCGTCCAACCGGCGAATCTAGAAGCGCGCGCTGGGAATCCGTCAGCTTGTTGCATCAGGACTCTGCCGCGTGACTGGCGCGCCAGAACTGGGCGCGCTCGGCGTTGGTCCGGGTCGTGGCGGCCCGCTTGCCCATGCGCAGGCAGGCAAGCTGGTAAGAGCGGAGGAAGCGCCTGAACTCGAGGTCATCGTAGCGCGGAAGGCGCTTCAACCAGCTCCTGAAGTAGCCCCACAGCATAGCCGTGCTTCCTATGAGGGCCGGATAGGCTGGCAGGTGAAAGATAACCACCGCTAAGTAATAGAGGGGCGAGGTGCCCATGAAATACTGTCCAAAACCCTTGCGAAGCCGCCCGGTCCAGATACCCTTCTGGCTTGCGCCCTGGGGGCGCAGGTGGACGAACCTAAGCGGCTCGTCGTCGATGCTTTCGGCGATCCACCCGAGCATGCGGGCCCGGTGGCAGTCGATACCGTCCCACATCACCTGGCGCACGAAGCCGCCGATCTCCTCGAAACAGGCGACGCGATAGAACTTGGTCATCCCGACCGACATTTCGTCCCCGCAGACTTCGGGCTCCAGGGCGCCGCTCCGGGGATGCACGAACCACGGCTTGCCGGAGGTGGTCCCGACGCGCGGATCGCTCTCCATCCGCCGCATCAGCAGCTCGAAGTAGCGAATCGGCAGGTCCAGATCCATGTCCAGTTTGCAAAGGTAGTCGAAGTCTTCGAGGCGCACAGTCTCCAGACCAGCGTAGAAAGCCGCGACGACCCCGGGTCCGACTTGTCGGCTGCCGCGATCCGTGCGCCGCACCACACGAAGATAGGGCAGCCGCCGCGTATATTCCTCGAGAATCGCCGGAGTTTCATCGCTCGATCCGTCGTCGACGACGACCCAGAGCGCAGGCTGCACCGACTGCGCCGCCACACTATCAAGCGTGCGTCGAAGGTACTGGGCCTCGTCCCGGCAAGGCGAGATCAGCAGATAGCGTTGCGAGGGATTCACTCGAGGAAACTCATTGGAGGAGGTCCTTTGCCATCGCTTCTGGCGGCGGCGCAGGGCGCGGGTTCGCGGCGGGCAGAACCTCGCGCCGCATCAGCGGCGCTTCATGCGTGGTGGTAGTATTTGGCGACCGAGCGGTAGTACTGATAGCCGCCATATCCCGGCAGCTCGCTGAAATCGACCTTGTTCAGAACGACGCCGGCGACGCGGCTCGCCTCCGGCCCCAAGACTCTGAAAGCCTCCCGGATGCTGTTGCGCGGCGTTTGGCCCCACTCGACGATCACCAGGATCTTGTCCGCGGCGGTTGCGAGCGCGAGCGCGTCCACGACCGGCAGCAACGGAGGACCGTCCATCACGATATAGTCGAAAGCGCCCCGCAAAACCGCCATGAGATCCGCCATATCCTGAGACATCAGGACGTCGGCCGCGTTTCCCACCATGGCGCCGGCGGGAATCACGCTGATCTTCGTCACCGGATCCTCGATGATCACGTCCTCAAGCCTGGCTTCGCCGCGGAGCAGCTCGGACAAGCCAGATCGGTCCCTGCTCTGGAGCGCTTCAGAGGTCGAGCGCATGCGCAGATCGCAGTCGAGCAGCACCGTTCTCTTGCCGGCGCTCGCGCTGGAAGCAGCAAGCAGCATGGCGGTCGTCGATTTGCCTTCGCCGGGCAGCGCCGAGGTAATCAAAACGACTTTCGGACGGGCGCTCGAAAGCTCGAGGCCGATCCGCATCGCATGCATGGCCTCGCTCAGGTGCGAGAAGGGCTCATTGACCATTCGGTTCAGTGTCTGATGATGGGGAATGCGAGCCTTTCGCTGCTGTACGAAGGGAACGAAGCCCACCACCCGCATGCCGAAGGATTGTTCGATTTCCGTGCTGGTCCTGATCCCAGGCTTCATATATTCCAGCAGGAAAGCGATCAGCAAGCCGCCGCCCAGCCCCCCAATTCCCCCAAGCGCGTAGAATTTCAGGCGAGCTGTGGAGGGCGACCTCGGAAGCGTAGCCGGCGAGATGATCCGCGCGCTGGCGGCCTGCATTTCACGCTGCTCGGCGATATAGTTATACTGGGAAAGATAGGTCTCATAATTCTTTTGGTCCGCTTCGGCCGAGCGCCGAAGTTGCTGGGATTTGGCGTAGGCTTCCGAATTTACATTTGCCGTAAGACTGTTGAGGCTTGCCTCCAGCGATTTTTCCTGCCGCATGGCGATGTCATAAGCGTTCTTCATGCCGCCGAGGATGGTCTCCGCCTGGCCGCCGATTTGCGCGTCCACGGAGGCCAGCGCCGCGCGCGTGGAGACAACCTGGGGATTATGCTCACCGAGCTTGTTCTGCAGGTCGGCCAGACTCCATTTCAACTCCATTTTCTTCCGGCGCAATTCCGTGAGCGCCGGTGATGCGGTGAACTCAGCAATACTGTCGATATCGCCATGGGCGTCGATCAGATGGCGGGCCTGGTCGAGATGGGCGCTCTTGTCGCTGACCTCTTCGCGCGCGGTCATCAACTGGGTGCTGAGGTCGCGAATCTGCTGCTCTCTGACTTTGTCGGATTCTGTGTCGTGAATGCCGCTCTTCGCGGTCAATTCCTCTATCGACGCCTCGGTTTCCGAGACGCGAGACTGCAGATTGTCGACGCGACTCTTGAGCCAGACGGCCACATGCTCCAACGCTTCCTGGCGCGCTTCCCGCTGACTCGCCAGGTAATCGTTCGCGATAGAGGACGCCAGGCGCTGCGCCTTGACCGGATCCCGCGATGTCGCAGAGACGAATATGATGTAGGAATCTTGCCAGATATCCAGTCTCTTGATCAGTGCATCCGCCGCCCGGTCCAGCTTTTCGGCTTTCTCCTCCTTGGCGTCAGCGGTCCGCGCACTGTCGTCGTCCCCTTGACCCCAGTTGGCGAAACGAAGCCATTCCGCGAGGGTCGGGGCGCCAAGCCGTTCCGCCAGACCCGGGAGGCCAAGCATTTGCGCAACGCTTCCCAGGTGTTGCGCGAGATCGCCGATCCGAAACTCACGGGGTTGGAAATCAGGGTCGGTGTCGAGGCCAAGCTCGGTGGCGACACGCAACGCGACCGCCTTCGACTTGAGGATGTTGATTTCGGTGCTGATCGCGTCATTGCCGACCGCTTCCACGAACGGGGAAATAGGTTTCTGAACGGTGGCGTCGATCTGTTGCTGCGGATCAAACACAAGGATCTCGACCGTCGATTTATATCGCTTCGGCACCACGAGCTTCACGACGCCGTATGTCGCAATCATCGTGCACAGGGTTATCGCCGCCACGAGCTTCCAGCGCCGCAGCATGCCGCGAAGGATGGCGAATAGGTCTATCGACGGAGCCTGCGGTCCGCCTATGCCCTCGAACTCCTCCATTGGAGGTGACAAATCCCTGTTCTGCATCATGCTTGCCAAATCACTGACATCTTCATGTCGGCCCAAGTCCGGATGTCGGTCCAAGTCCGGATGTCGGCCCAAGTCACGGCCGAACCTTGGCGGCCTGCGGAGCGGAATTGTGGGTCGCGTCTCGCCGTAGGCCCCAGTTCCCAAGCGGGCGCGCCGCGGCGGGCGCTACGAACTTAGCGATCGGGGATTCCGTCTCTCTCGCGCCGGCGAAAACGAGAGGTCTCGGAGTCAAAACAACGCTTTGGTCGCTGACTCCCGAAATATGGAAATATGTGATCACGAGAAAGATTTTCGCTTCAAAATGCTTGCTTGAAACTCAGCGCAGACAGACCCGGGAGATCCCTCAGGCCGTCTCGCTCATGCTCCTCAGTCCAAGTCTAGTCCAAGTCTCGTCCCGGAAAATCCGGTATTTGCTCCACGCGACGCCGATCGGCAAAGTGATCCCAGGAAGGTCGACATCGTCGTAGGCCAGAAACGCGTCCTTACGGCAATCAAAGGCGCTAAGCCGCCGGCGCAATTGCGGAACGGTCCAGTTGGGTCGCGACTTCCATACCCATGATTTCGAGCAGCACGCGCACCCGTCCGTGGTCGTCGAGATGGGCGAGACGGCAAAGGGTCTCCGCGAACGGTCCCGACAATATACGCACTTGTTGGCCAACCTCGAGACTCTCCTCAAGGCAAATGGCGGCGCCATTGTCACATGAGGCGATCAACCCCTCGATCACGCCCGACGGGACTGACCTCGGATGCTCCGCGCCCATGATCAGCGAGGCCACGCCAAACGTTCCATTGACGCTGCGCCAGCGATGTTTGGACAGATCCATGATGATGAAGATATAACCTGGAAAAAGCGGTCTCACGGCATCCTGCAACTTGCGCGCGTGTCGGATCGTGCGCCGCACCCTCGGAAGAAAGCTTCGGAAGCCCAATCGATGGAGATTGAATTGCGCGCGATTCTCCTGATGAACGAGAACTCGCGCGACAAACCAGCGTTCCCCTGGCCCTAATTCCAGACTGTTGAACAAACCTTCATCCCCCAAGCGCCCATAGCCACGCTTCTTCTCTTACCCATGGCGGCCTTATCCTTTCGGAAAGCTACCGCACTTTGGGTGAAGCGAGGCTTCGCCCATGTTCAAATATTCCGAATACTTGTAGAACAACGTGCAGAACGCGTACAGAACAGCGTGGCAACGTCGCCCGCACCGTCGCCCGCAACCAACCATGTTGTATCAAAATCGTCAAGTGGTTTCGTAGAGTTTTGGTTGAGCGCCTGGAAAGTTTTGCCCCCATGCGCACCGCGACATCGCAAACGAAAACAACGGCTCGCCGAGTTCGTGAAGGAGCGCACGAGGCCAATTCTACAAGCAATCTGAGGCGTATAGCGGCGCGCCTTGAGAGGCTGATGGGCTCGCTCGCGCCGTCAACGGCGGCGGTGCACATTGCACCAAGCAATCCAGAAGGGCGTAGATGCCGCGGTTCAAAAAATATTACCATGATGAAACAGTATTTTTTAATATCAGAAATGTTGACGCCGCTATCCTCCTGCCTTTTGGTCGAATCGAAGCTAGACGTGTCCGCGTCGGGCGCCTTGCGTTCGGCCCGGCGGACATGGGACGGGGACGCGTTAACCTCGAGAAGGAGCCGCATCGAGTTCCCGGCGGGCGGTCGGTTCGTCCTGAGAGCGATTCGACTGGAGTGATTCGAGAATAACGAAGTCGCGACCCGCTTCCGCAATCACCGGGCCGTTGGCCTAGCGACTCAATGGTCATGTCAGCCATGGGAGATGAAAACGCGGCGGCCCTATAGAGGAAGTGACTCACCTTGGCGCGGCGCGCTTCACGATCGCCTTCGTATCGATGCCGGTCAGCGCGCCATAATTACGCGCCCCGCGCGACTCGAGGCGCGATCGGCAGAAGGCCTCGGCGATGGGCGAGCCGGCGCGAATCAGCGCCGCCGCCTGCAACCCTACCGCGAGCCGGTCGCAGACATCGCGAGCACGTGTCTCAAAGTCGCCGAGGTCGGTGAGGTCGTCCTTGAGCGCCGCGACATGGGCGCCGAGCGCGCCGTTTTCGCCCCTCACCGAGCCGACTTCGGCGAAATAAGCCTCGAGTGTCGCCGGCGAACGCTGGACCGCGCGGGCGATGTCGAGGCACTGGACGTTGCCGCTGCCCTCCCAGATCGCATTGACCGGCGCCTCGCGATAGAGGCGCGGCATCGGCCCGTCCTCCATCACCCCTGACCCGCCGAGGCATTCCATCGCCTCATAGGCGTGGCTCGGCGTCCGCTTGCAGATCCAGTATTTGCCGATCGCCGAACCGAGGCGCACGAGCGCGTCCTCGCGCGCGTCGTCACGATGATCGAGGGCGCTGGCGATGCGCATCGTAAGGGTGAGCGCCGCCTCCGATTCGATCGCGAGGTCGGCCAGCACCGCGCTCATGATCGGCTGATCGATCAGGAACGCGCCGAACGCCTTCCGCTGCCGGCAATGGTCGATCGCCTGCGAAACCGCCATCCGCATGCCGGCGGACGAGCCGATCATGCAGTCGAAGCGCGTCATGGCGACCATCTCGATGATCGTCGCGACCCCCCTGCCCTCCGCTCCCACCATCCAGCCGAGCGCGCCGCGAAGCTCCGTCTCGCTCGAGGCGTTCGAGACATTGCCCATCTTGCGCTTCAAGCGAATGATCTGCAGCGGGTTCTTCGTCCCATCCGGGCGCCAGCGCGGTACGAGAAAGCACGAGAGGCCGCCCGGCGCCTGGGCGAGCACGAGAAACGCGTCGCACATCGGCGCCGAGACGAAGAACTTGTGGCCGACGAGTTCATAAGCCTCGCCCCCTCCCTCGGCGCCGATGGGAATGGCGCGCGTGGTGTTGGCGCGCACGTCCGAGCCGCCCTGCTTCTCGGTCATCGCCATGCCGATCGTCACCCCCTGCTTTTGCTCCGCGGGAATGTTGCGCGGATCGTAGACGCGCGCCTGGATCTTCGGCAGCCATCGTGCGGCGAGGTCGCCCTGCAATTTGAGACAGGGGGTCGCGGCGAAGGTCATGGTGATCGGGCAGCCGTGGCCGGCCTCGACTTGCGTTTGCATGTAGGAGCGCGCGGCCCGCGCCACATGCGCGCCTTCCCTCGGATCGGTCCAGGGCGACGAATGAAGCCCATCCTCGATCGAGGCTTTCATCAACGCGTGATAGGAGGGATGGAAGCGGATGAGATCGACCCGCCTGCCATATCGATCGTGAGTGTCGAGCTCCGGCGGGTTCCTGTTCGCCAGTGTCCCCAGCTCCAGAAACTCCGCCGACCCGGCGCGGGCGCCGAAAGCTCCGAGCGCGTCGCTGGCCCAGCCGGCGCCTTCGCGCGCGACGGCTTCCTTCAACGCGATGTCGGACCCGTAGAGGTTCGTGTCGACGAGTTCGACCGGCTGGTTGACGACCTCGTGTGTGACGGCGCCATAAGGGTCAAGGGGGGCGCGGAAATTGTCCTGTCGGTCGGTAAGGGCGTTCACGGCGACATCCTTCTTTCCGCAGAAGCTACATTGGCGGAAAGCCTGCGGGAAGCTCGGATGCGCCGCCGGGCGCAGGGCGCTTCCCATAGAGCGGCGACGCAGCGATAATGGCGCCAAAGATTGGGGAATCGCATGCCGATCTATATGGACCGCCATGACGTCCGCGGCGCCACAGCGGAGGCTGTCGCCGACATGCACCGCAGGGACCTCGAAATTCAGGACCGGTACGGGGTCAAATACATGGCCTATTGGTTCAACGAGGACCAGGGCGCCGGGTTCTGCCTCGTGCATGCCCCCGATCTCGCGGCCGCCGAACTTGTCCATCGCGTGGCGCACGGGCAAATCGCCAGCGTCATCATTCCGGTCGATCTTGCTGCGGTCGAGGCGTTCCTCGGCCGCATCGGCGATCCGCTCGCCGCGCCGGGCGCACCCGCGCCGCCGGTCGATTCCGGGTTGCGGGCGGTCATGTTCACCGACATCGTCGGTTCGACCGAGATGACGGCGCGCCTTGGCGACAGCGCGGCGCTCGAGCTAGTGCGGGCGCATGACGCGCTGGTCCGGCGCGGGCTCGAAGCCCACGGAGGGCGCGAGGTCAAGCATACCGGCGACGGCATCATGGCCTCCTTCGACAAGGTCGCGAATTCGGTGCGCGCCGCCGCCGATATCCAGCGGCGATTTGCCGCCTACAACGTCGACACGTCCGAGACCTTGAGTGTTCGGATCGGCATAGACGCTGGCGAGCCGGTCGAGGATCGTAACGACCTGTTCGGCTCAACGGTGCAACTTGCGTCGCGGTTGTGCGGCGAAGCGGAAGCCAATGGCATCATCGTTTCCGGGTTGGTGCGCGAGCTCAGCCGGGACGAGGACGCGGCGAGGTTCTTGGCGCTAGGCGAGCGGCGATTCAAGGGCTTCGCCGAGAAGGCTCAGGTGTTCCGGTTCGAGTGGCGAGACTAGCAAGGTCGTCCTTTCATGTCCGCCCCCTTCGACCGCCGAACCACTCCTGCCCGCGCCGATCTCGCCGCCGAGCCTCTGCGCGGCCTCGTCGACGCGCCGCGCTACGTAAGGGGGCGGAGCCTGCGGATCATCACCGCAAGCGCGCCGCTCAGGCGTTCTGCGCAAGCCGATGCGCCGCTGGAGACCGAGGCGCTCTACGGCGAAGGCGTGACGGTCTACGACGAGCACGACGGATGGGCCTGGGCGCAGCTCGAGCGCGACGACTATGTCGGCTATCTGCCAGCCGCGGCGCTCGGCGCGCCGTCCGCGCCGACGCACCGGGTCGCGGCGCTGCGGACGCATGCCTATCCGGGACCCTCGATCAAGCTGCCGCCGCGCATGGCGCTCTCGCTCGGCGCGCGGCTCGCGATCGTGGACATCAAGGGCGATTTCGCGGTCTCAGACGATAGGCTTTATCTCTGGTCGCGCCATCTCGTCGAAAAGAGCGCGCGCGAAGCCGACCCGGTCGCGGTCGCCGAACACTTTCTCGAGACGCCTTATCTGTGGGGCGGGCGCACGTCTGAGGGAATCGACTGCTCCGGCCTCGTCCAGACGGGGCTCACCGCAGCCGGCGTCGCCGCGCCGCGCGACAGCGACATGCAGGAGACGGCCTTGGGCGAGCCGGTCGCCGTCGACGATCCCGACGCGCCGCTCAAGCGCGGCGATCTCATATTCTGGAAGGGCCACGTCGGGATCATGCGAGATCCCGTCACGCTGCTTCACGCCAACGGCTGGCACATGAAAACGGTGAGCGAGCCGCTCATCGAAGCGCGAGAGAGAATCGCAGCCAGCGGCGGCGGAGCGGTCACGAGCGTGCGGAGAATGAAGACGCGCTCGGCTTGAGCGCATCCAGTTCGAGCGCGGCTACAAACGCCGCGAGCGCCCTACTTCTTGGCGCCGATGCCGATACCGCCGAACCGGGTATTGAAGCGTGACAATCGGCCGCCGCGATCCATGAGCTGTTGCGAGCCGCCGGTCCAGGCCGGATGGGTGTTCGGATCGATGTCCAGATGCAGCGTCGCGCCCTCTTCGCCATAGGTCGAGCGGGTCATGAACTCGTCGCCGTTGGTCATGACGACCTTGATCATGTGGTAGTTGGGGTGAATGTCGGACTTCATGGTCGAGATCTCGGGCGGAACAAGCAAAGAGCCGTCCGGGGGTTCCGGCGGCTCTCGCGGCTGGGGCGCTCTATAGCGCCGACGCCGCGCTCGCGCAAGCCGGATTGCAGACCCCGCCTCAACGCTCCGCCCGCCTTGATTTAGGCGAAAAAGAGGTCCGTAAAGCCGCCCAGTTCGCCTGAGGAGACAACCGCGCAATGTCGTCCGCCGCCAATGGCGCCAAGAGATCTCGCAGCTCGCTCGGCGCGCTCAGGCCGCTTGCGCCTTACGCGCTCAAGCATCGGACCCGGATCGTGCTGGCGCTGATCGCGCTGAGCGTCGCCTCTGGCGCGACCCTGGTCGTGCCGGTCGCGGTCCGGCGGATGATCGACTTCGGCTTTTCGGCCTCCAACGCCGGCATCATCCGCGCCTATTTTCTGGCGATGATCGGGGTCGTCGCGGTGCTCGCGCTGGCCTCGGGCGCGCGTTATTATCTGGTGATGACGCTCGGCGAAGGCGTGGTCGCCGACCTTCGCGCCGACCTCTTCACCCATCTGACAAGCCTGGACGCCAGTTTTTTCGACACGGAGAAGACGGGCGACATCGCCTCGCGCCTCTCGGCGGACACGACCCAGCTCAAGGCGACGTTCGGCTCCTCCGCGTCGCTCGCGCTGCGCAATCTGTTTCTGTTCGTCGGCGCGATCACCATGATGGTGGTGACGAGCCCGAAACTGTCGGCCTTCGTGCTCGCCGCCATTCCCCTCATCGTTCTTCCCCTCTACGCGGCCGGGCGCTCGGTGCGCGAGCGTTCCCGCCGCGCCCAGGACAGGCTCGCGGACGCGACCGCCTTCGCGACCGAAAGCCTGTCGGCTGTGCGGGTCATGCAGTCGTTCCTGGCCGAGCGGTTCACCGCAGGCCGCTATCGCGACGCCGCCTTCGGGGCTTACGAGGCGGCGCGCGCCATGACCCAGGCGCGCGCCTTCGTCACCGCGGCCGCCCTCTTCCTGGCTTTCGGCAGCGTCGTCCTGGTGCTCTGGCTCGGCGCGCGCGAGGTGATCGCGCACCGGATGACCGGCGGCGCGCTGTCGCAGTTCGTGCTGTTCGCCGTGTTCGGCGCGGGCGCGCTCGGGCAATTGTCGGAAGTGTGGAACGAGGTCTCGCAGGCGGCCGGCGCCGCCGGACGGATCGGCGAGATCATGGCGGTCAAGCCACGCATCGTCGCGCCCGCTCAGCCGATCAGGCTCGCCAAGCCCGCTCGCGGCGAACTCGCCTTCCGCGACGTTTCGTTCGCCTATCCGGGACGCGAGGACGGCCAGGTCCTCAGCGAGGTGAATTTCCGGGTGGCGCCGGACGAGGTCGTCGCCATCGTCGGCCCGTCGGGGGCAGGAAAATCGACCTTGTTTCAGCTCGCGCTCAGGTTCTACGATCCCGTGAGCGGCGCGGTCACGCTCGATGGGGTCGACATTGCCAAGCTCGATCCAGCGGACTTGCGCGCCCAGATCGCGCTTGTGCCGCAGGACGCGTTCATCTTCGGCGCGAGCGTCGCCGACAACATTGCCTATGGCGCGCCGGGAGCCGCACGCGAGGCGGTTGTCGCCGCGGCCAGGCAAGCGGCGGCGGACGGCTTCATCTCCGCCCTGCCCCAGGGTTACGACACGCCTCTCGGCGAGCGCGGCGCGACGCTTTCGGGGGGCGAGCGCCAGCGCATCGCGATCGCCCGCGCCATCCTCAAGAACGCGCCGGTGCTGCTTTTGGACGAGGCGACTTCGGCGCTTGACGCCGAGAGCGAAACCCTGGTTCAGGGCGCGCTGGACACCCTGATGCAGGGCCGCTCGACGCTGGTGATCGCCCACAGGCTGGCGACGATCGTCAATGCAGACCGCATTCTCGTGATCGAAGCGGGCCGGATCGTCGAGGAGGGCTCGCACGCTTCGCTGATGGCGGCGAACGGCCTCTACGCCCGCCTCGCACGCCTCCAGTTCGAGACCGGCGCCGCCGCGCTGACGGCCACGGCGGAAGCGGCTCAGTAACGGCGCCAGCCGCTCATTTCAGCAGCACATAAATGTTGACATGCAGGTTTGGATCGTCCGGATCCTTCACGTCGTTCACATATTCCTCGATGAAGCTGTCCTGGGCCTCGATGCCCTTGTCGTCGAGGTAAGCCGTGATCGCGTCGTAGGTGGCGTCGATATCGGTATAGGCGCCGTCGTGTTCGAAGCGCATGGCCTTGCCGCTCGGCGCTTGTCCGATCTTGACCGCGTCGGTCAGGCTCGATTTGCCCTCAGGGGCGGCGGCGACCGGATAGCCGGCGTGATAGGTGAAGCCGGTGTCGTCGGATTGGACGAAGACGGCGATCGGGCGCCCGGCGGGCTTCAGATCCGCCTTGTCCATCGCGCTCTTGACGACGCTCAGCGAATTCAGAATGGCGCCATAGATCTCGTCCTTGTCAGCCTTCCCTTCGGTGTAGACGAACGGCCGCGCCGGGAGATCGACCGTCTCGCCGGTTGAACCTTCGCCCACGGGCGCCGGCGCGGGGGATTGCGCCGCGCCCGGAGCGGCGGGCGCAGGGCTGGTCGCGGAAGGCGCTTCGACGGGCTTGGCGGGGGCGATCGATGGAGCCGCCGGCGCCGCTGGCGCGGACGGAGAGGCGGCGGGCGCGGGCGGCGAGGCTGGCGCCTGCTGGGCGAAGCCCGCGCGAGTGGCCATGGCGGCCGCCGCGACAAGGAAGCTCGCGAGAACGAAACGGACCAAACCGGATGACATGGCGACTCAGTCCTTTGGCTCGAGCGGAACGATCGCCGCCCAGCGGGCCTAGAGCCATATCCGCTTCATAGGGAAGATCAAGCGGGCTTAAGGTCCTGCCCAGGGCGATCTCTTCAGGTTAACGCGGGCGGGCGCTTAGGAAATGTGATTCTCAAAGGGCTTCGACGAATCGGAGCCCGTGATGTCCACTTCGCCTGCGAAGAGTCTTCTCGATCATTTTTCGGCGCTGAAGGACCCGCGC
>DASXES010000096.1:0-17841 GCA_036489975.1 Roseiarcus sp.
AAGCCACCGCTCAAGATCGGATTTCCAGGTCTCATCCATGGTCGGCCCTCCGTGACGCCGACCACCCATGAATCACGCAAAACGCGTTTTAGGAATCCTAAAAACGCCGCCCTCGAACCCAATCTGCCAAAGTAGTGTTAGAGCGTCCGACACGTTTGTGGTGTTCGAGAACTGTGTGCTTTGCTTCGCCGCCTTCACAACGATGCCGATGTTCGTATCGGGATCTTTAAGTTCATCTGCCGAGTGTCCCTGTCCGAGGCCCGAATCCGGCGTCAATTTGAACAGACCTACGCCTGCAGCATCTGAAGCTGATGGGTCGAGGCCTGATTGGGTGAACGCATCGGCGAGTGCCGCGGCTTGCTGAATTTTGCTAAATCCCGCAGCCGCAAAGGTGCCGATAATCCTCTCAGCGATTCGGCGACGGTCTTGCGGAATTGCTGTAGTGAAATCTGGACTTCTGGAGGCGGTGTTAGCGTTCGCCCGCCAAATTCGCGCCACGCTACGACGAGGATGGCCATAGCGATCATGAGCGCTCCAAAGGAAGCGACGACAGCCTTATTGGTCCAAAGCGTGCCGAGACGCGATACATATCGTTGCCGAGGGCGCGACGACGCTGCGCCTTTTTCGGCGGCCTTTTCGTCATAAGCGGAAGGGGGCGGCTGCGCAGACGGAGGAGGCTGAAAAGGGGCGTGGCGTTCCGCCGCACCCGCCTCCTCAAAGCCGTATTTGAGAAATGCCTCGAAACTTCGCGGACGCACCGTGTCGGAGAACAATGCGAGGATGTCTCCGATGTGCGTCGCGAATTCATCCATCAATCGGAAACTACGGTAGTCTGTCTCCGACAGCACCTTGAGCGCTTTCCCATTCAAGGCCTCTGCCAACTTGTCGTGCTCGGTCTGCCAATATTGGGCGTAGCTTATCCTGTCCGTGATTCGATCCAAGCGGACGTCGTCAAGTTTGAACAATCGAACACGTCCCAGACAATCATCCGGACCCTCGCGACTGTGCCTCCACATGAGGAATAGTCGTTCACGCAAAAAGGGGATGTTAGATACTTGTGACTTAGGAAGACGAAGACGCGGTCGCCGCCCCCAATTTTGCGCATAAAGCGTGAAATGCTGTCACCAACCTTAAGCACGTTCTTGTCTCGAATAATATCGATGCCCTTTTGTTTTGCCTGTTCGATCAGTGAATCGACTTGGGTCTCGCGACGTGATCGCCCTCGTCGGCCCAAGCGTAGGAGACGTAATAGCGCCGCTCTATTGGGACGGCCCTCGCATCAGCGAGCGGCTTATACCAAGACTCTCTGATCACGACTTGTAGGCCCAGTCTCGTAGACCGATGGACATGATTCTCCAGGGCTGATCGACGAGCTTGTTCCAAGCGTCGCAGCAATGGTCGACGATATCGTCGAAGGATTTGAAGATCCGGTTCGAGAGCCAATTATCGCGCATGAACTGCCAGACGTTTTCTTGCGGGTCCAATTCCGGGCATTTGGCTGGCAGCGGGATCAAGGTGATATTGGGCGGGACGATCAGGGCGCCTGAGAGATGCCATCCAGCTTGATCGACCAGAATCGCGGCGTGGGCGCCTGGGGCGATCTGCGTGGCGATTTCGGCCAGATGGAGGTTCATCGCTTCGGTGTCGCATCGAGGCATGACGAGCACTGCGCCCTTGCCGTCCTTTGGACAGATCGCGCCGAAGATGGAGGCCGAGGCGGTTCGTTGGTCTTTCGGCGCGCTCGGGCGCGTGCCGCGCTTGGCCCAACGCCGGGTGATCTTGTTCTTCTGGCCGACGCGCGCCTCGTCGGCGAACCAGATTTCTATGGCGTGGGGCTCGACGCCTTTTTCGCGCCCGATCTCTTCCAGGCGCGCGGGGAGACTTTTTAGAATCCTCGATAGCCCCCTCGGCTTGCGCATGATGGCGCGAACGAGCGGAGAGCTTGCGGTAGCCCATGGCGCGCAGCTCGCGGCTCAACGTCTGCTTGGCGACGACGACGCGAAATTCTTCCCATACCCATTGGCAGAGATCGACGATCCGCCAGCGAACGACCCCGTGAGCGGCTGGGATCGGACCGCTGTCGATGATCGAGATTAGCGCAGCCCGATGCGTATCGTTCAGCCGAGGCGCCTGTCCGGGCGGCTTTCGGTCGATCAAGCCGTCCGGCCCGTGAGCGTTGAACTTGAGAACCCAATCGCGAACGATCTGAAGCGTTACGCCGCCGATCTTGGCCGCCTCGCCGCGCGAGGCGCCTTCGTATATCGCCGCCAACGCCAACAGACGCCGCGCCTGCGGACCGTCCTTCGAACGCTTCGCTGCGGCTCTCACCATTACAGCCTCAAAATCCACCCGAAGCGCTATCGGCATGGCGAACCTCCTTCGTTCGCCACTTTGAATCAGTTCAAAGATGATTTGGGAAGCCCAGAGTCATACCCTCCGGGACTTGGTATTATCGACTCCCTCATCCGCACGCATGCGCGTCGATCGCTCCAACGTTCCGTACGCCGCGGGACGTCTGCGTCCAGACATCCTCGGCTGGCGGGGTCTGCTTCTTTTTTTGAGCATGCCGCAAAACGTGCCAAAATGGAACTATGAGAGCTCAATAGGTGTCACTTCGACGCGCGCGCGCCCCCCAACGTGCACTCGGCGAAGTGCAATAAGTCGAGCCTGGGCGGGTCTGGCGGTGAATCTCGTGGGGAGGCGATGCCTACCTTTCCACCCGCGACCAGCCGTGCAGGCCGAGGCGCTCCTGCGGCAGGTAGGAGGCCTTGTAGCCCATCTTCTTCGACCCCTCGACCCAATAGCCGAGATAGACATGCGGCAGGCCGAGCCGGCGCGCCTTCTCGATATGGTCGAGAATGATGAAGCTGCCGAGCGATCGGTGGGCGACGTCGGGGGCGTAGAACGAATAGACGAGCGAGAGACCGTCGGCGAGGCGGTCGGTCAGGCAGACCCCAAGCAGGGGGCCTGAGCTTTGCTGGCCGCCGACGCCGCTCCGCGGGCGATATTCGGTCAGCATCGTGTCGATATGGGTGTCCTCGACCATCATGGCGAAATCGAGCGACGACATGTCGGCCATACCGCCCTCGGGGTGGCGGGCGTCGAGGTAGGAACGGAAAAGGATATAGTGCTCATTGGTCGGCTTCGGCGTGACGAAGGCGCCGAGGAGGTCGGCGTTGGCGCGGATGGCGCGCCGCTGGCTGGCCGAGGGGCGAAAATCATCGACCAGCACCCGCACCGATACGCAGGCGCGGCAGCTTTCGCAGGCCGGCCGGTAGGCGATGGTCTGCGAGCGGCGGAAGCCGGTCTGGGTCAGAAGGTCGTTGAGAGCGGACGCCCGTTTGCCGACCAGATGGGTGAAAATCTTACGCTCTTGCTGCCCGGGCAAATAAGGACACACCGAAGGAGCGGTGAGGTAGAATTGCGGAGCGTCGCGCGCTTCCCTGGTCACACCTTCTCCCACTCCCCGCTCAGACTGGCTCCTGGCGCAGGGCGATCTCCGTCACGGGCGCTAGATCGCCGAATTCAAAGCCTCCGCACGATTACAACGCCGGCGATGATATCATGCAGGCATCGCTTCTCCGCGTCGACCAGCGACACCAGGAGGATCGGCGGAAAGAACCAGCTCACGTAGAACAGCACCGCCTGAACCGCGGCATTGACGAATGGAACCCGCGCGCCGTTATCGTTCATCCGCATCTCGAGATCCATCAGGCGCATCCCCAGCGTCGCCATCTTGCGGCTCGAGACAGAGAGCCCGTTGTAAAAAAAGGCGACGATCGGCCAGAGCGGCGGCAGGAAGAAGAGCGCAAAGCCCAGCGTCAGGACGAGGGCGATGAGCCACACCACCGCGACCAGCAGGCTGACCAGGGTGAAGTCGACGCAGACGGCGAGAATCCGCCGCGTGCGCACGCCCGCGAGCGCGTCGGCGCGCATCACCCGCGTCGGCGTGGCGGCATAGACATTGGACATGGTTCAGCCTCCTCGCGCGGGCTTAACCCAACGCGATGAAGGATGTGGGAGGCGCAGGCGCCAAGTCAAGACCGGTGTGGGAATAGGTTGTGCGTCACCGCCTCGCTTTTGCCCAGGAGGCCGGAGGGGCGCAGGGCGATGAAGATGGTAAGCAGCGCGTAGACCGCAATGTCGCGATAATCGATCGGGAACAAAGCGGACCAGCCGGTTTCGGCCGCGCCGACGATCAACCCGCCGAGGAACGCGCCCGGCAGCGAGCCGATGCCGCCGATGATCGCCGCCGTCAGCGCCTTCAGGGTGAGGGTGGCGGAGAGGCCGTAGCCGACCGCTCCGAAGGCCGCGGTCATGATCGCGCCGGCAAGGCCCGCCAGCGCCCCCGACAGGGCAAACGCCCGCGCGGTTGTCGCGGCGGGGCTCACTCCCATCATCTCGGCGGCAAGGGGATCGTCGGAATAGGCGCGCCATTCGCGGCCGAGGCGGCTGTAGCGAAAGAGAACCACAAGGCTCAGACCGGCGGCGAGGGCGACCGCGGTGACGACGAACGTCATGGGCGCCGCGACGGTCACGAAGTCGCCGGAGCGGAGAAGCGCGAACGGCTGGTTGAGCTGAGGGCTCATCCAGCTCGTCCGGTCGCCCTGGGCTAGGCGCAACAGCTCGCGCAGGAAGAGCGCCAGGCCCACGCTCGCCACCAGAACCTGCTGGCCGCGGGCGTTGCGCAACGGAATGAACACCGCTCGCGCCGAAGCAAACCCCCAGCCCGCCGCGACTGCGGCCGCCAGCACGAAGGCCGCGGTCAATAGCGGGGCAGGGGGCGAGCCGACCATGGCGAGCGCCGCGAGCGCGGCGGCGTAGCCGCCAGCCGCCGCGATCTCGCCAAAGGCGAAGTTGATGCGGCCGATCAGGCTATAGATCAGCGAATAGGCCGCAGCCAACAGGGCATAGATCGACGCCAGCGGCAGGCCGTCCAGCGCCATCTGCACGCCATAAGCCAGGCCATGCGGCGCGACGGGGACGGCGTTGAGGTCGGCGATCGGCGCCGGATCGGCCGCCCGGCCCTCCGGAGTCGCCAGCCAGTAGCGGGTGAGAAAGAAGAGCCGGGCTTCCCGGACGGGAGCGCCGTCGAGCGTGAGTGACTCGAGGTCCCGGGATTCGCGCGGCCGTCCCGGCTCGTCAAAGCGGCACGCGGCATTATGACGCTGCGGCTCCGCGCCAGGCATCGCGGCGGTGAAGGCGACGCGCAACCCCCGGCCGTCCGCGTCGGGCGTTTGGGTCAGAATGGCGATCCGCGAATCTTGCGCCATGAGCGCGGGCAGGGCCATGCGGCAAAGTCGCGCCTGGTCCGTCTCCAGCACGGGCGAGCAGCCGGCGAGGGTCGCGACGGCCATGAGCAGGACCAGGAGAACGCCCAGGCGACGCCTCAAGCCTCCCGCCTCCGCGCCGCGAGGCGCTTTTGCTTGGCGCGATTGCCGCAGACTTCCATTTCGCACCACCGCCGGCGGTTGTTCTTGCTGCGATCATAGAACAGCCAGCCGCAGGCGTGACCTCCGCATTCCCGAATGCGGAGAAAATCGGCCTCGGTGAACAGCTTGACCGCGGCCAGCACGATCGGGCCGAGCGCGGCTTCCACCGGGCCTGAGCGCACGCCCCAGACCCAACGGCAGGCGAGATCGCCCGGCGCTAGCTCGGCCTTGGCGACGAAGCGCCCGTGCAAGGCGGAGAGGCTGGCCAGCGCCGTGTCGGGTGGCTTGGCGCCGCGCCCCAACGCTCCACCAAGGCTCTGGATCGCCGCGCGAAGCTCGATCGCCCGCGCCAGGAGATCCGCTGCAAGATCGGCGCGTTCGGCGATGCGCTTCGCGAGCCAGTCGGCGTCCTCGACGGGCAACGCCTCCGCGTGCCTCAGCCACTCGACGACATTCGCCGCCTCGCGCAGATGGTTCTGGTGCGAAGGGAAGCCGCGACCGGATTCAGTGTTGGCGAAGTCCAGGGCGAGGTCGTCGGCGATCAAAGGCAGCGAGCCGGCGCGGGAGGGATGGGGTTCGGATGAAATAACCGTCATTTGCGTCTTTACAAGTTATAGGGTCGCGGCTAGCTTCCGCAAGCTAACCTGTCAAAGTGACGAAGGAGGTTAAGTTGCGGACCGCCATTCTAAAGTCCATTCCGATCCTGCTGCCCCTCTTGTTCGCCGGAGCGGCGCAGGCTCAAATCAAGATCGGCGTCGCCGGCCCGATCACGGGGGCCAACGCCGCCTTCGGGGCGCAACTCTCGCAAGGGGTCAACCAGGCGGCCGCGGATATCAACAAGGCTGGCGGAATCTTAGGGCAGAAGATCGAGGTCGAGCCCGGCGACGACGTCTCCGATCCCAAGCAGGGCGTTTCCGTCGCCAACAAGTTCGTCGGCGACGGCGTCAAGTTCGTCATCGGCCACTTCAATTCCGGCGTGACCATCCCCGCTTCCGACGTCTACGCGGAAAACGGCGTCCTGTTCATCACCCCCTCGGCCACCAATCCCAAGGTCACCGATCGCAAGCTGTGGGACGCTTTCCGCACCTGCGGACGTGACGACCAGCAGGGCATGGTGTGGGCCGAGCTCGCGCGCGACAAGCTCAAGGGCAAGAAGATCGCCGTCGTGCACGACAAGACCACTTATGGCAAAGGCCTCGCCGACGCCGCGCTCGACAACATGCACAAGTTCGGCATCAAGGAGGTGCTGTACGAGGGCGTGAACACCGGCGAGAAGGACTATTCGGCGATCGTCTCGAAGATCAAGGCGTCGGGCGCCGACTATCTGATGTGGGGCGGCCTGCATACCGAGGGCGGTCTCATCATTCGCCAGATGCGCGACCAGGGCATGAAGACCGTCATGATCTCGGGCGACGGCATCACCGACAGCGAATTCGCGGCGATCGGCGGCCCGGGCGTCGAGGGCACCTTGATGACCTTCGGCCCCGAACCGCGCAATAACCCCAACGCCAAGGACGCGGTCGCGTCGTTCAAGGCCAAGGGATTCGATCCGCAAGGTTACACCCTCTATTCCTACGCAGGGGTGCAGATCATCAAGCAGGCGGCGGAGAAGGCGAACTCGCTCGATCCGAAGAAGGTCGCGGCTGCGATGCATTCGGGCATGACCTTCAACACCGTGATCGGCCCGATCGCCTTCGACAAGAAGGGCGACCGCACGACCGTCGATTATGTCTGGTACGTTTGGAAGAAGCAGCCGGACGGCAAAATCGGGTTCGTGCAGCTTTGACAGGCGCGAAGTCCGCGCGGACGTTCGCCCGGGCGGAGCTTCCGGTCATTGGCGCGGGGAGGGGGCCCGCGGGCGCCCTCCCGGAACCGCACCCTGTCGGCGGCCAGAATGAGACCCGCCTCGGCGCGGTCGCGCGCGAGATTGGCGTGATGAAGGGCTGCGGCGCAAAACGCTTCATCCCCCATGCGGGCGAGCGCGCCGAGCGCCTTCTGGATTCGCAGCTGGACCTCGATCATCGCCGCGCCGTCGCGCGCGATCAGCAGCGCGGCATGGCCTCTCCTGTTGCGCCCGGAGGATCGCAGAATAGCGCTTAAGCGGGCGTCCTGTCTTGGAGGGAGCGCTTCGGAATCGGCCCGCCGCGGCCGCCGCCGGGACGGAACGAGGTCGCGTCTATGGAACGTCTCGAAGGGAATCAGCGTTTCCCACGTCGAGAGGAGACGACGACCATGGCTCGATACTCAAAGTCAGCATCCAAGGACGTGAAGAGCGCCATGACGCGGCGCAAGGCCGGCACGCTCAAGAGCGGCGGAAGCGGCAAGACCGTCAAAAGCAAGAAGCAGGCGATTGCGATCGGGCTCTCCGAGGCTCGGGCGAAAGGCAAGAAGGTTCCGGGCAAGAAATCCGCCTGACGTTCCACGAGCCGGCGCGACGCGGCTCACTGAAGCAATCAGGCGTACCGCCGAGAAGTCCACGGGGACGGAGACGCCCGACGGACTTTCGCGCGTGCGCAGTGGGGAATGGGCGGAGCGGGTCCTCAACCGCCTACCGCACGTCTAGAATCACCGCCTCGGTCGCGCCGATGACAACCGTCTCTCCAGGCCCGTGCGCCAGCGCCGCTCGGGCGAGCGGCGAGACATACGAGACCGTGCCGTGCGACGGATCGGCCTCGTCTTCCCCCACAATCTTGAAGCTCTGCTCGCGGCCGTCGTCCCTGCGCAGGGTGACCGTCATGCCGAAGGAAGCCTTGCTCGTATCCTGCGATGGCTTCACGACCTCCGCGCTGGCGCGCCGCGCCCGCCAGTAGCGGACTTCCCGCAAGCTGGCTGCAGCCGCCTTCCGGTCGCCTTTCTCCGCGGCCACGCGGTGCTCCGCTTCGAAACGGCGGAGAGCGGCCTCGATGGCGGCCAGACCCGCTTCCGTCACGAGATTGCGGTGCGACGAGACCGGGCGGTCGGGAAGCTCGTCCGCGTCGGTCTCGGTTTCCTTGACGAACGCACGGCTCATGGCCGGTGACCGGAGTCGCGCCGACTTCGTTTCGACTTGAGCGCGTCAATTCTTTTCGACGCTTCGGCCTTTGTCAGGTCGGCTGCGAAGGCGCCCGGTTCAGCGCATTCCTCCGACAGGGTTTTGAGATAGGAGGCCTGCGCTCCGGTCATCGGGTCGTCCCCGGAAACCCAGTCGTCAGGCGCTTTCTCCGTATTGGAGTCCGGCGCGGGGTCGATCTTTGGATTCACTTCGTCCTCGGCCTTTCGCCGCGCTGTCATTTTGCCTGCCATAGCACAGATCCTGCATCCGTTCATGAAATGTTCGAATGGGTAAACGCTTCTGCGAGGCTCGAGTTCCGAAATCTCGTTGCCTGCCTCGAGAAGGCGAACAATGACGTCGCATGTCTTGCTGCGCGGGGCTTCCCCATTTCATCGAAGTATCTGCCCGTTGCGTGATATGAGGCGGCCATGGCGCCCGCGACTTGTGGAAAATCACCGAACTCGGGGGAACGATGACTCGAGATCCGGGTTTACGGGTACGGTTTACTCCAAGGGAGACGCTGAAATGAACAAGGATAATTTTGAAGGCGGCGTCCGCTCTGCGGTCGGCCAGGGCGAAAAGTTTGTCGGCGCAACGACTGGCGACAAAGCGTCCGAAGCCAGGGGCGCCTACAACGACGTGGCGGGCAAAGCGCAGTCGGCATGGGGCAGCGCGAAGGACGCGGCGAAGGAAATGGCCGATTCTGCTTCGATGCCCGACCTCTCCCGTCTGCGCGAGGACATAGCCAATCTGACCCAAACGGTTTCCGATCTGGCTCAGAAACAGGTCGCCTCTTCCCGTGAGCAGGTGGCCGGCATGGTTGGCGCCGCGAGCGGCAGCCTGTCGCAGTCCGCGGCGGTCGCCCAGGACAAGTTCACGGCTGTGGAGGGCGACGTCGAGGCGAGGATTAAAAGGAACCCCTGGGGCGCCGTCGCGATTGCGGCGCTGATTGGACTCTTGATCGGGAAAATGAGCTAGGCGCACGCGTGGCGACGTTCGAGCGGCTCGCGGAGCCTGCAGAGCAAGCGCGCTTCCTGGCGCAGGTCGAACTGTCGCTCGCACGCAGTGAGCTTCGCGAACGGCGCGCGCTTCGCTTGTCGTCAAGCCTGATGAAAGTCGGCCGTGGGGTTGGACCTTGCTTTCCGTGGCCGGATTGCCCCCTTACCGAATCGCCGTCTGTCCCCCCGATCGGGCTCGCACCCGGTTCGCGGGCTGGTCTTTAAGAGACCGGTCCGGCCTCGTTGCTTCCAGGAGCATCTCCCAAATCTTGGCGCGCGCCGGCGTTGATGAGCCCCGAACCTCGCCTTAAAAGCGAGGGGGATTTGGGACCATGGCGCCTTCGATGACCTTACTCGTCACCGGCAGTTCGGGGCATCTGGGCGAGGCCCTGATGCGCACGCTTCGCGCGTCGGGACGCGGGGCGATCGGGCTCGACGTCATCCCCGGCCCGTTCACCGACGCGGTCGGCTCGATCGCCGAGCGCGCATTGGTCGCTCGCTGCATGGACGGCGTCGACGCGGTCCTCCATGCGGCGACGCTGCATAAGCCGCATGTCGCGACCCATGCGCGGGAGGCGTTCGTCGAGACCAATGTTCTTGGCACGCTGATCCTGCTCGAGGAGGCGGCGCACGCTCGCGTCCGCGCTTTCGTCATGACCTCGACGACCAGCGCCTTCGGCGACGCGCTGAAACCCGCGCCGGGCGCGGCCGCAGCCTGGATCGACGAGCGGGTCGTCCCGTCGCCCAAGAATATCTACGGCGCGACCAAGACCGCGGCCGAGGATCTTTGCCGGCTCTTCCATCGCAACGAAGCGCTCGCGGCCGTCGTGCTCAGGACTTCGCGGTTTTTTCCTGAAGGCGACGACGATCCCGCCCTGCGCGCCGCTTACGAGGGCGACAATTCCAAGGCCAACGAATATCTCCATCGCCGCGTCGCGATCGAGGACGTGGTCGACGCCCATCTTCTCGCCGCAGAGCGGGCTCCCGCAATCGGCTTCGGCAAGTACATCATCAGCGCGACGACGCCTTTTAAGCCCGAGGATTGTTCGCGCCTGCGCGCCGACGCCTCTGCGGTCGTGTCGGCGCGCGCGCCGGGATGGGAAGACGAATACGCGCGGCGCGGTTGGCGCATGGCCGCGAGCATCGATCGCGTCTACGACAATGCGCTCGCCCGCCGCGAGCTGGGATGGCGGCCGAAGTGGGATTTCACGGCGATCGTCAAACGCCTGCGCGAGACGGGCGACATTCGTGGCCCGCTCGCCACGGCGATCGGCGCGAAAGGTTATCACGCCGAGCGGTTTGAGGGCGCGCCCTACCCGGTGCGGGAAGCGTAAGGTGAGCGAATTCGCCGTATGGCGACAGCTTGACCGGCCGGGCTGCGACGCCGCGCTGCTACAGCTCATTAACGGCGGCCGCCTGCTCAAAGGCGCGGCTTCATTCGAGCACGACGACGGTCCGGCGGTCGTCGCCTATCAGGTCGAGGTCGACGCGCGCTGGCGGACGAGGCGGGGACTCATCAGCGGTTTCCTTGGCGGCAAAAGCATCCAGCACGAGATTGAGCGCGACTTGAGCGGCTGGAGACTGGACGGCGCCGCGATCGCGGGTCTCGAGCGCCTGGTCGATCTCGACTTCGGCTTCACGCCGGCGACCAACGTGCTGCAACTTTCGCGCATCGCGCTGGCGCCTGGGGAAAGCGCCGAGGTTCCGGTCGTTTGGTTCGATCTGAACAGCGCTTCGCTGACAGAGTTGCCGCAGAGATATGAGCGACGCGGTGAAGCATCCTATGGCTACGAGGCGCCGACGATCCCCTATCGAGCGCTGCTTGAGATTGCGCCAAGCGGCTTCGTTCGGTCCTATCCGGGTCTGTGGCGGCTTGTGGGGTGACCTCAAGCCAGCGCCGCGAGCCGCTCGACTAGAAACGCGCGGGCGGCCGGGTCCGTCTGAAGCCCGATCGCGAGATGATAGGCGCGGCGCGCCGCTTCGACGCCGCCCATCTTCGCGCACAGGTCGGCGCGCGCCACCCAATAGGGCTCGAACCCGGCGAGGCCGCCCTGCGCCCCCACCTCGTCCAGCAGTTTCAATCCCGCCGCGGCCCCATGCGCATGCGCCACTGCCGCCGCGCGATTGACCGCGACGACCGGAGAGGCGGTCATCGCGAACAGCGCGTCGTAGAGGACGGCGATCGCCTGCCAATCGGTCGTTCCAGTCAGCCGTCGCGCGGCGTGCGCCGACTGGACCGCCGCCTCGACCTGGAAGCGCCCCGGCGCGCTGAGCGCGCCGGCCGCCTTGAGCAGAACCTCGGCTTCCTCGATCGCCCTCTGGTCCCAGCGCTCGAGCGACTGCTCGCTCAGTGGAACATAGCGCCCCTGCGCGTCGCGTCGCGCCTCGCGCCGTGAATGCGCATAGAGCATCAGCGCCAGGAGGCCCATCGCCTCGGGCTCGTTCGGGATGAGCGATACGACGACGCGGCCGAGCCAGATCGCCTCGTCGGCGAGGTTGCGCCCGCGCGGGTCGTCGGAAAACGCTTCGGCCCAGCCGTGCGCAAACGCGGCGTAGATGGCCTCCAGCGCAACCCCCAGGCGCTCCGGCAGGTCCTCGCGCTCGGGGATCTTGAACGGCACGCCGGCGAGGCGGATTTTCGCCTTGGCGCGTGAGAGGCGCTGGCCCATCGCCGCCGGTGAAACCAGGAATGCCGACGCGATCGCCGCCGCGTCCAGGCCCAGGATCGTCTGCAGCATCAACGGCGCGCGTATGGTCTCCTCGATCGCCGGATGGGCGCAGGCGAACATGAGCGCGAGGCGCCGGTCCGGGATCGCCTCGTGCGTGTCGGCCGCCTCCTTCAGTTCAGCGTCGATCAGCTCGAGCGCTTCCGACGCCCGGTTTGCGGCGCCCCGCCTGCGCGCGGCGTCGATTAGGCGTCGCCGTGCGGCCTTCGCCAGCCAGCCCTCCGGATTGGAGGGCACGCCCTGGCTCGGCCAGACGACGAGGGCGGAGGTGAAGGCGTCGGCGAGCGCGTCCTCGGCGCCTGGCAGATCGCGCGACGCCGCTGCTAGATAGGCCACGAGCTTGCCATAGCTTTCCCGCGCCACGCGAGCCGCGGCGGCCCGGGCTTCGGCGTCGCAGCGCGCCGACACGGGGGAGGGGCCCCGCGCCGGAACGCGCCACGGAGCGCCAAGTTTTGTCTTGGGCTGCGTCATGTCACCGACGGCAAGATCGAGCGCCGCCGAAACTCGGCTGCGCCGGTCTCGGGGTCAAGGCGCAATGCGCCAGGCGGCCAGGGCGGACGATTGCCCCGCGGGTTCGCTGGTTGGCGGCTTCGCAATCGGGGCGAAGCAGCCAATGAGATAAACGAGAGACCAGAGCGCGACCATCGTCGCCAGCGCGACCGCGAGCGGCGCGAGGTTCTGATCGTCGATCAGATAGCCGCGGTAGAATGCCGCCTGGCCTTCGATCCCGCCCATCACGGTCTCCCGTCCCCCCTGGATCACATCGCCCAGATCGGACGCACTTCGATCGCGCCATATTGTGCGCCCGGACAGCGCGCCGCCCAGGAGATCGCGGCGTCGAGATCGGGGGCGTCGATAAGGAAGTAGCCGCCAAGCTGCTCTTTGACCTCGGCATAGGGGCCGTTGAGCACCTGGGCCTTGCCGTCCTTGACCCGGACGGTTGTCGCCGTCGAGGTCGGGCGTAGCCGCTGACCGCCCTTGTTGACGCCCGCGTCCGACATTGCCTTGATGTAGGCGCCGTAGGCCGCAAGGATCGAGCCGGTCTCATCAGGCGTCTGCGCCTGCATCCCCTTTTCGTCTGAGTGAATCAGCAACAGATATTCCATCGTTCCGCTCCTTTTTTAGCCGTGCGCAAGCCTCATGGCCCGCGCTCAAGGCAAAGACGCTCGATTTCGCTGGATTTCGACAGCGAGGCGAAAAAATGCGCGCCGCCGCCCGAATGAATGAGGCTTCTGGCTGGTTGCCCTGCTGGATTGACTCTCCCGCCCGCCTTCTGGCCGGGCGGCGGCCTGGCGATGCACGACCGCGAGCCGACCGCAGAAGCGGGCTATGTGCCGCCCAAGTACGGCAAGGGAGACAATCTCCACCCGAACCCGGCTGGGTATAAAGCCACGGGCGACGCGATCGATCTGAAGACGAGGACGACCAACTGAGCCGCGCTCCGCAGGGAGCCCGCGCTCGCGCGTCGCGACGGATCAGCCCTCACGCCTGGCTCTGCGCGCCCGCCTGTTCGACGAGGACGGCGGTTTCAATCTTCTCTTCGCCGCCGCTATAAGACGAGCGGATCATCGCGCCGTCCTGGGCGTCGAAGCCAATAGCAACCCGGACATAGCGGTCGTCGGGGCAGACGGGAACGGTCGCATCGAACCCGATCCAGCCGAAGCCCGGAATGTAAGCCTCGGCCCATTCGTGGGCACCCGCCTCCCCTGACCCATCGCCGACGCGATAGCCGGCCACGAAGCGCGCCGGAATCCCCCGCCAGCGCGCGCAGGCGATGAAGACATGGGCGAAATCGCGGGCCCGTCCACGCCTGAGCGCGAAGGCTTCGATTGCCGAGCCGGCGGCATCCTTCTCGTCGGGATGATAGGGCAAGGCCTCATGCAGGCCGTCCATCAGCCGGTGCATCGAATCGAGCGGGTCGGCGGCGCACTCGGTCATCTCAGCGCCGAAGGCGCGCAGCGCGCCGTTGACGTGGGCGAGCGGGCTCTCGCGCAAGTACATCTCCGCCGGCAGCGTTTCCCCCGCGCCCTGGACCACGCCCGCCGCGTCGCTGGTCTCGATCTCGCCGGTCGCTGAGATCATCAGCCGCTCGATGAGACCGTGGTGAGAGTAGGACGTGACGGCGTTGCCATGCGCGTCCTCCGTTTCGCGCAGCGCGCCGTCGGCATCCACGACGAGGCGCCAGCGCAACACATACTGGCTGTCGAAGGAGAGCGGCGTCAGCCTCAGGATCTGGTTGACCGTGCGAGCCGGCGGGGCGAAGCGGTGAACTATCTGGTGCGAAACCCTGATCCGCATGATTGGATCCGCGCCGCCCTTAGTTGAAGAGATATTGGTCGGAGATGGTGCTGGACAAACGCGCGTTGTCCTCGATGAACTCGGTGATGAACTCGTGCAAGCCGCCCTGGAAAATCTCGGTCATGCTCGAACGCTCGAGCTTGGCGTACATCGCGCGCGCCTGGCGTTGAGCCAGGCCGCTGCGCCCGTCATCGCGGGCAAGCGCATCGAGGGCGCGGTCGATACTCTCGTAGCAGGCGATGAGCGAGCGTGGCATCGCCGACTTCAAAATCAGGAGGTCGGCGATCAGCCACGGCTTCACTCGATCGCGGTAGACCCAGTGGTAGGCGGTCGCCGCCGAAACCGCGCGCAGGATCGCCACCCACTGGAAGTAGTCGAGCGGTCCGCCGACCGCTTCCGTCGAGGGCAGGAGCAAATGATATTTCACGTCCAGCAGGCGCGCCGTATTGTCGGCCCGTTCGACGAAAACACCGAGCCGGTTGAACCAATAGCCTTCATTGCGCAGCATCGTGCGATAGCACGAGCCGTCAAAATCGAGCGACGCCTTCTTCACATAGTCGAGAAAGCGCATCAGCTCGTCGCGGCCAAGCGCCCGATTGACGCGCCGGCTGCTCTCGAACCGTTTGAGCTCGAGCCACGCGTCATTGATCGCCGTCCAGGTCTCGGCGGTCAGCGCGGTGCGCACGGCGCGTCCCGCGATGCGCGCGTTCTCCAGGCAATTGCGGATCGAGGAGGGGTTCGCGAGGTCGAAGGTCAGGAATTCCAGAGCGGCCTCTTCGCTAAGCTCGCCATGCTTCTCCATAAAGCTCTCGTGGGCGCCGGCGGCGTTGAGCGCGCCCTCCCATTCGCCAACCTGTTCGCTGTCGGTCTTCGGCAGATATTCGAGCCTCAGCGTCGCCTCGATGGTGCGCGCGATGTAGTCGGCCCGCTCCATTGAGCGGGCGAGCCAGAAGAGATTGTCAGCGGTGCGCGCAAGCATTGAGGTTAAGCCGAGCCTTCTGGATCGTCGACGATCCATGTGTCCTTCGTGCCGCCGCCCTGGCTCGAGTTGACGACCAACGATCCCTCCTTGAGCGCGACGCGGGTGAGGCCGCCGGGCACGATGCGCACGCCGTCCGCACCTGATAGGACGAAGGGGCGAAGGTCTACGTGACGTGGCGACACGCCGCCGTCGAATGATGCAGGACATGTGGACAGCGCCAGAGTCGGTTGCGCGATGTAGTTACTGGGATCGGCCATGATCTTGGCGCCGAACTGCTCGCGCTGCGCGGCGCTCGCGTGCGGGCCAATCAGCATCCCGTAGCCGCCCGAGCCATTGACCTCCTTGACCACCAGCTGGTCGAGCCGCTCCATCACATATTTGAGGGCGGCCGGCTCTCGGCAGCGGTAAGTGGGCACGTTCTTAAGCAGCGGCTCCTCGGAAAGATAGAAACGGATCAGCTCCGGTATGTAGCAATAAATCGCCTTATCGTCGGCGATTCCTGTTCCGATTGCATTTGCAATCGTCACATTGCCAGCCAAATAGGCGCCGACCAGCCCCGGCACGCCCAAGACGGAGGCTGGATTGAAGACCAGCGGATCGAGAAAATCGTCGTCGACCCGCCGATAGATGACATCGACACGGCGCGGCCCGAGCGTGGTGCGCATGAACACCTGATCATCCTCGACGAACAGGTCGCGGCCCTCGACCAGTTCCACCCCGAGTTTGTCGGCGAGGAACGAATGCTCGTAATAGGCGGAATTGAATGCGCCCGGGGTCAGGATCACGATCGTCGCCACGCCGCCGTTTTGCCGCGGCGCGACCGAGCGCAGGCAGGCGAGCAACTGGTCGGGATAATCGTCGACCGGCGCGACGCTGTGGCGGGCGAACAGATCGGGCAGGAGCCGCATCGTCACTTCGCGGTTTTCGAGCATGTAGGAAACGCCTGACGGCGTGCGCGCGTTGTCTTCGAGGACGTAGAATTCGTCAGCGTCGACCCGCACAATGTCGATCCCGGCAATATGCACCCAAATGTCGTGGGGCGCGCGTTGGCCAATCATCTCCGGCCGATAGAACGGATTGCGCACAATCAATTCGGGCGGGATGATGGATTCCTTGAGAATGGCACGTTGTCCGTAGATATCCTTGAGGAAAAGGTTGAGCGCCTGGGCGCGTTGCGTAAGGCCAGCCTCGAGCTTGCGCCATTCCGCCCGCGAGATGAGGCGAGGAACGATGTCGAACGGGATCAGCCGCTCGGCGGCGTCCTTGTCGCCGTAAACGCCGAAGGTGATGCCGATGCGCCGGAACATGAATTCGGCCTGGGCGCGGCGAGAGGCGAGCAATTCGGGCGGGGTTTCATCAAGCCAGCGAGCGACCTGGCGATAGAGCGGCCTCGTCTCGCCAGAGGCAAGTCCCATCTCATCGAACGCCGCCATGCCGCCTGCCCAAACCTCTTTGCCTGGCGTCGTCAGGCTTGAACGACGCTCCGTCTCGGTGGATCGAATGTCGCAACTTCCGTGCCGTCGCCGAGCGCGCGATCTAGCGCTTCCGCGCCGCTCATCGCGACATGAGGCGGCCAGGCGTCGAAATCCGCCTCGACCGCCAGCGCCGCGTCCAACCCGCGACGGAACGAGTCACGCGAAATCTCCACCGCGCCGAGGCTCGCCAGGTGCTCGGTCGAGAATTGCGCGTCGAGCAACCGAAACCCGCCGGTCCGAAGGCGCGCGAACAGATGAATCAGCGCAACCTTCGAGGCGTCACGGGCACGATGGAACATGCTTTCGCCGAAGAAAGCGCCGCGCAGGCTCACCCCATAAAGGCCGCCGACCAGGGTGTCGCCGTCATAGGCCTCAACCGAATGCGCATGACCGGCGGCGAACAGGTCGGTATAGAGCCGCACGATCTCGTCGTTGATCCAGGTCTTCTCCCGCTCGGCACAGGCGCGCGCGACCGCTTCGAATGCGCGGTCGGCCACCACCCGATATCGATCCGATCGCACCGTCTTGGCGAGGCTGCGCGATACGACGAGCCCGTCGAGCGGGAAGATTCCTCGCTCCTGCGGCTCGACCCAGAACAAGTCCCTGGCGTCGCGGCTTTCGGCCATCGGAAAGACGCCGATAGAATAGGCTCGGAGCAGGATCTCAGCTGTCAGCTCGAATTTACGCGGCCCGGTTTTCATGGTTCCGCAATCGTGGAACCGCCCGTGCGGGCAGTCAAGCGGAGAGCTGCCGACAGGCAGGGCGATCTCTTCAGGTTAACGCGGGCGGGCGCTTAGGAAATGTGATTCTCAAAGGGCTTCGACGAATCGGAGCCCGTGATGTCCACTTCGCCTGCGAAGAGTCTTCTCGATCATTTTTCGGCGCTGAAGGACCCGCGC
>DASXES010000119.1:0-43147 GCA_036489975.1 Roseiarcus sp.
TTCAGAATGTTCAAAAACATCGCCATGCGCACCCCCTGAAGGGCTTCCGTCCGGCGCATCCCAACCCCTCCAAAAGGGGCCGGATCTACCGGACAGGTCGTGCGCTACCTAAACCGGACATATCGTCTGCTACCGACATGGGACCCACATTTTGTTGCGGAAAAGCAGAAGTTTTGCTAGACTTGCAGGATGGACGACTTCGCGCCTCCGCGCCGACCCGGCGGCCTCAACGCCCGCGCGCCTGAAATATTATGACCCAGCAAGGCCCAGGAAAAACCGCTTGCGGAAAATCCCGCATAAGTCATTGATAAGTCACGATTCGCACGAGAGAATCCAAGGAAATCCAAGCTTTTCCAATCCCCTTTCCGGGGGCTTTGAGGGCGAAAGGGCCGGCGCCGAAGAAAACCCAAACTTACCCGCCGTCGAACTCGCCCGGTCGTTCAGGACGGCGGGCCACCGGCCTCACAGGAGCAGGGGCTGGACAGCGCTTGCCGCGGCTTTCAGCGAAGGCAGGAATTGCGCGACCATCTCGTCGGGCGATATCCGGTCGACATGGGCGCCCACGTTGATCGCCGCGATGACCGCCCCGTCATAGCGCCTGACCGGAACGGCGATCGAGCGAAAGCCGGGCTCGGCCTCGCGGTCGACCAGCGAATAGCCCTTGGCCCGATCCGTGGCGATGATCATGGCCAGACGGTCGGGATCGAGCACCGTGCGCTCGGTCATGGGCCGGCGCTCCGCCCGGCGCAGCGCCTCGATCAGAAGCGCGTCCGGAAGGCGCCCCAGCAGGACGCGTCCGACCGAGGTGCAGAAAGCAGGCAGCCGATAGCCGATGTCGATTCCGGCCGAAAACACCCTGGCGGGGCTGGCGCGCGCGACGAAAACGGCCTCTTCGCCGTCGAGAATCGCCATCGAACAGACCTCACGCGTTTCGGTCGCCACCTCGTCGATCATCGGCTGGAGAATCGCGACGATCTGGTTCGACGACAGATAGGCCGACGCAAGCGACAGGACGCGGGGGGTGAGCGCGAACAGGCGCCCGTCGCTGTCGACGAAGCCGCCCCGCTGGAAGGTGAACAGGATGCGCCGCGCCGTCGCCCGGGCGAGCCCGGCGGCTTTCGCGACTTCGCTCAAGCTCATCGGCTTGCCCCCGGCGCCGAGAACCTGCAGCGTGCGCAAACCGCGGTCGAGGCTCTCGATATATTCGGGAGCGGCGGGCGCTTTGCTCTCGGTCGCCATGGCGTCCCCTTTGCGGCCCCACCCAAACATCATCAGCTTGCCGCCGAAGCGCGATTGCGCGCTCGCGCTCGAACAGGGTACGAGGCGTTCGACAGACGAACATATAGCGTCGGTTTCGCCCCTCGGGGGGTGCAAAATCTGAAGGGCGCCCGCGCCGAAGGGGAGCGGATCAGAAGATTCCGCTTACGGCCACGGCTTTGCGCCCGCCGGAACGTCCTTCGAGGCCCCTTCGGGGCGCTGAGGATGAGGTCGAAGACGGTCCCATGGAGTTTAGTTTGGATCTTTTGCCGATGGCGCAAAGGTCGTGATTTTCGAAATCCTGCCGTTGCGATCGACGGTGAGTTGGTCATGCCCTTGAGCAAAGACCTTGCCATCGGCCTGGACGAGAACCCAGGTTAACAGAGCCACATTGTGGTGCGAGGAGACATCGCCGATTTCAAAATGGCCTCCCGGGAATTTCTCATTAAACGTGGCCATATCTTCGATGACTTGCGCTCGACCGGTGCACAACTCATGTCTAACGGTCTGATATTCGATGGTCTCGCTTAGAATTTCGGCGGCGACCTTCACGCGCTGCTCAATCGAAGTCGTATTCCAGGCGCTTATATATTTTTCGTACAGCTTCCAGGCTTTGTGATTCGTCATTGCAACGCCTGTGTCGTCGCCTTCGATCGGGGAGGCGTCGATCGCGACAGGTGACAACGAAACCATTTATCTCTCCTTTGACATGGCGCCGGGAGTGAATGCGCCTGTCGATGGATAGCCTGTCGACGTGTCAGAAACTGTCAGGATCGAACGCCAGTCACGATCCTGCCGCCGCCACCGCGTCATGAGCGACTGGCGTCGCCCGGGGTAGCGCTCTTCCGAAATCGCCCTCAGGCGCACACGATCGACGCGGAAATGGCGGAAGGCCGATTTCTGTTCGCACCAGGCCGCCAGGATACGCACAGCGTCGAAATAGACGAGAGCGATCGGCCAAATGGTACGATCCGATAACGAGCCGCGCGCGTCTTCATAGCTGATCGCCAGTTTGCGTTGCCGGCGGATGGCGTCTCGCAAGAGCGCGACCTGCGGAGCGTCCGTGAGCGGCGACGCGGACCCCGCCGTCACCAGGGCAGGTGGCTCATCGCTGATCGGGGAACGGTTGTTTCGCGCGGAAAGGATTTTCGCCAAAGCGCTTTCACTGCCTTGCGCCAGGGCAGGATCGGCCCGCTGCCGCACCCAGCCCAGGCCGAGGGTCAACGCTTCCAGTTCGTCTGATGAAAATGCGAATTCCGGAAGAAAAAACCCTTCTCTCAAACAATAGCCAACACCCGCCTGCCCATCGAGCGGCGCTCCGAGCGAACGTAGCGTTTCAATGTCGCGATATAGGCTCCGCTGCGAAATACCCAGTTCACCCGCCAGATACTGGGCCGTAACGGGCGTCCTGCGTGCGCGCAGCATGGCGATCAGTTCAAACAGGCGACTCGTTCTCGACATGGATCCGAATCTTCCCTCGGCAGACTTTTTACGCTGAAACCTGCGATCCAGACGGCAATCTCATAAGGCAGATCCGCCGCGTCAATGCGCCGCCCGGACGCTCTTTCGAACCAGCCTTCCCTCTACAGCACCTCCAACGCCCTCCAACGCCCTCCAAGCGACGCGGCGCTGGCCTTTTGACGCCTGGAAACGCGCTTGCGGCCGCTTGGCGCCGCAATCGACCTGTGCAACAATCGGACAAACGTTCGGTAGACGAACGCCCCGCTCAGGCCGAGAGAGACCGCGCCATGATGAATCAGGAACAGAACGACCTGATCACCCGGACCGGGTCGGATGCGCCCTGCGGCAAGCTGATGCGCAACTACTGGCAGCCCGTAGCGCTCACGGCGGAGCTCGCTGGGCCCCGGCCGATCAAGGCCGTCCGCCTGCTCGGCGAGGACTTCGTCCTCTTCCGCGACGAAGCGGGGCGGCTCGGACTGATGGACCGCCATTGCCCGCACCGCGGCGCGGACCTGGCGTTCGGGCGGCTCGAGAACGGCGGGCTGCGCTGCGCGTTCCATGGCTGGCTGTTCGACGTCGAGGGGAAATGCCTGGAAACCCCCGCCGAGCCCCAAAACTCCCCGCTGTGCGAGAACATCCGTCAGCGCGCCTATCCGGTCGTGGAGCGGAGCGGAATCCTCTGGGCCTATCTTGGCGAAGGCGAACCGCCGGCTTTTGCCGAGATCGACTGCTTCGTCGCGCCTGACGCTTATACGTTCGCGTTCAAGGGGCTGATGGAATGCAACTGGCTTCAGGCGCTCGAAGTCGGCATCGATCCGGCGCACGCCTCGTTCCTGCATCGCTTCTTCGAGGACGAGGACGCGTCCGCCGCCTATGGCAAGCAATTCCGCGCTGCTTCCGCCGGCTCGGACCTTCCGATGACCCGGATCCTGCGCGAATACGACCGCCCCATCATCAATGTCGAGCGCACCGAATATGGGCTTCGCCTGATCTCGCTCCGCCAGCTCAATGACGAACAGATGCATGTCCGGGTGACAAATCAGCTCTTCCCGCACGCCTTCGTCATTCCGATGAGCGCCGAAATGACGATCACGCAATGGCACGTTCCGGTCGATGACGAGAATTGCTACTGGTATGCGATCTTCACCAGCTACGCGGGGCCCGTGGACAAGCAGAAAATGCGCGACCAGCGGCTCGAGCTCTACGCGCTGCCGGACTATCGCTCGCGCCGTAACAAGGCCAACGACTACGGCTTCGATCCGCACGAGCAGGCGACCGAAACCTATACGGGCATGGGCCTCGACATCAACGTGCATGACCAATGGGCTGTCGAATCGATGGGCAGGATTCAGGACCGCACGCGCGAACATCTCGGGCAATCGGACAAGGCCATCATTCAGTACCGGCGGCTCCTGCGAGAGCAGATCGAAAAAGCGCAAGAGGGGCAGAAGCCGATGCTCTTCCTTGACGCCACGAGCGCCCGCGGCGTCCAGGGTCCCGCCACGATGGACGGCGTCGGGCCGGCGCTTGGCTGGGAGACCTACTGGATGGAGGTCGACGTGAGGCGCCGCAGGGGCGCGCCCTGGATGGCGCCCGCTCAAGCAGAGACTACGGCCAAAACGCCGCGCCTGTCGGCCGCGGAATAGAGGGCGCGTCGGGCCGGAGAGCCGCTCTTGAGTTTCGTTGCGCGACATGGACTGTGGTCGAAGGAGCAGGAATCCGCAGCGGCGGGGATTCGCTCGCTCGTCGAGAAGCGCGGCCTCGAGACGGTTCGATTCTCGTTTCCCGACCAGCACGGGATTCTGCGCGGCAAGACTCTGATCGCGAGCGACGCGCTTGGCGCGCTCGAAAACGGCTGCATGGCGACGACCACGCTTCTCGCCAAGGACACGTCGCACCGAACCGTCTTTCCGGTCTTCACCGCTGGCGGCGGATTCGGGATGGCGGAGATGCAGGGCGCGGCCGATCTCGTGCTCATTCCCGATCCCACGACTTTCCAGGTTCTGCCATGGACGACGGGCGCGGGCTGGGTCTTATGCGATCTCTATTTCGCCAATGGCCGGCCGGTCCCTTTCGCCACACGCGGCCTCATGCGCTCGGTGCTGGGCGACCTTGCGAAGCGCGGCTTCGACCTGAAAGCGGGAATCGAAGTCGAGTTTCATCTCTTCAAGCTCGAGGACGGCCGCACGGCCCCCGCGCACGCCGGCCAACCCGGCGAGCCGCCGGAAGTTTCTCTGCTCTCGCATGGCTATCAGTACCTGACCGAGCAGCGCTACGATCTCATGGAGCCGGCGCTCGAACTGATCCGCCGCGACGTGATGGCGCTCGGCCTGCCTTTGCGCTCGATCGAAGTCGAATACGGTCCGAGTCAGTGCGAATTCGTCTTCAGGCCCTCGTTGGGGCTTGCCGCGGCCGATACGATGACGCTCTTTCGCAGCGCGGTGAAGCAGGTCGCCCGGCGGCACGGCTATCACGCGACTTTCATGTGCCGGCCGAAGATCCCCAACGTCATGTCCTCGGGCTGGCACCTGCACCAGTCGCTCGTTTCCCGGGAGACGGGCGAGAACGCATTCATGTCGAATCGCGAAGGCGAGCCCTTGTCCGCGCTAGGGCGCGCGTACATGGCGGGCCTGCTCGACCACGCGCGCGCTTCGACCGTCTTTTCGACGCCGACGATCAATGGTTACAAACGCTATCGCTCCTATTCCCTTGCGCCGGATCGAGTGATCTGGGGACGCGATAATCGTGGCGTCATGATCCGTGCGCTGGGCGGCCCGAACGATCCCGCGACCCGTCTCGAGAACCGAATCGGCGAGCCGGCCGCCAACCCTTACCTGTATATCGCCTCGCAGGTTCTCGCCGGCCTCGACGGCGTTGACCGGGCGCTCGATCCCGGGCCCTCGGCCGACACGCCTTACGAAACCGAGGCGGAGCTCCTGCCCAGGTCGCTCAGCGAAGCAGTGTTAGCGCTCCGCGACGATCCTTTCTTTCGCGCCAGGATGGGGGCGGAGTTCGTCGATTATTACGTGCATATCAAAAATGCGGAAATCGACCGCTTCCAATCCGAGGTGACGGATTGGGAGCAGCGCGAATATTTCGAGATGTTCTGAGTGGAACCAGCTTAAGATGCGTCGGGAGATCGCAATGAATGGACTGAGCAGACTTCTTCTAGCGGGAATTGCTTTCTCTATCATGGGAGGCGCGGCTTTCGCGGATGCGATCAAGGTCGGCGTGATCGGGCCGATGTCCGGTCCGTTCGCCCTTTATGGGCAGAACTTCAAAATGGGGATCGACGCCTGGGTCGCGGAGCACGGCTCGAAAGTCGCAGGCCACGACGTCGAGTTCATCTATCGCGATGAGGGGACCCCGAACCCGGCCCATTCCAAGGCTCTGGCGCAGGAGCTTCTGGTCAAGGACAAGGTGGACTATCTCGCCGGCGCCTATTTCACCCCCGACGCGATGGCCATCGCGCCGCTTCTGGCGGAGGCGAAGACGCCGCTCGTCGTGATGAATGCGGCGACCTCGTCGATCACCACCAAGAGCCCCTATATCGTGCGCACCTCGTTCACGATGTGGCAGAACGCCGTGCCGGCTGCGAAGGCCGCCAAGGCGGCGGGCGCGAAGAAGGTCGCGATCGCGGTCAGCGACTACGGTCCCGGAATCGATGCGCTCGATGGGTTCAAGAAGACCTTCGAGGGGGAGGGCGGCTCGGTCGTCGAATCGATCCGCATGCCGCTCAGCACCACGGACTTCGGCCCGATCATGCAGCGCATCAAGGATTCTGGCGCCGACATGATCTTCACCTTTCTGCCCTCAGGCCCTCCGACGCTCGGATTCGTCAAGGCCTATATCGACAACGGCCTCAAGGCTCAGGGTGTCAAGCTGATATCGACCGGCGATGTCGTGCCGGACCCGGATCTCGCGGCGATCGGCGATGCGGGCGTCGGCATCCTGTCGACCTACCATTACTCGGTCGCCCACGATTCTCCGGAGAACAAGGCTTTTCTGGCGCAGATCGCGAAGGACGGCGCCAAGGTCGGCGAGGTGACGATGACCGCCGTCGCCGCTTATGACGGCGCGCGGCTCATCTACAAGATGATCGAGGCGACGGACGGCAAGCGCGACCCCGACAAGGCGCTCGCCGCGGTCAAGGGCATGCAATGGACGAGCCCGCGCGGTCCGGTTTCGATCGATCCGGAGACGAGACACATCACGCAGAACGTCTATCTGCGCAAAGTGGAAAACGTGGACGGGAAGCTCGTCAACAAGGAAATCGAGACCTACAAGGATCAGCCCGACTGGGGTCTCGAGAAGCACTGATCTCGACGCAAGCTTGATTGGGGCAGTCGCTCCATGCGGCGGCGTCTTCGGCGGCGCGTTTTCCGCACGCGCCTCCGGGGAGGGTGACGGATTGCGATGGCGCTGACCCTACTCAGCCTCATCATCGACGCCGTCTCCTATGGCATGGCGCTGTTCATCATATCGATCGGCCTGTCGATCATGATGGGGCTTATGCGCGTGGTGAACCTCGCGCATGGCGCGTTCGCGATGATCGGCGGTTATTTCGCCTCCTACGCACTGGTCAGTCTCGGCGCTCCCTATCTCGTCGCGGCGCTGATCGCGGTCATCGGGACGATCATCGTCTCCATCCCGTTCGAGCTCCTGCTTTACCGCCGCATCTACCGCAAGTCGGACTCGCTGACGCAACTTCTGCTCACCATCGGGATCACCTTCTTCATCATCGGGGTGATGAACTTCGTCTTCGGCCCGACGGTGAAGCCTATTCCCCTACCGCCGTGGCTCAGCGGCCCGGTGGATATCGGCTTTCGCATGGTCCCGGCCCATCGCATCTTCGTCGTCATATGCGGCGCTCTTACCGCGCTCGCGCTCTGGGTCCTGTTCGACAGGACCGACTTCGGCGTGCGGCTGAGGGCCGCGGTCGATGACAGCGACATGGCGGAATCGCTCGGCATCCGGACCGATGTCCTTTATCTCCTGACATTCGCGCTCGCCGTGGGCCTCGCCGCATTCGGAGGGGTGGTCGGCGCGGAGCTTCTGCCGATCGAACCCTATTACGCGCTGCGTTACATGGTGATCTTTCTGGTCGTCGTCTCCGTCGGCGGCGCAGGCTCGATTGCGGGCGCGCTGGCGGCGTCGTTCCTCCTGGGCCTTGCGGACACGACGGGAAAATATTTCATGCCGGAATACGGCGATTTCTTCTTTTACGCCGCGGTCATCGCGATCGTGTTCCTCTTTCCCAACGGACTCCTCGGGCGAGAACCGGCATGAGCCTCGCTCCCGCCCGCTTCCCCATGGGCCTAAGCATTCCGCTGGGAGCGGAGCTGGCCGCTCTGGCTGCGGTCGGGCTGCTTGGCGTGGTGGGATACGTGGTGTTTCCGGACGATCTTGCGTTCCTCACCCGTCTCATCAGCATCACGCTGCTCGTTCTCTCGCTCGATCTCGTGACCGGCTATTGCGGCGTGGCGACGCTCGGACAGGCGGCGCTGTTCGGCGTCGCCGCCTATGCCGCCGGGAACGCCTGCATAGCGGGCCTGACCAATCCCTTCCTGCTTCTCATCGTCGGGATGCTCGCCGGAGTCGTGACCGGGATCCTGTCCGGCCTTCTCATCGGCCGGTTTCGCGGTCTTCAGCAGCTCGTGCTGTCGATCGCCTTCGGCGAGCTGGTTGCGGCGCTCGCCAACAAGCTCACGCCATGGACCGGCGGCAGCGACGGCCTGTCGGGGATCACGCCTGCGCCCGTCTTCGGCGTGTTCGATTTCGACCTTTACGGCCGCACGCCCTACTGGCTTTCGGTCGGGACGCTCGCAATCGTCATGGCGGCGCTCGCCGCTTTCGTGCGCTCGCCGTTCAGCCTGACCTGCGAGGCGATCCGCGACGACGATCTGCGCGCGCGGATGATCGGCCTCGCCGTCTATCCGCGACTGATCGCGATGTACGCCGTATCGGGCGCGGTCGCGGGCGCCGGCGGCGCGCTCACCGCGATCACGACCGGCGTGGTCGGGCTCGACAGCGTGAGCTTCGAGCGCTCGGCTGAGGTTCTCGTCATGCTGGTCCTGGGCGGCGCGGGACGTCTCTGGGGCGCGCTTATGGGCGCAATCCTGTTCCAGGTTTTCGAGCACTATGTCACCACGAGCAATCCGTATTCGTGGCTCGCCCTTGTCGGCCTCATGCTGATCGCCATCGTCGTTTTTGCGCCCGGCGGCCTCATGCGCGGCGTCGATCTCGCCCGGCGGCGCTGGATGAGGAGGCGCGCTTGACCGCGGCTCTGCGGATCGAGGGCCTTGCGCGCCATTTCGGCGGCGTCATGGTGACGAACGACGTCTCGCTCGAGCTTGTTTCCGGGGACCGCGTGGCGCTGATCGGTCCCAATGGCGCGGGCAAGACCACGCTGGTCAATCTCATTTCGGGCCATCTCAAGCCGAACGGCGGCTCGATCATGCTCGAAGGCCGCGACATCACACGGATGAGCGCGGCCCGCCGCGCGCGCCTCGGGCTCGCGCGCACCTTTCAGATCACGCGCCTCTTCCATTCGCTGACCGTCGGCCAGAACGTCGCCTTGCCGATCCTTCAAGGGCGGAACTTGAGCCGACGGCTCTTGTCGCGGCGGAGGGACGAGCGCGCCGTCCGGCGGGACTGCGAAGCGCTGCTCGATGAGCTTAATCTCGCAGAGTTTCTCGACACGCCGGTTCGCGAACTCGCTTACGGACAACAGCGCCTTGTCGACATCGCCATCGGCCTTGCGCTCGAACCGCGCGTCCTCCTCCTGGACGAACCGGCCGCGGGCGTTCCGCACGACGAAGCCCCGCTCATCCTCGGCGCGATCGCCAGGCTTCGCCCGGATATCGCGGTCATGATGATCGAGCACGACATGGACCTCGTCTTCCGTTTCGCCAAGCGGGTGCTGGTGCTGGCGGAGGGCCGGCTGATCTTCGCCGGCTCCCCCTCGGAGGTCGCCGCCGATCCGGGTGTCCGGCGCGCCTATCTCGGGAGCTACGCGCATGGCCGCGGCGAAGCTTGACGTCGAGGCGTTGTCGGCCGGCTACGGCTCGACCGAGATCGTCTCCGGTGTTTCCTTTTCAATCTGCGCAGGAGAAAGGCTCGCGATCTTCGGGCGCAACGGCGTCGGAAAGACCACGCTGCTCGCCACGCTGATGGGCCTCACCTCCCTGCATCGGGGCCGCATTCTCTTGAACGGCGCGGATCTCGCGGGTTGCAGAACTTCGCTCCGCGCCGAGCGCGGTCTCGGCTATGTGCCGCAAACACGCGGAATTTTCGGCTCGCTGACGGTCGAGGAGAATCTGCTGACAGGCCTCAAGGGCCGGCCGCGCGCCGACATCGCCGAGGCTTACGCGATGTTTCCGCGGCTCGCGGAACGCCGATCCAGTCCGGGCCTGCGGCTCTCCGGAGGCGAGCAGCAGATGCTCTCGCTCGCGCGCACGTTGCTCGGCCACCCGCCGATCCTTTTGCTCGACGAGCCTCTGGAGGGCATAGCCCCGATCGTCTGCGACGAGATCATGGAGCGGCTGACGGAGCTCGCCGTGTCGCGCGAGATCGCTATCGTGCTGGTCGAGCAGCAGATCGAGCGGGCGATGGCGTTCGCGGAACGCGCGATCGCGATGGAAAGGGGCCGCATCGTCTGGAGCGGCGCCTCGGCCGATCTCCGGCGCGACGCCGACCTCATCGACCGCGTCCTTGGCATGGGGCCCCGGCTCTGATTTCGCGCTGCGATACTGGATGGTCCCCGCAGCTCCCGCTCGCCGAATCGATGCTTCCTCGGCGCCGATTATAGCGAGGGCATCCTCCGCGTCCTGAAGCGCCGGGAGCGGCGCTGCGGTCTCTGGTGCGACGCGATCCCAGCCCCGCCCTCTGGTGAGCGGCTGCCTTCAATGACGCAACAACGAGGCTCCTTCGCTATCCGGCCGTCGCGCTGAAGCTGTTGAAGCCAGCGCCAGGAGACTGAGTTTGTCGAAATCTGAACTCGGCCGGTCCGCGACAATACGGCCGAGGCGCATGCAGACAATGCGGTCCGCAACGCCTAGCAATTCCTCCAGATCGGATGACGTGACGCAGATGCTGATGCCCGCATTCGCCAGCTTGCGCACCAGAACATGGATTCCAGCTTTGGCCTTTACGTCGACCCCGCGCGTGAAGTCATTGAGAAGGAGAACGCGCGGCCGAGCCTCAAGCGAGCGGGCGAGCAATATGCGCTGCTGGTTGCCTCCGGAAAGGCGTCCGACCGCATCATGCAACGCGTTGGCGCGCACGCCGACCTCAGCCATGCGCTCCGCGGCGACGTGGTCGAGGGTCTCCTTGTGCAGCCAGGCCGGCGCCATCCGCGCCACCAGCGCGGAGCCGATATTGAACGATGCGTCCTGCTCGAGCCACAGTCCGTCCTTTTTACGGTCCGCGGGCATGTACGCAACGCCCTCCCGTATGGCCTGACTGGGATGTCTGAATTTGACGCTGTGCCCGTCAATTTCGATTGTGCCTGGGACCGTAACGACCCCGCCGAGCATCTCGAGGACCCTCGAGACGCCGGAGCCTTCCAGCCCCGCGAGGCCGACCACCTCGCCAGCGCGCAGCGACAGATCAAGCTCCGGCATTCCTCGATCGGAACTTTTGAGCCTGATCGCGACGGGGCGCCGCCCCGCCGCCGCGGTCATCGGCGGACGCTCGTTAGCGAGCTCGCCGACCATGGCGCGAGTGATTGTGGGAATATCGGCGTCGGCGGTCCGCCAACGACCAACGACATGGCCGTCCCGGAGCACGGTCAGCGCATCGGTGGTCTCGAAGACCTCGTCCAGGCGGTGAGACACAAAGATGACGGCCGCGTCCTGGGCGACAATCGTCCGGATCGTGTCGAATAGACCTCTCGCTTCCGGCTTCGACAACGCCGAGGTGGGCTCGTCGAGCACAAGAACCCTGCCGCCGGAGCAGAGCGCGCGCGCGATCTCGACCAGCTGCCGGCTTGCAAGCGGAAGGTTTCCCACGCGCGCCTTCGGATCGATCACGGCGCCGAGGCGGCGCAGCGTCGCTTCGACCCTGTCGTGACGAGCGCTCGCGGTGGTCCATCGAAACGCGCCCGACGGGAGGACGCTCGCGAACACGTTCTCCTCGACCGTCCGGTCGGGGAACAGCATCAGTTCCTGATGCACGACGGCGAGGCCGGCGGCCCGCGCGGCCAAAACCGAGCCGAGCGGAACCTCCTTGTCAGCGACCCGGAGCGCTCCTGCGTCCGGCTTGATGGCGCCGGACAGGATGCTGATCAATGTGGATTTGCCGGCCCCGTTGGCGCCAATAAGGCCATGCACCTCGCCTGCGCCAACCTTGAGCGAAACGTCGACGAGAGCACGGATGCTGCCGAACCGCTTGCTGATGGCAGCCGCTTCCAGGAGCGGCCGGAGTTCCGCGTTGCTCATCCGCGGAAGCGTTCCTCGCGCACGAGGAACTGGGCGACATTCTCCTTAGTGACGATTTCGTTGGCCAGGTAGTAGTTGCCCCCGGGCAGATCCAGCTTCGGCGCGCCGAGGACGACCCGCTGATAGGCGTACATGATCGGCATGTAGCCTTGCAGATAGGGCTGTTGGCCGACCGTGCCGTCGATGAAGCCGTCACGGATCAATTCCAGCGTCTGGTAGAGCAGGTCCGTGCCGACGATTGGAAGTTTGAGGTCCTGGTTCTTGCGCACAAGGCCCGCGGCCGCCGTATCCGGGCCGCAAAGCGGCATCATGGCGGCGAGGTCCGGATGGGCCCTGAGGATGTCTCGCATCGTCCCGAGCTCGCTCGCCATGTCAGCTGGATTGGTGTTGTAGACCCCGACATCGGTCATGCCCCCTTTTGTCACGCCTTCCTTCGCGCCCTTGATGCGCTGGTCGAGCGCAAGCGAGCCTGGCGCGCAGTTGGTCAGGGCGACCTTGCCCTTGTTGCCGGCGAGCTTGGCGAGGAGCTGGCCCTGGACGACGGCGGCGCCGACCAGATCCTGGCCAAAGTAGAGTTCGCGGCCGCTGTTCGGGGCGTCGTTGTTCGAGGTCACCACCAGCACGCCGGCCGCCATCGCCTTCTTGATCGGCGCGGTCCAGGCGTCCGGTTCGAACGAGATCACGACGATCGCCTCATAGCCGGTGTTCACGAGCTGCTGGAACTGGGCGAGCTGGTTGACCGTGTTGCCGTCCGGCACGCCGGTCCAGAGCATGTCGATCCCAAGCTGCGCCCCGGCGTCCTCGGCGCCAGCCTTGGTCGGCGCGAAGTAGGGGTTGCTGGTGCCGGGGCACGTCACCGCCATCTTGATCGGCTTCTTGTAGAATTTCTCGACCCAGGCTTTCCAGTCCGCCTTTTGTTGCGCGCGGGCGGGTTGGCCCGTCATTGCGGCTGCGCCCGCGGCGCTCGCCAAGCCAAGGAGCTTGCCCAATTGGCGGCGGTCCAAATTCGTCGTCATGCGTTTCATCCTCCCTCGTTCGCCAGGCGTCTCCGACGCAACCCCTGCGTTTGCAAAAATCAGCCGCCGGCGGCGGGTTCGTTTCCTCTGGTTAACCAGATCAAAGTCATCGCCGCGATCAGGACAAGGCCGGACACGCCCTGCGTCCAATTCGGCGAGACGCCCCAGAGCACAATGAGGTTCTGAAAGATGCCGATCACGCAGAGCCCAAGCAGGACGCCGAGGATCGAGCCGCGGCCGCCGGTCAGCTTGACGCCGCCGATGATCACGGCGGCAAGCACGCTGAGCTCGTAGCCCGTTCCGGCGGTCGGGCTCGCGGTGTCGAGGTAGGCGACGGAGCAGACGCCCGACAAGCCTGCGATAAAGCCGGAAAAAGCGAGCAGCAGCACCCGGGTGCGCTCGACGTGGAAGCCGACCAGACGGGCCGCCTGCGGATTGCTGCCGATCGCCAGCAGGCGGAAGCCTGACGAGGTCCAGCGCAGAACGATCTCGGCGATCAGCGCGACGATCAGGAAGAGGATCGTGATACGGGAGACCTGCGCGACCGCGCCCTGGCCGAACCAGTCGAAGAAGAACGCATTCGCCGGCAGGCCACCGACCGGCGAACCGTTGGCCAACGCGAGCGCAATCGCCCGGTAGATGCCGAGCGTCGCGAGGGTCATCACGACGACGGGAATTTTGATGACCTGCGCCACCAGTCCGTTGACCAGTCCGCAGGCGACGCCGATGAGCAATCCGCTCGCGATCGCGGCCGCAAGAGGATACCCCTGCCTCAGGACAAGCGCCGTCGCCACGCCTGTGAGACCGAAGATAGAGCCTACTGAAATGTCGATTTCGCCGGCCATCAAGACAAGTCCAACCCCGATCGACAGGAAGCCGAGGAAGGTTATGTTCTGAAGGATGTCGGTCAGGTTGCTGACCGTCACGAAATACGGGCTGCTTGACGCGCCGATGATGAAGAACACGACCAGCGCGACGAAGATGCCCAGTTCGTCCACGGCCAAGAGACGCCGAAGGGGCGAACGTTTCGGCGCGCCTTCCGCGTCGCTCAGATTCGCCATTCCCGTATCCGCCTCAACAGGATTTGGCATAGGACGAGAGGGCGGTTTCAGTCAGGGCGGAGCCGGCGCCGGGCCTCTCGGGCCGAACATAATAGCCCCCCTCGACCCGGATGGGTTCGACGAAGGCGTCCTTGATCCAGGCAATGTATTCCAGCATCGGCGTCGCCGGGTGCCAGTACGAGAGATGCACGTGTACCTGCCCCATGTCGCCGACATGAGAAACGACCGGCAGTCGATGCGCATGCGCCATCTCGGCCACCTGGATATATTCGGTGACGCCGGCGAGCCGGGTCACGTCAGGCTGGACATAGTCGACCGCCCCCGCATCGATGAAGCTGCGGAAGGCGTCCACGCTGTAGAGCTGCTCGCCGAGCGCCAGCGGGATCGAGGTTGAAGCGGCGAGAGCCGCGTGCGAGCCGATGTCGTCGAACCCCATCGGCTCCTCGAACCAGAAGATATCGAGCGCCTCGGCCCTTGCGCAAAAGCGCCGACAGGTCGGCAGGTCCCACCGGCCATTGGCGTCGATGGCGATTGTGACGCGCGGCCCGACCGCCGCGCGAACTGCCTCGATCCGGTCGATGTCGATCATTGGATCGTCATGGCCGACCTTGAGCTTCAGGCGCCGGAAGCCGTCGTGCTCGATGGCTCGCCGGCTTTTGGCGACCAAGTCGTCCTTGGCGATTGAGAGCCACCCTATGTCGGTGTTGTAGGCCTCGAGCTTTTCCTTGGTCGCGCCGCCAAGCAGCTTCCAGAGCGGCAGTCCCGCGGACTTGGCGCGCAGATCCCAAAGCGCGATGTCGATCGCCGCGAGCGCAAGATGAGTGATGCCGGCGCGGCCGACCCAGCGGATCGCCGGGAAATGGGCAAGCTTGCGCCAGAGCCGGTGGCCTTCCGAGGCGTCCTCGCCGATCAGAAGCGGAGCGTAGCTCTCCGCGATGCAAGAGGCGATCAGCCTGTCGGTCGGCAGATGCGCGTGCGTTCCGGTGAAGCCGAAACCGGCCAGGCCGTCATCGGTGATGATCCTGGCGCCGACGACGCCCCAGTGGGTGACTGTATGCGTCGAGTCGGAAATCGATCCGCTCTTGATGGGAACGTGCAGAATGAAGGGCTCGACGGATCGGATCTTCAAAGCGACCGGCCTCCGAATCCGCCCCCGAATTGGCGCCTTGCGGGCGCCGCCCGAAAGGTCTAATGGTCCAACCAGTCGGCTTTTACGGATCGCCCGCAATCATGTCAAGCATCGACGGCGAGTTATCTCCGCAGCCTTGTCGGCGTGCTATCTGAGGCCGATGAACAAGCCCCTGAAGCCGCAGGCCAGGCAAGCCGGACGGATCGGCGGGCTCCGCCTCCCGCAAGTCGAGCCCGTGCGACTCTATCGGCAAATCGCCGCGCTGATCAGCGACCGCATCGACGAAGGGCTGTTTCCAGTCGGCACGCTTCTGCCCGCTGAGCGCGATCTCGCCGACCAGCTGGGCGTAAGCCGCACATCGGTGCGGGAGGCTCTGATTGCGCTAGAGGTCGGCGGCAAGGTCTCGATCCGGGTAGGCCACGGCGTGCAGATTCTGCGGGCGACGCCGCGCATGGACCGCGTCGGCGCCAGCGCTGAAGTCAGCGAAGCCGACATCGGCCCGATCCAGATGATGGAGGCCCGCCGACTCATCGAGCCGCGCTCGGCCGAGCTTGCCGCACTGAACCACGATTCATCCAATCTCGAGCGCATCGAGCGCGCCCTCGACGAACAGGCTCGGGCGGAGTCCGTTCAATCGGCCGAGTATCGCGACTGGGACCGCGCCTTCCATATCGAGATCGCGAAGGCCAGCGGCAACGCCGCGCTTACGCTGCTTATCGGGACTCTCTGGGACTATCGACGCAAGCCGATGTTCGTGAAGATCGAGGAACTGCTGATGGGCCCGGACCGCCTTTACAAGACGCCGGCGGAGCACAAGCGCATCTTTGCGGCGATCGCGGCGGGGGACAGGACCGCGGCTCGCAACGCCATGAAAGCCCATCTCGACGCGGTGCTCCGCGCCTTCTCGCGAGGACTCGGGCCAAACTGAGCAGCGCCGACTATTTCGCCCGGCCGAATTCAAGATGGGCCGCCCGGTTCCGCTCGATGAAGTCCCAGTCATAGGTGACGCCAAGGCCGGGACTGTCCGGTACGGGGACCTGGCCATTCGCGGCTAGCGCGTCCGGTTGGTCCGAATAGCCGCAGAGGTAGACCGGCGGCACCGTATTCGGCATGTCGGGCCCGATCAGCGCCATCTCGTAAAAATGCGTGTTCGGCGTCGCCGCCATGACGGCGCGGTGCGCCGGGCCGCAGGCATGGTATTGCACGTCGAGGCCGAGCGCCTGACAAAAATGGGCGATCTTCAGCGCGCCCGTGATCCCCATATCGTATTCCGGATCGGCATGAATCAGGTCGCCGCCGCCGCCGAGAATGAACGCGGCTTTCGCCTCGAGCCCGCGCACGTGCTCGCAGACGAGAAGCGGCGTCTTGAGCCGTTCGCGCAAGCGCTTGTGCCCTTCGACCGCGCCTCCGGTGTCACGATAGGGGTCCTCGTACCAGAAGAAATCCGCTTCGTCGCAGGCCTCTCCGACCTTCAGCGCGTCTCGCCACGTCCTCAACTGCGAAGCGGGATCGATCATCAACGGCCAGTCGTCGCCGACGGCCTTGCGAACGCCGGCGATGGTTGAGATCTCGCGAGCGATATCGCCGTTATGCCAGCCATGGATCTTGAAGCCGGCGAAGCCGCGCTGCTTGCAAGACACAGCGTAGTCGGCAAAGGCCCGCGGCGAATCAAGCCCGCCGGGCTCATCCTGCCCATGGTAGGTGCTGGCGTAGACTGGCAATGTCGTCCGGAAGGCGCCGAGCAGCCTCGCGACCGAGACATTGCGCCGTTTGCCGGCGAGGTCCCAGAGCGCAATGTCCAAGGGGCCATGGCCCATATGGTCGTAGGCGCGGACCTCGCGGCGAAGGTCCTGCCAGATCTCCTCACGGGCGTCGGGATCGCGCCCGATGAGATGGGGCGCGAGCATGGAGGCCTGGCCGAAAGACGACGGCGTGCCGACCCAGTGGGTCACATATTCGCCGCGAGCGCCGTCGTCCGTCTCGATGCGCACAGCCCAGCGCTGGGCCGGCATGCGTTCGTGCTTCTTGGCGATCAAGTTGCCGACCCCGGCCGCGCCGTGACTGGGAAGGCTCAGGCCCTCCACCTCAAAACGGAAAGAGCTAAGCTCGACAGAAGCGATGCGTGACATGGAGGCCTGCAATCGTGTGGTTGGAAAATGGCTGGAACAGTCAGACGACGAGGACGGGTCGGATCCAGGAGCCGGTCGCGCCGGTGATCTTCAGCGGCAAAGCGATAAAGAGGCCCTCGCGCGCGCAATCTCGCGCGACCTCCTCGAGATAGAGGTTTTCGATCAGGTGCACACCCTTTTCGACGAGCATCGCGCCATGCGTCGTGACGGCGGGGTCATCAAAGGGCAGCGGCTCGGTTCCCGTGGTGTCGGTCCCGAGCACGGACATGCCGCGTTCGTAAAGCCAGAGCGCCGCTTGCCTCCCCACTCCCGGCTCGGCGGCCTGAAAAGCCGCCTCGTTGTCGAAATCCTGGATCTTGCCGGTGCGCACGATCACAATATCGCCCGAGCGGATTTCGAGGCCGGTGCGCGCAAGTTCCTGCTTCAGATCGTCAACCGTGACCTCATAACGATCCGGCAACCGGGTGAGACCCTTGAGGGCGGGAATATCGAGACACACCGCGCGGCCGAGAATCGGCGCCACGGTCTCGGCGCCATGCCGCTTCCAGCCGCGGTCGTCGCGCGACTCCGACGCCAGATGCCCGCCGTATATTCGCCCGTCCTTCTGGACGTGGATGAGAGAATCGATGTGGGTGCCGACATGCAGCGCCCCGAACACCGACTCGACTGAGTACTGGAACGGCGATTGCGCCCCGGTCCCCTCCGGCGTGTGGGTGAAGGACATGGCGAAGCGCACGAATTCCGGATTGTGCGGGATGCGCGAATTGAGCTCGAGCCCGAGATCGTAGACCCGGCCCGCCTTCGCCAGCTTGAGCGCTCCCCGAACGGTTTCATCGGTAATGCGCGAAAGCGCGCCGATCGCTTCCGCCTCGAGCGGCTTCCGCTCGCTGTCGATCATTTTCCGCTCTCCCTCCGGAAGCCTGTATGCGTCGCCTATCGGCTAAAGGTCTGGTGGTCCAGCCAATATCCTGTATCGACCCCACGGCGCCGCTCAAGCGCAGCCGTTCCGTAGCTAAAACCTATAGGGTATAGTTGACAGGAGCAAGGGCATCCTTTCTAGTGGGCGGCGAGACACGCCCCACCGCTGCACAGAACCGAGGGCAATGCCCGCCGCCGTCGCCAGAGCCATCGAATCGAAACCGCTTGCGCGGCGCGGGCTCGCCGATGACGCCTACGAGACGCTGAAGGCTTTGATCTTTGATCGGCACATTGAGCCGGACAGCTGGATGGCGATCGACATTCTCGCCCGCGATCTCGGCGTTTCGCAAACGCCGATCCGCGAGGCTCTGGCGCGCCTCGAAAGCGACGGCCTGGTGATCCGGCGGGAAAATGGACGCTATCGCACCGAACCGCTGCTGACAAAGAACTCGTTCCAGGCGCTCTACGCGGTGCGACTGCTGCTGGAGCCGAGCGCTGCGGGAGAGGCTGCGGCCCACATCGACGCTGCGACGCTGGCTGAATTGCGCGCCGCCGAACAAGCCTTGCATGTCGCGCCGATCGGCTCCGTCTACGCGCAATTCGCCCAGTTCACGGCCGGCAATGCGGCCTTCCACGACATCATCGCCCGAGCCTCGGGCAACCGCTTTCTGTTCGAGGCGATCCACCGGTTGCGCAGCCATCAACGGCTTGCGCAGCTCTATCTGCACCACGGGATTGTCGACGCCGGGCCGGCGCTTGAGGAGCATGAGGCGATCGTCGCGGCCATCGAGGCGCGCAATCGCAACGCCGCCGCCAATCTGATGCACAAACATATCGAGCGCTCGCGGAAAGAGCTCGAGAGGCTGATCGAGAGCGATCGATAGAACGGCTGCGCTAACCGCAGCTTCGCAGTCGAGGCAAGGCCTCGCCAAGGAGGAAACATGAAGAATATTTCAAAGAGACACCACGCAGTGCTGGCCATGACCTGTAGCGTCATGGCCAGCGCTGCGACCGGTTTGCCGAACAGCGCCTCCGCCGCTGATAAAGTGTACAATATCGCGCTAAGCAACTCGTATATCGGCAACCAGTGGCGCGTGCAGATGGTCAATTTGACCAAAGCCTACGCGAGTAAATACTATAAGGATAAGGTCAAGCTCACGGTGGTCAATTCTGGCACCGACGTTCAGGCTCAGATAGCGGCGATCGACGATATGATCTCGCAGAAGGTCGATGCGATCCTCGTTGATCCAGCCTCCGAATCGGCTCTCAATCCGGTTCTCGAAGAAGCCGCCAAACAAGGCATCGTGGTCGTCGACTTCGATCACGCCGTGACCGCCCCCTCCGCTTACAAGGTCGGCGTCGACTTCGTGAAGTTCGGCGGGATCATGGGCCAATGGATGGCCGAGACCCTGAACGGCAAGGGCGATATCATCATGAATCGCGGCGTGCCTGGCTTCGAGGGCGACAAGGCCGAATATACCGGCGCGACCCAGGCGCTGGCCAAAGATCCCGGCATCCACATTGTGGCCGAAGTCTACGGCAAGTGGGACGACAGCGTTTCTCAGGCCGAGATCATGAAGGTGCTGCCGGCCCATCCGAAGATCGACGGCATCATCAATCAGGCCGGCGATTACGGCGTGGTCCAGGCTCTGTTGAACCTGCACCGGCCGTTCGTGCCGATGACCGGCGAGGGCTCGAACGGCTGGCGGCTCTCGATGCTCAAATACAAGGACCAGGGGCTGAAGGGCATCTCTGTCGGCGACCCGCCTTCACTCGGCGCCTACGCCCTGAAGGTCGCGGTCGACGTGCTCGAAGGCCATCCGCCGGCCGACAAGCTTATCAATGTCGGCATCCCGACGCTGACGACAGAGCAGCTGAAGGAGGGAGTCAACGTGTTCCCGGACCTGCCCCCCACCGTCTATGACGACGTTGAAATTCCCAATTCCGGCCTGCAGCCGCTGACGATCCAAGATTCGCTGGGCAAATAGCAACGCTAGCCAGAAGGCGGCGGCTCGCTGCCGCTTTTCCGATCGTTCATGCTGTCACTGAAGAGCATCGATAAGGACTTCGGCGCGACGCGCGCCGTCGTCAACGTCACCCTCGAGGCGGAGCCCGGCGCGGTGCTGGGCCTTGTCGGAGAGAACGGCGCGGGCAAGTCCACGCTGATGAAGATCGCCGGCGGCATCGTCCGCCAGGATCGCGGCGTGGTCAGTCTCGACGGCGAGGCCATGGCCGGACTTGGTCCCGCGAAAGCCATCGCCCGCGGCGTCGTCAGCGTCTTCCAGGAGCTGACGCTGGTTCGCAGTCTGACCGTGGCGGAGAACCTGTTTCTGTCAGCGCCGCCGCGCCGCGCTTCGGCGTCGATCGATCGCCGTAAGCTTGAAGTCGACGCGCGGGCGCTCCTCGAGAGCTACAATGTCGGCGCCTCAGCGACCGCCATCGTCGGCGACATGCCGCTCGGCCAGCAGCAGATGGTGGAGATCGTTCGCGCGGTCCGCCGCAAGCCCCGCGTCCTGCTTCTCGATGAGGCCACCGCGGCGCTGACCGCGGCCGAAGTCCAATGGCTCATGCGGATCGTCGAGGGGGAACGAAAGCGCGGAACCATAATTCTCTTCATCTCGCACCGCTGGGAGGAGATCACGACGTTCTGTCAGCGCGTCGCGGTGATGCGCAACGGCGAGCTTGTTACCCTCGCGGATGTCGACGACGTCTCGCACGAGCGTGCGGTCGAGCTGATGACCGGCGCCCGTCTCGGCGGCGTCTTTCCGGCAAAGCGATCGCCAGCCGGGTCCGGCCTTCTCCAAGCGCGCGGCCTCGCGAGCGATGTGCTGCAGGGCGTCGACCTGCGCCTGGCCAAGGGCGAAATCCTTGGCGTCGGCGGCCTGGTCGGACAAGGACAGGACGCGCTCCTCAAATCGTTGTTTGGCGATCATCCGTTGCGCGCGGGAGAGATCTTCGTCGAGGACCGACCGGCGCGCTTCAGGAACCCGCGTGACGCCATCGCCCGCCACGTCGCCTACGTGCCGCAGGAACGGAAGGTCGAGGGGCTTTTGCTGCAGAAGAGCGTGGCGGCCAATCTTTCCTTCGCCATCCTCCGGCAAATCTCGCGCCTGGCGGGCTTCATAGACCGGAAGGCCGAACGGCGGATCGTCGCCGACGCCATTGATCGCCTGAAGATTCGCGTGGTCTCCGCCAGCCAGGCCGTCGGGCAGCTGAGCGGCGGAAATCAGCAGAAGGTGCTGTTGCAGAAATGGTTGCTAACCGAGCCGGCCGTGCTCCTTTTGAACGATGTGACTCGCGGCGTCGACATCGGAACAAAGACTCAGATTTATGCGATTGTTGCAGAGCTTGCCGCTTCCGGAATGGGCATCATCCTCTACTCGACAGACGCTCATGAGCTGGTTGGACTCGCCCATCGCGTCATTGTCATGACCGAGGGCCGCATAAGGGGTGAACTCGCGGGCGATGAGCTCACAGCTGAAGGCATAGTGCGGGCCTCAACCAGCGCCGAGGATGGCCGTGCCGCTGGGTCTTAGCGGCATCCGGCGCCAGGGCGCCATTGGCGCGATCGCAACCTTCCTCGCGCTGTTCCTGATTGATCTTGCGCTGAAGGGCGGCCATTTCAGCGCGTTCGATCTGAAGACCCTCTGCATGAACGTCCTGCCGCTGGCGCTCGTCGCGCTGGGGCAATTCTTCGTTGTCATGACCAATGGGATCGACCTGTCGCTCGGACCGGTGATGAGCGTCGCCGGCGCCGTCGCCGCGCTCACTTTCTCGACCAGCGTCTTTGGCGCGCTCGTCCTCGCGCTTGGCGCGGCGGCAATTGCGGGCGCATGCAACGGCATGCTGGTCGTCAGACTGCGTCTGCCGCCGATCCTGGCGACGCTCGCGACCATGTCGATCTTTCAGGGCGTGGCGCTGGTGATTATGCCAAGTCCCGGCGGAAACGTGCCCCCCGGCTTGACGGACGCCCTCACCAACGGTCTCGACTGGGCCCCGACCCCGCTTCTGCTGCTGATCGCAGCTGCCGCCGTCGCCTCCTGGATCATGAGCACCCCGCTAGGATTGTGGTTGCGGGCGATCGGTGGCGACGAGGGCGGCACGCGGTCGAGCGGAGTGCCGGTGAGAATTGTGAAGTTCTCGGCCTACGTCATCGCCGCGCTGCTCGCCGGCCTCGGCGGCTTCTATCTTGCGGTCGCGACCGCAAGCGGATCCCCGACGATCGGCGACAGCTTTATTCTCTTGTCGATCGCCGCAGTCGTGCTCGGCGGCGTCTCCATCACCGGCGGTCGGGGATCGACGACCGGCGCGGTGTTCGGAGCCCTTACGCTGACGATCATCGGGCGCCTGCTCTACTTCGCCGATCTGTCGTCCTTCTATCAAAGCCTGATCAACGGGGTGATCCTGATCGCAGTGGTGGGATTGGCGACCGTCCGGCAAGGACTGGCGAAACTCTGGCGGGCTGAACGCAATGCAAGATAGGGAGATTGCGCGGAGCGCGATGCGCGCCCTTGCCCGACCGGTGGCCCTGGCCCCGCTCACGATCCTCGGCGGCGTTGTCGTTCTGCTTATCGTGGGAGGCCTGCTGGCGCCAGGGTTCATCGCGATATCGAACATCCTGCTGCTGTTGTCGCTTTCCGCCTACCTCGGCATCGCCGCCATTGGCGAGACAGTGGTGATTCTCACCGGCGGCATCGATCTCTCGATCGCCTGGACCATCACCGGCGCCAGCATCGTCTTCACCGGCGTGACGCAAGGCGACGACGCCCGTCTTTGGGCGGGCCTCGCGGCGGCGCTCGCCGTCGGAATCGGCGCCGGCTTGCTCAACGGCGTCGGCGTCACCAAACTGAGAATCTCGCCGATCGTCATGACGCTCGGCATGAACAACATCATGCAGGGCCTCACCCTGATCTATTCGCAGGGAACCCCATCCGGGTCGGCGCCGGGCAGCGTCAAATGGATCGCGACCGGCTGGATCGGGCCGGCGCCGGTGGTGGTGCTGGTATGGATCGGGCTCGGCGTCATCGTCAGCATCGGCCTGCATGCGACGCGCGGCGGCCGCTATCTTTACGGCGTCGGCGAAAGCCCGGTCGTCAGCCGGCTTTCAGGCGTCGACAATGACAGGGTGATCATCGCCGCCTACGCCATCAGCGGCCTTTGCGCGGCGGTGACTGGCGTTCTCTTCACCGGGTTTTCGACCATGGCCTTTCTCGGGATGGGCGACCAGTTCGTGCTGCCCGCGATCGCCGCTGTGGTGCTCGGCGGCGCTTCGATTTACGGCGGGAGCGGAACCTACGCCGGCGCCTTCGTCGGCGCTTTCTTCCTCACGGTGCTCACGACCGTGCTGGCGATCGTCAACATCTCGATCGGGTACCGCAACATCATTTATGGCCTCGTGATCATCGCGGCGGTGCTGCTCTATCGAGCCTACGCGCGGGAGCGCGAATAACCCGATAAAGGAGGATCAAATGGACGATTTCCCGATTGTCGATCCGCACCACCATCTCTGGGATCTCGAACGCTTCTCCTATCCCTGGCTGAGCGCGCGGCCTCTCCCGGCAAGCGTTGCTGGCGATGTTGCGCCAATCGCGAAATCCTATCTGCTCGACGACTATCTCGCCGATACGGCTAGGCAGAACGTCGTCAAATCCGTGCACGTCGACGCCGGCTTTGACCCGTCGCAGCCGGTGGAGGAGACGCGCTGGCTGCAATCGATTGCCGACCAACGCGGATTTCCGCACGGCATCGTTGCGCGGGCCGAGCTGCATCGGCCCGATGTTGAAACGACGCTCGCCTCTCATTGTCGCTTTCCGAATATGCGCGGCATCCGTCACATCGTGAACTGGCATCCCGATCCGGCCAAGACCTTCGTGACGAAACGGGATTTCCTCACCGACCCTGCATGGTTGCGCGGCTTCGCGCTCCTGAAACGCTACAATCTCTCATTCGACCTGCAGCTCTATCCCTCGCAGATGGCGGACGCCGCGGCGCTTGCCGCGGCGCACGGCGACACCACGATCATCCTCAATCATGCCGGCATGCCGGTCGACCGCGACCGCGAGGCCCCGTCGCTGTGGCGAGCTGGCATGCGCGCCCTTGGCGCCCAGCCAAATGTCTGGGTGAAAATCTCGGGTCTCGGCATGGTGGACTGGCGCTGGACGGAACAGAGCATCCGCCCGTTCGTGCTGGAAACGATCGAGAGTTTCGGGCCTGACCGGTGCATGTTCGCCAGCAATTTCCCGGTCGACAAGCTCTATGGCAGCTTCGACGCACTCTATGACGCCTTCAAAAGGATCGTCGGCGATTTTAGCGTCGGCGAGCGGCGAAAGCTCTTCTCCGATACTGCGCTTGCAGTTTATCGCATTTGAGGTCGCTCGCATTGCTCCCCGTATGAGGTGTCGGCGCCGGACGACGAGTGCAACTTCTCGGCCTCCACGATCCACGTCACCACAAGATGGGCCGTTTTCCGATGCAGGAGTCGCTTAGCCTCAGGTTGCGGCGCAAGTTTCGCCGCGGCCGGCGGCCGCAACCGGCGGCGATCCTGGAGAGTGAGATGGTCGACTGGGACCGGGTGACTCACGCTGACGTGGTGCGCACGCTGAAGGCGTACGATCGCCTGGGACCGGAGCGGTTCTTCGCTGAGCACGGTTTCGCCCCGACCACGACTTATGAGCTTGCCTGGGAAGAACGCCGTTACCCGCCCAAGGCGATCCTGGGCGCGGCCTATGAGTTCGCCACGGGAAAGCGCCTTGCCTCCGCCGACTTCGAGGGCGGCAAGTCGGGGGCCGTCAGAGTGCTCGGCAAGCTCGGGTTCACCGTCCAGGAGAAGCGACGGCCGGCCAAATAGCGCGGATCGGCTCATTTTTGCGCGCTTGTTTTGATCAGGGCTGAACGAGCTAAACAAGACTTCGGTCAGGCGTCCGAGTCGTGGTGGGGACCACGAACCGCCGGGGATTTTCGCGTCGTTCGGGCGACACGCGGCAGAAAGCGGCGGGATTCCTGCGACAGGAAATTCGCGAGCGCCAGCGCGGGCGGCAACAGCGCGCGGTCGCGCCGGTAAACGACATACCATCGTCTGACGACTGGCAGTCCAAGGATGTCGAGCGCGACGAGCCGGTCCTCGGCGAGTTCAGTCGCGACCGTGTGGCCCGAGATGAAAGCGATGCCGAGCCCCGCCATCACCGCCTGCTTGATGGTCTCGTTGCTATCGATCTCCATGCCGATGTTTGGCTCGAAACCGCGATCGGCGAAGCTTCGATGCATGAGGAGCCGAGTGCCGGAACCTAGCTCACGCACCAGGAAGGTCTCGTCCTTTAGCGCGTCGAGCGTCATCTTCCGGCGCCGGCCGAGAGGATGTCCGTGCGGCGCCACGATAAGGTGCGGATGATCGCCGATGAGCAGGCGCTCGAGGTCCATGTCGTCTGGCGGCCAGCCCGTGATCGCGATGTCCAGCGCATACTCTCGCAGCGCCCGCAGAATTTCGTTTCGATTGCCGATCGACAGCTTGATCTGGATTTTGGGGTAAGCCTGCGAAAAGCCAGCGATCGCGAATGGCACGAAATATTTCGCCGTGCTCACGGCGCCGATCGAGACCCCGCCGCCGCTCAGCCCTTTGATGGCGTCAACCGCGGCGGCGCTGTCGTTCACCGCAGCTGCAATCCGGTTATGCAGTGCGACGAGGTCGCGTCCAACCTCGGTTAGAATCATCCCGTCAGCGACGCGCTGAAGCAGCGGCAAGCCAACAAGATCCTGAAGCCCGCGGGTCTGCAGGGTTATCGCAGGCTGGGTCAGGCCCAAACGCCGCGCTGCGCCGGTAACGCTGCCCGTTGCCTCGATCGCGGCGAGAGCCCGCAATTGCCGGAGAGTCACGCTGTCTGCAAAGGAAGTCATATTAGTAAAACTTTTATGCGATCAAGCGTTTTTATATTTTCATTATACGTCGTTCCATGTCAACCTGCTGCGGGGAGCAAAACGCCGCAACTGAAGAAGTCGGCGCGCTCCTGCCGCTCTTCGCAGTGCGGGGAGGGAGGAGGAAGACGTGGACGCGATCTTATTGCGGCGGCATCTGGAGCTGGCAGCGCAGTCCGACGATGCCGAGGAGCGCGCGCGCAAGACGCAGATCGGGGCGATCGTGTCGGCGCTGGCGGCGGCCTCCCTCGATATTGCAGACATGATCGCGCTTGGCGCTTTGGCCGCGCCGGTTGACGGCGCGCCGGCCGGCGTCCGTGTCCGCGCGCATGAGATTCTCGCCCAGGCCCTTCGCGGCGAAGGCGTCCGTGCTTTCCTCTCGACGGAGGCCGATGAAACTATCGTCCTCGACGAATCGGGCAGCTTCGCTATGGAGGCCAATCCTCTCCTCGGATCGGCTGATCTTGATGCGAACATGACCGCCGGAACGACTTTTGCGATCACCGAGGCGAGCCGCGAGGGGCGGGCGCCTCCGGCAGGGGAGCCGCTTGCCGCGGGCTTCATCGTTTATGGCTTCCAGACCGTTCTGGCGCTAACGCTTGGCGGCGGCGTCGATATCTTTATCCATGATCGGCGGAACCGCTGTTGGCGACTGACGGCTCCCGCCGTGCGCATACCCGATTCCGCGCAGGAATACGCCATCAACGCTGCGAACTATCACCACTGGAACCCAGCTATCCGCGCCTTCGTCGATGATTGCTTGAATGGCGCGGACAGCGACGATGGACGGGGCTTCAATTCACGCTGGAGCGGATCGCTCGTCGTGGAGGCGTTCCACATTCTCAGGCGCGGCGGCGTTTTGCTTGACCCTGCGGACGGGCGGCGCGGCTGTGAGCGCGGCCAGTCGCGCCTCCTCTGCGAGGCTCGACCCGTTGCTTATGTCATCGAACAGGCCGGGGGGCGAGCTTCGACCGGCGGCGGCCGAATTCTCGATCAGCGGGCGACGTCCACGCATACGCGCACACCGCTTATCTTTGGTTCGCGAGCCCTGGTCGAGCGCATCGAACGGCTCCATTCGCGGCCCAAAAGCCTTGCCGACGTTTCGCCGCTTTTCGGCAAGCGCGGCCTCTTCCGAGCCTGAGCGAACTCAAGAGCGATGTCGATCAACCATCCCATCATTTCCGTCACCGGCTCCTCGGGCGCCGGCACGACGTCGGTCCGAAAGACCTTCGAGGTCATCTTCCGCCGCGAGGGGATTGAGGCCGTCTACATCGAGGGTGATTCTTTTCATCGCTACGACCGGGCTGAGATGCGCGCGGAAATGGCCGCGCAGGCGGAGCGGGGTAACAAGCACTTCAGCCATTTCTCGCCCGAATCCAACCTTTTCGATCGCCTCGAGGCCCTGTTCTCCGAGTTCGGCGCGACCGGAAAGGGACTGGCCCGCCACTATATTCACGACGACGAGGAGGCGGCGCTTTACGGAGGAAAACCCGGCGCATTCACGCCGTGGGAGCCGCTGCCGCCGGCCGATCTCTTGCTCTACGAAGGCCTGCACGGTGCGGTGTCCGCCGACGGCGTTGACGTCGCAAGGCACGCCGATCTCAAGATCGGCGTTGTTCCCGTCATCAACCTGGAGTGGATCCAGAAGCTGCATCGGGATCGCGGCGCCCGCGGTTACTCGACCGAAGCGGTCACCGACACGATCCTTCGCCGGATGCCTGATTATGTGAACTACATCTGTCCGCAATTCACCCTGACCGATATCAATTTCCAGCGCGTGCCTACGGTCGACACGTCGAATCCGTTCGTCGCACGCTGGATCCCGACGGCGGATGAATCGATGGTCGTGATCCGGTTCAAGAATCCACGCGGCATCGATTTTCCGTATCTGCTCTCAATGATCGCGGGCAGCTTCATGTCGCGCGCCAATTCGATCGTCATTCACGGCGGCAAGCTTGATCTTGCGATGCAGCTCATTTTGACCCCGATGATTTTGAAACTGATCGACCAGAAAAGGCGAGCGCTATGATGGCGCCGGCCCGACCCGACGATTGGCGTAAACGCCGCCTCAACCGCTTGAGCCGCCTTCCGGCTGACAGCGAAAGGAGCCCACGATGAATGCGCCACCCCTCACCGTTCGCGGAGCCGAGCGCTATCGCTCCGGAGTCATGGAATACAAGCGCATGGGCTATTGGGAGCCTGACTACACGCCGAAGGATACGGACGTGATCGCGCTCTTCCGCGTCACGCCGCAGGAAGGCGTGGACCCGACCGAGGCGGCGGCGGCGGTCGCGGGCGAAAGCTCGACGGCGACTTGGACGGTCGTGTGGACGGATCGACTGACCGCGGCCGAGAAATACCGCGCCAAGTGCTATCGTCTCGATCCCGTTCCCAATATATCGGGCCAGTATTTCGCCTACATCGCCTATGACCTCGACCTCTTCGAGTCGGGCTCGATCGCCAATCTTTCCGCCTCGATCATCGGCAACGTGTTCGGCTTCAAGCCGCTCAAGGCGCTGCGACTCGAGGACATGCGCCTGCCGGTCGCTTATGTGAAGACTTTCCAGGGGCCGGCGACCGGCGTCGTGGTCGAGCGCGAGCGGCTCGACAAATTCGGCCGCCCGCTGCTTGGGGCGACAGTGAAGCCGAAGCTCGGCCTCTCCGGCCGCAACTACGGGCGGGTGGTGTACGAGGCGCTGAAGGGCGGCCTCGACTTCACCAAGGATGATGAGAATATCAACTCCCAGCCTTTCATGCACTGGCGCGACCGGTTTCTCTATTGCATGGAGGCGGTGAACCGGGCGCAGGCGGCGGCGGGCGAGGTGAAGGGCACCTATCTCAACGTCACCGCCGCGACGATGGAGGACATGTACGAGCGCGCCGAATTCGCCCGTGAGCTCGGTTCGGTCATCGTGATGATCGACCTCGTCATCGGCTACACCGCCATCCAGTCGATGGCCAAGTGGGCGCGCAGGAACGACATGATCCTGCATCTGCACCGCGCCGGCCACTCAACCTATACGCGACAGAAATCACACGGCGTGTCGTTTCGCGTCATCGCCAAATGGATGCGGCTTGCCGGCGTTGACCACATCCATGCGGGAACAGTCGTCGGCAAGCTCGAAGGCGATCCGAATACCACACGCGGCTATTACGATGTCTGCCGCGAGGACCACAATCCGTTGAATCTCGAGCACGGCGTCTTTTTCGATCAGCATTGGGCGAGCCTCAACAAGCTCATGCCGGTCGCCTCCGGGGGTATTCACGCCGGCCAGATGCACCAGCTTCTCGACCTTCTCGGCGAGGACGTCGTGCTGCAATTCGGCGGCGGCACGATCGGCCATCCAAAAGGCATCCAGGCCGGCGCGACCGCCAATCGGGTGGCGCTCGAAGCAATGATCCTCGCCCGCAATGAGGGTCGCGATTACGTGCACGAGGGCCCCGAGATTCTCGCCAAGGCGGCCGCGACCTGCACGCCTTTGCGTGAAGCGCTCGAAATCTGGAAGAACGTCGCCTTCAATTATACTTCGACCGATTCGCCCGACTTCGTGCCGTCAATGAGCGTCTCCGCCTGAGGAGGAACCCCATGCGCATCACCCAAGGCTGCTTCTCTTTTCTGCCGGATCTGACCGATGAGCAGATCCGGGCGCAGGTTCAGTATTGCCTCGACAAAGGTTGGGCGGTGAGCTTCGAGTTCACTGAGGACCCCCATCCCCGCAACACCTACTGGGACATGTGGGGCTTGCCGATGTTCGACTTGCGCGACGCCGCAGGCGTGATGAAGGAACTCGCCGACTGCCGGCGGGTCTACGGCGACCGATACATCAGACTTTGCGGCTTCGACTCGTCGCACGGCTGGGAGTCGGTTCGCATCTCGTTCCTCGTCAACCGTCCGAGGGAAGAGCCCGGTTTCCGGCTCGATCGGCAGGAGGCCGCGGGACGAAGCGTCCGCTATTCGACCCACGCCTATGTGGCGGACCGGCCCGAGGGCCAACGTTACACCTGACCTTCTTTGCGACGCTGACGTCGGGCCGTGCGTCCGCTTGCTTCAAGGGATGCTTCCATGACCGTCGAAACGCAAAATGGCGGTGCAGGCGCCCCGACGATCCGGTTGCGCGCCGAATTCGAGGGCGCGCGCGTCGAGGAGGTTTTGGGCACGCTTGAGCGGGAGCTTGTCGGCCTGAAGCCGGTCAAGACGCGGATCCGCGAGATCGCCTCGCTCCTCGTCATCGAGCGGGCGCGGCAGAAGCTCGCACTGACGAGCGAGACGCCGACGCTTCATATGTCCTTCACTGGAAATCCCGGCACGGGAAAAACCACGGTCGCGCTGCGCATGGCCGATCTTCTGCACCGCCTCGGCTTCGTGAGGCGTGGTCATCTCGTGTCGGTGACCCGCGATGATCTTGTCGGGCAATACATAGGCCACACCGCGCCCAAGACGAAGGAAATCCTCAAGAAGGCGATGGGCGGGGTGCTGTTCATCGACGAGGCCTATTATCTGTACCGGCCCGAGAACGAGCGCGACTACGGCCAGGAGTCGATCGAGATTCTGCTGCAGGTCATGGAGACGCAGCGTGACGATCTTGTGGTCATCCTCGCGGGCTACGGCGATCGGATGGAGCGTTTCTTCGAAAGCAATCCTGGCTTCCGTTCCCGAATCGGGCACCACGTCGACTTTCCAGACTACACAGAGGCCGAGCTTTTGCAGATAGCGGAGCTGATGCTTCGCGGGACCAACTTCAGGTTCAGTCCCGCTGCGCGCGAGGCTTTCGTCGCCTATATCGCCGCGCGGATGAAGCAGCCGCTCTTCTCCAACGCCAGATCGATCCGGAATGCGCTCGGCCGTGCGAGGCTGCGGCAGGCCAATCGCCTGATGGGCGACCTCGACCGCGACCTTGACGCCGAGGACCTGATGACGCTCGACGCGCCGGACATCACCGCCAGCCGCGTGTTCAGGATGGCCGGAGAGCAGGCGCGCAGCTTCAGCGCTGGTGATGGACCTCCTGAAGGCGCCAAACGGGAGCCGGCGGGCCCTCCACGCGCGCCTTCATCTGCAGACCGCGCGCGCGATGGAGCCGCCGTGTAGCCATAGGCGGCTGTTGGGCAGGCTTGCCCATGCCGCGCGGTTCGCCCTCCCGTGATGCGGATCATTGGCGACGCCGATGCCGAGCCAGGGCGCGTGGCCAAGACGCCTCGCTGCGGCCGAAGCGAGGCTCAACTAGCCCCGAAAGCGGCGCTAGCGAGGGAACATCGACCTTAACCATCCCACGAACGACGCGGTCAGGAGCCTCAAGATCGTTGTCTCGGCGGATCAGTCGATCCATACGGGGCAGATCGTCGTGCTAAGAGAAAATCATCACGCCGGAAGCGCGGCCTGAAACTTCTCTCCCTCCGCGCTCCAGCGCTCAGCGCTTTGAACTTTGAAAAGTTAAGCTAAAGGATATTTTGCCGGATGGAGCCGGCAAGCGTCGCCCGTGAGAAGCACGATTGCGGCGGCGAGAACGGGAGCGGGCTGGCGGCGCGCCTCTCAGGCTCCGCCGCGAGCGCGGGGGCGGTCGGCGATGGGATAAGAGCCCGCCGTCGTATGGAAGGTCAGGAGCAAATCGAAATGGACTATGTGAAGCTTGGCGGTACTGGACTTGAAATTTCCCGGCTCTGTCTTGGGTGCATGACGTTCGGCATTCCCAATCGCGGCGCGCATACGTGGACGCTGGATGAGGAGAAGAGCCGGCCGATCATCAAGCGTGCGCTCGAGCTCGGCGTCAATTTTTTCGACACCGCCAACATCTATTCGGACGGCACCAGCGAAGAGATCGTGGGCCGGGCGCTGAAGGAGTTCGCAAGGCGGGACGAGGTCGTGATCGCGACGAAGGTCTGGGCCCGGATGCGGCCTGGTCCCAACGGGCAAGGTCTGTCGCGGGTCGCCATCATGACGGAGATCGACAACAGCCTGAAGCGGCTCGGAGTCGATCACGTCGACCTCTATCAGATTCATCGCAACGACCCGACCACGCCGATCGAGGAAACGATGGAAGCGCTTCACGATGTCGTGAAGGCGGGCAAGGCCCGGTACATCGGAGCGAGCAACATGGCCGCGTGGCAGCTCGCCCGCGCGCTCTACGTCGCCGATCGGCATGGCTGGACGCGCTTCGCAACCATGCAGGATCATCTGAACCTGCTTTACCGCGAAGAGGAACGCGAGATGCTCCCGCTTTGCCGGGCGGAGGGAATTGGCGTCATCCCCTGGAGCCCGATGGCGCGCGGACGGTTGACCCGGAACTGGGACGAAACCAGCGACCGGCAGGAGACGGACGAGTTCGGCAAGACCCTTTACACGCGAACCCTCGAGTCCGACCGGATGGTGATCGAGCGGGTGGCCGCGGTTGCGAAAGCGAGAGGCGTTCCTCGGGCCCAGGTCGCCCTGGCTTGGCTTTTGCAAAAGCCGGAGGTCAGCGCACCGATCATCGGGGCCTCGAAGCTGCAGCATCTCGACGACGCGGTCGCAAGCCTGTCGCTGAAGCTTACGCCAAAGGAAATCGTGACCCTGGAGGAACCGTACACGCCCCATCCCGTCGCGGGGTGAAGGGGCGCCTTCAGGGCAAAATTGGCGGATTTTATTTCCGGCGCGACCGCTGGACTTCGGCGCCTGCAACGCCTTCCAGCCGGCGGTCTATAGTCGTCCGCTCACTCGATGTCGTTCAGAACGACGAGGCGGCTGAGATCGCCGCCCAGTTCGTCATTCATCTTGTCGATCATCTTGAGTTGCTCCCCCGTCGCCGACATTTTTAGCCTCTCTCCGGTGAGCCGAGATCAAAACGCCATCGGCGCGAGGAAGCGAAGTCGCCCTGCGCTTGGCAGGATTCGTATACGACTGTGGGAAATAGCGCACGGGCGCAATCGATGATCGAATGCGCACCGCACCCCTTTTTGATGCGCTGCGATACATTATTCTGGCAAATTCGTATCAGTTTGTCGCAATCCAGTGGCTAGTTCGATCGGATGTTTCGCTCGTAGCATCATCATGGGGTGGAATGTCCCGCTAACGGTTTCGACGACTCCGTCGGAGCGATAAATCAAAATGGAGGGAACGCAATATGAGATTGAGAGCCGCTTTGGCCGCCACTGTCGGCGGCGCGCTGGCCCTGGCCGCCGGTCTTGCGGGCGCCGCCAACGCGGAAGCCATCTGCACGCACGATCTGCGGGTGCTCGCTCAACCGCGCGACGGGCTGACGTTGCTCGAAAAATATAAGGACGAGTTCAAGAAGCTGTCCGGCGCTTCCTTCGACATCGACTATCTCAACGAAAACGACCGCCGGGCCAAATCGCGCGCCGACGCTTCGACCGTGGGCAAATACAACGTCTATTACATCGACGAGGCGAATGTCGCGCTTTTCGCGAAGTCGAAATGGATCGTGCCGCTGCTCGACTATTATCCGAAGGAATACGATTACGCCGACTTCGATCCCGGCCGCCAGAAAGTCGCGACCTTCGAGGACAAGGTCTATTTCGCGCCGCTGACCGGCGGCGGCGACCTCCTCGTTTACCGCAAGGATCTCCTGGACAAGGCCGGGATTCCGGTGCCGAAGACGCTCGACGAGATGATCGCCGCGGTGAAGAAGCTGAATGACCCGGACCATGGCGTCTACGGGATCGCGCTGCGCGGGCAGCGCGGCTCGGGCGCCAACGTGTGGCGCTGGATGCCCTATTTCCGGGGCTTCGGCGGCAAGTGGTTTGACGGCGACACGCCGGTGTTCGACGGCGAGCCGGCCGTGAAGGCGACGCAGGTCTATCTCGATCTGTTCAAGTACTCTCCGCCGGGCACCAAGACGGGAAGCTGGGATGAGTCGACCGGCGCCTTCCTCTCGGGGCAGGTGGCGCTTCTCGTCGAGTCCACGCCGCTCGCGGGCGAAGCGATCGATCCGAAAGTGTCGAAGGTGGTCGGCAAGGTCGGCTACGCGCCGCCTCCCACGCCCCTGACCGGCGGCGGCTACGCGCACGGCCTCGCCATCGCCGCCAAAGGCAACAAGGATGACGCAGCGAAGAAATGCGCGGGCCTCTTCATCGCCTGGGCGACGTCGAAAGAGAACGAGAAGCGGCGCCTCGACGACGGCGAGTTCGGCGAGCTGAACCGCACCAGCATCATGACGAGCGACGAGTTCAACCAGAAGTTCGGCGCGGACCTCGGCCAGGCGCTGGCCGCGACCGCCAAGGTCACTGCCGTCAACTTCTGGCAGGACCCCGAATGGCCGAATCTCGGCGACCATTGGGGGATCGAGCTTGAAGAGCTGGTGACCGGCACGCGCACCGACATCAAGGGTGCGCTTGACGAGCTCAACACATACGCGAAAACATTGGTCGCCAATCGCAAATAGTCGGCGACGAGACGGGTCCCTCCCCACGAGACCGCGGGGAGGGACGTTCGCCGCGCTGTTCGTTGGACCGCCGCCAAGATGAAAATCCGCACCCATCTGCCGATCGTCTTCACAGTGCCGACCATGGCGGTCCTCGCGGTGCTCGCCTTCGTGCCGACGGTCGACGCCGTCAATATCGCGCTGCAGAACCGCGAGCTCAGCAATCCCGACAGCGTCTATGTCGGCTTCGCCAATTTCCGCGCTTTGTTCAGCGATGCGCGCTTTCTCAATTCCGTCTGGGTGTCGGTCGAGTGGGAGCTGATCACCGTCATCGCAACGATGGCGGTCGCGATCCCGCTTGCGATTCTGATGTTCGAGGCGATATCGCCCAAACTGCGCAACGCGCTCTGCGTACTCTTCATGGTGCCCGTGCTGCTGCCCCGCGTGTCGGCGGCGTTCGTCTGGCGCTTCGCCTTCCATCCGCTGTTTGGACTTGCAGTCTATCCGCTGAGGCTGATCACCGGCCATCCGATCGATCTGCTCGCCGATCCCCATACCGCGATGGCTACGGTCGCGATCGTTGACGTCTGGCAGTGGGGACTGCTGTTCGCGGTGGTCATCGTCAAGCTCCTGGAGACGCTGCCGCGCCAGCCGCTCGAGGCCGCGCTGCTCGATCACGCGCGCACCTGGGAGGTCTACGCCTATGTGGCGATGCCCATGCTGCGCGGCGCGCTCATCAGCCTCGTCTTCGTCAAGATGATCGAATCGTTGCGGGCCTTCGATCTGATTTACGTGATGACGCGCGGCGGCCCGGGCATCACCACCGAAACGCTCGACATGTACGCCTTTTCGCAGGGGTTCATCGAATCCGGCCGCATCTCCTATGCGTCGAGCATGGCGGTGCTGATGATGATCGCGACGACGGTGGCTTTCACCATTCTCTGGCGACGAGTGAGACGGTGGCAAGAGGCCTGAGCCGATTCGCGGCCCGCATCGTCATCGCGCTCGCGGCGATGTCGGTGATCGTTCCGCTTCTCTGGACGCTGCTCAGCGGGTTCAAGAACCGTGTGGACATCGTGACGCCCACGCCAATGATCTTCTTCACACCGACGCTCGACAATTTCGCCTATGTGCTCGGGCGGGAGAGCGTGCGAACAGGTCTATTGAACTCGATCATCGTCTCCGGAGCTTCGGTGCTGATCGGCGCGGTGTTTGGCCTACCTTGCGCCTACGCGGTGGCCCGATATCCGATGCGCTTCGCCCACGACATCCAGTTCTTCGTCCTGTCCTTGCGCTTTCTCCCGCCGGTCGCGATCGCGATTCCGCTCATTGTCATCTGGCTCGACGTCGGCCTCTACGATACGCGCACCGCGCTGATCATCACCTACAGTCTGCTCACGCTGGCGACCACCATCTGGCTCGCCATACCCGCCTTCAAGCGCGTGCCGCCTGAAATCGAGGAGGCGGCGTTCGTCGATGGCTATGGGCCTTATGCGATCTTTTTTCTTATCGCGCTGCCAGTCGCGTGGAAGTCGCTGATCGGGGCGATCGTGTTTTCTTTCGTGCTCGTGTGGAACGAATTCCTCATCGCGCTGATGCTGACGACCTCCGACGCCAAGACGTTGCCGGTCGTCGCTTCGGAGATGACCCAGCTCGGCCGCGACGTTCCGTGGGGCATTCTCAACGCTTCGGTCATTCTGCTTTCGCTGCCGCCGCTCCTGTTTCTCGGCGTGTTAAGCAGCTTTTTGAGCTCCGTTTTGAAGCCCAGAAATCAAGGATGATCCCCATGCGTGCGCTCGTTCTCGAACGGAAGCGGGTTCTCTCTCTGCGCGATATCGAACTGCCGAGCGCGCTCGGGCCGGACGACGTGCGGATCAGGCTGCATACGGTCGGCGTTTGCGGCAGCGACGTCCATTATTACACCCACGGCGGCATCGGCTCGTATATCGTCAAAAGCCCGATGGTGCTCGGGCACGAAGCCTCGGGGACGATAACCGAGGTCGGCGCCAATGTGCGCTCGCTCCATGTCGGCGACCGGGTCTGCATGGAGCCGGGCGTGCCCAACTTCCGCTCGAAGGCGACGAGGCTCGGCGTCTATAACGTCGACCCGGACGTGACGTTCTGGGCCACGCCCCCCGTGCATGGCTGTCTCACGGGCTCGGTTGTCCATCCTGCCGCCTTCACTTTCAAGTTGGCTGACAACGTGACTTACGAAGAGGGCGCGATGGTCGAACCCTTCGCCGTGGGCATGCAGGCGGCGACCCGCGCGCGCATCAAGCCGGGCGACGTCGCCGTCGTGCTTGGCGCGGGGCCGATCGGCATCATGGTGGCGCTTGCAGCGCTCGCAGGAGGCTGCAGCAAGGTCCTCATGAGCGACGTGCACCAGCCGAAGCTTGACATAGCCGCCCGCTACCCGGGGATCATTCCGGTCAACATCACCAAGCGCGATCTTGCCGAGGCCGTGAAGGCGGAGACCGGAGATTGGGGCGCCGATATCGTGTTCGACGCGAGCGGCGCCGCGAAAGCGATCGAGGGCGCGGTCAGCCTTGCCTGTCCGGCGGGCGCGATCGTTCTGGTCGGCATTCCGGTCGATCCCGTCGCATTCAATATTCCCGGCGCGATCAGCAAGGAGCTGAGGATCGAGACGGTCTTCCGCTACGCCAATATGTACGAGAGAGCGCTGAACCTTATCGGCTCGGGCAAGGTCGACCTGAAGCCGCTCATCTCCTCGACCTTCGATTTCGAGCGTTCGATCGAGGCCTTCGAGCGCGCCGCCGAAGGGCGTCCCGCCGACGTCAAGCTGCAGATCGACATGACCAGCGCCGCCGCCTGAACCCATGGCCGAGCTGTCGTTTCGCAAGATCTCCAAGAAATACGGGGAGACGGAGGTCGTCTCGGGCTTCAACCTCGAGGTTCATAACCACGAGTTCATCGTGTTCCTCGGGCCGTCGGGGTGCGGCAAGTCGACGATCCTGCGCATGATCGCAGGACTCGAGGAGATCACGGGCGGGGAGCTTTCGATCGACGGACGGGTGGTCAACGAACTCCCGCCGCGCGACCGCAACATAGCAATGGTGTTCCAGAGCTACGCGCTCTACCCGCATATGACGGTGCGCGAAAACATCACGTTTGGTCTGCGCCGGATGAAGATCGCGGCGAGCGAGATCGAACGGCGCGTTGAGGCCGCCGCCGTGACGCTTGGCCTCGAGCCGTTCCTCGATCGCAAATCAACCGCGCTCTCCGGCGGTCAGCAGCAGCGCGTCGCGATCGCGCGCGCCATCGTCAAGACCCCAGGCGTGTTTCTGTTCGACGAACCGCTTTCGAATCTCGACGCCACGCTGCGCAACCATATGCGCGTCGAGATCGCCAGATTGCATCAGCGGCTCAAGACAACGACGGTCTATGTCACGCATGACCAGCTTGAGGCGATGACGCTCGCCGACCGCATCGTCCTTCTGCGCAACGGCTTGATCGAACAGGTCGGCAGCCCGCGCGAAATCTTCGACCGGCCGAACAGTCAATTCGTGGCCGCTTTCATCGGGACGCCGGCGATGAACTTCTTTGAAGTCGACGTGAGCGGGAGCAAGGCCAACGCCGCCGGCCGCAATGGGCCGCCGCTTTTCATCGATCCGGCGCGCTTCGACCTTGACGGCTCGATAAGGGTCGTCGCCGGCGTCCGGCCCGCTCACTTCCGCGCCGCGAGCCCTTCTGACACGGTCAACGTCATCGACGGCGACGTTGACCTCATCGAATTCCTTGGCAATGACGCTCTGATCAATTTCAAATACGCCGGCGTGGAGATTGGCGTCCTTCTGCCGGCGCAACAATGTCCCGCAGTCGGCGATCACGTGCGGATGACGTTCTCGGACGATAACCTCCACGTGTTCGACAAGGAAACGGGCCGGTCGTTGGCGCGAGGACGATAAGGGGATGAGACATGGCGCGGAGAAGAGGCGCGGGCCGGCCGCCTAATTTCGAATCCATTGTCACCGATCCTTCGCATTCGTTCAAATGGCATCAGCACGATTGTCCAAGCAACATCGCGCGCTGGAATTATCATCCCGAATATGAAATTCACCTCATCACCCGCTCGCATGGGCGCCAGTTCGTCGGCGACCATATCGGCGAGTTCGGCCCCGGCAATCTCGTGCTCGCGGGCTCCAATCTGCCGCATAATTGGATCAGCGATCTCAAGCCCGGCGAGGTGATCGAAGGGCGGGATATGGTGGTTCAGTTCGCCCCAGGTTTGCTGCGCTTAAGGGCGGATGTCTTTCCCGAGCTTGCCGATCTTGAGCCGTTCCTGACCGACGCCTTGAGGGGCTTCGAGTTCTTCGGCGACGCCGCACGGCAGGGCGGCGATCTTATGGGGCGTATCGGCGCCGCGCACGGATTTCAGCGGCTTGCGCTGTTTTTTGAGCTCATCGATTTGCTTGCGCGCACGCCTGAAAGGAAGATCCTCGCTTCCCCGGACTATGCCCCGACCCTCGATAAGGAGACGCTCGGCGTCGTGCATGACGTCATCTCCTATATCGTCAACAATCTCTCAGGCGCGGTCAGAATGTCGGAGGCGGCCGCGATCGCCGGCATGACGCAATCGGCTTTTTCCCGCTTCTTCAAGAAGAACACCGGCGCCAATTTTGTCGATTATTCGCGAAAGCTGCGCATTGGCCGAGCCTGCAAGCTCCTGTCGGACACTCGACGCCCGGTCACCGAGATCTGCTTCGAGGTGGGCTACGCCAACATCTCCAACTTCAACCGCCATTTCCGCAAGGAACGCGGCGTGACGCCCTCGCAATACAAGCGGCTCTCGAATCTTCGCGCGACTCCAGCTTCGCCGTCCCCCTGATCTCGGAGGAGCGGCCGGTTGGGGCGCCTCTACGCCATTCTTTATCGCCCCGCGCTGACCCTCGCCTTCGTGCGAGGCGCCTTCGCCCGCCGGAGATCGGTCGCGGGCTTGTCCTGTAACCCGTAGGTCGTGAACGCGCGCGCGGTTTCGGCGATCTGTTCGTCTGTCAGGATGAATGGATGGCCAAGCGCGAGCGCGAGGTAATATTGCTTGGCGATCGTCTCGAGCTCGACCGCGAGCCACATCGCCTTCTCCAGACTGGCGCCGAGCGCGACCATGCCATGATTGGCGAGGAGGCAGGCGTGTCGCCCCTCGAGCGCTTTCAGCGCAAGGTCCGACAGCTCCTTCGTGCCGTAGCGGGCGTAGCCGGCGCACCGCACCGTCGTTCCGCCGAACGCCGCGATCATATAATGGCACGCTGGTATCTCTTTGCGGGCTATCGCCAGGACCGTCGCATAAGTCGAATGCGTGTGAATGATCGCGCCAACGTCTGGCCGCGACTTCGTAATGTCGAAGTGAAACCGCCACTCCGTCGATGGCTTCAGGGGTCCGCTCCACGAGCCATACTCTCCCTCGAGCGGCATTGCGGCGATCGTCTCGGGCGTCATGGCGTCGTAGGGGGTCGCGGAGGGCGTGATGAGCAGGACATCCTTGTAGCGCGCAGAAATGTTGCCCGATGTGCCCTGATTGAGGCCCGAGGCGTTCATCCAACGCGCTTTGGCCACGATGTTCGCCCGCAAAGCCCTTTCTTCCCTTGTCATGGATCCACCCTTGTTGCCGCCTGCGAAACGCCCCGGAGTGAGGCGGCGCCGGCGGGAGCCTTCTTACGGAGGCATCGCCTCACTGTCTCTTGACACGCGGATTGCATCATGAAAAAAATCACACGCCAAGAAAAAAATAACAGGGAGCGAAATGCGAGACGCCGTATCGCCGCCGCCCGACGAACGTGATGAAGAGCTCTGCGCTCGGGCCGCATGGCTTTATCACGGCGCGGGCCTTACTCAAGGCGAAGTGGCGAAACGTCTGGGCGTGCCAAGCGTCAAGGCGCATCGCTTGATTGCGCGCGCAAACCGGCTTGGCTTCGTTCACGTCTCCATCGACGCGCCGGTCTCGAGCTGCATGGACCTCGAAGATGCGCTGCTGCGAAGGTTCAAGCTGCAACATTGCGTGGTTGCGCCCAGGCTCGACGACAGCCCCTTACCCTTGCGGGCGCTGGGACTGGCTGGCGGCAGGTTTCTGCAATTGGCGATTGAGAGCGGAACGCACCGGGTGATCGGGGTTGGTCACGGCCGCACCCTTGCGGCTTGTGTCAGCCATCTGCCGCGCATGGACGTCCCCGACCTCAAGCTGGTCTCTCTCCTGGGTGGGATGACGCGTCGCTATGTGACGACGCCATTCGACGTCATTCATCGTCTCGCGGAGAAGACCAACGCTGCGGCTTATGTCCTGCCGCTGCCCTTTCTGGCCAACACGCCGGAAGATCGCAAGGTTCTGCTCGAGCAGCGTGGTGTCGCCGACGTGTTCGAGCTGGGCGTGAAGTCGACCCTGCGCCTGGTCGGAATCGGCACGATCGACGATGACGCGTCAATTCTGTCGACGGGCCTGGTCGAGCGGCACGAATTTGAGGAAGCTCGCGATCTCGGCGCCGTCGGCGAGTTGCTGGGCCATCTGTTCTCTTCCAGCGGCGACGTGATCGAGAGCGGCGTCTCGGCGCGCTCGCTTTCCATGTCGGGGGCCGACATCCAGCGGCGCGCGACGATCGCCCTCGCAGGCGGAAAGACCAAGATCAATGCGATCAGAGGCGTGCTTGCAAGCGGATTGCTGCACGGCCTGATTACCGACGAGAGCACCGCAAAGGCGCTCGCGGACTAACCCTCATCGCAAAACGCGGTGGGGCAAGGAAACCAAGGAGGAAGTGATGGACGACAAGGCGAAAGAGTTCTTTGCGGCATTCAAGGCCGGCAAGATGAGCCGGCGCGAACTGATGAGCGGCGCAGCCAAGCTCGGCGTCAGCGCCGCGACCGCAAACTTCCTGTTCAACGCCGCCGCGACTCAGGCGCTCGCGGCCGATTTCGACTGGAAGAAATTCAATGGCGCGAAGCTGCACCTGCTCCTGAACAAGCACCCTTACGCCGACGCGATGATCGCCGACCTCGACAATTTCAAAAGTCTGACGGGCATGGATGTCACCTATGACATCTTCCCGGAGGACGTGTATTTCGACAAGGTGACGGCCGCTCTCTCGTCGGGGTCGAGCCAGTACGACGCGTTCATGACCGGCGCCTACATGACCTGGACCTACGGGCCGGCAGGCTGGATCGAAGACCTCAACACGTGGATCAAGGATCCCGCCAAGACCAATCCTAAATACGATTGGGAAGACGTGCAGCCTGGCTTGCGCGCGTCCACCGCATGGAACGGTGTGCCTGGCGCGGCGCTCGGATCGGCCGACGCCAAGCAATGGTGCATACCGTGGGGCTTCGAGCTCAATTCGACCACATATAACCGGAAGATGTACGACAAGGCTGGAGTGAAGCCGGCCAACAATCTTCCGGAACTCATCGAAACCACGGCCAAGCTCACCAAGGATCTGGGCGGGCCCTACGGCATTGGCGTGCGCGGGTCGCGCTCGTGGGCGACGATCCATCCTGGCTTTCTGTCCGGCTATTCCAACTATGGACAGCGGGACTTCACCGTCACCGACGGCAAACTGAAGGCCGCGATGGCCACCCCCGAGTCCAAAGCCTTCCACAAGATGTGGGTGCAGATGATCCAGGATTCGGGGCCCAAGAACTGGTCGACCTACACCTGGTATCAGGTCGGAACCGATCTTGGCGCCGGCGCTTCGGCCACCATCTTCGACGCCGACATTCTCGGCTATTTCATGGACGGCGGGGACAACAAGGAGAAAGGCAATCTCGGCTTCCACGCTTTCGCCGCCAATCCTGAAGCCAAAGCTCCGACGCCGAACGTATGGATCTGGTCGCTGGCGATGAACACCGCCGGCAAACAGAAGGACGCCGCCTGGTATTGGATGCAATGGGCATCGTCGACTGAGCACGATCTGTTCGGCGCGCGCAAGATGGATTTCGTCAATCCCGTCCGCACCTCTGTCTGGAAGGACGATGAGTTCCGCAACCGGATCGACAAGTCCTACAGCGGCTATCTTGCGCAATATGACGCGTCGGCGCCGGGCGCCCGCATCTACTTCACGCCTCAGCCCCTGTTCTTTGACGTCACCACCCAATGGGCCGAGGCGCTGCAGAAGATGGTCGCCAAGCAAGTGCCGGTCGACGACGGGCTCGATCAGTTGGCCGCCTCGATCGACAAGCAGCTCAAGGACGCGGGTCTCGGCTGAGCGGCGATCAAATCGCGAGCGCGCGGGTCTAAGTTTAAAGCCCGCGCGCCGCGGATTGCAACGCTTGGCGCGCGTATGAAGATGATCAGGGTCAGGGATCGCAGGGTAGGTTTGTTTTGTGACTGACACTGCAATTAAGCACGCCGGCGCGCCATCGCGTCGGCGGATCAATTATCTGCCGTACCTACTCAGCCTGCCGGCGCTGCTCGTCTGCATCGGGATTCTGATTCCCTACGTCACCGCCGTCTATTATTCCCTGCAGCGTTATCGTCT
>DASXES010000137.1:0-10977 GCA_036489975.1 Roseiarcus sp.
CGGGTCCTTCAGCGCCGAAAAATGATCGAGAAGACTCTTCGCAGGCGAAGTGGACATCACGGGCTCCGATTCGTCGAAGCCCTTTGAGAATCACATTTCCTAAGCGCCCGCCCGCGTTAACCTGAAGCGATCGCCCTGCGAGGTCCTCGCGCGCGGATTGACACGAGTAATTATCCGGTCATAGGATGACTTTGACTTGAACTCGCCACTTAAGGCGAGCCAAGGGAGGAGGACGAACCCGATGAGGCGAGGACCTTGGCGATTGGTCGCGGCCGTGGCGCTATTCGTCGCGAGCGGGGCGGCGGCTGAAGAGAATACCGTCAAGATCGGCGTGAACGCGGCCCTTACGGGATCGTTCGTCTCCGCCGGCAACACCATCCACAATGCAGTCAAGCTGGCGGTGCAGCAGATCAACGACGCCGGCGGCTTCGTGGTCAACGGCAAGACCTATAAGCTCGAACCCTTCTACCGCGACGACCGCACCGATGTGAATACGGCGATCGCGAATGCGCGCGAGCTTGTCGAGGACGTTGGCGTCAAGGCGATCTGGGGCACTGAGAGCCATGATTTCTCGGTAGCCATGACCAAGATCACCAATCCCGCCAAGGTGCTGCAATTCACCGGCAACAGCTCGCTTGGCTGCTGTCTGACCGCGGACTCGACCAAACCTGGCGGCGATTTCCATTACACATTCCAGACGGAGTCACAGGAGTTTCAACGCAGCGGCAGCACCGCGAAGGGCGTGATCACCCTCTTGACGGGCGCGCTGGGTCACAAGCCGAACAGCTCGACCGTCTTTGTCCAGGATGACGCCGGAGGCCAGTATCTGTCGTCGCATTACGACCTCGCGCTCAAGGCGGAAGATCAGAAGACCGATCTCATCAAGTTCCCGCCCGACACCAAGGATTTCACGCCCCTGCTCACGCGCGTGAAAGCCGACAAGCCGGACGTCGTTCACATATGGTACAACGGCGACATCGTGATGATTGCCTATCCGCAGGCGGTCCAGCTCAATGTCGCGCCGTCATATTTTCTGTTCGGCGTCGACCCGGGCGTGTGGCAGGAGCGGGGACTGAAATCCGCAGTTCCTGTCACGCTGAGCTGCGTTCCTGTATGCTGGGGCGCGCCGCCATTCAAGGCCGCGAAAGACTATTTTGACCAATATTTCGCGCTGGGCGCGCCGAAGGGCGTGCAGTCCTCGGTCTCGCTGCTCTACTACGACTATGTGGGCATGTTCGTGAAAGCAATGCAGGCCGCGGGAACCGTCGATGACACCGACAAGATCGCAGCCGAACTCGAGAAGATGAAGTATCAGGGCGTCGTTTCCGAGGTCCCGTTGTTCTTCAACGACAGGCATCAGGTGACCTTCGCGACCGAAGTCTGCCTAGTCGAGCCCAATACGTCGGATAAGTTCAAGTGCGCGGTCGAGCAGCCCCCTGCCAATCCGCCGCCCGGCGATCCCGGCGGCTGATCCTGTCGCGCGAGGCCCGGCGGCTGAGTTCACAGAGAAAAGTTTCGGCGGAAGTCGGTTGGCTATCCGCCGAAACGAAATCCGATCTGTTCGACCCTCGTTTGTTGAACCTTCGTCCGCGGATCATTCGCCAGCGGGGCTTTGAAAGCCGCCGCGCTGGCCGAGGAGCGACGTTTTCTTGGTCACCTTTCTTCAGGAGCTCGTGAACAGCCTCTCCGTGGCGAGCGTCATCATCCTCATGGGGATTGGCGTCACGCTGATCTTCGGATTGACCGGAATCATCAATTTCGCGCACGGCGAGTTCCTGATGCTAGGGGCCATCGGCGTCTGGGTTCTGATGGGTTACGGTCTCGGCTACATTCCCGCTGTTCTTATCGCCGTCGCGGTCGTCGGCCTGATCGGCTTTCTGCTCGAGCGCGGTCTGTTCCAATTCACGCTCAACCGCCCGAACAACGGATTCATGGCTTCGCTCGGGCTCTCGATCGTGCTCCAGCACGTCGTGATCCGCATCTGGAATTCATTTTCGAAGAGTATCCCCGAACCGTTGCCCGGGGCCTGGCAGATCGGTGAGATTACATTCATCAAAATGCGGGTGGTGGTCGTGCTGGTGACCGCTGTCGTGGTCGCGGTCACGTTTCTCACGATTTCGCGCAGTCGCTATGGCCTCGCGCTGCGCGCGAGCCTTTCAGATCGACAGACGGCGGCGCTGATGGGGATTCCGATCCGTCGATACATCACGGTCGTTTTCACCTATGGGAGCGCGATTGCGGGACTGGGCGGCGCGCTGACGATCGCGCTCTTCCCCGTGACGCCCTTCGTCGGATCCGAGATGATCATGCTCGGCTTCGCCGTGGCGCTCATCGCCGGTCTCGGCAACGTGCCTGGCGTCGTCGGAGCCGGTCTCATCCTCGGCCTAGTCACTGGATTCAGCGGCGCCTACGGCACGCCCGAATGGACGAACGCCTACACCTTCGGACTTATGATCGTGATCCTGATCTTCCGGCCGCAAGGCTTGTTTGGCGGCACCATGGGGCCGGCGATTGAATAAGGACGCGCCGGCCGCTCAGGGGCTCGCGATAGGCGACAAGCGCGCGCCTGTGGTCCCAGTCAAGAGCGCCGCATGGCCAGCGCCCGCGGCGCTGATCCTGACGACGCTGGTTGTCGTCGGCGTGTTCGCATTTCCTTCGTTGAATCCCGGCTACAGGGCGCTTTCTTTCGCCGTCACGACGGGCATCACCGCGATTGTGCTCTATGGCATGGCGATCCCGTTCGGCCAGGCAGGCATCATGTCGCTCGGCTACGCTGGACTCATGGGCTTCGGCGCTTACACCGCCGCGATCCTCTCCCGCGATTTCGGCCTGAACATGTGGGAGGCCATGCCTTTCTCGGCTTTGGTCGCAGCGCTGTGCGCGGGGCTGTTCGGCCTGCCTTCTTTGCGCATCAGCGGGCACCATTTCGCCATCACCACCTATGTCATGTGCGAGCTTTTGCGCATCGCTCTCATCAACGGGGGCAAGTTCACCGGCGCCGCCAGCGGACTCGATCTGCCGCCCATCGGAACGGTGCTCGGCTTCAAGCTGGACAAACTGTCGAATACCTACATGTTGGTCGCGGGCTTCATGTTCATAAGCATGCTCGCCGCTTGGTGCATCGCCAATTCGCGATACGGCCGCACCTTGCGATCGATCCGGGAGAACGAACAGCTTTCCAGATCGATCGGCGTCAACACCAACATGTACAAGGTCGGCGCCTTCATGCTGAGCGGGCTGTTCGCGGGCGTCGGCGGCGACCTGCAGGCGTATAATTTTCGCCACATCTCGCCGGATCTCTACGGCGGCGCGACCAGCCTCTATTTCGCGCTTATGGTGATGCTCGGCGGTCCGCGCACCGCCTTCGGGCCCCTTGCGGGAGCGATCATCGTGACGTTCCTGCCCGAGGTCATGCGCATAGATCCGATCGACTCGCGCATCGCCTACGGTCTTGCCCTCATTGCGGTCGTGATGCTGATCCCGGGTGGAGTGATCGCGGCCGTGGGACGCGGCTATCAATGGGTGATGCGAACGCTTCGTGGACAGCATGCCGGCTCGGTCGATCCTCGTAGCGCGCAGGTCTGAGGACAGAGCCGAAGATGGCCACGCTTGAGATCACCGGCCTGCGCAAGACCTTCGGCGGCGTCGTTGCGCTTGCGGGCGTCGATATGACGATCCGGTCGGAGGAGATTCTCGGCGTCATTGGTCCAAACGGGTCGGGCAAGACGACGTTGTTCAACACCGTCTGCGGCGTCTATCGGCCCACCAGCGGGACCATCCACTGGAACGGCGTCGACATTGCCGGCAAACCAGCTTACGCAATCGGTCGTCTGGGGCTCGGGCGCACGTTCCAACAGGCGATGTCCTTTCCGGCGCTTACGGTGCGCGAGAATGTGCAGATCGCAATCGAGCACGGCTCGCGCAGGCAAGACGGCGCCGGGCCGCAATGGTCTTCAGCGGAAGAGCTGCTGGAGTTCGTGGACTTGGAGGGGTTCGCCGACGAAGTGGCAAGCGTGATGCCGTTCGGAAACCTGCGCCGCCTTGGCGTCGCGGTCGCGCTCGGCGGACGCCCGGCGCAACTCTTGCTCGATGAGCCGGCCGCGGGGCTCAACGAAGGAGAGAGCGTCCAACTTATTCATCTGCTCAGGCGGGCTCATGAACTTGGCGTGGGGATTTGCATCATCGATCACCACGTTGGATTGATGGCTGAACTCTGCGCGCGTCTGGTCGTCCTGCATTTCGGCAACAAAATCGCCGATGGGCCTGTTGACGACGTGCTAAGCGATCCGAAAGTGATCGAAGTCTATCTTGGGGGCGAGGAGTGAGCCTGCTCCAGGTCGAAGACGTCTGGACGGCCTACGGGCCGATTGTTGTCAATCGCGGCGTCTCGATCGAGGTCGACGAGGGCGAGATCGTAACGATCATCGGCTCGAACGGCGCAGGCAAGTCTACGCTTCTCAAGACGATCGCCGGTCTCATGCGTCCCAAGAGCGGCTTGATCCGTCTCCTGGGCGAGAACGTGACGGGGATCTATGCGGACGGGATTGCGCGACGCGGCGCGGTTCTCGTCCCCGAAGGCCGACGTATCTTTCCCGATCTCACAGTCCGCGACAATCTTCGCCTCGGCGGGTATTCGCGCACTGACTCCGACGGCGTCGAGAGCGACATCGGGGCGATGGAATCGTTCTTCCCCATACTCGCCGAAAAGCGGGACGCGAAGGGCTCGGCCTTGAGCGGCGGACAGCAGCAGATGCTCGCGATTGCGCGTGGATTGATGGCGAAGCCCAAGATTCTGATCCTCGACGAGCCGTCGCTGGGTCTCGCGCCGATTGTCGTGCATGAAGTGCGCTCAATCATTCTGTCGGTGCGCAACAGGTTCGGCGCGGCGGTGCTGCTGGTCGAGCAGAATGCGGCGCTGGCGCTTGCTGTCGCCGATCGCGGCTACATCATGCAGAACGGCCGCATTTTAGCCGCTGGCGCTATCGAAGAGCTGCGAAGTCTTGATTTGGTGCGGGAGACCTATCTCGGCAACCGTCAAGGTCGGCCCCGTTCGCAGGGCGCCGCCACAAGGTCCGCGTCATGACGGCCACGCGCACACCCAGTCGCTCCAAGAGGGCGCCGACTCCGGGCGCCCCGAACAGGACGCTTGGCCGCGCACCCAACCTCCCCTCTCAGCTCGCGCGCATGATTTCGGACGAAATCCTCGGGGGCCGATTCAAGGCTGGGGAACGGCTGCCGACCGAGCGGGAACTGGCGGAAACGTATGGCGTAAGCCGAAACGTCGTCAGGGAAGCGATCGCGCGCCTTACTTTTGAGGGCACTGTCGAACCGCGTCAAGGATCGGGCGTTTTCGTCCTGGGAACGAACCCAATTGCGGCCTTGCGGCTTGACCCCGAGATGCTCCGCGATCGCTCTCTTTTCGCCAATCTATTCGAGTTGAGATCAATTCTCGAAGGTGAAGCTGCAAGCTTGGCGGCCGCGCGCCGAGGACGGAAACATCTAACAGCGATAAAGGCGGCCCTGAAGCGGCTCGACGACAGTCAGGGGACGCCGAAGTCAGTCGACGCCGATTTAGAGTTCCACAGGGCTATCGCGCTCTCGAGTGACAACGTCTACGTGGCGATCTTTATCAATTTTATTTCCGAGCACGTTCGAGCGAGTATTGCAGAGGCGAACGAACGCGTGGATTTGGCTTCCCGAGAGCGGATCAACAAGGAAGAACACGCAGCCATCTACGAGGCGATTTCTGCCAAGGACATCGAGGGCGCCCGCGAGAGCATGCGGCGCCACATCGGCAAGGCTATGGAGCGTTTGGGATTGGTTACGACCTGACCGTGGACGTCGGAGGGACGGTCAGACTTGCAATACGTCTTAAAGTTATTTGATGACGGGAAGTTTGCTGCGGTCGATGGTCACGAAGACCGCAAAGATCAGCGCTGCCCCGAAAACGATCTGCTGCGCAAATATGTTGACGCCTATGTAGGTCATGCCGATGCGGACAATTGAGACAATCAAGGCGCCGACCATGGTGCGCCCGATGCTTCCGACGCCCCCCGTGATTGCGGTGCCCCCAACGACCACCGCGGCGATGGCGGGCAGTAGAAGCTGATTGGCAAGGTCGGGAGATCCGCTTGACAGGCGCGCCGCCAGCACGACGCCGGCAAGCGCGGCGAATACGCCGGACAGCCCGAAGGCGATGATCTTATGTGGGTCTACTGAGATGCCTGCGGCGCGCGCTGCCGGCTCGCCGGCGCCGATCGCCGCGCTGTAGCGTCCAAACCGGGTATACCGTTGCGCGAGCATCCCGCCGATCGCTACGACAATTGCGATCACGATCACGTTCGGTACGCCGGAGAGCCACGCGCCGGAAATCCAAGCGACTTGTTCACGCCCCTCGTCGGTTAGCGAGACGGTGCGCCCCCCCTCCATCAACAACGACAACCCGGTCATGATGCCCGCGGTCGCAAGCGTCGCGACGAATGAGGGAATGCGCAGTTTTACATGAACAAATCCGCTCGCGAGACCCATCACAAGCCCCGCCAGGATCGTGATTGGGAAAGCAGCGTAACCGACCCGCGGCAGAAGCTCCGCCACGACCATGCTGGCGAACGACGCCGCGGCCTGCACGGAAAGGTCGATGCCCCCGAGCATGATGACGAAGGTCAGGCCCGCCGCGAGAAGGAACAGCACGGATGCGTCGGCGATCACGACCGACGCAGTCTCGAGGCTCGCGAATCCGGGCTCGGCGATATTGACGCCGGTGCTGAGCAGGACGAGCAATAGAAGGGGCGTAAACGGGCGCACGCGTTCAGCAAAGCTAACGGGGACGCTCTCCGTCGCGGCGAAGCCGGTCACAGGTTCCTCCCCGCCATCCTGTCGAGTTCGCCCGCGTCACTCACACCATATGCTCCAATAGGGCGACTTGCGCCGGCTTCGCATGTGGCGGCGCATCGAAGCGAGCGGTGATCTCGCCGTCGCGCATCACGAGAATGGTGTGGCAAAGCCCGATGGTCTCCTCCAACGTGTCCGACGTCAGAACGATCGCAACGCCTTCAGCCGAGAGATTGCGGATCATGTCGTAGACCTCTTCCTTCGCGCCGACATCGAGGCCACGAGTCGGGTGGTCGAGAATCAAGATGCGCGAATTGGCAGTGAGCCATCGCGCGATGACGATTTTCTGTTGATTGCCGCCGCTAAGATTCCGGCAAACCTGGTTCGCGCTAGGGGTCTTGATGCGAAGCCGCTGGATCCATTCAACCGCGATCGCTCGCTCGCGGCGATGATCGATGAAGCCGTGGCGCATCGTGGCGTCGAGCCTTGCGAGGGTGATATTGGCTGCGACGGAAATATCCATCACCAGGCCTTCGGTCCGCCGTTCGCGCGGAATGTAGCCAACTCCCGCGGCGACAGCTTGCGTGGGCGTTCGCAGGTTTGCCTCCCGCCCCTCGATAAGCATGACGCCGGAGGTCTGCGGCAGGAACCCGAACAGGGTGCGCGTCAGTTCCTCACGTCCCGACTCGATGACTCCCGCAACGCCAAGAACTTCGCCGCGACGAAGCGTAAAATTTACATTGCGATAGGCGCCTCCGACGGCGAGGCTGCGCGCTTCCAAGACCACTTCGTCCCCCGGCGATTCCTGGCGCGCCTCGCGATAATATTCCGCATCCAGATCTCGGCCGACCATCATGGCGTGGAGCGATGCAACGCTGGTCGCGCCCGCCGTCCTCTCGGCGACGACCTCGGCGTCCTTCATCACGTAGATGCGATCACTGATGGAAAGGACCTCATCGAGTCGATGCGAGACGAAGACGAAGCTCGCTCGTGATTTCAAGCTCCGTATCCGATCGAAAAGGATCTTTATGTCCTTGGTTTCTAGCACCGAGGTCGGTTCGTCGAGAAGAATCGTCAGCGGGGTATTGGTGCGCTCTTCCAAGGAGAGGGCCTTCGCGAGTTCGACCATCTGGCGCGCGGCAAAGCTGAGCTCGCCCGCTTTTTGGCTTGGATCGATGTCGAGGCCGACCTTGGCAAGCCTCTCCCGAGCCGCCTCGATCATCCGCCGGCGGGAGATCACGCCGAAGCGCGTGAAGGGCTGCTCATTCGCGAGATGAAGATTATCCGCGACCGACATATTGAGGAGCAAAGACTGTTCCTGAAAGACCATCGCGATGCCGTAGCGATTGGCCTGCGAGGTGTCGCGCAGCACGACCGGCGATCCGTCGATGGTGATCGTGCCCGTATCAGGCCTCATTCCGCCGGAGAGAACTCGCATGAGCGTGGACTTGCCGGCGCCGTTTTCACCAATCAGCCCGACGACCTCATGCGCGCCGACCGCAATCGAAGCGTTGCGCAAAGCCTTGACCGGGCCGAAGCTCTTGCTGACGTTCTCAACCTTCAGCACGCGCTCACCTATTTGATGGTGAAAGAGCCGCTGCGGCGGATCGAGAGCGCGACCGCGGCGATGATCATAAGCCCTTGCACGGTTTCGTGGATGTAAGGCGAGATGCCCAGAAGAACCATGCCATTGGCGAGCACCGCGACGATGAGCACGCCGACGAGAGAATTGGCGACGCCGCCCCATCCGCCGGTGAGCGCGGTGCCGCCCACGACGACTGCGGTGACGGTCATGAACAAACGGCCGTCCGCGATCGTCGTATTCGCTTGACCGAGTTGCGCCGCCGCGAGCACGGCGGCGACGCCGGTGAAGAATCCCGCTAGCGTGAAAGCGAGAATACGCGTGCGTTTGACCGGAACGCCGGAGAGCGCCGCAATGTCTTCGCCGCCGCCGATCGCATAGATGTAACGTCCAAATCGCGTCCGACGCTCGAGAAATAACGCGAGGAGAAACATCGCGGCGGCGATCCAGACGGTAAGCGGAAAGGCGAGAACGCGCTGGAAGGCGATTGCCCGGATGCCGGGATCGAGCACGCGCACCGCGGAGCCGCCAAGCGCCACCGTGCCGATGCCGAGGCCGACGAACCAGAGCCCGAGCGTCGCCATGAAGGAGGGGATGCGAAGAACAACGTGTACCAAGCCGTTAAGCAGACCAAGCCCCGTGCCCGCGGCGATCGCCAGCAGCGGCCCCCACCAGCCAAAATCGTGGTCGTTGCTGTCGTTGGCGCAAAGCAGCGCCACGATCATCGCGCCAACGCACAGCACCCCTTCGATGGAAAGATCGATGCTTCCCATCAGGATAATGAAGGTCGATCCCATCGCGAGGATCAGCGGAATGGCGGCGGAATTCGCCAGTCCCCAGACGAGATTGCGAAAGCTGAAGAAACTGGGATTGAGCAGGCCGAGAAGGAGAGAAAGGCCAATGAGGACGATCAGCGGGCCGAAGTCCGCGAGCCGGCCCCCGCCGACCGAACCCTGAAGGAAGGCGCGACCCCGCTTTGATCTACTGTCATCGGGGGCGGGATCGGCCGCGCTGGGCGTCGATTGAAAAGCCGGCGCCATTTCCCTCAATCCGCAGTGATCCTCACCCGTAGACGATGGGGCTCGCGACCCGGCTCCATAAGTCGGACCAATCGATCTGCGGATGCGACTGAACCTGGGTCTTTATATATTCCTCGACGTTGTCGCGCGTGATCTTGACTGTCTTCGCGTTGAATTCGCGATGCAGCTTCGGCTCCTTCGCGGGGTCGAATTTGCCCTGGTGGGCCATAAGGCCCATCGAAAGGCCGATGCCGCCCTGCCAATAGGGATCGGACGTCACCGTGCACACGAATTCGCCAGCCTTGACGGCCTCGACCGCCGCTTTGATCCCATCAATGCCGACGACGGGAATTTTGCCCGCGAGACCTTGGGCTCGCAAGGCCTCCAGCGCGCCCGTGCCCATATCGTCGTTGGCAGCCCACACGCCCTTAATCTTGTCTCCGAAGCGCGTGAGCCAGGATGCGGTGATGTCGAAGGCCTTTTGCGACTGCCAATCGCCCGTCTGGAAGTCGAGAAGTTCGATCTTGGGATGCTTCTTCAAGGCCTCCGTCAAGCCCTTGCGGCGATCGATCGCCGCCGAGTCGGAGATCATTCCGCCCACGGCGACGAAGCCGCCTTCGTCACCCATGGCCTTGAACAACTCCTCGGAGACATAGCCGCCGTTGGTCACTCCGTCGAACTCGATGTGAGAAATGTAATAGGGGTTGAAGTCCCAAGGGTGAAGGTCGGCCGGCTTGTTCCACCAGGTGACGACATAGACCTTGTTCTTGAAACAGGCTTCGACGATCGGCCTTGCGTCCGGCGTGTTGTTCGGATCGACATTCAGCACCATGTTGCCGCCGGTCTTGGCGATCATCGCGCGAATGTCGGAAATGCCTTTCTCGCTGTTGGCTTCGGTGACAAGGGTCGTGTTGGGCGTCCCGACCGCCTTGCCGAATGCGTCAGCGCCGACCTTCCATACCGCGTGATATGGATTGGAGAGCGAGCGGATCGATGTCACCAGCGCGGGCTGCCCAGCGGCGCGCGCAGCAAGCGGATAGCTCGAGGTGAGCGCGCCAGCGCCAAGCCCCGCGACGGATTGCAGCATTTGACGGCGATTGACGCCGGAATGAGCGTCGCTTTTGATCATCTGGATAAGTCCTCCCTGGGAACGGTCGACCTTGTTGGCCACTCGTCAATCAAGCCCGGAGGACCAGAAGGCCCCGAGTTCGATCTCACGGATGTCGAAGCGCCGAGTTGTCTGATGACCCTTCAACTTTGCCACCTTACCAAGCTGCAACGAGAGCGACAAGGGAGAAGCCCGGGAAGGGCAACTTACGCGGTTCGGTCCGAACCTTTTTGAAGGCTGCAGATCGTTGTCATTAGAGAGAGCATTGTTGCGCGGGTGGCGGTTGTGCAAAAAACGGCATCGTCAACTTGAGCGGACGCTGGGCCGAAGAAAGGCGATCTTTCTGAGGAATGAGGTCAGGCAGTAATGCCGGTCTCGGAGATCTCACGCCAAACGGCAAAGGCTCGCTCGCGCGAGGCGCGGCGGCAATCAGGCCC
>DASXES010000140.1:0-104163 GCA_036489975.1 Roseiarcus sp.
CGGGTCCTTCAGCGCCGAAAAATGATCGAGAAGACTCTTCGCAGGCGAAGTGGACATCACGGGCTCCGATTCGTCGAAGCCCTTTGAGAATCACATTTCCTAAGCGCCCGCCCGCGTTAACCTGAAGCGATCGCCCTGCGAATCGGAGAGGCCCCTATCGACTGTGCGAGCAGATTTCGATAGAGGGACGCCGGGACATCCTGTCCGTGGTCTGATGATCGCGCATTTGTCCATCCGGGGGGAAACATGAAGCTCATTCTTTTGCTCGTCCCCTGTATTCTGGCGCTCTGGGTCCCGCTCTACAACTCGATTCCGCCGGTGGTTTTCGGCATTCCATTTTTCTTCTGGTTTCAGCTCGTCCTGATTCCGGTCTCCGCCCTCACAATCATCGCCGCGGACCGGCTTGGTAAGAACTGAACGTGTTCGATCACCTCAACGTCGTCGCCACTGTCGTATTCGTGTTCTTTTTTGGCGTGGTGTCGGTGCTCGGCTTCGTCGCGGCGCGGTGGAAGGCGGCCGATCTCGGGCACATCGATGAATGGGGTCTCGGTGGACGGCGCTTTGGCCGTTGGATCACCTGGTTTCTGCTCGGCGGCGATCTCTACACCGCCTATACCGTCATCGCGATACCCGCCGTTGTGTTCGCCATTGGCGCGTTCGGGTTCTTCGCGGTGCCCTACACGATCATTGTCTATCCGTTCCTATATTTGACGCTGCCGCGCCTGTGGGCGGTGTCGCAAAAGCATGGCTACATCACAGCCGCGGATTTTGTGCTCGGCCGCTACGGCCACAAAGGGCTGGAGGTTGCAGTCGCGGTCACCGGCGTCCTGGCGACGATGCCTTACATCGCGCTGCAACTCGTCGGGCTGGAGAAGGTCATTCTGGCGCTCGGCTTCTCCGGCCGCGGAATCATGGCGCATGCGCCGATCACGATCGCGTTCGTGATTCTCGCGCTCTTCACTTACAGGAGCGGGCTGCGCGCGCCCGCGATGATCGCATTCGTCAAGGACGCGATGATCTACATTTTCATCATCGCGGCCATCGTGATCATTCCCTACGAGCTCGGGGGCTTTGGCGCGATTTTCGAAGCGGCGGGGAAGGCGTTTGACGCCAAGGTCGCGGCGAATCCGAAACTTGCGGCCGGGCTAACGCTCGCGCCTGCGCAGGTCGGGCCCTATATCACGCTGGCGATCGGTTCGGCGATGGCGTTGTTCATGTATCCGCACGCGTTGACCGGCGCGCTCGCGGCTTCGAGCGGGCGGGCGATTCGCTTCAACATGATGGCGCTGCCCGCCTATTCGTTCGTGCTGGGCCTCATCGCCCTGCTTGGGCTGATGGCGATTGCCGCGGGCGTCAAGGTCGACACACCGCAGGACGCCGTGCCGCAGCTCGTGCTCTGGGCGTTTCCCGCCTGGTTCGCCGGCTTCTGCTTCGCGGCGATTGCGCTTGGCGCTCTCGTGCCGGCGGCGGTCATGTCGATCGGCGCGGCCAACACCTTCACCCGCAACATTTGGAAGCCGTTCATCCACCCGGGGATGTCGCCGCAAGAGGAATCAGTTCTGGCCAAGCTGGCCTCGCTTGCGGTGAAGGTGGGGGCGCTCGCTGTGATCTTCTTCATGCCGACCCGGTTCGCCCTGGACCTGCAACTGCTCGGGGGCGTCTGGATGGTTCAGATCTTCCCGGCGATGATCTTGGGGCTCTACACCCGCTGGTTCAGCGGCTGGGCGCTGCTCATCGGCTGGGCCGCGGGCATGATCGTCGGCACGGCGCTTTCCTGGACCGGCGACGCCTGGGTTCCGGTGCATGCGCTGAAATGGGATGCGCCACTTGTCGGCAACGTCGATCTTGGCCTTGGCTTCGCCGCATACAACGGACTGACCGCGGTGCTCGTCAATCTACTTCTTGCGGCAACCCTCTCCCTGGTCCTGCGTTCTCGCGCCGCCGATGAGACTTTGCCCGAGGACTACGACGATCGTGCGTTCGCTTGAGCAATGGCCTATTGAGGCGTCAACCGGGGTGGTCGCCGGCTCGCTCCGCAGCGTGGAACAGCGCATCGGTGGCAAGTCGGCGGGCGTAGCAGGGATGTTGCCGTTGGCCATGATCAGGTGCAGTCTGCGCGCATCAGGGAACGTATGATGGTGGAACTGGGGCCGAGCTCCGAGGAGAATAGTCCGCCGGCCGCGGAGCCACAGGCGCGCCATGACTTTTCCGGCGTTCAGGGCTTTCAAGTTGTCGGCGTGGAAGGTCATGGCGCTCCGCAAGCGGCGAGCGACCAAGCCTGGCTCGACGCCCTGAAGCTGGAATTGGAGGCCCGCGCCGCGCGCTTTCATCAGGCCGTTGACGCGGCTATCGTGCTTTCCAATGATGGCATAATTCGATGGCTGGGAGATCCAGTCGCGAGACTGTCTCCCGGCGCGGACATTTTGAACCCAAGCGCGGTGGTCCTGGCTGACGAAGCCTTGCCGCTTCCGTCTCGAGAGACGGTAAAGACACGAATTGAGCTTTGGATCGCGGCGACGACGCGACGTCTCCTCGGACCGCTTTTCGCGCTCGAAGCTATTCAGGAAGGACCGGAGATCGTCCGGAATCTGGCCCATGACCTCGCACGGTCATTCGGGATTTTGGAGCGCGAACCGATCAGGGCGCAGATCAATGCGCTAGCTCAGAACGACCGAGCCGAACTGAGAAGGCAAGGCGTGCGCTTTGGCGCCTACTATCTATTTGTCCCGGCGTTGATCAAGCCCGCGCCAAGAAACCTTGCGCTTCAGCTCTGGGGTCTTCAGGCGCGCGGCGACGCCAATGACCTCCTGCGGACGCTTGGCCCTGTCGCCTCTTCCGGCCGGACCTCCCTGGCATGGGACAACACGATTTCGAAGGACGGCTATCGCGTCGCAGGGTACCGACCCTGCGGCGAACGGATTGTGCGCGTGGACGTCGTTGAACGCCTTGCCGGCATGGTTCGAGCGGCGATCGCCAGTGAGGCGCCTGGCGCCGGGCCGGGGCTTGCGAACCTTCGGACAGCGAAAGGATTCGTCGTCAGCAGCGAGATGACGTCGTTAACGGGATGCTCCGGGGATCAATTCGCCTCGATTTTGCGTTCCATGGGCTTCAAGCCGGTGGAAATGCGACGATCTGATTTTTTTGCGCCTACGCAAGGTGACGGATCGCCCGAAGAAAGCAAGTCCGCCGCGTCGGAGGAGGATCAAGATCAGACTGGGGAGGATCAGCCATCCGCGCCTGCGGCAGGCGCCGACGAGGAGGCCACGGCCGATGCGGTTTTGGCTTCGCCGCCGGACGAACCTCTGGTTGACAACGCCGCCGCGGATATGCCGCCTGCTCCCATTTCCGCCGATCCATCCGAAGAGCCTGTAAGAGTCGACGTCACCGAATCCTCCGGTCCGCAGACGCCAGGATCAAGCTCCGAATCGGCAAACACTACCGACATGATCGTCGTCTGGCGCCCCGACCGTCGCAGGATTGCACCCGACCGTCCGAGGGAGCGCAAACAATCAAAAAGCGAAAATCCTGGACCGCCGGATACCGACGGTCTCGGCGCGGATCGGATGCGCAAACAGGCTCGCTACGCGGTTGCTCGCCCGCCCGGGAGGCCAAATCGGCCCTACCCGGCCAAGACTGACGAAAAACGTCGCCAACGGACGAGCGAACATGATATGCCCCGTTCAAACGCGACGACGGCGCCGCAGCATAAGGCCAAGGTCGACCCGAACTCGCCCTTCGCCAAGCTTCTCGAGCTCCGTCCGCTACTTGAGGAACAAGCAAACAAGCGCCCTTAGCTGGGCAGCCGCCAATGGCACGGACTGCGAGGTCGAGGCCGGCTCTGGAAGCCCAGGGAAAGCGTCGATCTGTCGCATAAGAGGTTCACGAGGATATATGTATGACTTATGTGGTTGTCGAGAACTGCATAAAATGCAAGTATTTGGATTGCATAGAGGTGTGCCCCGTTGATTGCTTCTACGAGGGCGACAATATGCTTGTCATCCACCCCGACGAGTGCATCGATTGCGGCGTGTGCGAACCGGAATGCCCCGCAGAGGCGATCAAGCCAGACACTGAACCCGACCTTGCCTTTTGGCTTAAGCTGAACGCTGAATACGCCAAAACTTGGCCAAATATAACCAGTAAGGGAGAGCCGCCCCCCGACGCGAAGGAATTCGATGGGCGAGCCAACAAGTTTGCCGAGTTTTTTTCGCCAAAGCCCGGGCAGGGCGATTGAGTGGGTTCCTGGCGGTATCGCGCATATTGGCTGGGCGCTTAACCAAGCGCTGCTGTAGCTAAGCCCGCGGTCATCTTCTTCTTTGATTTTTCGATGAATTTGTGCTAAACGACAAATTAATCGTGGAGCGGGAGTCGCTGGGCGTCGACAGCGACGACACCCGTGTCTTCGTCGGCAAAAAGGACAGATTGCCGTTCTGAAGAGCGGTTTGGTGCACGAATTTAGAATAGTACTCGTGCACAGCGTCAAGATGTATGCGGAAATGTTCGCGCGTGGAGAGGTTAGCGATGGCGGCGCGTAAAAAGTCGAAAAAAGCGACAAGCTCAAAGACGAAGAAAGCCGGACCCGCCTCGAGCGCGAAACCAGTCTCAAAGCGCGCCTCCAAGGGGGCGTCTTCGTCCGGTCTTCGAAATCGAGTGGGCAAGAGCAAGCCGGCGTCGAACGCGAGAGTTGCGCGTAAAGCGAGTAAAACTATTCGAGCTAGGCTGAAAGATGACGTAGCGAAACCCTCGAGGCGAAAGCCGAAAAGCTCCAATGCCAGACCGACGGCTGGATCGGGTGGGGCCAAGAGGCCGGCCGCCGCGGCTCATCGGAAGGCGGCGGCAAAGAGCGTGAGCAAGGCGACAAGAACCGCGAGCGTCGCGAAGGCGTCGACCGTGCGGACGCGTTTGAAGGAAAAGGAAGCCAAATTGCCGCGAGAGAGCCGAGGGGCCCAAGAATCTCGAATCGCCGCCGACAAAGCGGCAATGCCTCTTGCCGGAGCAAAGCCAAGCGTGGATCACAGCGTTCACGCCGCCGAGCCAATTGCGCCGGCGCCGAAATCCGTCTCAGCGGCGGTCAAAGTCCACAAGCCCGCGGGCCCGGAGGAGCTTTCGCCGGCTGCGAAGACACCGAAGAGCGCCAGCCAAAGACAGGGCTTCAAGCTCAACGAATTTGTGGTCTATCCCGCTCACGGAGTGGGTCAGATCATCGCGATTGAGGAGCAGGAAGTCGCAGGTTTCAAACTTGAGCTGTTTGTGATCAACTTCTCAAGGGATAAGCTAACGCTGCGCGTCCCGACGTCCAAAGTCTCGGGCGTTGGAATGCGGAAAATATCCGATCCGGATACGGCGCGGCGCTCTCTGGAGATTTTGACGGGACGCGCCCGGGTCAAGCGCACAATGTGGTCGCGACGGGCTCAGGAGTACGAAACTAAGATTAACTCCGGCGATATCAACGCGATCGCTGAAGTCGTGCGTGACCTTTATCGTTCGGAGGCGCAACCCGAGCAGTCGTATTCGGAGCGGCAATTGTACGAAGCCGCTTTAGATAGAATGGTTCGCGAGATCGCTGCGGTCCAGAAGTCGACCGAAATCGACGCTTTGAAGGCGATCGAGGCGCAACTTCAGAAGGGCCAAAATCGAGCTTCGAAGCCCATGGGCGCGCAAGGCGCGGCAAGCGAGATCGAACAAGCTGCTTGAGAGTTTGGCGGCTCAGCCGTTCTCAAATGGGGTCGTCCTTCTGGTGTGGGCGTGAGATCGACCGCTGTCGGCGACGGGAATGAATGAGCGTTGCCGCCGCTGCCGAGTGTTCTTCGTCCTGTGACTTGTCGAGGCTTCGCCAATCGGACCGCGAGGCCGGGCCGCGCGACGAATCGGATGCCACGCCGGGTCTCGATCTAAGTTGTGCTCAACCGATAGATCGAATTATTACGAACACCTGTTGCACGGTAAATGCGAGATAGTCGTACTTGATGTTCATCTCAGCAATCAATTCGGCCCAAGCTTTGTGTTCACCAGATTTCCAGCCGCGATAACCCCAGTAATCATCAAACACAATCATGGTGCCGGGCCTTAATCTGGGGGCTGTAAACTTGAAAACGAGCTTGGCCGCCTCGTATGTATCGGCGTCGTGGCTGATAAACCAGATCGGCTCCGAATGTTCGGCAAAAAACTCAGGTAACGTCTGATCAAACCATCCCTTTATCAGGATTACGTTCTTCTCAACCTCCGGGAGTATACCGCCTAAGTCAAACGCACCCTTTGCAAGATCATTCCCGATCCAATCGACGTGAAGACCCTCGAAGCTATCAAAGCCGTAGATAGTGCGCCCCGAGCGGATTCCCTTAGCGAAGTAATTTACCGAATGACCCTTGTAAACACCAAATTCAACGAATAGTCCTCGACCATCGTCATTTGAATTAAGCGTTTCCAATACGTAGTCTAACAAGCGTTCTCTGGTGTCAAAATGCAGCGCCAAAGGCATCCGCTCATGGGCGTAATCAGCACATTCAACAGCGGTCCTCCGCCGCAATTCATTTAACAAGGTGAAATCTTGCTGAGTGCGGTTAACCAGGAATACCGGATATGCATTTGCAGAGTCGACACGACGAGTGGACTGCTCGGAGTTCTGTCGAAGGTCGTCATTACGAAGCGGCTCGACCTTGGTTAATTGTTCAAGATACTTATGTTCTTCCATGGAATACTTCGCAGTAATGCTTACAAGATGATCAAGCTTGTCTTGTATCGACTGCAATCGATCTTCCTGTTCCGTCTTGTTTCGTTCTTCATGCGCTCGTTCCCTCTCAATGTGTTCTAGCCGCTGCCTTAGCTCGTTTCGCTGGCGATAGAGCCTACCAATCCAAGGCAAATCGTACTTTAGCACCGGTTTCTTCCTCGGCTTATCCATTGAAGGCTGGCGACGAATGTAAGGGCTTACGCCCAGCATAAAGATCAAAATCAATAATGGAAATGAGTCGTGTCCTGGCTTAGCCTATCCCGCTGGATCGCAACGATCTCATCGACCCCCAAGTTCAGCCTTTCCGTCGGCCGATAGACCTTCGCAAGGAGTTCGCTGATCAGCGGGTCGAGGTCGGGATTAATGAAGCGCCTTGGCCGGAGGAGTTCGCGCGGAGCCATTTCCGGCAGCATGTGATTGGCGAAGGGCCAGCCTGCATCCTTGAACCGCTTCTCCGTGGAGCGGATCTTGTTCAGTCGCTCCTCCATAGTCCGGACGAGGTAGTCAAGGTGGATAAGCAACGCCTCCGGCGGCGCGTGTGAGACATAGTCGGAGATGAAGTTGCCGTGATGGGGGCCGACCTCGTCATAAATGACGTCCTTGTGTCGATAAAACCGACCGCCGTGCAAATTCTCGTATATGGCCGGGCCGACCTTCGTGCGCATCCATTTCGGATGGCATGACCACAATTGACCGTCCAGGAGGGCGACTTCATAGCGTGGGATCCACCACGATGTGACGAAAGCAAATTTGGAATCCGGAATCGAGTTTACCCAGTCGATAAGTTCCCGCGCCGGGAATTCGTCGTCGTCCAGCCTGAAAACATAATCCTCTTGGATCGACTTCGACAAGAACGGCATGATGGATTCGCCGTTGGGGATCTGGTTGGAATCGATAAAAATCGTGTTGACCTTGTTGTCCTTGAGGAGTTGTAGAGTTTCGGGTTCGCACCCATTGTCGACAGCGTAGCTTGGCTCAAGGCCCCACGCGCGGTAGGCTTCCAAGAAAAAGGGCAACCATCTCGAACAGCCGCGGGTTGGAATGATCAACCGGACATTCGGGTGCAACCCTTTCCTGTCAAATGCATGGACCATACGTTTGTCGAAGGTTACGAATGGCTGCTCTCGAATGAGCTTTGACGGCTTGTCCCGCCCCTCCCTCTTATTCTCGAGTCCGCTAATTCCCAACTTCCAATTGATAAACGTGATGGCGGCTTTGAGCCATCTCTTCTTTTGCGTATAGTGTTCTTTTTTTCTCTTCGAGAAATAGAAAGCGAAATATTTGGCTCTCGTCGCAAATAAAGTTCTTCTCAAGAAAATTCTCGTATGACGAGCGAGCGAGTTCGACCTTAAGAGCGTGGAAAGTCCATCTTGTTCTTGAAAATCGTCGCCACTTATCTCGCCCATCATCCTTCGAAGTGTCGCTTTATCCGCTGAACTATGCTCGCCTAGTTGCTCAAAAAAGAGCTGGGCAAGCGTCGCGTACTCTGCGTTGGAATTGAGCCCTTGGATCGCTTGGGAGACCGCGCTCCTTTTATGGCCAACGTATAGAATACCGAGGCCGTTGCAGTGGTAGAACGAAAAACCAGGATATATCTGCTTCAATTCGTCCCAAAGGCGCCAAACTGTATAACCGCGCTTGTGTGACGAGATATCATGGAGGACTATGGTCCCCCTATCCGACATTTTCGGGAGCCAAGATGCAAAAATCTCTGAGGCCGACTCAGAAATAGATTTAACGTCAATGTGTAGCAGATCGACGGAAGAATCGTCAAAACATTCAAGAGCATCCCTGAAACTGCCGTGAATAACATGCTGAGTCGGAAACCTCGACCGCAGCTGTGAGAGAAGCTTGCCGTATTGAGTGTCGATACCTGTCCCAGATTGCGGGCGGCGGATGGACGAATCAACGCCAATACACTGAGACACAGGCGCGAGTTGCTCCGCGGCTTGGCAAGCGGCGAAAAAGCTCGTCCCCTGGTCAAAACCGAGTTCGACGAATCGGCGGGGGCGAAGCACCGAGAACAAGGCGAATAGCACCGGAGCGAGGCCACTCCAATCCGAAACCGGCGTCAATTCAACGTCGCTCCACGCGGCGGTGATTGCGTCGGTTAGAACCTTGACGGTGAGGTCCGGGGGCGACTGTGACTCCTCCTCCGGGAGGGCCGAATAGCGGCCATAAAAGCCATCGCCCTGTCCTGTTATCGGCAGGCATCGGATGCGAAGCTCCGAACCTCGCAGCTCAGCGCAGACGGGGGCGCCGCCAGCAAATCGGGCGCGCCGCCACTTCAGCTCAGCGTCCAATTCCAGCGTTTCCGTAAGCGTTTTGACCTGACCCGGCGCCGCTTGCACATCGCGGGCGAACAAGGGCAACCGCCGGCGAGCGACCGCCGGTTCCGGCGGAGCGACCTTCCTGCGTCTGTTCTGAGCGGGCGCGCCCTGGGTGAGATCCTCTTTCAAACTATAGTTCGCGACGATCATATTGAGCAGCGCCGGAGTCGCCACCTCTTCTTCGAGGCGCCGGAGAATTGTCCGAACGTGATGGCCTTCCTCGTCCCCCGTATTATGCTTGCTGCCTAGAAGACGAGACGCATTGATAAGCTTGTATTTCAAGCGGGACGCCGAGCGCACCGGGAGATGCAGAATCGAAAAGGCGGGCCGCGCCCTTTCGGGAGGTCCGTTTATGCTCCGGTTGACATTGTGATTCCCCTCCTCCAGAGAAAAATCAGGGTAGATCAAAGCATAGCGCGCCGAAATCGCCACCTTGTGAATCGGCGAAGGCTCCACTCTATAGAAAAAGTCCTGATCGAGACGGAGAGATTCGAAACTGCCGTATTCGGATGGCGCTAAATTGATCCAGGGCAGGTGGATGACCTCGCCGTCGCTCGCCTTCAAGAGGTCGCGAAGGTGTTCCCGACTTTTGACGTCTAAAAACTCGTCGGCGTCGAGAAAAAACGCCCAGTCCGCCCCCTCGCCAAACGCCTTGCGGGCAAGCGTATTCGTAAGCGCAGATTGATAACGCTCCTGCGTTAGGCAGTTCAGGCGTACGATGGCGCCGTCGCTGCTCCCTGCGAACCTATCGATTATCTCCTTGGTTCCATCGGATGACTGTATATCGACGACGAATGTCTTGTCGAACACGGACGCAGCTTGATGCAAGAAACTGAGAATGATGTCCGCCTCGTTCCGGACCATCGCGATGCAGTAGATCAAGGGATCAAGTTTATCCTTGACACGGGCATCGCGAGCGACTTCGTCGAAGCGGGAGGCTTGGGGCCCGGTTGAAAGGGAGCCGTTCGCGGAAATATCGCGCGACTGAGCGTCGGCAGCGGGAGGCTCGAATGGATTAAACAGCTCCCCGTTGCCAAACTGAGCCGTCGGTTTTCGTTCGCTCACACGAATTCCCCTGGTGTTTTTGGGTGGCGTGGCCCTGTTCACCCCGTCAGATTGCGGAGTCGCCGCCCACAAGAATGACTAGAGGCCGCGGGTTGCAGTATTCTACAAGAGCAACCTGCGGGTGGGAGCAACCCGGGTCACCCGAGCGTCCAGCTTCGCTCCGACTTCTGCATATTTGCTTGATTTATCAGACTTTACCGGCCACGCCAACTTGGTGCCTGATTACATTGGGCGATGGCGGCTGACCACTCTCTCACGCATCAAAGTTTGAATCCCGCGGCGACCGCGTCGGTGTGGAACATCTTGACCGTGTCCAGCGAATAGGCGTCGAGATCGTAGCCAACAAGCGAAAGCTTTTTCAGCACATCCGCCGTCGCAGTGATGATATGACAGCCGGAGATGTCCGCCTCGATAATGTTGTAAAGCTCGCGCGGACTGGCCCATATCAATTCGGACGCCGGAGCGATCTTCAGAAGCTCAACCGCCGCGGTCATGATTGGAAGAGCCGCTCGGCCGGTGTCCGCGATTCGCCCCGCGAAAACCGACACATAGCTCGGGACGGTCGGACTGAGAACCTGGACGACGGCACGTACTTGGGAAAGCGTCATGAGCGCAGTCACGTTGACCTTGATCCCGCGGTGCGCCAGCTGCTTGATGAGCCCGACGGCGGTTTCCCCCCTAGTATTGGAAATCGGAATCTTTACGTAAACGTTCTGCCCCCAGCTTGCGATCTCCGTCGCCTGACGCTCCATCTCATCGAAATCATCGGAAAAGACTTCGAATGAAATAGATTTGTCATGAACGTGAGTAAGAATGTCCTTGCAGAAGGCGCGATAGTCAGTAATGCCAGCCTTTCGCATAAGCGTTGGATTTGTCGTCAGTCCTTGTATGATTGGATTTGCATGCATCTCCAGCATGCTGGCCTTGTCTGCGCCATCGGCGAAGAGCTTGACTTTTAATTCCTCGACCTTCTTCATCAGCTCTATCGCCTCAAAATGATTCCGGTCGCTTCCGACAGAGACGCGGCACGATGGTCTACGGCGTAGGGCTGCTTTTCCTCGTAGCCGTAGTCAAGAAAAATTGTATTGCAACCCGCCTGGTGGCCTGCTTCGGTGTCACGCCAGCGGTCGCCTACCATATAGCTCGCGCTGAGATCAATATCGTGCAACGCGGCCGCCGCCAGTAATGCGCCGGGTTTTGGCTTGCGGCACTCGCAGCCGGCTTCCGTGTCGTGATAGCAGGTCCGGAATTCGTCGATCGGCAGCACCGAGCCGAGAGCGGCGTTGATTTTCTCCACCTCCTCCCGTGTCGTTGCGCCACGCGCGACATCGGGCTGGTTTGTTACAACGATCAAAAGGAACCCCGCCGCCCGCAGCTCGGCCAAAGCCGGTTCGACGCCGGGAAGAATCTCGAGTTCGGACAGGTCTCGGGGCGGATAGGGCCTCCCGTCCCGCACAAAGGCGCGGTTCAACACGCCGTCGCGGTCCAGAAAAACGGCCCGCTTCATTTGCGCGTCGATTCCCATTTGGTCTGGTGGGCCTTCAGTTTCGGATGGGAGACCAGAAGATGCCAAACGACTGCCTGGAACGCTTCGGAATGGGGCGTGATTGTTTCCGGGTTGACCGTCGGAATGATGCAGCACGCATCGGCCGCCTGCGCGGTGTAGCCGCCGTCACGTCCGACGACGCCGGTTACCTTCGCACCCACGGTCCTTGCATATTTGATCGCCTCGACGAGGTTGGGGCTGATGTTCTTGTCCAAGCTTCCGCCGCCAACAGAGAGGATGAACAACGCATCTTTGGGTTGCAGCTTGCTGACCTTCAGCCACTCGACGAAGATCGTCGCCCAGCCTTCGTCGTTGGTGCGCGCGGTCAATTCCGAGACGTTGTCAGTCGGCGCGTACGATTCGATGCCGACAATCTTGCGGAAGTCGTTCACGGCATGGCCGCAGTTGCCGGCGCTTCCGCCAACGCCCAGAAAAAAGACGCGGCCGCCATCCGCCTTCACCTGAGCCAGAAGGTCAGCCATCTTCTCGATGGCGTCAGCGTCAATCTTGTTTGCGACGGCGATCGTTTCGGCAAGATGCTGTTGGGCGTAGGTCATGTCTCGTCTTCCATCTGAAAAAAGTCGCGCGCTTCCTTCAGTCCCTCGGGGGATCCGATCTCGTAGAAACGCTCGAAAACCTGGTAGCCGTACAGGCGCCCTTCAAGGGATAGCTTCTGGTACGGAGCCGCAAGATCGAACGGCTCGTTCGCTGGATAACTCTCGAGAATCTCTCGTGTCACTATGGTTAGGCCATAGTCGATAAAGGCAAAATCGGGACGCGGCACGACCTTGTTGTACTCCAGAAGCTTGCCATCGACGAAAAGGACGTTGCTCTTGTCCCAGCGGTCTTCATTGTAGAGGACCGTCATTAACGCCGGCGGGTTCAACGCCCGGAACTCAGCTTCGATGACGCTGAAATCGACGGGCAGATAACTGTCACCATAGAGAACGAAAAACGCTTCGCCGAGAAGGCCAGAGGCCCGTCGCAATGCACCTCCTGTACCGAGCGGCGTGCAACCGTCCATGCTGTACAACACCGCGAGCCCAAAGCGGGATCCGTCGCCAACGACCGCCTCGATCATGTCGCCCAGATGGCCGACGCACAGCACGACCTCGCGGACCTTCTGGCGGCGGAGATAATCCAGCTGGCGAACGATGAACGGCTTGCCAGCCACTTCGACGAGCGACTTCGGAATTTTTTCCGTGATCGGCCGCAGCCGCGTCGCCAATCCCCCCGCCAGGATCGCAACCGGCAGGGTCATGACGACATCACGACCTTCGTGCCCTCGAAATCGAAGCGGAAGCGCACTTCTTCGAGCCCCGCCGCCGACATTTTGTGGCGCAGCTGGTTGCGATCCTCGGCCATAAACATCAGAAACCCGCCCCCGCCTGCGCCCACAAGCTTACCGCCGACAGCGCCGTTTTTGACGCCCAACTCGTACCACTCATCGATTTTTGGATTGCTCATGCCCCCGGAACGACGTTTCTTGTGTTCCCAATGCTCGTGCATCAACTCGCCGAAGCGGCGGGTGTTCCCCCTCTCGAGCGCCTGCTTGCTCCGATGGCCCAGTTCCTTGACATAGTGCAGGTTCTTGAGCATCTCCCCGTCGCTCTGCTTTGTGCGCGTGTTCTGGTCCTTGAGGATGCTCCCGGCGGTGCGTGAGAAGCCGGTGAAGAACAGCAGCAGGTTGTCCTCCAGGTCGAACATCGTGTCCATGCTGATGCCGAGCGGCGTCGCCGCCACCGTGTCATCGGTGTGGAAGGCGAAGCAGGTCACGCCGCCAACGGCTGCGATATACTGGTCCTGCTTGCCGACCGGCTCGCCAAGCCGGTCGATTTCGATGTGGCAGGCGAGTTCGGCCAGCTCCATTTGATTGAGATGGCGGCGCCGATGGGTGTAGAGCGCCTTGAGCAGAGCGGTCGTAAAGCTTCCCGAGCTTCCCAGGCCCGTTCCGGCCGGAATGTCAGCCAGCGTTGTGATCTCAACCTGCGGGGTCCTGAAGCCCAATAGGCTCAGGCCTTCGCGGATGATCGGATGCTGGACCTGCGCAATCTTGTCGACATGCTCGAGATGGGAATATTTCAGATAAACGCCCTCGGTGAAGGGACGCGTTACGGTGACAAAGACATATTTGTCGATGGCGGCCGAGAGCAGAAAGCCTTCGTGCTCCCGGTAATACGACGGGAGATCGGTGCCCCCGCCGCCAAGAGTGATCCGCAGCGGACTACGCGCGATGATCATAACCTGACCTCTTGTAAATCGCCTCGACGACCGTCAACGCGGCGATAGCGTCTTCGAGCCCGCAATCGCCCGGGCGACCCGCCTTGACGTCGTCCAGAAATGCAGTCGTCTCGACACTCCAGGAGTCGTCACCCATTGGGTATTCCCAAGAATAGGTTTCTGGAGGACCCATTTCTGGAAGCATCTTGTACCAGGTGACTCGCTCGACGCCGTAACTTCCGCCCAGACCATTCAGATCTATCTTTCCATCTCTGCCATAAATCTCCATCGAGAACAGATTTTTCCATTCCGTACAAGAAACATGCAGAAACGCAGTCTGCTTGCGCTGGGTCTTTAGTAACATAAATCCATTGTCGTCAACCGGCATCTTCCAGAAATAAGTTTCGGCCCACCCCTGCACCTCAGTGAACTCACCAAGAAACCAGCGCGACAGGTCGATCAGATGCGGACCCTGGTCGATCAGTTCGCCGCCGCCCGAAATCGCCGGATCGGCCCGCCATTCCTTCTCATACCCGACGCGCCCGCCGTGCCCGTAGCGGCCGCGGATGAACATAAGCTCCCCGAGCGCGCCCGAAGAGACGAGTTCCTTCGCCTTGCGCAGAGACCGGTGATAGCGGTGATTGAAGCCTACGTGCACTCGCACGCCCTTGGCGTCTCGCGCCGCAAGCACCGGCTCGAGTTCCCACGCGAAACGCGCCGCCGGTTTTTCCACAAGGACGTGCTTGCCGGCGTTCACGGCACCAAGCGTGATGGCGGCTAGCATATCGTGTGGCGTGGCGACGATCACCACGTCAACCGCCGGATTTTCGACGACGGCGCGCCAATCGGCGACGGCTTTTGCGCCGGAGGCGTTCGCAAGCCGTTCCGCCCGGTTCATGGAAACGTCGGCGCAGATAATGAGTCGGTCCGTCTTCGGCAGCGCTTTGGCGCGTTTTTGTCCGATAAGCCCGCAGCCGATCAGGCCGATTCCGAGGCGCGATCCGGGTTCGCTCATCGATCTCCCCAACCAAACCCACGATCCCGCCCGGCGATCCGGCGCAACGTGTAGAGATCGGAGCCCGCCAATTCCGGAATATGCTCCGGCCAGCACTCCCAGCGGTCCCAAACGGCGCTGACCAACTTTCCGGTGATGGCGCGCGCCGCGGACGAGCTAAGAAACAGCGCGAGGTCCGCAACCCGGTCCATCGAGGCGCCGCCTTCCTCGAAAACCTTAGCGGCTATGGCAAATTCCCGCGCGCCCGAACTCTGCTCACCCCGCTCCAGTACCTCGCGCAGCATCGCGGTTTTCATCGCGCCTGGCGCAATGCAGTTGACGGTGATTCCCTGGTTCTTCACTTCGTCCGCGAGCGTCTCGCTGAACCGGACGAGCCCCGCCTTCGCGCTGGCGTAGGCGGAAAAATTCGCCCGCGGACCGGTCGCCCCGCCACCCGAGAGATTGAGGATGGAAGCATCCGCGGCGTTCACCATGCGCGAAAGCAATCCCCGGCACAGCGCGACCGGACTCAAAAGATTGACTCGAATCGTTTGTTCCCAGTCCCGGAGATCGTTTTGTTCCAGAGACCCGATTGGCCCCTGGGTCGCTGCGTTGTTTATCAGGACGTTGACCTGTTCGGTCTTCGCGCGAATCTCCGCGACAACCGCCTCCACTGAGGCGGGATCCGCGAGGTCGCAGGCAAAAACGTCGCAGCGCTGGCCCTCTGCGGGAACCAGTTCAGACACTGTCTGGCCAGCCGACCCGACGTTGCGGCTGACAAGACCGAGATTGTAGCCGGCCTGCCAGTAGCGGCTGGCTAGACGCTGACCAAGGCCTCGGCCGGCGCCCGTTATGACAGCGTATCTCGCGATCATGCGCGCGACTCGTAGACCCATTCATTTGCCTTCAGGAACTCGACGGTCCTGATTACGCCCTGTTTGATCGTGAGTTTTGGCGACCAGCCGAGGTCCCTGATCCTTGTAGTGTCCAGGAAGATGAACGGGTTATCGCCAATCCAGCCCCGGTCGCCGCCTGAATAGTCTATGCTCGGCGAAACGCCGAGGGCTTCACATATCCAGCCAATGGAGTCGTTGACTTCGCAATAGGCGTCGACCCCCAGATTGCAGATGGTGAGTCTTTCCGGCGCCCGCGCCATAGCAAGCAGGATCGCATCGATACAGTCCTGGACGTAGAGATAGGATTTACGTTGAAGGCCGTTGCCAAGGACCTTCAACATCTTTGGATCGGTTCTAAGCTGCTTATAGAAATCGAATACGTGTCCGTGAGTGTATCTCTCCCCAAGGATCGATACGAAGCGGAATGTGCACGCCTCGAAACCGAACCCTTCGCAATAGGCGGAGATCAACCCCTCCGCGGCGGCCTTCGACGCCCCATAGAGCGAGGTCTGGACTGGAAACGGCGCGTCTTCGGGAGTTGGAAGGACTTTGGCCTCTCCGTAGACGGACCCGGTCGAGGAAAAGGCGAGTTTCTTAATCCCGTTGGCGCGCATCGCCTCAAGCACGTTGTAGGTCGCGATGGTGTTCTGCTCGAGATCCTTGCGCGGATGTTCGGTGCCGAAGCGAACATCGGCGTTGGCGGCGAGATGGTAGACCTCATCCGCGCCGACGAAGGCCTCCTTCAAGGCGTCGAGGTCGAGGAGGTCCATTTCGACGAGTCTAAAGTTGGAATTGCCTAAGGCGCTCTCGAGAAAGCGACGCTGGCCAGTGGAAAAATTGTCCACGCCAATAACGAAATGGCCCTCACCAACCAGGCGGTCGACCAGGTTGCTGCCTATGAAACCGGCGCATCCGGTGATCACCGATGTCTTACCCATCTTTCCTCGAGTTCTGTCTTGCGCGTGTGGGTGCAATGCAAACGGACGATCATCGACGACCGTTGAAGTTTGATCTCTCTATCATGCGTTAGAGGCTGGAGCTTCGCATTGGGGCGACTAGTTTCGGCCGCGCCCGCCGCACCGCTCAACCCGCGTCTTGCTGCGGGAATTGCGTTTGGGCGATGTGGGTATAAGTGCGGCCCTGGGCCAGAAGCACGCCGTGCCGGCCGCGCTCGACAATCCGGCCCCGATCGAGAACGCAGATCTCGTCCGCCTTCGCCACCGTCGACAGACGGTGGGCGATCACGATGGTGGTGCGGCCCTCACATAGCGTGTTGAGCGCCTTCTGGATCGCCTGTTCCGATTCGGAGTCGAGCGCGGAGGTCGCCTCGTCGAGCAGGATGATCGGCGCGTCTTTGAGAAAGGCGCGCGCTATCGCGATGCGTTGGCGTTGCCCTCCGGAGAGCTGCATCCCATGCTCGCCGCACGGGGTGTCGTATCCACGCTCGAAATCCATGATGAAATCATGTGCGTACGCGGCCTTCGCCGCCGCCTCGATCTCCGCTTCGCTCGCGCCGGGCCGTCCCATCGCTATATTGTCGCGAACGGAGCCTTTGAACAGAAAGTTCTCCTGCGCGACATAGGCGATCTGCTGGCGCAAGGATGCGCGCGTCACGGAGGCGATGTCGACGTCGTCGATCAGGATCGCGCCCGATTCGATCTCATAGAGGCGCAGAATGAGGCTCATGATGGTCGACTTGCCGCCACCGGAACGGCCGACGAGCGCGGTCGTCTTGCCTGCTTGCGCCGTGAAGCTGACTGAATGAAGCACAGGTTCTTCCGGGCGGTAGCCGAATACAACGTCGCGAAATTCGATTTCCCCCCTCGTGACCCTCAAGATTGACGCATGTCGAGGATCCGATTCGAATTCGCGCAGGTCGAGGAATTTATAAAGCATGTTCACCCCAAATAGCGAGGACGAGACGTCGACGTGCAGACGGGCGACACGTTTCAGCGGCTCGTAGAGCATGATGACGGAGGTGATGAAGGAAAACATGCTTCCCGGCGGATTGCCGCGAATGATCACAGTGTAACCGCTGTAGAGAACGACCGCCGCGATGGCGAACCCGCCGAGGCTTTCCATGATCGGGCTCGTGCGCGAGCTTACCCGCACAAGCTTGTTCGCTGCTTTCTGGAATCCCGAGATCGCCGCCGCTTGGCGCTGCCGCATGAAATCCTCAAGCGTGAACGCCTTGACGATTCGGATCCCCTGCGCGGTCTCCTGTAGCGATTCCATCATCTGCAAGGCGCCCTGAAATTCGCTCGCCATGATACCGCGCACGCGGCTGCTGATTTTGCGCACCCCAACTGCCGCGAGCGGCACGAACATGAGCGCGAAGAATGCGAGTAAGGGATCTTGTGACACCATCACGATAACGAGCCCGACAATCGTGAGCGCGTCGCGCGAAAGCGTCGTGATGAGCAGGTTGAGAACGTTGCTGGCGGACTGGGCGATGAAGGACTGGGTTCCGATGAATTCCGACGAATGCGATTTGCTGTAGTAGGAGACCTTCAACCTGAGCATCTGGTCAAAGATGCGCCGCTGGATCTCAGCCACGATCGCATTGGCGATCCGCGACAGCACCACCTGCTGTCCGTAGGTCGCAAGCCCCTTGACCGTGTAGATGGCGACAATGGCGGCGGTGATTTCCCAGACCGCCTCCATCTTATGGGCGACGAAGATCCTGTCGACGATCTTGCCGATAATCCAAGCCGAGAGCGAGGTCGTCAGCGCAATGAGCCCCATCATCGCGAAGGCGAATACGTAGCCCTTCCAATGCTTGGGCCCCTGCTCAAGGATCAGCCGGCGCAGGCTTGGGCTAACGAGAGCGGTCAGGAAAGGTTGGATACGATCGCGGGCCGCTTGCCAGAATGACAAAGAGCCCGTCCTTTCCGCACCAGTCCGTTGAATTTCCGAGCTCAATTGAGGCGACCCCGCCTTTTTTCCGGCGCCTTCCTTACCACTGCGCGCCCGATTTAGGAAACGACGCTCAGGAGGCTAGCGTCGGCAATGCGACCACGGGCGGCTGCTCCCGTCGCGCTCTTCCGGCCCAAAGTCGTCGCTCCCTGCCAAAGGGCGCGACCGGCAGATCGGCCCAGCTGAGTTGACCGACGTCCTATCAGGTTCTCTGGCCCTTTCAAGCGCAGCGCCGTCAGTGGGGTTGAGGCCGGCCGCCTATTTCGATGATTCCTGGCGGCGCGGCGTCGCGGCCGGCCCCGGGCGGAAGAGCACGCTCGCCGGCGCCCGTCGGATTGCGCCTTGCGCAGCGCCGGTCAGTCTGAAGGGAAGGTTTCCTAGCGTTTCTATTGCCTCGGTCCGCCCGACGGGCCACACTCGACCGAATCGGGCCGCCAAAAAAAGCCCACGCGGGAGCGCCACCCAGGGAGAACGGAATGACCACGTCGCAAAGGCCGGATCGGCGGCATGTCCTGATCGGAGGCGCGGCCACCCTGGCGCTGGCCCCGAGCGCCCTCCGCGCGCAAATTGCACGTCCGCTCAAGATTGGCGTTCTGAACGACATGTCAAGCGTTTACGCCGACTACCAGGGTGTCGGCTCGGTCATCGCCGCGCAGCTCGCGGTGGACGACTTCTCGAAGCCCCTCGGCGTGCCAGTCGAGATCATTTCCGCCGATCACCAGAACAAGCCCGACGTGGGGTCAGCGATCGCACGCCAGTGGTTCGATTCCGACCATGTCGATGTCATCATGGACTTGCCGAATTCCGCGGTCGCGCTGGCCGTTATCGCGGTCGCGCAGGAGAAGAACAAGGCGGTCATCGGCTCGGGCGCCGGGTCCTCGGTGATGACCGGACCGAAATGCTCCCGCAACTTCGTTCACTGGACCTTCGACACCTATGCGCTGGGGAGAGGCCTAGGCAAAGCCCTGACCAAAGCTGGCGCGAAGAGCTGGTTTTTCATCACCGCCGACTATGCCTTCGGCAAGGACCTCGAAGCCAATTGCGCCGCCGCGGTTCAGGCCGCGGGCGGCAAAGTGTTGGGGTCAGTGCGCCATCCGCTCAACACCTCCGATTTCTCGTCCTTCGTCCTGCAGGCGCAGAATTCCGGCGCCGACACGGTGGGTCTCGCCAATGCTGGCGGAGACCTCAACAATTGCATCAAGCAGGCGCATGAATTCGGCCTTGGCGCGAAGCAGCGTCTCGCCGGCCTCATCCTCAACATCACCAACATCCCCTCGCTCGGGCTCGATGTCGTCGACGGGGCGACCATCTGCACCGGCTTCTACTGGGACGCGAACGAGGGAACGCGCGCCTTCGCCAAGCGGTTTCAGGCGGCTCATCCCAAGAAAATGATGCCCAACGACATGCATGCGGGCATGTATGCGGGAACCGAACATCTCATGAAAGCGATGGCGCGGGTCGGAAGCGCCGACGACGGCGTCAAGCTCGTCGACGCGATGAAGGCGATCCCGACCGACGATCCGCTGTTCGGCAAGGGAATCATCCGCGTCGACGGCCGCAAGCTTCATCCCATGTACCTCTACAAGGCGAAGACGCCCGCCGAGTCAAAGTACGATTGGGACTACTTTCAGCTCGTCTCGACGATCAAGCCGGAAGACGCCTTTCGCCCGCTGGACAAGGGCGGCTGTCCGTTCGTGAAAACGTAAGAGCCCGCCCCGACGTTTGGCGGACCGGTTCTGCTCAGGCCTGCTTGGCGCTGAACACAGTGAGGCGATCGGCCGCGCGGCGCAGCACAGCGCGAATGGGCATCGCCTCCTCCGGTCCGGGCTCGAGCGCCTTGGCGAAGATGGCGAGCTTGTTCTCGCCCTCGATCTCGAGCGCGATCGCTCTTGCGCGCAGGAGGACGCGACCGGTGAGAGTGAGGCGCGGCTCGGGCGCGTCCGCCGCAACCATCGGCGCGACGAGCTGCCGTGCGCCCGGATCGATCGCTTCGGCGAGCCCTTTGCCTCCGGGAAACCACGAAGCGGTGTGTCCGTCGTCGCCCATGCCTAGAATCACGACGTCGGCCGGCGACGGCAGATTGGCGATGCGCGCGCTTGCGGCCGCGAGCTCACGATCCGGCGGCAGGCGAACGTCGGCGAGCGGCGTGAAGCTAGCTGCCTGGGCTTTGTTCTGAAGCAGCTTTTCGCGCACCAGTCGGGCGTTGGACCGCGGACTATCGTCCGCCACCCGCCGCTCGTCGGCAAGCGTGACCGCAACTCTCGGCCAATCAAGATCGAAGTTCGAGAGGATCTCGAAGAACCGGGCCGGCGACTTGCCGCCGGAGACGATGAGAAGCGCCGCGCCTCGCGCCGCGATCGCCTCACGCAGACGGTCCGCCGTCCAGTCCGCCAGCCCACGAGCCAGCTCTTCGCCGTTGGCGAATTCGCTGCGTTGAAAATCGGTCTTAATCATTCGTATTCCTCGTTCCAGGTTCGTCCGTCGCGTTCGATCAAGGCGACGGACGCGTTGGGCCCCCACGTGCCGGCGGCATATGGCCGCGGCGGTTCGCCCGATTGCGCCCAGGCGTCGCGAATGGGATCGACGAATTTCCAGGCCGCCTCAACTTCATCCCGGCGCATGAACAGCGCGGCGTTACCGCGAAGCGCGTCCATGAGAAGCCGCTCGTATGCGTCCGCGGGAGCGACGCCGAAGGCCTTGGCGAAGCTCATGTCGAGCGGCACATGCTGCAGCCGCATGTCGCCGGGGCCGGGCTCCTTCACCATCATCCACAGCTTGATCCCTTCGTCCGGCTGCACCCGCACCACCAGGCGATTTGGCGGTATGCCGTCAGGCAGCATCGGGAAGATGACATGGGGCACGCGACGAAACCCGACGACGATCTCCGAAAAGCGCTGAGGGAGCCGTTTGCCGGTGCGAAGATAGAATGGAACACCCGCCCAGCGCCAGTTGGCGATCCCAAGCTTAAGAGCGACAAACGTCTCCGTGTCGCTGTGCGCTTTGTTGATGTCCTGCAGATAGCCTGGAACCGGACCCCCATCGGCAAAGCCGGCCCGATATTGACCACGCACCGTGAGATGGGAGGCGTTGGTTTCGTTGATCGGCTGCAGCGCCTTCAGCACTTTGAGCTTTTCATCCCGCAGGGAGTCCGCGTCTAGCGAGTTGGGCGGCTCCATCGCAACAAGGCAAACGAGCTGCATCATATGGTTCTGGACCATGTCGCGCATCGCGCCGGCTTCTTCGTAATAGCCGCCTCGCCCCTCGACGCCCAGCGTCTCTGCGACGGTGAACTGCACATGATCGATGTGAGCGCTGTTCCACAGCGGCTCGAGCAGGATGTTGGCGAAGCGCAGCGCCATCAGGTTCTGGACCGATTCCTTGCCGAGGTAATGGTCGATGCGGAAAATGTTGCGCTCGACGAAGACGGAGCCGATCACGTCGTTGATCGCCGCGGCGCTCGCGCCGTCTCGCCCGATCGGCTTCTCGACAATGATGCGCGAGCGGGAGGTCACGAGCCCTTCAGCGCCTAGGCGCTTCGCCAGCGGACCGAACAGGTCGGGACCCGTTGCGAGATAATAGGCGCGGATCCGGTCGTCGGCGCCAAGCAGCGCCCTCAAATCCGACCATCCGCCGTCGCTCTTCGCGTCGACCGCGACAAAGTGGAGCCGTGACAGAAATCGTTCGGCCGCGGCGCCAGCTTCGTCGTCGAGCACATGAAACTTCGTCAGCGCGTCCTTCACCGAAGCGCGGAACGCGTCTTGATCAAGGTGACGGCGCGACGCTGCAATGATCCGCGTTGGCTCGGAGAACTGATCGCTGCGTTCGCGATGAAAGAGCGCCGGATAGAGCTTGCGGTAAGCCAGATCGCCCGTGCCGCCAAAGACGACGAGATCGAAGGGCTCAACCTTGACAATGCGTACGGCCATAACGCCTCTGCTCGGTGGTTGAAAAAAGGCGTCGCTCGCGGCGCGCTTACGCCGAGTCCTTACCGGTCAACGCGCTCCGAGCCAAGCTCGCGCGATGCGCGAGCCCTTTGTCTCAGCTTGCCTGGCCCATTGCATCCTTGAACAGAACTTCTCGATCGCGAGCGAACAGCTTGATGAGCGGCAACGCGGCGCCGCCGATCGAGCTCGCGTCGGCCCCAACCGAACCCGAGACAATGTCGACATCGCTCAGACCGCGCCGATCGAGGCCGGCGAAGATTTGCGCCGTGCGAGCGGTCAAACGCTCGCGCACCATAGCAGGCATGGCACCGTCGATCACCATCGCCTCGAAGTCGATGACGGAGGTCGCCGATACCGTTGCGTAGGCCAGTGCGGACGCCGCATTTTCAATCCAGCCGTCGAGTTCCGACCCGAACTCGGCCCATGATTCAGGCGTTGCCCAGATCGACGAGGCGTCGACTCCCGCAGCCTCCAGTCGGCGCCCAAGTTGATAAAGCGAAGCGCACGCGATCAGTTGCGGCGTTACGCCACCATCGCTCTTCACCATGATCGGCATCGATCCGAGCGCGGCGGCGTTGCCGGTGCGTCCCGGACGCAGAGCGCCATCGAGCACCAGCCCGCCGCCGAGAAACTCGCCGATGAAAAAATAAAGGAAGTCGCGATAGCGCCAGCAATGGCCGAAGAAGAACTCGGCCGCGCAAGCGGCCGTCGCATCGTTGCACAGCGTCGTCGGATAGGGGCTGGCGGCGGCGATTTCGCCTTCCACGTCGAAATTGCGCCACGCGTCCATTGCGCCCGGCGGCACGGCGATCTCTGATTCCCAGTTCCACAACTGGAACGGCGTGGCGACGCCAAGACCGACGATTCGTCGCTTCTGAAAGACGAGAAGAGAATTCGCCAGCAACGGCAGAGAATCTCGAACAAAGTCGACGATCATGGCCGGCGTTGGAAACGCGTAGGGGCGGTGGGCGCGCTGGCGAATAACGCCACGAAAATCGATCAGGACCAGATCGCACCCGCGCCGCCCGATTTTGAGCCCGAACGAATAAGCGCCTTCCGGATCGATCGACATGGGGATCGTTGGCTGTCCAACTCTGCCGCGAAGCGGAGCCTCGCGCTTCAAAAGCCCATCTGATTGCAGCCGGTTCATCGTCGCGGAGGTCGACTGCACCGAAAGCCCCGTCAGCCGCGCGACTTCGATCTTGGACAGCGGACCGAAGCGGCGCACGAGTGACAGCAATAGCCTCTCATTGTAGAGCCGGACGCCCGCCTGATTCGCTCCCCCGGTCTTCGTCGCCGCAAGCGGGGAAGCGAGCGCCACGTCACCACTCTCGACCTCAAGCGCCGCGTACGCGCTCGAGGCGCCATGCGCCTCCTTCATCCCCGCCTCTACTTTTGCGTGTACGGCTTAGGCATATCATTGTGCCGGACGCAGCGTCTGTCAACGATTATTCAACCGGGTATAATTATCCTTGACTTGCGGCGAAAAGTTTGCCCTAAAGCAAATACGACGGCGCGAGAATAGTCGCAGCAGGGCTTGGGCGTCGGTCCGGCCCCTGGGATCACGATCGACGTCGCCGTCTCGATTCACTGGGAGGAACCTGTGTCCAAGATTTCTGGATTGTTCGTATCTGTCGGCGTCGCTGCGCTGTCTCTTGCGCTTGCAGGCGCGCCAGCCCATGCCGGCGATATTGTCGGCCTGGTCACCAAGACCAACACCAATCCCTTCTTCGTCAAAATGAAGGAAGGCTTCGACAAAAAAGCCAAGGAGCTGGGGCTCACGCCTCAAGCCTTTGCCGGCAAGTTCGACGGCGACAACGACGGCGAAGTGAGAGCAATCGAGCAGTTGATCGCCGCGGGCGCCAAAGGCATTTTGCTCGTGCCGAGCGATTCGACCGCGATCGTGCCAACCGTAAAGAAGGCGCGCGATGCCGGCATTCTTGTGATCACGCTCGACACGCCGCTCGACCCGGCCAACGCCGCTGACGCGCTGTTCGCCACCGACAATTACAAGGCGGGCCAGCTTATTGGCCAATGGGCCAAGGGCACGCTCGGCGATAAGGCCACCAGCGCCAAGATCGCGACTCTCGACCTCACCCCCAACGAACCCACGGTCGACTATCTGCGTCACAACGGCTTCCTCGATGGCTTCGGCATCGCGGTGAAGGACAAGAAGCACTACGCCACCAGCGACAGCCCGCAGATCGTAGGCTCCGACGTGACCAAGGGTGCGACTGAAGGCGGCCGCCAGGCGATGGAGAACATCCTCCAGAAGACTGACCACATCGATCTCGTTTACGCGATCAACGAGCCTGCCGCCTATGGCGGTTACGCGGCGCTTAAGGCCGCAGGCAAGGAGAAGGGCGTGCTGTTCGTCGCTGTCGACGGCGGCTGCCAGGGCGTCAAGTGGGTGAAGGATGGCATCCTCGGCGCGACCTCTCAGCAATATCCGCTTCTGATGGCGGCGGACGGGGTCGAGGCCGTGGCGGACTTCATCAAGACCGGAAAAAAGCCGGAAAGCAAGGACACGGGCGAGAGGCTTGTGACCGACCATCCGGTTCCGGGTGTTCCTTCGATCACTTCCGAGGAGGCGCTGAAGATCTGCTGGGGTTGATTTCCCCCGGCGTTTGGAGCTTAATCCTCTGAAATAAAAAAAGGATCCGTCGGGTTCCACCGCGGATCCAAAAAAACAAAGGCGACCGGAAACGAGCGAGGAAGCGATGAGCGAAGCGACTGGTCGCCATACGCCGCAGGAGTTCGAGAAGGTCCTCAGCGGCGCGACCGCCTCGGTCGCTTCGTTCGACGAGGATCGTCTCTCCCTTCTCCAGCGCACGCAGCGGTTCCTCCACGCCTATCCAACGGTTGTGCCGTTCGTCGTGCTGCTGCTCGGCGTGCTCCTGGGCGTCATTGTCAATCCCTCGCGGTTCACGGCCGCCAGCAATCTCTCGACCATCCTCACCCAGGTGATGGTGATCGGCATCGTGGGCGTCGGCCAAACCCTCGTCATCCTCACCGCCGGCATCGATCTCTCGATCGGCGTCATCATGGTCATTTCCTCGGTGGTGATGGGGCGCCTCGCCGTCTACGGCGGCGTTCCGACGCTGATCGCCTTTCCGATCGGGCTCGCGGTCGGCGCGCTCTTCGGTCTTCTCAACGGCGCCTTGATCACGCGACTCAAGATGCCGCCGTTCATCGTCACCCTCGGCACCCTCAGCATCATCGGGGCGCTTAACACCTACTATTCGCAGAGCGAAACGATCGGCATGCAGGACATCCAGGACAAGGCCTGGTTCCTGCAGATCATGGGCAATCAGATCGCGATCGGCGGCGCCCGGATCATGTGGGGCACGTTTCTGATGCTCGCGGTCGCGGCGGTCGTCTGGTACATCCTCAACCGCACCGCCTTCGGCCGTCATATCCACGCCACCGGTGACGACCTGGAGGCGGCACGGCTCGCCGGCATCAATACGGACCGCATTCTGCTTAGCGTCTACGTGCTCGCGGGCCTCATCGCCGGGGTCGCCGGCTGGGCCCTGATCGGCCGGGTCGGCGCGATCAGCCCGACCGCCGGCGAGAACGCCAACCTCGACAGCATCACCGCGGTGGTCATCGGCGGCACCAGCCTCTTCGGCGGCCGCGGTTCGATCGTGGGCACGGTGATCGGGGCCCTGATCGTCGGCGTGTTCCGCTCTGCGGTATCGCTCGCCGGCCTGGACGTATTGTGGCAGGAGTTCGCCATCGGCGTTCTGATCATCATCGCCGTCGCGCTCGACCAGTGGATCCGGAGGGTGTCGAAATGAGCGTCGAACCGGCCCTCATGGCGCGCGGCCTCGTCAAGCGCTACGGGCGCGTCACCGCGCTCGACCACGCCGACTTCGATCTTTTCCCGGGCGAGATTCTGGCGGTGATCGGCGACAACGGCGCGGGGAAATCCTCGCTGATCAAGGCGCTGTGCGGCGCGGTGATCCCCGACTCCGGCGAAATCCGCCTCGGCGGCGAGGTCGTGCGCTTCCAGTCGCCGATCGACGCGCGCGAGGCGGGCATCGAGACCGTCTATCAGACGCTTGCGCTTTCGCCGGCTTTGTCGATCGCCGACAACATGTTTCTCGGCCGGGAGCCGCGCGCTCCGGGGGTGCTGGGGCAATGGTTCCGCGCGACCGATCGCGCCCGCATGGCGAAATTCGCGCGCGAGAAGCTGAACGAGCTTGGCCTCATGACGATCCAGAACATCCACCAGCCGGTGGAGACTTTGTCCGGCGGCCAGCGCCAGGGCGTCGCGGTCGCCCGCGCCGCGGCTTTCGCCAAGCGCGTCGTGATCATGGACGAGCCGACGGCGGCGCTCGGCGTCAAGGAGTCGCGCCGCGTGCTCGAACTCATTCTCGACGTGAAAAAGCGTGGGCTGCCGATCATCCTCATCTCGCACAATATGCCGCATGTGTTCGAAGTCGCCGACCGCATTCACATCCATCGCCTGGGCCGCCGCCTGACCGTCGTCGACCCAAAGATGGTGACGATGTCGGACGCGGTCGCTATGATGACCGGAGCCATGGCCCCCCCGGTCGAGGCAGAGGCGGCCTGACGGCAGCTCTCGCGCGCCAGGGCCGCTGATCGCGCTTCACACGGCGGCGGCGTTCACGAAACAGCGATTTGCACGCATCGTATGCGCGCGGTTGAATGAGCGCCTTCACAAGGCCGCGGCGCGACGCGGCGCTTTTCACAAGGGACTGATCTTTCATGCGTTATCGACCGCTTGGCCGCACGGGCCAATATGTCTCCGAAATCTGTCTTGGCGCGATGACCTTTCACGGCGGCCGCGCCGGCGGAATGTGGCGCAATATTGGGACGCTCGATCAGGCCGCCGCCACCAGGCTGGTCGGCCGCGCGCTCGAAGCCGGCGTCAATTTCATCGATACGGCCAACGTCTATTCCGAAGGCCAGTCCGAGGTTCAGGTTGGACAGGCCTTGCGTGATCTTAGCGTCAAGCGCGAGGACGTCATCATCGCCACCAAGGTGCGAGGCCGCATGGGGCCGGGGCCGAACGCCGTGGGCCTGTCGCGCGGCCACATCATGGACCAGATCGGCGGCAGCCTGAAGCGGCTCGGGCTCGATCATGTGGATCTCTACCAGATCCACGGTTTCGACCCTGTCACCCCGCTTGAGGAGACCTTGCGCGCGCTCGACGATTGCGTGAGCCGTGGCCTCGTCAACACCATCGGTTGCTCGAACCTCGCCGCCTGGCAGATCATGAAGGCGCTTGGGCTTTCGGATAAGCGCGGCTACGCGCGGTTCGAAACGGTGCAGGCCTATTACTCGATCGCCGGGCGCGAACTCGAGCGCGAGATCGTGCCGGTGGTCGAGGATCAGGGTCTCGGGGTGATGGTGTGGAGCCCGCTGGCCGGCGGCTTTCTCTCCGGCAAATACACGCGCGAGAAGCGCGGCGACAACGATTCGCGCCGCACGGTGTTTGATTTCCCGCCGGTCGACAAGGAGCGCGCCTACGACATCATCGACGCCATGGCACCGGTCGCCAAGGCGCACGGCTCGTCGGTCGCGCGCGTCGCGCTCGCCTGGCTCCTGCAGCGCAAAGGCGTGATGAGCGTCATCATCGGCGCCAAGAGCATTGAGCAGCTCGATGACAATCTCGCCGCGGCCGAACTCAAGCTCACCCCCGAAGAGATCACGAAACTCGACGAGGCGAGCGCGCTCAGGCCCGAATATCCGGGCTGGATGCTGGCGCGGCAGGCCGATGGCCGCGTGCCGACGGCGAAGGCGTAAGCGCTTCCGTCGCCGGCGGCCGGGCGGCGATTTCATCGGGAGGGGAGGCTTTTGCGTAAAGTGAAATGGGGCGTGCTGGGGGTCGCCAAGATAGGCGTCGAAAAAGTCATCCCGGCGATGCAGCTGGGCGAGGTCTCGGAAATCGCCGCGATCGCCTCGCGCGATCTCGGCAAGGCGCGCGCGGCCGCGGACAAGCTCGGAATCGCGCGCGCCTACGGGTCTTACGAGGACCTCCTCGCCGATTCCGAGATCGAAGCGGTCTACAATCCGCTGCCCAACGAACTGCATGTCCCCTGGACGAGTCGCGCGCTCGAAGCCGGCAAGCATGTGCTGTGCGAGAAGCCGATCGCGCTCGACGCTGCAGAAGCGCGCTCGCTGATCGAGGCGCGCGACCGATCCGGGAAGCTGGTCGCCGAGGCCTTCATGGTCCGCTTTCACCCCCAGTGGCGCCGCGCCCGCGCGCTTGCGCAAGACGGGACGATCGGCGAAGCGCAAGCGATCCAGACCTTCTTCTCCTACCGGCTGCTCGACCCGGACAATGTGCGCAACCGCCCGCCGGGCGGCGGCGGCCTTTATGACATCGGCTGCTACGCCATCCTCACCGCCCGTTTCATTTTCGGCGCGGAGCCGACGCGGGTGATCTCGACGATCGACTGGGACCCGAAGTTCAAGACCGACCGGCTGGCCAGCGCCCTTCTCGAGTTCCCCGGCGGGCGCCAGCTCACCTTCACCGTGGGCACGCAATCGTCGTCGCATCAGCGCGTGACGATCGTCGGGGACAAGGGCCGGATCGAGGTCATGGTTCCGTTCAACCCATCGCCCGACCGGCCGACCGAAATCGCCATCGATGACGGCTCCGATCTTGTCGGCGGCGGGCGCCGGGTCGAGACCTTCCCCGCCTGCGACCAGTATACGCTGCAGGGTGACGCGTTCTCGCGGGCCATCGTTGGCGGTTCGCCGCTCGAGTTCCCAGTCGAGGACGCGATCGCCAACATGGGCGTGATCGACGCCCTGTTCCGCTCGGCCAAGACGGGCTCATGGGAGAAGCCGTAGCGCGCCGCCAAATACAACCAGCACGCGAATTTCTACGAAAGCCAACGAAAGAAAAAGAAAGCAAAATGGCTTTCTTTCACTCTTTTTCGCTTTCTTTTATTTTTCGGAATCCGGGCTTTTCAATGGGTTGCGGCCGAAAAAAGTGGAAAAAATTCTCGTCAGCTTCGACTCGCGCGCCGGGTTGTGTTTATGCAGGCTTTCAAACAGCCAGGAGGCCTCCGGCTCGCCGGGCTATGAAATGCGCAGATGGATTCCGCTAATAAGAACACATAGATCACATTTCTGATTCTGTTAAGATCGGGTTGAGTCAACTGTCAACGTATCCCCCCTGCCTCCTCGTCATCGGCTCGCTCCATCTCGTCGGCGCGCTGGGGGGCGCAGTCGGCGGAGCGGCCCTTGCGCCCGACGAAGCCGTCGCCGCGTCCGTCTTCAGCCAGGTCCCCGCGCACGGCCAGACCGGTTGATGGCCGATTCCTCGCTCATGGGCGCGGCGCGCCAGGCCTTGTCCACCGTCTTCGGCTTCTCGGACTTTCGTCCCGGACAAGAGGACGTCCTCGCCGCAACGTTCGGGGGCGAGGACGTGCTTGCGGTCATGCCCACGGGCAGCGGCAAGTCGCTTCTCTTCCAGCTTCCCGCGATCGTTCGGGGCGGCCTCACTTTGGTGGTTTCGCCGCTGATCGCGCTGATGCGCGACCAGGTCGCTCAGTTGCGCGAGGCCGGCGTCGAGGCGGCGAGCCTCAATTCTTCCTCCGATCCAGACGAACGCCGAAGGGTCGCGCGCGGCCTCGACGAGCGAACGCTGCGGCTTCTCTATATCGCGCCCGAGCGGCTCATGCGCGACGACATGATCGCCGCCTTGCGCCAGGCCAAGGTCGATTGTCTCGCCATCGACGAGGCGCATTGCGTCTCGCAATGGGGTCACGATTTCCGCCCCGAATATCTGCGCCTGCGCGAAGTCGCGGAAGCGCTTCGCGGCCTCCAGATGATCGCGGTCACCGCGACCGCGGACGAGCCGACCCGGAAGGAAATCGCCGGGAAGCTGTTCGTCCGTTCCCCACGGGTTTTCGTGCGCTCGTTTGATCGCCCGAACCTGTTCCTGGCGATGCGGCCCAAGGCGGACGCCACCCGCCAGCTCCTCGACAGGCTCGCGGCTCGCCGCGGCGAAGCGGGCATCGTCTATTGCGCGTCGCGGCGCCGGACGGAGGAGCTCGCGGCAGAATTCAAGCGCGCCGGGCGCCGCGCGCTCCCCTATCACGCCGGGCTCGATCATGAATTGCGCGCCCGCAATCAGGACGCCTTTCAGCGCGAGGACGATTGCATCGTCTGCGCGACGGTCGCCTTCGGCATGGGGATCGACAAGCCCGACGTCCGCTTCGTCTTTCACGCCGACATGCCCTCGTCGATCGAAGCCTATTATCAGGAGATCGGGCGCGCCGGCCGCGACGGCCTGCCCGCCGACACGTTCACGCTCTACAGCGCAGGCGACATCGAGCTCAGGCGGCGCCAGATCCTCGACAATCGCGCCCCCGAGGAGCGCAAGCGCGTCGAGACGGCGAAGCTCGACGATCTCGTGGCGCTCTGCGAAACGGCGCGCTGCCGCCGCCAGACGCTTCTGAGCATGTTTGGCGAGGATTCGGTCGCCTGCGGGCATTGCGACGTCTGCCAGGGCGGGGTTCGGCTGATCGACGGACGGGTCGAGGCGCAAAAGGCGATGTCGGCCATCTTGCGCACCTCTGGCCGGTTCTTTTTCGGCCATCTGGCGAATATTCTCTCCGGCAAGACGACCGAAACCGTTCTCAAGCACGGCCATGAGGCGCTGAAAACCTTCGGCGTAGGCAAGGATCGCGCGCCCGCCGAGTGGCGCGGCGTGCTCAGGCAATTGCAGTCGGGCGGCCTGATCGGGCGCGACGGCGAAGACCGCGACCGGCTGATGCTCACCGAAGAGGGCCGGCGCGTGCTGCGCGGCGAAGCCCCGTTCGCCCTGCGTGAGGATGTGGTGAACCCGAAAGCACGCCGCCGCCGTGTCGCCGAGGCCGTCGCGGCCGGCGATGCGGACGCAGAGCTTCTCGCCGCGCTCAAAGCCCTGCGTGGCGCGATCGCGACGGCGCAGAAGCAGCCGGCCTATGTCATTTTCCCCGATCGGACGCTGATCGACATGGCGAAGAGGCGGCCCCGCAGCCTCGACGAACTGGCCAGCATTCATGGGGTGGGGGCGGTCAAGCTGGAGAAATACGGACGGGCTTTTCTGGCTGTGATCCGTGAGTCGCGCGGCGCGTGAATCACGCGAAGCCGAGATGTCGCAGCCTGCCTTCCACCGAATCTCGCGGATATTCGGCGGACCATTCTAGAAGTTGCGGTCCGGGCCTTCGCGGGGGAGGGCGCGATCAGAGCGATAGACCGGTCGCGCCGCCGATCGGCGACTCGCCGCGTCCGCTGCGCACGCAAGCGCTGATCGTCGGACGATCGAAAAGAAGATCGCGGGCGGCGTCCGTGTGTCGACGAAGCGCGTCGGAAGCCGCGCGGTGTCGGCCAAGAGTGGCAAGCCGCTGTTCGAGCCAGAAAAAAGGTATCGAAGTGAGCCTGGCGTACACGGCATCGTAGCGCGGTCGAGAGGTCGCCGCTCTATAGGGCGCTGGGCTTCCGCGATGTGCGATAGCCGGCGAGCCCAAGACCAACGAAGCTGATGAGCATCATCGTCCAAGTCGAGGCCTCTGGAACCGGTGCAACGCCTTCTGCTGAACCTGAGAAGACTGCCAAGGCAGTATCTTGATCGTCCGCAAAACCTAGGCGAAAGGCAAATTATTTACCCTGCAAACTACTGGGGAAGCCGCTGACAACGAAGCTGTAGATTGGTGATCCAAGCAAATCGACAAAATCAAATAGCGTTCCCGCTTCGTATGAATAAATCTTGCCGCCCACGCTAATCTCTAAAATGAGATCGGCTAGGTCTGGATCGTCACCGATTTCGAACGATGAAATGGCGCTTCCTTGTGTCGATATCGCAATTGATTGGCCAATTGTTGGGTCGAACGAATAAAGTTGACCAGGAGACTGACCACCAAGGAAGAATAATCCGACATTTGGCGATGCGAGTAGCGAGGTGGCGAATCCGTTCACCAACAGAGATGGGATGCTCAAGTTGTCAAGATCAACGCTCCCAAGCGGCGCATTTTCCATGCCATTGTTCCAACCCGCCAAATTTGCCGCCCAACCGCCCGGCGGGGAGTTGGGAAACTCCCCAGGACCCGAGGTTTGCCTTCCTTGCGACTCATCATATGCCTTTTTTGCGTTGTAGAGCGCCAGTCCGCCGGGACCACCTATGTTATATAAAGTACTAATCGAGAAATCGAGCGTTCCTGTTTGCAATTGCATCTTTCCCGCGTAGCCTCGTAAGTAATATTCAAGATCCCTCAACTCTACGTTCTGAGACGCTGTATATCCATCAGAATTGCGAAGAGTTACGACATCGTCAAGCGCTGTGAGAGTTTGCGCAAGGCTGGCTGTTCCTAAAATATGCTCTTGGGAGAGAAAATTGGTGATATATTTCTGTCGAGTAAATGAGTTATACGTAAATTCCTCGGAGGCACTCACATTAGCATTGTATGTCCCAGACACCGACGCCTGATAGACTGTATTAGTTTCCTTAATAGAACCGGAAATTGACGTGTTTATGCCAGGCGTCCCCGGCATCGTACTGGGGGTGTCAGTGACAGATCCATTGACAGCTTGGTAATTGACAACTCCAGGGACGCAGCCGTTTTCTCCAGGGCAATAACTGCCGCCGGTGCCATTAATAACGTACTGAGGACCCAATGTTGGAACCGAAACAGAGTAAGTAGTCGCGTTAATCGTTCCAAGCGATGGTGGGGCAGTGTTTACGAAAGTGATTTCGTCAACTGTCGCAGATAGTGTGACTTGATAGGATGATAGTGTCCCGAGTCTCGGATCAAACGGTATGAAGGAATGACCAAAATCTTTTAGATTGACTTGAAACGGAGTCGATTTGCTGTCTAAAATGGATCAGGTGACAGTAATGTCTCCAGACCCTGTTGCAGTTATTTCAGTTGCGGCCCCAGGGCCGGCGTTAACACCGCTGAGAATTGAGGCTAATAGCGTAGCCAAAGACAGATGACTTATTCTCATTTCCGAACCCCCACTCGGTTCCGATAGGTTCTACTTATCACGGGATCGTGATCCTGCGTGCGGGAAGAGTCAATAGGAGCTCATCATAGGGGTGCTCCAATGTGCACCGCACAGCAGACACAACTCATGGAGAAAGTTGGGCAAAGCACACACTCCAATCATTGAAATGGTGGTGCACGCAATTGTATGCGCGAGCGCGCAGCTACTCGGCACCCTCTTCGCGGGCTTCTTGTCGCGCATTACGGTGGTCGCGCATTACGGCATTACGGCATTACGGTGACAGTTTGCATTACGGTGCATTACGGTGCATTACGCGGTGCATTACGGTGACAGTTTACTCAATCACCAATTGAAAGCCGACGCATGACCAGCGCCAACGACACGCGACGATCGCTGAGCCCTCAGCCGACGAGATACTGACCAGCTATGCGACAATTTCTTGCCAAGCTGGCCGAGGCTTGGTATCGTTTTTCAGAAAATTGGAAAAACCTGTTCGTATTTTCCATGGGCGAGGCGCGACCAAGCTTTCGGCCTTTAGAGAACGACTCGCCGATGGCGCCGCAACCACAGTCGCTCGAAACGAACTCGGCGTCCGGGAAGGCCGGACACACGCGGCGCGCAAGCGGCGAAATGAAAAGGATGCTTAAGTCATTGGAAACAAAGAACCCGTGAAAACGGCGAAACGAAACCTGCGATAAGCCATTGAAAACAAACGATCCCGCGAAATGGCTGATTCAGCGCCCATAATGATCTCAATGACTTAAGCCATGCCGTGCGAAACGTTTCGTTTCGCGGCGCGAAATGAGCGCTCCCTGTTAGCCGATTCGCGGGCTGCGGCGGGGTGTCCAACGCCCTCGCCCTGAGGCGCCGCGAAGCGGCCTCGAAGGGCGCTCCAGGAGGCGCAAACAAAGCTGCAGGCTGGAGCATCCTTCGAGACGCGATGCTCCGCATCGCACCTCAGGATGAGGTCCGTGGATTTCGGCGCCATTCCGAAGCTCTACTCTTGGCGGCTACAAGTTGCACAAAAGCGCACTCAAGTCATTGCAATCATTGGATCGCGTAACTTTGTGCGGACGGTTCGTCGGCACACATCTCCCGCCGCGCTGGCCCCTCTGGGGTTGCCGCACGGCCCCTGCCTCACTATAGCTGCGCCGCCTAATCTTAACCCCAACCGAAAGGCGCCAGTCCCGTGGCCTTCCTCGCCGACGTCCTCTCTCGCGTTAAGCCATCCGCGACCATCGCGATGACGCAGAAGGCGCGCGATCTCAAAGCCAAAGGACGGGAGGTGATCTCGCTCTCGGTCGGGGAGCCCGATTTCGACACGCCTGACAACATCAAGCAGGCGGCGATCAAGGCGATCGAGCGCGGCGAGACCAAGTATCCCCCCGTGCTCGGCATCCCGCCTTTGCGCGAGGCGATCGCGGCCAAGTTCGCCCGTGAGAACGGTCTCGACTACAAGGCGACCGACACGATCGTCGCCACGGGCGGCAAGCAGATCCTCTACAACGCCTTCCTCGTCACCATGAACGAGGGCGACGAGGTCATCATTCCCGCGCCCTATTGGGTGAGCTATCCGGAGATGGTCGCGATCAATCGCGGCACGCCGGTCGTCGTGCCGACCACGCAGGCGAACGGCTTCAAGCTGCAGGCGGCGGACCTCGAGCGCGCGATCAATCCGCGCACCAAGTGGCTCGTCCTCAACTCGCCCTCGAACCCGTCGGGCGCGGCCTACACGGAGAGCGAGCTGAAAGAACTCACCGACGTCTTGATGCGCCATCCCCATGTGTGGGTGCTGACCGATGACATGTACGAGCATCTGGTCTACGGCGACTTCAAATTCACGACCCCGGCGCAGATCGAGCCGGGACTGAAGGCGCGCACGCTCACGATGAATGGCGTGTCCAAGTCTTACGCGATGACCGGCTGGCGCATCGGCTACGCAGCGGGCCCGACCGAGCTCATCAAGGCCATGGATATGGTGCAGGGTCAGCAGACTTCTGGCGCCTGCACGATCGCGCAATGGGCCTCGGTCGAGGCTCTGAACGGGCCGCAGGACTTCATGCCTGTGCGTCGCAAGGCGTTCGAGGAGCGGCGCGATCTTGTCGTGTCGATGCTTGGCCAGGCGAGGCATTTGCAGTGCCCGAAGCCGGAAGGCGCGTTCTACGTCTATCCGTCCTGCGCCGGCGCGATCGGCAGAAAAGCCCCGTCTGGCAAGGTGATCGCAACCGACGAGGATTTCGTCACCGAGCTTCTGGACGCCGAGGGCGTGGCTGTCGTGCACGGAACCGCCTTCGGTCAGGGGCCGAACTTCCGCGTCTCCTATGCGACGTCGCTCGAGCAGCTCGAAAAAGCGTGCAAGAAGATTCAGAAGTTCACCGCCGAGTTGAGGTAAGCAATCCTACCCTGCAAATCGGGGCGGAATCTCAAAATTGACCGTGCCCGTCATTGCGAGCGAAGCGAAGCAATCCAGGGGAATATAGGGCGCCCTGGGATCGATGGATTGCTTCGTCGTTTCACTCCTCGCAATGACGGCGGCACAGCTGGTCGCATTATGCTCACTTCATCATGCTCACTTCATCCGTCGCTCGAGTTCGTCGAGCACCCGGTAACACGGCAGCGCCTGCGCAACGCTGGCGTTGGGCTCGCGGCCCTCGCGGATCGCGGCGAAGAACTCCCGGTCCTGCAATTCGATGCCGTTCATGCTGACATCGACATGGGCGACGTCGATCTTCTCGTCCTTGCCATTATAGAGATCGTCATAGCGGGCGATGTAGGTCGCGCTGTCGCCGATGTAGCGGAAGAACGTGCCGAGCGGCCCCTCGTTGTTGAACGACAGCGCAAGCGTGCAGATCGCGCCGTTCTCGGCCTTCAATTGGATGCTCATGTCCATGGCGATGCCAAGCTTCGGATGGATCGGGCCCTCAAGCGCATTGGCCTTCACGATCGGCGACCGGCATTGGTAGGCGAAGAGATCGACCGTGTGCGCGGCGTGATGCCAGAGCAGATGGTCGGTCCATGAGCGCGGTTGCCCGAGGGCGTTCATGTTGGTGCGGCGGAAGAAGAAGGTCTGCACGTCCATCTGCTGGACATGGAACTCGCCCTTGACAATGCGCTTGTGCACGAACTGATGGCTCGGGTTGAAGCGGCGCGTGTGGCCGACCATGGCGACGAGGCCCGTCTGCTTCTGCTCCGCGACCACAGCTTCCGCGTCCTTGAGGCTGTCGGCGAGCGGAATTTCGACCTGCACATGCTTCCCGGCTTTGAGGCACTGAAGCGCCTGCGCGGCGTGCATCTGCGTCGGCGTCGCGAGAATCACCGCGTCGAGGCCGGGAACCTTCAGGGCTTCGGCGAGATCGGTCGCGACGTGGCCTATTCCATATTTCGCCGCCGCCTCCCTGGTCTTGTCGAGCTCGCGCCCGACCAGCGAGACCGTCTCGACCCCGTCGATCAGTTTGATCGCGTCGAGGTGTTTCAGGCCGAAAGCGCCGGCGCCGGCGAGCGCGACTTTGATGGTTTTGGTCATGACGTCTCCAACGGCGAGGGGTCGATCCTCATCGTCATTGCGAACTGAGCGAAGCAATCCAGAGGCCGCACGCGCCCGACATTTCCCTAGATTGCTTTGTCGCTGCGCGCTTCGCAATGACGAGGTTCGGCCAAAGCAAGGGCTACCCCGCGTTCTCCAGAATGAGATGACCGACCGCGGTGTTGGAAGCCGGCACATGGTAGAACCGGTGCGCGACTTTCGGCTTCGCGCCGTGGGCCGCGACATCCGCCATGGCGCCGCGCGCCACCAGCCACATCACCAGTTCAATCCCTTCCGATCCCGCCTCGCGGACGTATTCGATGTTGGGCATCTTCGACAGGCCAACGGGATCATCGATCAGCCGATCTAGGAAAGCGTTATCCCATGCCTTGTTGATGAGTCCGGCGCGCGGCCCCTGCAATTGATGGCTCATGCCGCCGGTGCCCCAGACATGGACGTTGATGTCTTGCGGGTAGCTCATGATCGCCTTGCCGATCGCGCGCCCGAGCGCGAGGCAGCGCGCGCCCGAGGGCACGGGATGCTGCACGACATTGACCGCGAAGGGGATGATCCTGCACGGCCATTCCGCGACCTCGCCGAATACGCACGAGAGCGGCACGGTGAGGCCGTGGTCGACGTCGATCTCGTTGACCATGGTGAGATCGAAATCCTGCTGGATCACTTCCGAGGCGATATGCGAGGCGAGCTCCGGATCGCCGATCACTTTCGGCACCGGGCGCGCGCCATAGCCTTCGTCGGCTGGATTGAATTCGGGCCCCGTCATGATGGCGAAGGTCGGGATCATGGCGAGGGAGAAGGCGGTCGCGTGGTCGTTGTAAACGGCGACGATCACGTCGGGCTTATGCGTCTTCATCCACCGCTTGTCGAAATCATATCCGCCGAAGACCGGCTTCCAGTAATCCTCCTTCGTCTTGCCGAGGTCGAAGGCGGCGCCGACGGCGGGGATGTGCGAGGTGTAGAGGGAGGCGGTGATGCGGGCCATGAGTCAAGCGTCTCTCGTGCGAGGAATTCCGAGCAGCGTCATGCCTTGCGCGGCCGCTGGGCGTCGCCGTCCTCGCCGATCCTGCGGTTGCCCTCGATCTTGCGGCCGCCCCTGATCATCATGTCGCGATATTCCTGCTCGGTCATGCCGGTCATCGAGCCCGCCATCTGCTGGAAGCTCTTGCCGTCGGTCGCGCCGATCTTGGCGAGGAAATAGATGTTGCCGCCGAGCTCGATGCAGCGGTTGAGGTCGCGCGCAAGGACGGCTTGCTTCTGCGCCTCGCTCATTTTCCACTCGTCGAGGTAGGCGCGCTCGTCAGCCTTGAAACGGGCGCGGTTCTCGGCCTTCATCAGCGACATGCAGAACTGGTTCAGCCAGTAACCCTTGCGCGACTGGTCGGCGTCGAAGACTGTCGTCCCGGGAATCTCCGCGAACTCCTTGTCGAGCGCCATCGGTCTTACCCTTTCTTTTCCTCGGGCCAGTAGAGTCGCATCGGATTGTCAACCAGGAGCAGGTCCTGCAGGTCGGCTGCGGGAGCGATATGGGGAATGATATCGACCATGAGCCCGTCGTCGGGCATGTGGTCCTTGAGATTGGGATGGGGCCAGTCAGTGCCCCACAGCACCCGGTCCGGGAATTCCTCGACCACCTTGCGCGCGAACGGGACCACGTCGCGGTAGGGGTTGTGTTCGCCGTTCAGCGCCGGCGGGCCGGAAACCGACAGGCGTTCGGCGCCCGTCACCTTGCACCAGACGTTCTCGTAATCGTCCATGAACTTGAGGAAGCGGGCGTATTCCGGACCGTCGGCCGGCTTCGTCACGTCAGGCCGCCCCATATGGTCGACGACGATGGTGGTCGGCAGGCCCGAGAAGAAATCGGAGAGTTCGGGCAAGTCCGCCGCCTCGAAATAGACGACGATGTGCCAGCCATGCTCGACGATGCGCTCGGCGATTTCTTTGAGCTCCTCCTGCGGCGTGAAGTCGACCAGCCTCTTGACGAAATTGAACCTGACGCCGCGCACGCCCGCCTCGTGCAGGCGCTTCAGCTCCGCGTCGGTGATGGCGCGCCTGACCGTTGCGATTCCGCGCGCCCTGCCTTCGCTTGAAATGAGCGCGTCGACCATGGCGCTATTGTCGGCGCCGTGGCAGGTCGCCTGCACCACGACATTGCGGGCAAAGCCGAGACGGTCGCGCAGCGCGAACAATTGCGCCTTGCTGGCGTCGCACGGTGTGTATTTGCGCTCGGGCGCATAAGGAAACTGGGCCCCCGGCCCGAACACATGGCAATGCGCGTCGACGGCGCCGGGAGGAAGCGCAAAGCTCGGCTTGCTGGGCTTGTCGAACCAGTCGAGCCAACCCTTGGTCTTCTCGAACGGCCCCGAGACGGGCTTGCCCGCGTCGTTCACAGCGCCTTCAGTCGACATATTTGAGGCCCGCCTTTTCGAGCGGCTCGCGCATCTTGTACATGTCGAGGCCCAGTACGCCCGCCGCGAGCTTGGCGCGCTTGTCGCCCTCGTTGGCCTCGCGCGCTTTCGCCGCTTCCGCCGTCCTTGCCGCCCAGTCGGCCGGCACGACGACCACCCCGTCATCGTCGGCGACGATGGCGTCGCCCGGATTGACCGCGGCGCCCGCGCAGACCACCGGAATATTGACCGAGCCCAGGGTCGCCTTCACCGTGCCCTTGGCGCTGACGCACTTGCTCCACACCGGAAAGCCCATCTCGGTCAGCGTCTTCACGTCGCGCACGCCCGCGTCGATAATGAGCGCCTTCGCGCCGCGCGCTCTGAAGCTGGTCGCGAGCAGATCGCCGAAATAGCCGTCGGTGCAGTCGGCGCTGAGCGCCGCGACCACGATGTCGCCGGGCTCGATCTCAGCGGCGACGACATGCATCATCCAGTTGTCGCCCGGGTGCAGGAGAACCGTGACCGCCGTGCCGGAGACGAGCGCACCTGGATAGATCGGCCGCATATAGGGCTTCATCAGGCCGACGCGGCCCATCGCCTCATGCACAGTCGCTACGCCATAGCGCCCGAGCGCCTCGACCGCGGCGCGTTCCGCCCGCTTGATCTTGCGCCTGACGACGCCGAGTTCGGTCATCTCTCTCCTCCCGGACCGGTGGCGCCCACGCCTCGCTCCCGACGCGGAGCAACCGGTCGACTTCATAGTCCCTATGCCGCCGCGGGCGCAACGCTAGCGGTCAGAGAGACGAAAATCGCGTGACCCTGATGGCAAGCGCGCACCGTTGCCATTTATCGTTGAGTTTGGCCGCTTGCGGGGCGCGATCCGGAGCGCGAGCTGAGGGCGCCCCGGGCATTTGACTTTTGACATTCTCGCCCGCTCAGTGGTCTCTCGATTTCCCGTTCGCGGAGGGCAGCGCCCATGCTTAAAGGGATCGCAATAGGAATCGTACTCGCGATAATCGTTGGCATAGGCGTAGGCTATGTTGCCGTCGTGAGTGGGGCCATTCCGGCCAATGCCGACGCCCAGCCCGGTCCAATTGAGCAATGGCTTGCCGCAACGTCGCTGCAAGCGACGTTGAATTCGCAGGCTCCGAAGGAAGCAAATCCAGTCGCGCCGACCGACGCAAACCTGATCGATGGCATTCGACTGTACGGTCAGAATTGCGCGATTTGTCACGGTTCGGCCGATGGGGAAAAGTCGACCTCTTGGATCGCCAAGGGCGAATATCCAGCGCCGCCTCAGTTGGCCAGCGACGGGGTCGAAGATGATCCAGAAGGTTGGACGTTTTGGAAAATCAAACATGGCATTCGCCTGACTGGAATGCCGTCGTGGAAAGATGCTTTGGACGATAAGCAGATTTGGACCTTGGCGCTATTCCTGAAACACATGGATAAACTTCCGCCGGCTGCCAATGCGGAATGGAAAGCACTCCCGGCGCCCCATCCGGGTCCAGCATCGATCAATAACCCGACGCCGCCAAAATCGGGCGGATAATGTCGCCGGAGAAACACTTCGTTAATCGGGTTGGAAGGCGGCGAGCCAGCGTTTTGGGTCGAACGATCGGCCTCAACGCTGATCACGAAAACGTGAACGACCCTACTTCATCCCGACCAGGACCGATCCGTCTACCGATCCACTGACTGTCGCCGCCGTATCGACAGGCGGAGATGCAATGGTGAATTCGTTTTTGGGGCAGCCAATCGCCTTTCAGGAAGGCGCCTTGATTGGCGCGACCGGCTATCCCTTTTCAGCGCTTCCCACCGCCTCGAGCATACCCTACTCGCTCGCCGAAGACAGCATCGGCCTGGCGTTTTCTCTCCCGGATGGGATCCACTATGGGTTCGTCACCACGCTCGGCCCTGAGGTGATCCTGTACGGATACAACACCACCCCGGGCGGTTTTATCACCGTCGGCGTGCCAGAACCTGCAACCTGGGCCATGTTCATTATTGGTATGGGCTTGCTCGGCGCCCTGGCGCGCAAAAGAGCAATAGTTTCGCCACGGCCTGCCTGACTTCGAGGCCGGCCTAAACACCAGCTCCGCAGCCTTTCATAAAACGAGAGCCGATAAGGTTCTGACGGCGCTTTGGCGCGCGCCTTAGCACTATTCATAACTATAGAGTCTCCTTCAGAAAGATTTTGTCTAATATTAAATGGCCGCGGGCGCCGAAACTTCTGTCCGCCCAGTCCGTAATCTTTATGCGGCCATTCCAGGCCCCGCGCAGCAGGGCCGGAATGGAGGAATGCGGGATCGTATTTTGTAATATGGAGGAAGAAATGGCCAGACAAAGCAGTATATATGGGGCGTCCAGCGATCAACGACCAGGAATCGGGAGCGGACGGCGTGAGTTCCTGCGCAGCCTCGGGCTAGGAGCGGCCGGCGCCGCCGTATTGGGGACGACTGCCACCTTCTCCAGCGAGGCGAACGCCCAGGCGGTGACTGACGCCGCCATCCTGACGTTTGCGCTGAACCTCGAATATCTGGAAGCCGAATTCTACCTCAGGGCGGCGACTGACGCTGGACTGCCGCCGCAGGATATCGGCCCCGATCCCGGCCCGGTCACTGGCGGCGCCATGGTCAATTTCATGGGCGATGCGACAGTCAAGGCCTACGCAATAGAGATCGCGCAGGAGGAACACAAACACGTTCAGTTCCTGCGCGCGGCGCTGACCGCCTTGACCGGGTCTGCGATCTCGCGTCCAGCCCTGGACCTTTCGTCCAGCTTCGCCGCGGCTGCTCTTATCGCCGGCCTTGGCACAGGTTTCAGTCCCTATGCCGACCCAAACAGCTTCCTGCTCGGGGCCTATATATTCGAGGATGTTGGCGTCACCGCCTATCACGGCGCGGCGCCGTTGATCGCCAACAAGGTTGTTCTTGACAAGGCTGCCGGCATTCTGGCGGCCGAGGCGTATCACGCCGGGATCATTCGGGCATCGCTCTTCGTTGGCGGCTTTGCGAGTAAAACCACCGCGATCTCGAACCTGCGAGCGTCCCTGGACGGTACGATTCATACTCAGAACCAGGATGATTTCGGTGTCGGCACGACGGCCACTCCGATGATCGCTAACCTGAGTAACGCGATGAACGGCTCGCTTCTCGGCGGCTTTCCGAGCAATTCACCGCCCGGAAATAACGCCATCGCTTTCGATCGAACAACGCGACAGGTGCTCAATATCGTCTATGGCGGGGTCAATGCGACGAAGGGCCTCTTTTTCCCGGCGGGCCTGAACGGCCCAATCCGGTAGGCTCGCGCAACGGGCCGTCCCAGCGAATGGGGCGGCTTCCTCGGCACGAACAGGAGCATACGGGCCACGAGCGTTTGTCTTTGGGCGACTATCATCTGAAGAGATCAGCTGCCACCCTCACTCGAAGCCGGTCTTAACCCCAAGAAATACCGGCTGGGAGCGTAACGCAAGGCTCAGGCGAAACGAACGAGGAGACGTGTCGGTTTCTCGCCACGTCCGGCGCCGCCTTGCGGCGTCGCCATTGGAGAATTGTTCCCATGACCAGGATGTTCCTGCTTTCCGTCCCGCTGCTCGCCTTCGGCGTTGTCTCCGCGCTTCCCGCTCAGGCGGAAGACACGACGATGAAGAAGGACACGATGCATATGTCGAAGCCCGCGCATCACATGAAAAAGGACGCGATGATGCATAAGGACTCAATGAAGAAAGACACGATGATGAAGGACGACACGCAGAAATAAGCGGGATCTGGCCACCCGCGCTTGAGGCCTACGCGAGCCGCGACCGCGGAATGTTCCAGAGCGACCTCGCCGCCGAAGGGGTCGGCGGAGCGGCGCATGCGATGCGCTCGGGCGCCTGCCCGGGCGTTGGAAGCCCCAGGCCACGAACGAAAACGCGACCCTTGGGTCGAAACCGGTCAAGTGATCCTGTTTCGACCCTGGGAGCGGTTTGTCGGTGTAAAACGGCCAATCCGCTCCACGAACGTAACTTTGTGCTATCTTCCTCTGGAGATTGGTGGGGCTGATTCGGGGCGCGAGTGAAATCGATCGATACGACCTACCTCGCCATTGGCGCGCTATGGCTGGTGCTCGGAATGGCGCTCGGCATCGCGATGGGGGCGAGCGCGAACTTCCTCTTCATGCCCGTCCACGCGCATATCAACCTCATCGGTTTCGCGTGTCATTCGATCTTCGGCATGGCCTATCGGCAATGGCCGACGATGAAGGCCTCGGGTCTCTCCCTCTATCAGTTCTGGATCTTCGTGATCTCAACCCCGATCACGTTGATTAGCCTGGCCTTCACCCTGACCGGCGGTCCGGCGTTGCCGACCATCATCGGATCATTCGGTCTCCTGATCGGCGCGGCGCTGTTCTGCTTCTTGGCTTGGCGGACGCTGCTCGTCGCGGCGGATTGAGCGCGCGGACGACCACGCCACAATCCGCAACGAGGGCCATGCCCGCTCGGATTACTCCGCGGCTGCCGCGGCCCGCTTCGGAAGCACCCAGTTCGGGCGGGGAAAGTGGCAGGTGTAGCCGTTCGGGTAGCGCTCGAGATAGTCCTGATGCTCAGGCTCAGCCTGCCAGAACGGACCCGCCGGCTGGATCTCCGTGACCACTTTGCCGGGCCATAAGCCCGACGCATTCACGTCCGCGATCGTGTCGAGCGCCACGCGCTTCTGTTCGTCGCTGGTGGTGAAGATGGCCGACCGATAGCTCGCGCCGACATCGTTCCCCTGCCGGTTGCGGGTCGTCGGGTCGTGGATCTGAAAGAAGAGCTCGAGCAGCGTCCGGTAGCTGATTTTCGCCGGATCGAAGACGATTTCGATCGCCTCCGCGTGATTGCCGTGGTTCCGGTAGGTCGCATTCGGGACCTCGCCGCCGGTATAGCCGACCCGGGTCGAAACGACCCCGGGATAGCGGCGGATCAGATCCTGCATGCCCCAGAAGCATCCGCCGGCGAGAACCGCCCGCTCCGTTGAACCTGCCATGGCTGCGCCTCCTGCTGACATGGGCTTTCGTCGCCCGGGTGACGGACATCCCGCCGCTGCTTTAGATAATCATCCCGAGCGAAAACAACACCCGGCGCCCATCGGTCAGAAGGCGCCGGCGCCAGGGCGCGCGCCTCCCGTGAGCGCGGACGGATTCTTTGCTCCCCCAGGCGCGAAGTCGCTCGCCTCCCGCCCGAGGCCGCAGACTCGGCGCCGCGGCACAACGAGGGAGTTGACAACGCTCAAGCCCTTACCACGTTAAATTGGTAGACTGTTAGTTTGGACGTTCGACATGGCTCAGATCGCAACCGCGTCGCTTCCCAGCATTCAGGCCGCCTTGAACTATTTGGCCGCCGCAGGCGAGAAGCCGGTCACCTACGCCTACCAGCCTCCGCCTGGCGTTCCGTGGTCGACCGCCGAGCCTGATGAGCGCGCGACGATCATTCACAATCTTCGTCCCGCGGCCTCAAAATTCCTGCTGGACGACGCCGGGTTCCAGTTCCTGACCCACGCAAGCGCGGTCAAGGATTTCTGGAACGAGGACGAGATAAGGCGCGTCTATTATCCTGAGTCCGTCGCGCTCTTGAAGCGGGTTACGGGGGCCGCCGAAGTGCGCGTCTTCGACCACACGCTGAGGCGTCGCGTGCCTGGCGAGAACGACCGCTCGACGCCAGGCGTTCCCCGCCAGCCCGCCAATCGCGTTCATGTCGATCAGACGGCGGCGTCCGGCGAGTCGCGCCTTCGGATCGAATATCCGGATGAAGCCGACGCCCTGCTTCGCCGCCGCGTCGCCATCGTCAATCTGTGGCGGCCGATCAAATCGCCGGTGCTCGACGCCCCGCTCGCCGTCTGCGACGCGCGCAGCGTCGCGCCGCAGGATCTCGTCGCCTCCGATCTCGTGTTTCGCGATCGGCGCGGCGAGACTTACAACCTCGTCTACAATCCGGGCCAGCGGTGGTTCTATGCGCCGGAAATGCACGCGGACGAGGTTCTGCTGCTCAAGTGCTACGACTCGCGCGACGACGGCGCGGTCGCGCGTTTCGCGCCGCATACGGCCTTCATCGATCCGACCGCGCCTCAAGACGCGCCGCCGCGCGAGAGCATCGAGTTGCGCGCGTTCGTCATTTTCGGGGAAGACGAAAAAGTCCGGCATTGACCCGAACAGGCTCCCGGTGTTCCCTGAGGCATACCCCCAGCTACAAATAGATGTGTGTGATGAGCCTTGGGCGCCGCTGAAGCGGCCGAGGCGCGGGCGGCGCTCTCGCGCCCGCTTTCAAGTTGGAGACTGAACGCAATGCCCACCCTGTTCGACCCCTTGAAGATTGGCGATCTCGCGGTTCCCAACCGCATCTTCCTCGCGCCCCTGACGCGCAACCGATCGACCGGGCCGGGGCGCGTTCCCAACGCGCTGATGCGCAACTATTACGTGCAGCGCGCTTCCGCCGGCCTCATCATTTCCGAGGCGACCTCGGTCGCGCCGGCGGGCGTCGGCTATCCGCACACCCCCGGCGTATGGTCCGACGAGCAGGTCGAGGGCTGGCGAAAGATCGTCGAGGGCGTGCACGGCGCCGGCGGACGCATCTTGCTCCAGCTCTGGCATGTCGGTCGCATCTCCGATCCCGTCTATCATGACGGGGCGCTTCCGGTCGCCCCGAGCGCGATCGCGCCCAAAGGCAATGTCAGCCTCCTGCGCCCGCAGCGCCCCTATGTCGCGCCGCGCGCGCTTGAAACCGAGGAAATTCCTCGCGTTGTCGAGGCCTTCCGCCGGGGAGCCGAGAACGCCCGGGCGGCCGGCTTCGACGGGGTCGAGATCCATGGCGCGAACGGCTATCTGCTTGACCAGTTCCTCCAGGACGGCGCGAACAAGCGCACCGACGCCTATGGCGGCGGGATCGAGAACCGCGCCCGGCTCATGCTCGAAGTGACGGACGCCGTCGTCTCCGTCTGGGGTCCGGGACGCGTCGGCGTGCATCTCGCGCCCCGCGGCGACTCGCATGACATGGGCGACAGCGATCTGGCCGCGACCTTCGGCCACGTGGCGCGCGAGCTGGGTAAGCGGAAGATCGCCTTCCTTTGCGCCCGTGAATCGACCAAGGCGCCGCGGCTCGGACCCGATCTCAAAGCGGCGTTCGGCGGCGTCTATGTCGCCAACGAGGGATTCACGCGCGAGGCGGCCGAGGCGACCCTCGCCGCCGGCGAAGCGGACGCAGTCGCCTTCGGCAAGCTTTTCCTCGCCAATCCCGACCTGCCGCGCCGCTTTGCGCTCGGCGCGCCGCTCAACGCCTGGAACTCCGAGACCTTCTACAGCGACGGCCCCGCCGGCTACACCGACTATCCGCCGCTCGACGACAAGGCGGCGGCGGCCGAATAGGCGCGCTCGCGCGCCTTACGGCTTCAGATGCTCGATCTCCATGAAGGCGAAATCGTATGCGTTGGCGTTGACCACATTGTGCTCGACACCCGCGCGCCGCGCATAGGGAACGTGTCGCTTGAGCGCCGCAGTCCGCGAGCCGCCGCCGGGCTCCTCCAGAAGCAGATCGCCGTCAGCCATGGGCACGACGACATAGTCGGCCTCGTGCCGGTGCCATCCCGTCTCGGCGCCGGGCGCGAATCGCCATTCGGTGACGCGCACATGCGGCTCCGAGATATGGACATGAGGCGTGGCTTTCGGTCTTGAAGGCATGAGCGGCTCCCTTTGGGGTTCATGGCCCGCACTTCCACAGTTCAATGCCAAGCGGACCATCAAGTATTGCTATAGCAGCCAAAAGCAGGAGGCAGGCAGCGCGACACTGCCGCCCGCATCCCGCGGGCGACGTCTCACCTGGAAAGATGGGTCCGAAAGACTCGCCGCTTCCGCCGCACGGCGCGGTTCATCGGCCGATGCGCGATTTCGCCTGAAGATCGCCGGCGCGCCAGACATAGGCGGCGAGCAAGGGCTCTTGCGAAGTGCGCATGGCGTGGCCGGTCCACGAGGAATGATGAATCCATGTCCCCGGCGGACGAAGCCGCCAATCGGACTGATCCGAACGCCACGAGGCCCGACCGGCGAGCGGAAGATAGAGTTCCTCCGCCGCGTGCGCATGATCGGGATATTCGGTCTCGGGACCGAGCAAAAGAACGCCGCAGGCGACCCTGTCGCTTACGAAGGCGCCGCGCTGCCCGACCCATTCGTTATAGCCGTAGTTTTCGAGGAAACGCTGGCCGAAATCGGCTTTGCTATAGGTCTGCCGCCAGTCAAGGTCGGAGGCCGCCGCCTCGAGCGCCTCGACCAGCTCCCTCGTGCGCGGCGGCGCCAATCGCGCGAGACCCTCAAGCGCGGCGACGACGGGAAGCGAGCGCGCGACAAAAGGCCGCGCGATCAACTTCCGCGGCCAGTCGCTGAGGAAGGCTTCGGCCTGCGGCCCCGCTGTCTCGAGCAACGCGCGCAGAGCCTCGACCAGCGGATGCAGCAGATCGTGAATCCGTGTCATGGCCCGGCTCCGGGCGCAGCGAGCGGGGCCGGATAGGTCAGCGCTCCGTCCGGCCCGAGGTGGATTGCGTGTCCGATGGTGGAGGGACCTTATGGGCATCGGGCGGGAATAGGCCGGCGACGGCGGGGCGATCAAGCGCGCCATACCGGACCTGGGACCGGCCCAGCGGCGGACGAGGCGAGCGCGGGGCGCGCGTCGGCTGACATCGCGCTTTTGTCAGGCCTGCGGATCACCGCGTTGCGCCACAATTTCCCGCGCCCCGCAGGCTGATTGCGGAACGCGCGAGAAATCGCCAGAATGGTCGCAGTCTTAGGGGAACTTGGGGAACGCAGCCATGAAGAAACTTGTCGTCATCGCGGTTCTGGGGATCATCGCCGGAGCGGCGGCCGGGTGCCAGACTCCGGAAGAATCGAGCATGCAGGCTTCGAATGTCTGCCTGGCGTCCGGGCTTCACCCCGGAACGAAAGCCTATCAACGATGCTACGCGGCGAACTATGTGAACCTGCGCGCCAATTCCCAGCAGGCTGAGAACGCGGCGGTCGCGGGCGCGGCGCTCGGCGTCGCCGGCGGGGCGCTGGCGGGAGCGGCGATCGCGAATTCGAACGGTTACTATTACGGCGGCTATGGCGGCTATGGCGGCTGGGGTCCGGGCTGGGGCTATGGTCGGCGCTGCGGCTGGAACGGCTGCTGGTAAAGGGAGCGTCGTCGCGAGGAGACCGAGAAGGCCGGCTATTCCGAGGGCGAGCGCCCCTCGAGCGCCTTCCATCCGGCTGGAGGGGGTCAGGCGCCGGCGGCCGGCTGGCCGCGCCGGCTCGATCCGGTTTGGATTGTCTCGATCCGGGCTATTTCGCCTTGGAATCCCCCGGAATCAGGGGTTGGAAAAGCTTGGATTCCCTTGGATTCTCTCGTCCGAATCGAGCCTTTTCAATGGGTTACAAAGGATTTTCAGGAGCGCGAAATTTCTTGGGCCCTTGCCGGCTGGGACGGCGCCGGAGCGGGTCGAAACGAAGCGGAACTGCCGCTGGCATGGACAGGATCGATCACGGGCGGAGCTTAGCGCAGTTTCTGATTTTCTCCAAGACAATGTCGTCTGATACTTTTTTGTTGAAATTGTCGCTCCGGACATGATCGCCGCCGCTTGCTTTCGTCCGCCTCGCTCCGCGAAATCCTGATGGTTCTTACCCTTCCTTCCTTTCGCTAGCCCGCCTTGACGAGCCGCGAGGCGAAGAATCCATCCAGTCCCGAGCGCCTCGGATTGTCGCCCCACAGGTGACAGGGGAGGGTGCGTAAGTCGCCAGAGGGCGTCAGGCACTCGATGAGGCCCCCGACCTCTTCCGGCTCGACGACAAGGCGCCGCACGTCCGGGTTCCGGCGCAGCGTGGCGGCGATCTGGGCTTCGCCCTCCTCCGGCTCGAGCGAGCACACGCAATAGACAATGGCGCCGCCGGGCCGCGCGAGGGTGATCGCCTTGTCGATCAATGCGGCCTGGAGCTTCACCAGCGCGGCGAGGTCGCCCGGCCGCTTGATCCACGCAACGTCGGGGTGGCGGCGGATGGTGCCTGTCGCGAGACAGGGCGCATCCAGCAGCACCCCGTCGAACGGAGCCAAATCGACGGCGAGGGCGTCGGCGACCACGATCTCTGAGTTAAGGCGCAGGCGCTCGAAATTGGCGGCCAAGAGCTTGAGCCGTTCCGCCGAGCGGTCGACCGTGGTCAGATCGACGCCGGCCGCGGCCAGTTCGGCGGCCTTTCCGCCCGGCGCCGCGCAGAGGTCGACGACCCGCATGCCCGGCCGGGGACGAAGCAGCCGCGCCGGCAGCGCAGCGGCGGCGTCCTGCACCCACCATTCGCCGTCCCCATAGCCCCCAAGTTCGGCGACCGGCGCATGCGTATCGAGGCGCACGGAGCCGGTCGGCAAGACGATTCCCTGAAGACGCTCAGCCCAGCCCGAAGCGTCGCTCTTGACGCTGAGGTCGAGCGTCGGCTCCGATCGGTTCGCCAGAGCGATGGCGCGGGCGACGCTTCCGCCATAATTCGACCGCCAGCGCTGGGCGAGCCAGGCGGGCGTGTCGTCGTCGAGCGGATCGGACTCGGCGAGGATGGCCTCGCGATCGCGGGCGATGGCGCGCAGCACCGCATTGGCGAGGGAGGCGAACGGCGCGCTGGCCGGATCGGCCCGCGTCGCCTTTACGGCAAGGTCCACCGCGGCATGGTCGGGCGTATCGAGAAACAGGATCTGCGCCGTGGCGACGATCAGCGTCCATTCGAGCGCTCCGCCGCGCTTCGGCATGCCCTTTTCCAGGCGCCGCGCCAGCGCCTTGCGAATCGTGCCGAGCCTGCGCAGCGCGACGGTGGCGATCGAGCGCGCCAGCCCCCGGTCGCGCGGGTCAAGGCCGCCTCTCTGCCGGGCCGGATCGGCGGCAAGCCGCTCGTCGAGCGGTCGCGACAAGGTCAAGGCTTCGGCGACAGCGCGCGCCGCAGCGACGCGCGCCGCGAGCCCGGCTGGCGGTGGGGCCGGCGTGTCCGGACGGCCCGCATGAAAACCGCCCGATTTCCTCGCCAAACGATCCTCGCGCGCCCGAATCAGAACAATCGGCCTCCCGATCTCCAGATTATACGCCAAATCTGCGGCGGGCTCGCGTCGGACCTCGCGCGCAAACCTTCTGAAGAAGCGTCCTCCAGCATTGCGTCCGGGAGCGGCCGCGGCGCGCTTCGCCATTGCCGAGCGAAACCGGCTTTGCTAGAGGCTCGACTTTCCGAAAGCCCAGGCCCAAGTGTCTGGGTGTTCGGGCAGCGAGACAGGAACAATGGACAAATTCACCACATTGACCGGGGTCGCCGCTCCGCTGCCGATCGACAACATCGACACCGACATGATCATCCCCAAGCAGTATCTCAAGACGATCAAGCGCACCGGGCTCGGCGCGGGTCTCTTCTCGGAGATGCGCTATCGCGAGGATGGATCCGAGAACCCCGACTTCGTCCTCAACAAGCCAGCCTACCGGAAGGCTGCGATCATCGTCGCGGGCGACAATTTCGGCTGCGGCTCGTCGCGCGAGCACGCGCCCTGGGCGCTCACCGACTTCGGCGTGCGGTGCGTGATCGCGACCGACTTCGCCGACATCTTCTACAACAACAGCTTCAAGAACGGCCTGCTGCCGATCAAGGTCTCGCGCGAGGATCTCGCCAAGCTGCATGACGACGCCGAGCGCGGGGCGAACGCGACGCTGACCATCGATCTCGAGGCGCAGGAGATCCGCGGTCCCGACGGCGGAGTGGTCAGGTTCGAGATCGACCCCTTTCGCAAGCGATGTCTCATCGAAGGCCTCGACGACATCGGCCTCACCCTCGTCGAGGCGTCGGCGATCGAGGCGCACGAGGAGAAAACCGCCGCCGCCCACCCCTGGCGCTGACCGGCCTTAGGGCGGAAGCGGCAAGGTCTGCGCGGGCGCGAGGATCCTCCCCTCCAGGAGGGGTGAGGGAGACCCAGCCGGAGGGGGATGGAAGGGGTCGCGTCCATTCCGGGAGCAGGCGTCGCCATGCCTGGGCGGGGTTGGTGGCGGCTCATCCGTAGCGTTGAGTTGAACTCAATTGCTTCGTGGAATGAAGCCTGGCACGCCGGTCGTCACGACCGTGTTGAATCGCTGCCTGGTCGTGACGCCGTCGCGAATCTCCTGCATCGCATCTTCGGGCAGAGCGGAAATCTCAAAGTTCTCTCGGATTCGGTCAGGCTTCGTCGAGGTGGTCAGGAACGCCGTGCCACGCTGTACGGCCCACGCCAGGGCGACCTGAGCCGGCGTCTTGCCGGTGCGCCGCGCTATGGCGGCAATTACGGGGTCGGCCAGAAGGTTTGGTTCAGATGCATGTCCCAGCGCCGCAAATGCGAGCAGGACAATGCCGTGTTTCCGGCAGAGGTCGAGCAGCTCCCATTCCGGGAGATAGGGATGGGATTCGACCTGCACCACGGCGGGCTTGATGCGCGCCGCCGCGACAACCTCTTGCACCCTCTCCACATTGACGTCCGAGAGGCCAATCGACTTGCATCGACCCTCGTCCACCAGGCGTTCGAGCGCGCGCCAGGTATCGACCAGCGTCACGCCGGAGTCGTAGATGACACGACCGCGCTCGTCTCTCGGGTCCTGCTCCTCGCCGGGCAGGAAGGCGAAAGGCGTGTGGATGATGTAGCAATCGACATAGTCGATTTTCAGCCGCCGACAGCTCGCTTCAAAGGCGGGCTTGACCCTTTCCGGACGATGATTGGTGTTCCAGAGCTTCGTGGTGACGAAGACGTCCTCGCGCCGGATCGCTCCGGCCTTGAAGACTTCCTGCATCGCTTCGCCGACCGCCTCTTCATTGCGGTAGCGTTCCGCGCAATCGAAATGCCGGAATCCCGCTTCCAACGCGGTCCTGGTCGCCTGCCTGGTCGCGACAGGGTCGGGAATCAGGGTGCCGAACCCGACGGCAGGGATCGCGCCCGAGCCATTGTTGAGGGGGATCTTCGTGTAGCGAAGCGTATCGGGGTCCGCCATGTCACACTCCTTGGTCGCCTATCCGGAAGCGCGTCCGACGCAGCCCGGTTTCGTCGGGCGCCTCCGGAGCTCGGTTGTCATACCCCAGTTTGCAGGCGCGTGGCCGGTCTGTCGCCTCGCGCTCCCTGAAAGCGCGGACCCGGAACCCGGCTCTCCCGCGCCCTGAATTTCCCGCAAGGCTGTCATGGTTTAATGTGCCGCCCAACCAGCAAAGGGCGAATACTCGGCTTTCGATGAACGGCACGACGGTTTTTCTGACCGCCATCGGCTACGTCTCGTTTCTGTTCCTCATCGCCTGGTGGGGAGACGGCGCCGGGCGGCGCTTTGCATCGGGCCGCTCCCGCCCCGTTGTGTATGCGCTGAGCCTCGCCGTCTATTGCACGTCCTGGACCTACTACGGCTCGGTCGGGCTCGCTTCCGAGCACGGGCTCGATTTTCTGCCGATCTATATCGGCCCCGTTCTCGTCATCGGCCTCGGAGCGCCGTTCATGGCGCGCATCGCCAATCTGGCGCGCGCGCAGAACGTCACCACGGTCGCCGATTTCGTTTCCGCGCGATACGGAAAATCTCAAGGGGTCGCGGCAGTCGCCGCGCTCGTCGTGCTGATCGGCTCGGCGCCCTATGTGGCGCTCCAGCTCAAAGCCGTCGCGCCAACCATATTGATGGTGGTCGATTCGTTCGATCACGGGCGCCTCACGCCGGATTCGCCCTCCGCCTCGTTCTATCTCGTGGTCTCGCTGCTGCTCGCCCTGTTTGCGATGGCGTTCGGCACCCGGCGCATCAACCCCAAGGAGCACCAGGACGGCCTCATTCTCGCCATTGCGGTCGAGTCGATCGTCAAGCTGATTGCGTTTCTCGCCGTCGGCGCCTTCGTCGTCTGGAGGCTCAACGACGGCCTCGGCGAACTGACCGAGATCGCACAATCCGTGCCCAATATCGCCTCGGTGATCCAGACCCCTCCCGATCCGGCGATATGGGTGGTGACCACGCTCTTGTCGGCGTTCGCGATCGTGCTTCTGCCGCGCCAGTTCCACGTCGCCATTGTCGAGAACCACGACGAGCGGGACATTCGCACCGCGGCCTGGCTTTTTCCGGCCTATCTCGTACTGATCAATCTCTTTGTCGCGCCCCTCGCCATCGCCGGCCTCAAGATTTTCCCGCAGGCCTCTTTCAATCGCGACCTGACGGTTCTTGCGCTGCCGCTGAGCGCGGGGGCGCATGGCGTGGCGCTCCTCACGATGGTCGGCGGCCTTTCCGCGGCGACCGGCATGGTCGTGGTCGAGAGCATCGCGCTGTCGATCACCATTTCCAACGACCTCGTGATGCCGCTCCTGCTCAGGCGCCGGGGGGCCTCCGCCGCGGAAGGCGACATCGGCGCGCTCGTGCTCTGGGTGCGCCGGATCGCGATCATCGGCGTCCTGGGGCTGGGCTTCGCCTACGAGCGGATGACTGGAAAAACGGGGCTGGTCTCCATCGGCCTCCTGTCGTTCGCGGCGGTGGCGCAGATCGCGCCGGCCTTTCTCGGCGGCCTGTTCTGGCGCCGCGGGACCGCGCGCGGCGCGATCGCCGGCATGACCGTAGGCTCGCTGATCTGGTTTTACCTCCAGCTGTTGCCCTCGATCCGGCCGGACCCGGCGCTTTCGAGCCTTCTCACGCACGGGCCCCTGGCGATCGCATGGCTGAGCCCGGCGGCGCTCGTCGCCTTCGCTCCCAATCCGCTGGTGGGCGGGGTGGTCCTGTCGCTGGCCGCGAACGTCGCGGCGTTTGTCGCCTTTTCGCTCACCCGCCAGCCGAGCGCGCTCGAACGCGCGCAGGCGAGCGCCTTCGCCGGGGTCGGCGCCGGCGGCAAGCCGCAGGCGTTCCGCCTCTGGCGTTCGTCGACGACCGCGGGCGAACTCGAGGCGGCGGTCGCGCGCTATCTCGGAGCCGGGCGGGCGCGCCGCGCGTTCGCGAGCTTCATGCGCGAGCACGGCGTCGTTTACGAGCCCGCGCTTGAGGCCAGCGCGCAACTCATTCGCCACGCCGAGTTTCTGCTCTCGCCGGCGATCGGCGCCTCGACCTCGCGCCAGGTCATGTCGCTCATCTTGAGGCCGCGGACCGTGTCGGGCCAGTCGGCGCTCAAGCTCATCGACGAGGCCTCGGCGGCGATCCAGTCGAGCCGGGATCAGTTGCAGCATGCCCTCGACCACGCGAAGCAGGGCATCTCGGTCTTTGACGCCAATCTGACGCTGACCGCCTGGAATCGTGAATTCGCCGAGCTTTTCGGCCTGCCGCCGGCCATGATGCGCCAAGGCGTCGGGCTCGACGAGATCGTGCGCTTCAACGCCGGCCGCGGGACCTACGGTCCGGGAGATTCAGAGGACTTCGTGGCCGAACGGGTCGCCCGCTTGCTCTATGACGACCAGCCGAATCGCTTGCGCCTGCTCTCGATTAACCGCGTCATCGAGGTGCGCTCGGCGCGGCTTCCGGACGGCGGCGTCGTCACCACCTACACCGACGTGACCGAGACCGTTCGGGCCGAGGAGGGGCTCGAGGCCGCCAACGAGATGCTCGAACAGCGCGTCGGCGAGCGCACCGCGGAATTGCAGCGGCTCAACGCCGAGCTCGAAAGGGCCAAGAACGAGGCCGACGCCGCCAATCTCTCCAAGACGCGCTTCCTCGCCGCGGCCAGCCACGACATCCTGCAGCCGCTCAACGCGGCGCGGCTTTATGCGAGCTCGCTGAGCGAGGGGGTGAACCAGATCGACCCCGACGAGCGCAAGAATCTCGCGCGCAATGTCGATGTTTCGCTCGAGGCGGTCGAGGAGATCATCGGCGCGCTGCTCGACATTTCCCGGCTCGACGCCGGCGCCACGCGCCCGGAAATCTCCGACGTCCCGCTCGCCGATCTGATGGGGACGCTCGAAATCGAGTTTGCAGCCTTCGCCCGGGCGAAGGGGCTCAAGCTGGTTTTCGTGTCCACCACGCTCGCGGTGCGCACCGATCGCCGTCTCATGCGGCGCCTGTTGCAGAACCTCATTTCGAACGCGCTCAAATACACGATTGAAGGCCGGGTGCTGGTCGGTTGCCGTCGGGTTTCCGGCGCGGCCCGCATCGAGGTCTGGGACACCGGCTTAGGCATTCCCCCCGAGCATGAACGCGCGGTGTTCGCCGAGTTCAAGCGGCTCGACCAGGGGGCGCGGGTCGCGCGCGGGCTTGGGCTGGGCTTGTCGATCGTCGAGCGCCTGGGGCGCGTGCTCGAGCAGCCGATCGGGTTGCGCTCGCGCCCGGGCAAGGGCTCGGTGTTCTTCGTCACTGCGCCCCTCGGTCAGGCGACGCTCAAGCTCCGCGCGGAGCCCGGCGCGCCCGAGCCGCCCGCCGCCGGCGAGCCGCTCAATGGATTCAAGGTTCTTGCCATCGACAACGAGCCACGCGCGCTTCAGGGCCTGAGCGGACTCCTGAGCCGCTGGGGCTGTCGTGTCTTGACTGCCCACGGCCTCGACGAGGCGATGGCGGCCCTCGACATGTTTGGGCCGCCGGACGTCATCATCGCCGACTACCATCTCGATTCGGGCGACGGCGTCGCGGCGATCCGGGCAGTGCGCGAGCGTTTCAGCCGCAGTATCTCCGCCATCCTCGCCACCGCCGATCGAAGCCCAGAGGTGCGTGACGAGGCGGCGCGGGCGGACGCGGTCGTGATGAACAAGCCGCTGAAGCCCGCGCCGTTGCGGGCGCAATTGACGCGCTACGCCGCCATGCGCGAGGCGGCGGAGTAGGGGCGGCGATGCCACTGCGGACGGCCCTCGACGAGTCCATGAGGGCCGCCACTATCCGGATGCCGGTCTTTTAGCGCCCACTGCGCCGGAGACCCGACACGCAACCCGCCCTGGCCCTGCGAAAGGGACTACTTGTAATCCGCCGGATTCGACATGCACTTGTTGTATTCGGTTCGGAACTCGGCGTGTTTGGTCCCCTTTTCCTTCACCAGATCGGCGCACCTTCTCCCAACCTGGCAATGCCCGCCGCAATTGGCGAACGAGGGCTGCGCATCAATCATCGCGAGGCCCATTCCGATCAACCCAAGGACGCCCACCCACACAGCGCTTCGAACGGCAGAACGTTTCTCCATTGCCCTGCTCCCCATGCGTCAAATCGACGCGACCGAGAAGCTCCAAAGTAATTGACGTTTTGTCAAGGTCGAAATCATGAACCAGCTGGCAAGGACGCCGGAAACCCGCGCCGCTTTGCAGTCCGCGCCGATTCTCCCCTATAGGTCTTCCTTCCCCTCTCCGAGCCCCACCCATGCCCCCCGCCTCCCGTCCCTTCGACGACATCCGCGACCTCTTGCGCAAAATGCCCAAAGCCGACGAGCAGGCGCGGGCGGCGGCGCGCGAGCGCGAGGGGCGACTGACCAAGCCCGCGGGCTCGCTCGGCCGGCTCGAGGACATTTCCGAATGGATGGCGGCCTGGCAGGGATCGGCGCGCCCCCATGTCGATGCGCCCCTGGTCGCCGTGTTCGCGGGCAATCACGGCGTTGTCGCGCAGGGCGTCTCCGCCTTTCCCCCCTCAGTCACTGAAGCCATGGTGGCGAATTTCCAGGCTGGCGGCGCGGCGATCAACCAGATCTGCAAGACATTCGACATCTCGCTCAAGGTCTATGAGCTGGCGCTGGAGAAGCCGACCGGCGACATAACCCGGGAGCCGGCGCTCGACGAGAAGTCCTGCGCGGCGACGATGGCGTTCGGCATGGAGGCCCTCGCCTCCGAGCCGGACCTGCTCGTGCTTGGCGAGATGGGCATCGGCAATACGACTTCCGCCGCAGCGATCTATCACGCGCTCTATGGCGGCCAGGCGGAGGATTGGGTTGGCCGTGGAACCGGCGTCGACGACGAGGGCCTGAGGCGCAAGGCCGACGCGGTGCGCGCCGCCGTTGCGCGTCACAAGGCCTATCTCGACGATCCGCTCCAGATTTTGGCCCGCCTTGGAGGCCGCGAGACCGCAGCGATCGCGGGCGCCATCATCGCCGCGCGCCTGCGCAGAACGCCGGTGCTGCTCGACGGCTTCGTGGTGTGCTCGGCGGCCGCCGTGCTGCTGGCGCTCGATGATTCCGCCCTCGACCATTGCCTCGCCGCCCACATTTCCGCCGAGCGCGCGCACCGGCACGCCTTGAAGCTGATCGGAAAAACGCCCCTGTTCGATTTCGGGATGCGGCTCGGCGAGGGCTCGGGCGCCGCGCTCGCGGTCGGAATCGTCAAAGCCGCCGTCGCCTGTCACAACGGCATGGCGACATTTGCGGAAGCGGGCGTCGCGGGTAAGGAAGAACCTTGAAGGCGAAGTGCGTTTGACCCCCGCCGAGGCGCAACCACGGGATGATGGCCGTTGACGAACAATCGCCAGTGGAGCGAGATCGATTCCTATTTCGCCAGGACGCTGATCGGGCCGGACGCCGCGCTCGAGGCCGCGCTCGCCGCCAATTCCGCGGCCGGCCTGCCGTCGATCGACGTCTCGGCGCCGCAGGGCAAACTGATCCATCTGCTCGCGCGCATGATGGGCGCGCGCAAAGCGCTGGAAATCGGGACGCTCGGCGGCTATTCGACCATCTGGCTCGCACGCGCCTTGCCCGAGGACGGCCGGCTCATCACGCTCGAAATGAGCGCCAAACATGCCGATGTCGCGCGCAGAAACCTCGCCCACGCTGGTCTTGGCGACAAAGTCGAGATCAGGACCGGCGCGGCGCTCGCGACGCTGCCCAAGATCGAGGCCGAAGGGCTCGGCCCTTTCGACTTCGTGTTCATCGACGCCGACAAGACCAATAACGCCGCCTATCTCGAATGGGCCTTGCGCCTGTCCCGGCCCGGAACCGCAATCGTGGTCGACAATGTGGTGCGGGGAGGCGAAGTGGTCGAGGCCGCGAGCCGCGACCCCGACGTCATTGGCGTCAGCCGCATGTTCGAACTGATGGCGCGCGAGAAGCGCTTAAGCGCGACCGCGATCCAGACGGTCGGCGCCAAGGGCTGGGACGGCTTCGCGCTCGCTATCGTGAATTGAAGCGCGCCGCCCCGCCCGCCATTTGCGCGGCGGTCAGCGACCCGCGTTTACAACGCCCGATTCAGCGGAATGACATCTTCACTAATCCGCTGGATGGAACTGCAACGGCGCCGCCGCGCTTTCCGCGCCGGCTTCCCGGGCCGCGCCCTGGCCGAAACGGCGATACCAGAGACCCGTGAGCATCGGCACGACGATCGACGTCACGACGATTGAGATCGCCACCAGCACCGTCGCATTCGGCACTGCGGGCGCGAATTGCGGAGCGACGGCCGCGATCGCCACAGGGTTGGCGGCCGCGGCGCCGGCGGTGGACGACGCGGCGATCCCCGCCGTGCCCGTGCCTCGTCCGATCAGCTTGTCGGCGATGATCAGCGGCACGCCCGTCAGAACAATGACGGAGAGAGCAAGGACGACGCCAAGGCCCGCGAGCGGCGACAGAAGCGTATGCAGATCGATGGTGTTGCCGAGCGCGAAGGCGAAGAAGGGGATCATCAACTGGCCGCCGGGAGCGAAAAACTCCCTCAGCTTGGGATCGAGATTGCCGAGCGCGAAGCCGGCCAGGAACGGAAGGACGGCCCCGACAAAAACCTGCGGCTGGAAATGCGCCACTCCGGACGCGCCGAGGATGATCATGCTCATGAGCGGTCCGGACTCGATCGAGGTCAGCACGAAAGCGCCGGCCTCCTCCTTCGTGCCGTATGTTTGCATGAGCGAGGCGTAGAGACCGCCGTTCGTCATATCGACGGCGCAGACGATGGCGAGGATGGAGAGCCCCGCGAAGAAGCCGGTCTGAATACCCTCGGGAGGAATGAACCGGGAGGCGACCAGAACAATCGCCCAGGCGGCGAAGAACTTGGTCAGGACGAGCGTGCCCGACTTGCGCAGCACGGTCCCGGTCGCGCTCAGCTTGATCGACGATCCCATGCAGAAGAACCACACGGCCAGGATCGGAATGACGCCGGTCATGATGCCCAGGGTGAAGCCCTTGAAATAAGCGGGAGCGCCCGGCGCGAAGGTCTTGCAGAGCGCGCCGATGAGCAACGGCGCCAGCATGAGGCCGCCGGGAAGTCTGTCGATAGTCTCCTTGATCCTCACCGCCCCCGCTTCCTCCCTTCATCCCGACGGGATCATCGCTTCGGCGCTTCGATCAGCTTGGCGATCCGCTGAAGCGCCAGCGTATAACCTTGCGTTCCGCAGCCGACGATGACGCCCGAAGCGACGCCCGAGACATAGGAATGATGGCGGAATTCCTCGCGCTTGTGCACGTTGGAAATATGCACCTCGATGATCGGCCCGGCGAAGGCGTTCAGCGCGTCGAGGATGGCGACCGAGGTGTGGGTGAAGGCGGCGGGATTGATGACAATGCCCGCGGCGCGCTCGCGGGCGGCGTGAATCCAGTCGATGAGCTCATATTCTCGATTGCTCTGATGGAACTCGATCGAAAGCCCGAGGTCCTTGCCGACACGCCGGCAGTCCGCCTCGACATCGCCCAGCGTCTCGCGGCCGTAGATCTCCGGCTCACGCTTTCCCAAAAGATTGAGATTGGGACCGTTCAGGACCACGATGATCGGGTTCACGCGCTTCCCCCACAATCACGTCATCGCGAGGAGCGAAGCGACGTGGCGATCCCGGAGAGCGTAGAGCGCGCGACGTTCCCCTGGAGTGCTTCGCTCACGCTCGCAATGACGGCGCCAAACTACCAGCTCGATCGCACCTTAACACGCCCTGACCCGCCCTGCATGGCGCCCGTCAGTAATGGGCGATGACGACCATTGGCTTCGTCTGCAATTCGCCGGGAGGGAACGTCTGGACGCCACCCGGACCGGCGCCTGGCCACTCGCCGATAGACTCCGGCGCAATTCCGTTGCGGCGCAGTTCAGCCTGCACGGTCTCAATCCGCCGGTTGAGAATGCGGGCGCGCCGTTCCATGTCGCCCGCGACTTTCGCCCGCTCATTGACGTCGATCAGCGTCACCGTTTGCGGCGCGGCGCCGGCAGCGGCGTCGACAACTTTCTGGCGGCCGACGGCGCTCAAAGCCGATCCGCGCCACGCCGTCGCATCCAGATAGTCACGCTTGACCTCAGGCGGCGTCGCACAGCCCGCCGTGATCAAGGCGATCAGGCAACACAAGCCGGCGCGCGCCGCCAAATCCGATCTCCCTTAACCTACCCGTGCCACGCCGCAACGGTTTTCAGGGCCGAGAAGCCGTAAAGCGCCTCGAAACCCTTCTCGCGGCCATGCCCCGATTTGCCCACGCCTCCGAACGGCAGTTCAACGCCGCCGCCCGCGCCATAATTGTTCAGGAACACCTGCCCCGCCCGCAGCGCCCTGGCGAGGCGCATCTGCCGCCCGCCGTCGGCCGACCAGACGCCCGCCACGAGGCCGTAGCCGGTCCCATTGGCGATCGCGATCGCCTCGGCCTCGTCCTCAAAGGGAATCACGGCCTGGACGGGCCCAAAGATTTCCTCCTGAGCGAGGCGGTGGGTCGAGCCGACATCGGCGAACAGGGTCGGGGCGACGTAATATCCGCCCTTCGGCGCGTCGACGACGATCTGTGCGGCGCCAACCTTTCGCAGATCAGCGCCCTCGGCGATGAACTTGCTCACGATCGCCTTCTGCCGCGCCGAGATGAGCGGTCCGACATCGAGATCCGCGTCGGCGGGGCCGACTTTGAGGGTCTTGTAGCGCGCAGCCATCCGCTCGACGACCTCGTCATAGATCTTTCGATCGACGAGAATGCGCGAGGATGCGGAGCAGGTCTGGCCCGCGTTCTGGATGCCCGCGTTGACCAGGAACGGCAATGCGCGATCAAGGTCAGCGTCGGCGAACACGAGTTGCGGCGACTTGCCGCCGAGTTCGAGCGTCACTGGGGCGACATGACGGGCCGCGGCTTCCTGCACCAGCGCGCCCACAGTGACCGAGCCGGTGAAGGAGAGATGCCGGACGCCAGGATGTGCCGCAAGCGCTGCGCCCGCCTCTTCGCCAAGACCAGGAACGACATTGAGCGCGCCCGCGGGAAAGCCGGCCTTCAGCGCAAGATCAACCAGCGCCAGCGAAGTCAGGCAGGCCTCCTCGGCGGGCTTCAGTACACAGGCGTTGCCCATCGCCAGCGCCGCGCCGATGGTGCGCCCGGCGATCTGCATCGGATAGTTCCACGGCACGATATGGCCAGTCACCCCGTGCGGCTCTCGCAAGGTATAGACGGTGTAGCCGTCGAGGTAGGGGATGGTTTCGCCCATCACCTTGTCGGCCGCCCCGCCGTAGAACTCCATGTAGCGCGCCATCGCCAGCGCGTCGGCGCGGCCCTGTTTCAGGGGTTTGCCGACGTCGAGCGCCTCGACGTGGGCGAGTTCGTCGATTCTCTCGTTGATCAGTCCGGCGAGTTTCATGAGCAGGCGCCCGCGTTCGGCCGCAGTCAGCTTTCCCCATTCGCCGGCCAGTGCGCGTTCAGCCGCCTCGACCGCGGCATCGATGTCGGCGGCCTCCCCGCGTGCGATCTTGCCGATCTCGACGCCGCGCGACGGGTCCTCGACCGGCAGGCTCCGGCCCGATCGCGGTTCGACCCAGCGTCCGCCGATAAAGCACTTATCGGTCGGGAACCAGGTCGATATTTTCGAAACGCGCGCGCTATCCAAGGTTGCGGTGTTCAAGGCTCCATCCCTTGTTTGAGGCTCTGCTCAGATTGCTGATCACCACGAGACGATGGAACCTCGCGATCAGCGCGAGATACATGCGGCCCAACGCGTTGTGGCAGCGGACCACGGTTGTCGCAACCAGTTCGTCGCCCGAGCCGTCAGGCCTGGCGCGTAGCAGCAACGAAAGCCGAAAGTCGAGGTGGCGGTCGTCCTCGCCCAGAATCAATTCGCGATCGGAGCGAGAGAGAATGCGGAAGAAGTCGATGCGTTCAGCCTTGTCAGCGATCGCTGCGCGGCGCACCTCCTGAGTGGTCTTCACATTGAATCCCGCGACGAGCTGGTCGCGCAGGCCCAGAAGCAGCCTTATCCAGGGCGCAGGGTCCGCCAACGTGGATCGCGCAAGACTGACCATGCCCTTCGCCGCGTCTGCGGCGTTGATTGGAACTGCGTAAGCGTCAACCAGATCGGCGTCCCTAAACCAGCCGGCGACGCCGCTTTCGGTAGGCGGGGGCACCTCTCTGACTCCGCGGCGCGACCCGGATCTCGGCGCATCCGCATCAACGTGGGTTCTCTGGTTCATGAACCAAACTTAGGCGCGAACTTGGGCGAGCGCTATGCCCCGCCCCACACCTCTTCGGCGATCTCGACCAGGCGCGCGAGCTTGATCCACTGATCGGCCTCGCTGAGATCATTGCCGTGTGCGGTCGAGGAGAAGCCGCACTGATGGGAGAGCGCGCATTGCTCGAGGGCGACGTATTTCGTCGCCTCCTCGATACGGCGCTTGACGTCATCCTTGGGCTCGGGGGCAGCTTTTTTGGAGCTCATGAGGCCGAGCACGATCGTCGCGCTCTTCGGCGCGAACCGGAGGGGCGCGAAGTCGCCCGAACGCTCGTCGTCATATTCGAGGAAGAAGCCGTCGATCTTCATTTCGTTGAGCAGGATCTCGGCGACCGGCTCATAGCCGCCCTGCGCGACCCAGGCGCTCTTGAAATTGCCGCGGCAGAGATGGACGCAGACCGTCATGTCCTTGGGCCGGTCGCGGATCGAATCGTTGATGAGCCGGCAATAGAGACGCGTGAGCGCGTCCGGGTCGTCGCCGCGCGCCTTGGTGCGGGCGCGAATGTCGGGATCGCAGAGATAGGCGAGGTTGGTGTCGTCGAACTGCAGATAGCGCAGGCCCCGCGCCGCGAGATCGGCGACCTCGGCGCGATAGGCGGCGGTCAGATCGTCGTAGAAAGCCTCGAGGTTCGGATAGACCGCATCGCTGATCGCCTCACGCCCGCCGCGAAAATGCAGCATCGAAGGCGCGGGGATGCAGACTTTCGGGGTGCGGGTCGTAGCGGATCTGAGGAAATCGAAGTCCGCCCCCTGAATAGGGCCAACCCATTTGACCTTGCTGCCGACATGCATGGTTGGCGGCGCGAAGCCGACCTTGGTTCCGTCGTCCTTCTTGAAATGCGCGGCGAATTCACCGTAAGTCGTCTCGACCCCTTCGAGACGTTCGAGGAAATCGACGTGGAAGAAGGTGCGGCGAAACTCGCCGTCGGTGATCCCCTTAAGGCCCACATTCTCCTGGGCGCGCACCACCGCGCGGATGCACTCGTCCTCGATCGCATGCAGTTCGGCCGCGGGGAGCTTGCCGGCCGCGAAGCGCTCGCGCGCCTCGCGCAGCCGCTCGGGGCGGAGATAGCTGCCGACATGGTCGGCTCGAAACGGCGGACGGGGCATTGTCTCCTCCCTTGGGCGTTCTTGAACGCGGCTCCTCATGTGTCACGGTGGGGTGCGCGATGGCAACCGGCGAGGGGGCTCGCGCCATGATACCCCCGTCCACGACGACGCGCGAGGCGGAGCCTCGGATCGCGAAAGACGACGGAGCGGCGAGGAATTCTCGCATCCATCGGGTCCAGCGGGTTCACCGCCGAGCGGCGAAAAACCTCCGCAGCATCGCCGCCGCCTCGCTCTCGCGCAATCCCCCGTAGACCTCCGGCGCGTGGTGGCAGGTCGGTGAACGAAAAAAGCGCGGGCCGTTGTCGACAGCGCCACCCTTGGGGTCCGGAGCGGCATAGTAAAGCCGGCGCAGACGGGCGAGCGAGATCGCGCCGGCGCACATCGCGCAGGGCTCGAGGGTCACATAGAGATCGCAGCCGACGAGCCGCTCGGCGCCAAGCTTGGCCGCAGCCTCGCGGATGACCAGCATTTCCGCGTGCGCGGTCGGATCGCTAAGTTCGCGGGCGCTGTTTCCGGCACTGGCGATCACAGTCCCGTCGCGAACGAGCGCAGCGCCGACCGGCGTTTCGCCGCGCGCCTCGGCCGCGCGCGCCTCGGCGAAGGCGAGGCTCATTGGGTCGGCGTGAATCTCTTCGGCCAAATTCCGCTCCTTGCGGCCAAGGCGCTTTTCGTATGGCGGCCCCCATCATTCGGGCTTAGGAGATGCGGGCGCTGGCGGCAATGCGGCGGGGGACGAGGGCCGGAGCGAAGCGAGCCATGAGCGACAACGAAACGCAAGCCGAAGTCTCCGAGGTCCGCCCGGGCCAACGCATCGCCAAGGTGATGGCGCGGGCGGGCATATGCTCGCGCCGCGACGCCGAGGCCTGGATCGCCGAGGGGCGCGTCACCGTCAACGGCAAGGCGCTCGCGAGCCCCGCCTTCAACGTGAGCGAAGACGACGACGTGCGCGTCGACGGCAAGCGGCTCGGCGCGCCCGAGCGCACGCGCCTCTTTTTGTTTCACAAGCCCAAAGGCATCGTCACCACCGCGCGCGATCCGGAGGGGCGCCCGACGGTGTTCGCGCGGCTGCCGCCCGATTTGCCGCGCCTCGTCGCGATCGGCCGGCTCGACATCAACACCGAGGGGCTTCTCCTGCTCACCAATGACGGCGGCCTCGCGCGCGTGCTCGAACTGCCCTCGACCGGATGGCTGCGCCGCTACCGGGTGCGCGCGCATGGGAGCATCGACCAGACGGCGCTCGATCGTCTCAGCGACGGCGTCGCCATCGACGGCGTCGACTATCGCGGCGTCGAGGCGAAGCTCGACCGCGAGCAGGGCTCGAACGCCTGGCTCACCCTGGGTCTGAGAGAAGGCAAGAACCGCGAGATCAAGAAGATCCTCGAGCACCTGGGACTTGCGGTCAACCGCCTGATCCGCCTCTCGTTCGGTCCGTTCGAGCTCGGCGATCTGCCCGAGGGCGAGGTCATGGAAGTACGCACCCGGGTGCTGCGCGACCAACTGGGCGTGAAGCTCGCGAAAGAGGCGAACGCCAATTTTGACGCAGACCTGAGCGTGCGCGACGAGCCCGCGCCCGAGCGGGGCGAGGGCGAACGTCCGCGCGAGAGCCGCGGGCCTCGCGAGATCCGCGGGCGCGCTCCGGCGCAGGGCCGGCCGGACCGCGGCGCCGGCGGGGAGAGCCGCCGGTTCGAACGCGATGTCCCACCGCGCCGCGCGCCCCCGAAGCCCTCCACCCCCGAGCGCCGGCGCAAGCATGTCTCGGCTTTGCGCGCTGAAATCGCCGCCGACGTCTCAGGCGGCAAGGGCCCGCGCAAGCGCATCGAGCGAAGCGCGACGCAGGATCGCAAGGGCCGCAGCGTCGCCGTTGAGCGCATCTCCCTGACCGGCGAGGAGGCGCGCAAACGCGCCGCGCCCGAAACCCAGCGCAAGCGCAGCGGACGTCCGAGCGCCGGCGAGCGCGGCGGCCGCGCATTTGAACCTGGCGCCCGTTTCGGCAGGTCCGATTCCTTCGGGCCGAAGCGAGGCGGCGGCGAAGGACGCGAGCGGGCGCCCCCTTCGGACCGAACGGAATCGGCGCATCGGCCCGAACGCGCAAGTGCGGGAAGGCGTGACGGCCGGCCGCCGGAGCGCCGCTTCGACCGCTCCGCAGCGAAAGGCGCCGGCGAACGCGGCGAACGCAAGTTTGAGCAACCCGAGAACCGCCCACGCACTCAAGCCGGCGAGGGACGACCGCCCCGATCGGAGCATAGGGACTCTGGACATCGGCCTGAGCGGCCAAATGGCGGAAGGCGTGACGGCCGGCCGCCGGAGCGCCGTTTCGACCGCTCCGCAGCAAAAAGTGACGGCGACCGTCGGGATCGTCCACCGCGAACGCGGGACGGCGCCGATCCGGCGCGCGAACGCCGGTTCGAGCGGCCCAAAGGCCAGACGCGTCCCCCGGCCGGCGAAGGCCGACCGCCGCGTTCGGACGCCAGGAGCGGCGGCCCGCGCCCGGATTTCAAATCAAGACCGCCGCGCACTGGAGCGCGTGACGGGGACACGCCGCGGAGCGCCGGCCGCGGGCCAGGCGGCGAGGGCGGACCGCCACGCGGCCGCTCGTCGCCAAGCGGGCGTCCCCGTCCGCCCGGCAAAGGATCGCCGAAAGGCGACGGCGGCCCGCGCCGACCGCCGCGAAAGCCCTAATCGATGAGGATCGTCGGCGGCCGCCTCAAGGGCCGCGCGCTGTCCGCGCCGCAGTCGCGGGCCATCCGTCCGACTTCGGAGCGCCTGCGTGAGTCGATCTTCGACATCCTCGAGCACCGATTCCCCGGCCACATCGAGGGCGCGCGCGTCGTGGACCTCTTCGCCGGGACGGGGGCGCTCGCGATCGAGGCCCTGTCGCGCGGCGCCCGCTTCGCGCTCTTTGTCGACAACGGGGCCCAGGCGCGGGCGCTTCTGCGCGCCAATGTCGAGGCGCTGGCGCTCGGCGGCGTGACGCGCATCTGGCGCGCCGACGCGGCGAAGCTTGGTTCGGCCCCGGCCGGCGGCCCCTTTGCGCTCGCCTTCCTCGACCCGCCCTACGGCAAGGGTCTCGCCGGACCAACGCTCGCCTCGCTTCTCGCCGGCGGCTGGCTCGAGGCCAACGCGCTTTGCGTCATCGAGGAGGACGCCAAGGCGGAGATAGCCTCGCCAAGCGGCCTCGCCCTTATCGACGAGCGGATCTACGGCGATACGAAGATCGCGATCTTTCAGGCCACGGCCCCAACGGCGATTTGATTGGGTCTGCGTTGTCAAATCGGTTCAGTTGCGCCAACGTCGAGCAAGACCGGCTGCGTTGCGAGCTTGGGGGGCGAGAGGTGAGGAAATGCGTGGCGGCCGCCGGCCTGATCGTTGCAATGGCGCTCGCCGGCTGCCAGCCGCTCGAAGTGGACCAGGTGGCGCAACAGTCGATGATCGGCCTTTCGAAGCGCGACATTCTCGCCTGCATGGGCGCGCCGGCTGAACGGGTTCGATCCGGTCAGGCGACCGAAATCTGGACTTACGTCGGCGGGCAAATGCGAGGCTATGGGCCCCAGTGGGCAATCGGTCTCAACACGAATTTAATTCCCTTCACGCCGGGCGGAAGTTGCGATGTCGTCTTGGTGATGACCAACGCTCGCGTCAGCGAGGTCGGCTACACCGCCGTCGACGGCGGCAAATTCCCGCTCGGCCAGGAATGCGTGTTCCCCGTCCAAAGCTGCGTCAAGGCGCCGTGAGGCTCAGACGTTGTCGCCGTGGATCGCCGCGATCGTCGCGTCGGTCACCGCGCGTGTGGTCGCCACGCCGCCGAGATCGGGCGTGTGCAGCGATGGGTCGGCTGTCACGCGCTCGATCGCCCGCATCAAGCGATCCGCAGCCGCCTTCTCTCCGAGATGTTCGAGCATCATCGCCCCGGTCCAGAACGAGCCGACCGGATTGGCGATTCCCTTATCCGCGATGTCGAACGCTGAGCCATGGATCGGCTCGAACATCGAGGGAAAGCGACGCTCCGGATTGAGATTGGCGGTCGGCGCGACGCCGAGCGAGCCGGCGAGCGCCGCCGCCAGATCCGACAGAATGTCGGCGTGCAGGTTCGAGGCGACGATCGTATCCAGGCTTTCGGGTTTGATCGTCATCCGCATGGTCATCGCGTCGACCAGCATCTTATCCCACGTCACGTCGGCGAACTCGCGCGCGATCTCAGCGCCGATCTCGTCCCACATCACCATGGCGTGACGCTGGGCGTTCGACTTGGTGACAATGGTGAGGAGCTTGCGCGGACGCGAGCGGGCGAGCGCGAAAGCGAAGCGGAAGATGCGCTCGACGCCGGCGCGGGTCATGATCGAGACGTCGGTCGCGACCTCGATCGGCAGGCCGCGATGAACGCGCCCGCCGACGCCCGCATATTCGCCCTCCGAATTCTCGCGCACGATCACCCAGTCGAGCTCCGGCCCGCTCACCCTGCGCAACGGGCTCGTTATCCCCGGCAGGACGCGGGCGGGGCGCACGTTGGCGTATTGATCGAACGGCTGGCAGATCGCGAGCCTCAGGCCCCATAGGCTGATGTGATCGGGCACGTCGGGCGAACCGACGGCGCCGAAATAGATCGCATCATGATCCTTGATTTGCTCGCGGCCGTCGTCCGGCATCATCAGGCCGGTCGCGCGATAAAGATCCGAGCCCCAGTCGAACGAGTCGAAGGCGAATTCGAGTGCGCCCTCGCGCTCGGCGAGCGCCTTCAGCACTTCGAGGCCGACCGGAATGACCTCCTTGCCGATCCCGTCGCCGGGAATGACCGCGATCCGATAGCGCCGCATGGGTTGATTCCGGACTTTGGGGAAGCCGGCCGCCCGCCGACGGTCTGCCGTATCACGCCAGGCCGTCGTTGTCGCGGCCGGGCGCGGACGCCTGGCGCGGGTCTTCATCTTCGGCCCCGCCGGCGCCATCTTGTCCGACGATCATGCCTCAGGGGCGGCTTAGAGACGGCGAAGGGGACGATGAGCGCTCATCATGTTCTCGTGGTCGGCGCCGGGTTTGGCGGGCTCGAAACGGTTCACCGGCTCGCCGGCGCGCCGGTCCGCATCACCATTGTCGACCGCCGCAACCACCACCTGTTTCAGCCGCTGCTCTATCAAGTAGCGACGGCGTCGCTCCCGCCCTCGGAGATCGCGTGGCCGATCCGGCGCCTCTTTCGCCGGCGTTTGGATGTCACGACTTTGCTTGCTTCCGTCGAGTCCATCGACGAGCAGGCTCGCGAGCTTCACCTCGATGCCGGCGCCACGCTCCGCTACGACACGCTCGTGCTGGCGACCGGCGCGCGGCACGCCTATTTCGGCCATGACGATTGGGAGCCGTTCGCGCCCGGCTTGAAGACGCTCGAGGACGCGACGACCATTCGCGGCCGCATACTCCTCGCCTTCGAAGAGGCCGAGCGCCAACCCGATGAACTGAAACGGGCGGCGCTTCTGACCTTCGTCATTGTCGGCGGTGGTCCGACAGGGGTCGAGCTTGCCGGCACGATCGCCGAACTGGCTCGCGCCACGCTGCCAACGGAGTTTCGCCGCATCGACACGCGTAAGGCGCGCATCGTCCTGGTCGAGGCCGGTCCGCGCGTGCTGCCCGCTTTCGCCGAGGACCTGTCGATCTATGCGAAGCGGTCGCTTGAGGGGCTGGGCGTCGAAGTCGTGCTTGGGCAGGCAGTGTCGGCGTGCAGCGCCGACGGCGTCGTCTTCGGTAACAGGCAGTTGGCTGCAGCGACGATCATCTGGGCCGCCGGAGTTCAATCCTCGCCGGCTGCGCAGTGGCTCGACGCCCCGGCGGACAAGGCTGGACGCGTCAAGGTCGAGCCCGATCTCACCGTTCCAGGACATGCGGAGATTTTCGCCATCGGCGACGCGGCGATTGTCCTTCGCCCGGACGGGCGCGCGGTTCCTGGCATCGCGCCAGCGGCCAAGCAGGAGGGCGCCTATGTCGCCGGCGTCATCCGCGCCCGGCTCCGCGGCGCGCCCCCGCCGCCGCCGTTTCGCTACAAGCACGCGGGCGATTTGGCGACGATCGGCAAGCGGCGCGCCGTCATCGACTTCGGCTGGATCAAGCTCAAGGGCGCCATCGCGTGGTGGCTGTGGGGCTTCGCCCACATCTATTTTCTGATTGGCGTCCGCAATCGCCTTAGCGTTGCTCTCAACTGGCTGTGGATTTACGTGCGCGACCAGCGCAGCGCGCGGCTCATCACCTGGTGGGGCGGCGAGGTGGAGGGAACCTCTCCCTTCCCACGCCGTGAGAAACCCTGAGGGATCGCACGCGCCGCGTCGGGCAGGAAGCCGGGCGCCCGCTCGATTCGGCAAGGCGGGTCTCCTTCTGTTGAGGCCCGCTGTTAAGGCCCGAAATCAGCCGCCGTCCGAACCGTCGTTGGCGGCGAACCGCGCCACGGCGCGTTTCGCCTTCTGGAACAGGCCGGCTCGCGACCCGCCCAGGCCGAGTTCAACCTCGCGCGCGCGGTTGCCGCGGCGCATGATCTCGGCGAGTTCCGGGCGCCTCTCGAGTTGGCGCGTATAGATGCCGGCGGTCGCGGCGGAGAGCCGGCCGCCACGATCCAGCAGCTCATCGGCGAAGGCGACCATCCGCGAGTTCGGCCATGCCTGCGGCCTGATCTCCATCAGCCGCCCGGCGATCGCATCCTCGCCTTCGTGCGGATGAGCCTGCGCCATGATCATCAGCGTGGCGGCCGTCGAGCGAGAGATCCCGGCGTGGCAGTGGATCAAGAGGCGCGGACCGTCGCCCGCGTCGCGGCCGAACGCCAGGATCGTTTCGACGTCGGCCTTCTCAGGCAACAGGACGCCTGGACCCGGCTCGATTGCGTCGTGGAAGCGCAGTGTGGTGCGAAAGTGCGGATCGAACGCCTGAAACGCCGATGGCTCGGGCCATTCGGGATCAAGGATCGACAGAACATGGGTGACGCGCCGGCCTTGGTGGCCGTCGAGTTCGTCAAGTCCACAAATGCTCAGCGTTGCGAAGGCGGGGAGGTTCATCCGGAAAGCCCTAACAGAAAGAAGCGCCAGCGGCGATTCGCCTCGGCCCATGGCTCGAGATGGCGCCGCAACGCGTCGCTTTCACGGCAGAGCGGGAAAGACCGCCTCAACGCGGAACAGCGCCGGCGTTGCGGGCGGACAACGGGGCGGCGTAAAAAGCGACATGAACAGTGCGGTCGCGGCGACCACCGCCCGTGGCGATCCCTCGACGGCCGGAGCCGCGGGCGCGCATTAAGATGTTCTCATCATCGGCGCCGGTCGGCCCGGCGCCATGACCATCAAAACGTCGAGCCTCGGGCGCGCGGCCCGAGGCGGCTTCAGGGAGGAATGATGAAACCCACAATTCCACTTGGCCTCCTCGCGATCCTCATCGCGGGACCCGCAATGGCGAAAGACACGCAATTCTGGAATCTGACCTCGTCGACCGTGAAATCGCTTGAGCTCGCGCCCGCAGGCACGTCCGCGTTCGGTCCCAACCAGACCAAGAACGATCCCGACGGCACGGTCGACCATGACGAGCGGGTGAAGGTCAAGGGCGTCGCGACGGGCGCCTATGACGCGCGGCTGAAGCTCGCGGACGGGCGCCAATGCACCCTGAAGGGTGTGCATGTCGAGGCCGGCAAGGTGTTCGCCATCGAAGAGAAAGACCTCACCGGCTGCGCGCGCTAGCCCGCGCTGCCCTGCCCCCCGCCGTAGGCTCACCGCATCGAGCGAACGTCTGGCCCTCCGCCGATCGAGCGGAAGCGCCGGCTTGCACTCACATTTCAGCGGCGGTAGGCCGGATGGCCGGGACGCGCGTTAAAGTTTCGCAGCCGCCACGAAATTATTCTCGCAATCGCGAGCGGAACAGAGCAAACGTCGCCGCCGAAATCAGCTCAAGGCGCGTTAAGTGCGGTTTTCCTTTGCCAATGTCGCGTTGCAGGCGTTTCAGCACAATTCCGGCTGGCCGGAGCAATGGCGCAACCCGGGGCCGAAGGCCGCCTATGACGCCATCATCATCGGTGCGGGCGGCCACGGGCTCGCGACCGCCTATTATCTGGCCAAGGAGCATGGGCTCGCCGATGTCGCGGTGCTGGAGAAGGGCTGGCTCGGGGGCGGCAACACCGGACGCAACACCACCATCATCCGCTCGAACTACCTCTGGGAGGAATCGGCGGCGCTTTATGATCACGCGCTGAAGCTCTGGGAGGGGCTGTCTCGCGACCTCAATTACAACGTGATGTATTCACCGCGTGGGGTCCTCATGCTGGCCCACAACACGCACGATGTGCAGGTGGCAAAGCGCCACGTCCACGCCAATCGGCTGGCCGGCGTCGACAACGAATGGCTGACGCCGGAAGAAGCGAGGGCCTTCTGCCCGATCCTCAACATCGCGCGCGACGTCCGCTATCCGGTCGTCGGCGCGGCGCTGCAAAGGCGCGGCGGCACGGCGCGGCACGACGCGGTCGCCTGGGGCTATGCGCGCGCGGCGTCGGCGCGCGGAATCGACATCATCCAGAACTGCGAGGCGACCGCAATCCGGCGCGACGCGTCTGGCGTCGTCTCGGGCGTCGAGACGACGCGCGGGCCGATCGCGACCAAAAAGCTCGGCGTCGTCGCCGCTGGCCATACATCCGTGGTGATGGCGATGGCCGGGGTCCGCATGCCGCTCGAGAGCTATCCCTTACAGGCGCTGGTCAGCGAGCCGGTCAAGCCGATGATGCCCTGTGTCGTGATGTCGAACACGATCCACGCCTATATGTCGCAATCGGACAAGGGTGAGCTTGTCATCGGCGCCGGCACCGACGCCTATATGTCCTATTCGCAGACCGGCGGCCTGCACATCGCCAACCACACGCTCGAAGCGATCTGCGAACTCTTCCCGCCGGTGCGCCGCATGCGCATGCTGCGTAACTGGGGCGGCATCGTCGACGTCACGCCCGATCGCTCGCCAATCATCGGCCTGACCCCCGTTCCTGGCCTGTTCGTCAATTGCGGCTGGGGCACCGGCGGCTTCAAGGCGACGCCGGGCTCGGGCCATGTGTTTGCCCACACGATCGCCAAGAGCGAGCCGCATCCCATCGCCGCGCCCTTCACCCTTCAGCGCTTTCGCTCCGGCCGTCTCATCGACGAAGCCGCAGCGGCGGCGGTCGCGCATTGAGGCGCGTGGGCATGCTCCCGGCCAGTCCGCTCGGCGCGCCCTCACCCCGACTCTCTCCCGGAGGGAGAGGGGGCGCGTTGGCGCCGAAGATTCCTGCTCCCCCGGGGAGAAGGTGGCCGGCGGTAGCCGGCCGGATGAGGGCGGCTCCGGATCGGCCGAAATTCGCGCGAGCGTCGTCCCCATGCTGCTGATCGCTTGCCCCTATTGCGGCATGGCCCGCCCGGAGATCGAGTTCGCCTACGGGGGCGAAGCGCACATCGCGCGCCCCGCCGACGCCAGCGCACTCACCGATGCGGAATGGGCAAACTTCCTTTATTTCCGCTCCAATCCGAAGGGCGTGCTGGCCGAGCGCTGGCGCCACGCGCACGGCTGCGGACGCTTCTTCAATTGCCTGCGTGACACTTTGAGCGACAGAATTCTTGCGACTTACAAGGCGGGCGAGCCGCGGCCCGATGTCGCGGCCGAACGCGCCGGACGCGGCGCATGAGCCAGCCGTTTCGTCTCCCGGGCGGCGGTTCGGTCGACCCTTCGCGCCCCCTCGTGTTCAACTTCGACGGACTCGATTACCAGGGCTACGCCGGCGACACGCTCGCGTCCGCCCTGATCGCCAACGGCATGCATCTGGTCGGCCGCTCGTTCAAATATCACCGGCCGCGTGGAATCCTTAGCGCCGGCGCCGAAGAGCCGAATGCGCTCGTCACGCTCGAGCACGGACAGGGCCGTGCAACCCCGAATCTGCGCGCGACCCAGATCGAGCTTTACGATGGGCTCCGCGCTTCGAGCCAGAACCGCTGGCCCTCGCTCAAGTTCGACCTTGGCGCGGTCAACGACCTGCTTTCGCCGCTGTTCGGCGCGGGCTTCTACTACAAGACCTTCATGGGGCCGAGTTGGGCCTGGCGCCATGTCTATGAGCCGATGATCCGTCGCGCTGCGGGCTTGGGCAAGCCTCCGCGCGAGCCCGATCCTGACCGCTATCAGCGCCTGTTCGACCATTGTGACGTGCTCGTCGTCGGCGCGGGGCCTGCAGGGCTTGCGGCGGCGCTCTCCGCGAGCGAAAGCGGCGCGCGGGTGGTCGTCTGCGACGAAAATCCAGCGTTCGGGGGCTCACTGCTCGCCGAGACCGAGGCCGAGATCGAGGGCAACAGCGCGCGCGATTGGCTTGCGGGCGCGCTCGCCGCGCTTCGGTCCAGGCCAAACGTGCGCCTGATGACCCGCACGCAGGCGTTCGGCTATTACGCGCAGAATTTTGTCGGGCTCGACGAGCGCCTCCCCGAGGTCGACCTCGCCGCCGATCCCGATCTGCCGCGCGAACGCTTGTGGCAGATGCGGGCGCGCGAGGTGGTGCTGGCGGCCGGCGCGATCGAGCGTCCGCTGGTCTTTCCGGACAACGACCGGCCGGGCGTCATGCTCGCCGATTCCGCGCTCCGCTATGCTCTCCAATATCGCGCAAGGGTGGGCGATCGCGTCGTCATCGCGACCACGCATGACAGCGCCTATCGCGCCGCGCTCGATCTCAAGAAGGCCGGCGTCGGCGTCGCGCTGATCGCCGATCTACGGAGCGAGGTCAGCGGGCCTCTGCCCGAGGCCGCGCGCGCCGCGGACATCGAGGTCGCGGCGGGGGCCGAGATTCTTGGCGCCGATGGTCGCCTGCGGGTCAAGGCGGTTCGCATCAGGCATCAGGGCGGCGAGCAAAAAATCGCCTGCGATGCGCTCCTGATGTCGGGCGGATGGACGCCCTCCGTGCATCTCTTCTCGCAATCGCGCGGCAAGCTCGTCTTCGATGAGAGCCTGCAGGTTTTCAAGCCGGGAGCGTCGGCTCAGCGCGAGCGCTCGGCCGGGGCCTGCAACGCGGCCTTCGATCTGCCGGGCGCGCTCGCCGAAGGCGACGCAGCCGGGCGCACGGCGGCGGCCGCAGCCGGCTTCGCCACTCGGAGCGCGCGAACCTACGCCGTCGGCGGCGTCATAGCCGCGCGGGACGGAGCGCACGCCGGACCGTCGCGTCCAGCCGACCGTCGCGCGAAAGCCTTCGTCGATTTCCAGAACGACGTCTGCGCCAAGGATGTGAGCCTGGCGGTGCAGGAGGGCATGCGCTCGATCGAGCACATCAAGCGCTACACCACGACCGGCATGGCGACCGACCAGGGCAAGCTTTCCAACATGAACACGCTTGGCCTCGCCGCCGCGGCGCTCGGAAAGCCGATACCCGAAGTTGGCTTAACCACCTTCCGCCCGCCCTATACGCCGGTGACCTTCGGCGCCTTCGCCGGCCCCGCCCGCGGCGACGCGTTCGATCCCATCCGCCGCACGCCCATTCACGAATGGGCGGCCGAAAACGGCGCCGCGTTCGAGAATGTGGGCCAATGGAAGCGCGCCTGGTATTTCGCGCGCGCTGGCGAATCGATGCACGCGGCGGTCGCGCGCGAATGCCGCACGACGCGCGCCAGCGTCGGCCTGTTTGACGCCACCACGCTCGGCAAGATCGAGGTCGTCGGCGCCGACGCGGCGACGTTCCTCGAGCGCATGTACGCCAACGCGTTCCAGAAGCTCGAGGTCGGGCGCTGTCGCTACGGGCTCATGCTGAACGAAGCCGGCTTCCTCATGGACGACGGCGTGATCGCGCGCATGGGCCCCGATCGCTTCCATGTGACGACGACCACCGGCGGCGCGCCACGCGTGCTCGCCCATATGGAGGACTATCTCCAGACCGAGTTCACGGATCTCAGGGTCTGGCTCACCTCGGCCACCGAGCAATGGGCGACCATCGCCGTGCAGGGGCCGCGCGCCAGGGAGACGATCGCGCCCCTTCTCGAAGGCGTGGATCTCTCGAACAACGCCCTTCCGCACATGGCCGTGCGCGAAGCGCGTGTGCGCGGCGTTCTGGCGCGGCTCATGAGGGTGAGCTTCACCGGCGAACTCGGCTACGAGATCAACGTGCCTTCGCATTTCGGTCGCGGGGTCTGGGAGGCGGTGTGGAGCGAGGTCCAGAAGCAGGGCGGGTGCGTGTACGGAACCGAGGCCATGCATGTGATGCGCGCCGAGAAGGGCTATGTGATCGTGGGGCAGGAGACCGACGGCACGGTGACGCTGGCCGACCTCGGGCTCGACCGGGCGATCGGCAAAGCCAAGAAGGATTTCGTCGGCAAACGCTCGCTCACCCGGCCCGACATGCTCCTGGACAATCGCAAGCAGCTTGTAGGCCTCCTGACTGACAATCCGGCGATCGCGCTCGAAGAAGGCGCGCAGGTGACAGAGAGCCCTAGCCCGCCGATTGGCGCCTCGGCGCTCGGCCATGTCACCTCGTCCTATCGCAGCGAGGCTTTGGGCCGTCCGATCGCGCTTGCGCTGGTCGCGGCGGGGCGCTCGCGCGTCGGCGCGAGGCTTTATGTCCCGATGCCCGGCGGCGCGGTTCAGGTGACGGTCGTGGATCCTGTTTTCTATGACAAAGAGGGAGCGCGGCTCAATGTCTGACGCAGCCCTCGTCGCCCGCTCGCCGCTTCAGGGGCTCGCGCTCCCCGCCGCGCCGCGCTTTGCGTTGGCCGAGGCTCCGCCCGCGGCGCGTTTCATCCTGCGTGGGCCAGAGGCGGTGCGGGTCGCGTGCGGAATGGCGTTCGGCGCCGAGCCGCCGTCGCGGCTTGGCCTCGCGGGCGAGCGGGACAAGCGCGGGGCGCTGTGGCTCGGGCCCGACGAATGGCTGCTGCTCGCCGGCGACGAGGACGCGGCCGCCGTCAGCGACACGCTGGAATCGGTGCTCGACGGAACGGCCCACAGCCTCGTCGACGTCTCGCATCGCCAGATTGGCCTGATCGCCAGCGGCGCGGCGGCCGCGCGCGTCGTCAACGCCGGCTGCCCGCTCGATCTCAGCCTCAACGCGTTTCCCGCCGGCTTCGCCACACGCACATTGTTCGACAAGGTCGAGATCGTGCTCTGGCGCCGCGCGGAAGGCGCCTTCCACATCGAAGTCTGGCGCTCGTTCGCGCCTTATCTCGCCGCCTCGCTCGCGGAGGCTTCGCGCGGCGCGCCGCAGTGGTAGAGAAGACCGTCCCGCCGCCCGCCGCCTCGATCACCCGGCGGCGCGCGCTCGCGCTGACCGGCGCCGCGCTCGTCGGCGGCTGCCGAAGCGGCGCCGATCGGAGCGCGATCGACATATCGGGCAATTCGCCCCTGCTCAAATTCGCCATGACGCGGGCCTCGGACCGGCGCCAGGTGACCGAAGCCGATTATCGCGGCGACATCGTCATGCTCTATTTCGGCTACACCTTCTGCCCAGACGTCTGTCCCACGACGCTCGCGAACGTCGCCGAAATTCTCAAAAGGCTGGGTCCCGACGCCGAGCGCGTGCGCCTGCTGTTCGTGACGGTCGACCCCGCTCGCGACACGCTTTCGGTGCTGGCGGACTACGTGAAGAGCTTCGCGCCTCAGATCGAGGGATTGCGCGGCGATCCGGACCAGATCGCCTCCCTCGCGCGCCGCTATCGGATCGCCTATTCCGTCACGCCCGCGACCGCGACGCACGCCTACGAGGTGACGCACGGCTCGGCCATCTATGTGTTCGACGCCACGGGCGCGGCGCGCCTGCTGATTCCCTCGCTCGGCTCCACGGCAGGCGACATCGCAGGCGTCACGGCCGACCTCCGGCGCCTGGTCAACGAGGGCAATCCGTCGGGCCTGTTCGGCTGGCTCACGAGGTTCGTCTGAAGCGATGATTGTTTCCGATCATCGAGTCTTGGCTCACTCGCCCGTCGCGCCGCGCACCGCGAAGCTCGTCGTGAGCGAACCGCCGTCCTGAAAGCTGAGGGTGACGGGAACCGAGCGTCCGGGCGAGGCGGCGGCGGTGGGCGACATGCACATCAGATGGTATCCGCCGGGCGCGAATTTGACTTGTCCATGGGGCGGCACGGCCACGCTGTCCACCATCTCCATCCGCTCCTGGCCGTTGTCGCTGACGCTGCGATGGAGCATGAGGGCGCCGCATCCGGGCGAGGCGGCGCCGACCAGCGTGCGGGTCTGCCCGGTCTGGTTCGAAAGGACGAAATATCCGGCCGCCGGCCGCGAGGGAATGATGAGGCGCAGCCACGGCTCGCTGACGGTGAGACCCGGCTCCGCCGCCAGCGCGGCAGGGACCGCCAGCGCCAGCGCGCAAAGCCCGAGCCTGAAGCGCGCGGCGAAAAAGTGGACGTCGGTTTTTCGCGAAAAAGCGCGCGAAATCAAGGAACCTGGAGTCAGCTGCGATTCGATCGAATCGCCGCAGGCTCTAGACGCCCGTCCAGCGGCGTGAGAGCGCAGCGAGGGCGGCGGCGTCCTTGTCGGTCTCCGCAATCGATTCATCACTGAGCCTCATCGCGTTCACGACCACGAGCACTCCAGCGACGCTCATCATCGCCGGGGGAATCCAGATTATCAGGCCGCCGAACTGCTGATCGTCGAGCGCACTGATCGAGGGGAAAAGACGGCCGCAGAGATCGTAGTAGGGATAAAGGTCGCGCGACGAGAAGACGATGATCGCGCCGAGCAGGATCTGCGGAAACATGACAGCAAGCGAGAGGGCCGCCCGCCCGCCGAAGGACACGCGCGCCGGCGGCGACCGGCGCGGATCGAGGACCAGGCACCAGAAGAGGATTCCGTCCAGAACCATGCTCCAGTTCATCAGCGCGTAAAGCCTGGCGTCGATCATCGCGCGAAAATGGACCGCCGGGATCAGCCAGAAATAGAACAGCCCGACGAACAGGAACGCCGCCAGCACAGGCTGCTGCAGCACGTGGATCGTCGCGCCCGCGAGACGGCTCTCAACCACGCGCCGAGCCCAGCGCGGCATGCCGCGCTTGATCGAGGCGCCGACCCAACTCAGCGCAATCAGGAAGGGGCTTAAGTGATGCATCGCAACATGCTGGACGCGGTTGAGAAAAAACATGTGCTGCGACCAGTATTCGAACCGCGTCTGCAGCACGGCGTAGGCTGCGAGCACCCCGATCACGAACAGCGCGCGCCGCCAGACCGGAGGCCGCTCCTTCGGCGGCGCGATCGCGACGCCGCGAAAGAACCAGAGCAGCGTGAGCGCCGTCGCCAGATAGACGAGCGGCGAGAAATCCCAGGGGGCCCAGAACGGCATCAGCGAGGGATGGCTGTCCGAAAGCCAGAACAGAAACACGCCGAAGGCGACAATCGCCCAATCGGCGGCGAGCCCGGTCCCTTCCGCGGCCCACCGCGACGCGCGGGGCTCCTCTAGCCACGTCCGTTCCATGCCCGAAGGGCTAGGCGAAGCTTTGCGGCCTGTCAAAGCGCGGCACGCCGGGGGGCGACTCGGCGCGCCGCTGTCGGCGGCTCTTAGACCTTGACCGCCGCCGGCGCCACCGATCCCGTCGGACCCTCGCGGAATTGCCGGACAATGATCCTGGCCACCTCGGCTGCCGGAACGCCATCGGCCGGATTGCGGCCGATCGCCTGCAATGTCTCCGCGACCCAGCCCGGCGAGACGGCGTTGACGCGCACAATGATTGACGGCTCGACGGCCGCGGCCCGGACGAAAGCCTCGACGGCCGCATTGACGGTGGTGATGATCGCGCTGCCGGGGGCGGGATATTGCGACGCCAGACCTGTGGTGAGGGTGATCGCGCCGCCGGCGCGGACGTTCTTTGCCCCGTAGCGGACGACATTGACCTGTCCCAGCAATTTGTTGGCGAGCGAAAACGTCCAGTCCTCGTCGGTCAGCTGATCCCACGGCCTGAAGCGCGCCGCGCCGCCGGTGCAGATGATTCCATCCAGCTCGCCGACACGTTCGAACAACGCGGCGAGCGATTTCGGATCGGAGATGTCGACGCGCTCGTCCGAACTGCGCGATGCTCGTACGCACGCGCTCTCGCCGAGCGCCTTGACAACCTCCGCCCCTATAAGCCCGGCGGCGCCGATGACGAGTGTCTTGCTCACGATGGTCTCCTTGACGGTCTGGTCACCGCAAGCATGGAGAGGCCTTGATCGGATCGCAACCTCACCCCCGCTCAGCCTTATCGCGCGCGTTCAGCGCCTGGATCGCATCGCGCGCCGCTTTCCATTCGGAATCGCCCCAGCGGCGCAATTCATAGAAATTTCCGCCGGTCGCCATCGCCTCGGCGCCGTCCATCACGATCGTCTCGCCGCTCAACCACTCGCAGCCATCGGACATCAGGAACGTCGCGAGATTTTGCAATTCCTCCATTCGGCCGACCCGGCCCATTGGATTGCGCGCGGCGGACGCGCCCGGCTCGGCGCCGGGCATCAAACGCTTGCTCATCCCCTCGGTCGGGATTTCGCCAGGCGCAATGGCGTTGAGGCGAATGCCGTAGCGACCCCATTCCTGCGCGAGCGACATGGTCATGGCCTGGATCGCCGCCTTGCTCATCGCCGAAGGCGTGACGAATGGACCGCCATTGCGCACCCAGGTGACCGCGATCGAGATCACGCTGCCCTTCTGCCCGGCCTTGATCCAGCGCTTGCCCACCGCCTGCGTCACGTAGAACGTGCCATGCATGACAATATTGGCGATGGCGTCGAAGCCGCGCGGCGACAAGTCCTCGGTGCGCGAGATAAAATTGCCGGCGGCGTTGTTGACGAGGCCGGTGAGGGGCCCGTCGCGGAAAATCTCCTCGATCATCGCGTCGACCGCGGCCGCGTCGCGGATGTCGACGCCGTAGCTTGCGACCCGTCCGCCATGCGCCTTGATGAGCTCCGCGGCGGTCTCATCGCAGACGCTCTTGCGCCGGCCGCAGATCGCGATTTCGGCGCCGAGGCTCAGGAACTCCTCGGCCATCGCCTTGCCGAGCCCCGTGCCGCCGCCGGTTATGAGGATTTTCTTGCCCTTGAACAGGCCGTCGACGAACATCCCCGTTTCCTCTCTCGCTTGGCGTTCCATGACCGCGCTCGAAAACGCGGGTCAATCGCCCTGATCGGTACGCGGTTCGTGCGCGATAGGAAAGGGCGGCTCGAATGGCGAGGCGCCGCAAGCTCGCGCCTGGGAGGGCAAGTCCACGAGCGTATTGCGCCTAGTCGCGACGCTCACGCGCGCTTAGACTGGCCAGCGCCAACGCATCGCGCCAACAGGGGAACACCGCCATGGAAATCAAGCGAAGGGTTTCGAGCGAAGCCGGGCCCGCCACGAACTTCACCGGCGCGGTGCACGTCGATCGGCCGATTACGCCGGGTCCGGCCGCCGGCGCGGACTGGCGAGTCGTCACCTTCCAGCCCCGCGCCCGGACCGCGTGGCATACCCATCCGAAGGGCCAGATCCTGATGGTCACCGCCGGCTCGGGCCGCGTTCAGACCGAGGGCGGGCCGATCGAGGAGATCAACCCCGGCGACGTCGTCCTGATCGGCCCGGGCGAAAAGCACTGGCACGGCGCCTCGCCGGCCGCCGCCATGACCCACGTCGCCATAAACGAGGCGCCGACCAACTGGATGGAGAAGGTCAGCGACGAACAATATGGTTGAGCGCGATCCTCATCTCGGCGGCGGGAAGGCGAGAACCTCGCCGGTATAGGTCTCCACCACCTCGCTGAACGGCTCGCCGTCCGGCGTCGACAGCACCGCCCGATGCTCGAGCACGTGGCCGGGAATGGCGAGCGCGCCCTTGTCGTCGGACGTGGGCGCGACGTTCATCTCCCAGCCCTTCGGCAGCGGCCGCCACAAGAGGTCCGCGGACAGCGTATGGCGGCGGAAATGGAGCGCCGCCACCGCCTTGCCAAACGGCGTGTCGGTGGTCTCGAGCGCATGATTCATCTCGGGCGTGAGCCGCGAGGGAACGTACCAGTTGTCGGCCTCGGAGAGCACATGATCACCGCATTTGAGACGAACCCGGCGGTAGCCGAGCTTCTCGTCCGGCTTGACGTCGAGCGCGGCCCGCACCTCAGGGCCGGCCTCTTTCATCGTGTCGCGCACGCGCTCGGCGAGGATGCGCGCGGGATTGGCCAGCCGGTGTGCGGCGCACCAGCGTTCGAGCGTCAGCGTCGCGCTGTCGTGGCTCAACAGGTCGGCGTTGAGGCTCTCGATGAGCGCAAGCGCTTCGAGCCGGCCGAGGAGGCTGTCTGGCCAGGGCGCAGGCTCGGCCGCCGACGCGCTCGCCGTGATGAGGAGCCCGACCGCGACCCCAATCGCCCGCAACCGCGCCGCGCTCATGTCTGTTCCGCCTCGGCCGTCAGCGCGAACCATGCCTTTTCCGTTGCGATTATCGCGCGCTCCAGCTCGGCGCGCTTCGCCGCGAGATCGGTCATCTTGGCCGCATCGCTGTTGCGCGCGCTCGCCTGCGCCAGCGCGTCGTCGATCCGGCGAAGAAGATCATGGAAGCGATCCAGCTTGTCTTCGAGCGCGGCGATCTCCCGTTTGATCGGCTGAGGCTCACGCCTGGGCTTGGGCCCCGCGACGACCGGGGTTTCACGTTTCGCTCTTTGTTGCGGTTCGGCGCCGCTCAGCACGAATCGGCTGTAGTCGGCGAGATCGCCGTCGAACGGTTTCACCGTCCCGTTCGCCGCCAGCCAGAGCCGGTCGACGGTGGCCTCGAGCAGGCGCCTGTCATGCGACACCAGAATGCAGGCGCCCTCGTAGTCGTTGATCGCCTCGATCAGTTCGCCGCGGCTGTCGATGTCGAGATGGTTGGTCGGCTCGTCGAGGATGAGAAGCTGCGGTCCGTCGAACGCGGCAAGTCCCATCATGAGGCGCGCCTTCTCGCCGCCCGAGAGCGAGTCGACCTTGGTGTCCGCGCGCGCCCCGGAGAAGCCGATCATCGCCGCGCGACCCCGGATCTTCGATATTGCCTCGCCGCGCATGCGCTCGGCGATATGGTCGTAGACGCTGCCGCCGGGTTCAAGCTCATCGATCTGGTGCTGGGCGAAATAGCCGACCTGAAGCCGGTTCGCGCGCACCATCTTTCCCGCCATTGGCTCGAGGCGCCCGGAGACGAGCTTGGCGAAGGTCGACTTGCCGTTGCCGTTCTGGCCAAGGAGGCCGATGCGGTCGTCGTCGGCAAGCGACAGATCGATGCGACTGATGACGGCGCGTCCATCGTAACCGGCGCTCACCTTATCCAGGGTCACGATCGGCGGGCTCAGGCGTTTGACGACCGGCGGCCACTTGAACGGCAGCACAGACTCGTCGACGATCGCCGCGACCGGCGCCATCTTGGCCAGCATCTTGAGTCGCGACTGGGCCTGCACGGCCTTAGACGCCTTGGCGCGAAAGCGGTCGACGAAAACCTGCAAATGGGCGCGCTTCTCCTCCTGCTTCTTGGCCGCCTTGCCGGCGAGGATCTGCTGCTCATGCCGCTGGCGCTCGAAGCTCGAGTAACCGCCGCTCCACAAAGTCAGCTTTCCGCGGTCGAGATGAAGGATCTGTTGCGCGACATCATCGAGCAGGTCGCGGTCGTGGCTGATGACCAGAATCGTCGCCTGGCAGGTCTTGAGGTAGTCGGTGAGCCACAACACGCCTTCGAGGTCGAGGTAGTTGGTCGGCTCATCGAGCAGCAAAATATCGGGTTCGGAGAACAGCACCGCGGCGAGCGCAACGCGCATCCTCCAGCCACCGGAAAATTCTCCGAGCGAGCGGCCTTGCGCGTCCTCATCGAAGCCGAGCCCTTTGAGGATCCGTGCCGCCCGCGCCGGGGCGTTATGGGCTTCGATATCAACCAGGCGCGTGTGGATTTCCGCGATGCGCTCCGGATCGTCGGCGGTTTCCGCTTCAGCCATCAGCGCCTCGCGCTCAACGTCGGCGGAAAGCACGAAGTCGACAAGGCTTTCGGCGCCAGCCGGAGCCTCCTGATCGACGCTGCCGACGCGCGCGCCCTTGGGGACCATGATCGCGCCAGTCTCCGGCGCTAGCTCGCCACGGAGAATGCGGAAGAGCGTGGTCTTGCCGGCGCCGTTGCGCCCGACGAGGCCGACATGCGCGCCAGACGGCAGCGGGGCGGTCGCGTTGTCGATCAGGAGACGCTCGCCGAGGCGATAGGTGAGGGCGCTGATGTGCAGCATGGGCGCGCTTTTCGCGCGGCGCGCTCGGTCTGGCAAGATCGAATGGTCAACCGCGAGGCGCGGCGCCTAGGACGAGCCTCGTCGAGAAGTTCAGACTGGCCGAGGCTTGTTGTATAGCAGCCGTCAAGCGTCAGGTGCAGCCGGAGGCTTTATTCGATGTCGGGAGACGTGCAGTGTTGGTCGGGCGTCAAATTCTAAATCGGGTTCTTGCGTCTGTTGCTCTCTCGATTGTTCTGGGCATGGGCGCGCCGTCGGCCTCCCATGCCGATGACGGCGCTTCGTCCACCGCGACCGTCTCGGGTACGAAGGTCGCCGCCAAGGAGGCTGAGCCGGTCACCACCAAGGACCCGCAGATCGCGCTCGACGATCTCGAGCTTCTCCTGGCGCCGATGACGATGGAGGAGACGGAGACCGAGGCGAAAGGGTGGTATGCGCTGCTGAGGGCCAAGGAGCGCGAGATCACCGTCGCGGAACTGGATGTCCGCCGAAAGAACCGCGAAATCGCGCAATTGGAGAAGCAGAAGACCGCCGCGGCCGATCTCGCGAAGGCGACCGAAGAGGTCAAAGCCGCGACGTCCGACAAGGATAAGGAGACGGCTACCCAGCATCTCGCGGCCGCCCAGAAAAATCTGGCCGAAACGGTCAAAACCGCGAGCAAGGAGACCGCCAAGGAGGACAAGAAAGCCGAGGCGACCACCGCCGCCATGGCCAAACAAGCCGAGGCGGCGCCTCCGCCGGCCGCCATTGTCGATGCCGGGACCGCAACAGCAAGCGCAGGGGTCGTGCCGGCTGCGAGCGACAAGGCCGTTCTGCAGAAGGCGGCCGAATCCGCGGCGAAGAAATCCGGCGGCGCGGGTGGCGCCGCAAAGGTTGAGAAGGTGGTCGCCGCGACTGAGAAAGAAGCCGCCGCTGCGGACCAGATCAAGACGCTGACTCAATCAACCCCGGCGGCGGCGGCCACAATTGCGCCCGGAGCGGCCACCGCCGCAGTCGCCGACAGCTCGAAAAAGGCCGAGAAGCTGGCTGAGAAGGCTGACGAGGCCACCGCCGCCAAGACCGACGTCAAGGTTCAGCTCGTCGATTACAGCACGCAATTGATGGGTGAGCGCACCGGGCTGACCGACCGTCTGAAACTGGTCCTCGACAAGTTCGAAGCCAAAGGCGGCGACGGGAAGCCCTACCGCCTCTACATCGCCTCGATCGGCGGCATCAAAATCGACGTTACCGACCGAACCGCGACCCTGGCGAGAATTTCAGGCTGGCTTTCTTCCGAGGAGGGCGGGCTCAGGCTGGCGCGCGATGTGGGGACATTTCTCGCTTACATCATCGGGGCGATCATCGTCGCCAGGATCGTCCGCATGATCCTGCGGCGCGTCATGAGCGGGGATCACGTGACCTCGCAGCTCTTGCGCGACTTCATCATCTCGTCCTCCGGGCGCGTCATTGTCGCGATCGGCTTCCTGCTCGCCTTGTCCGCGCTCGAGGTGAACCTGGCGCCGCTGCTCGCGGTCATCGGCGCGGCCGGCTTCGTCGTCGCCTTCGCCTTGCAGGGCACGCTCAGCAACTTCGCCAGCGGGCTCTTGATCATGGTGTTCAAGCCCTTCGACGTCGGTGACAACGTCGAGGTCGGCGGCGGGATCAAGGGCAAGGTCACCCACGTGACCATCTTCAGCACCTACATCCGCACGGAGGATGGGCTCACCAAGATCGTGCCCAACGACAACATCTGGAAGAGCGTCATCGTCAACGAAACGACCGGGGTGATGAAGGCCCCGGCCACGGCCGAGGCGACAGCGGCCGAGGCGAAGTCCGAGGCAGCTTGAGTAACGCCCCCCAAGGCTTGTTCGTCGGCCCGGTGGCTGGGGCGGACCGACGCGACCTGAGAGTTAGATCAAATCGCGGACGAACGGGGCGGAGACGCTCGGCCGCCTGCGCGGTTCCGCCCCGTATGATTCCGAAGCTCCCTTCGCTCAAGGCTTGTTCGGGATGTCCAACATGGCTCCGGTGCGGAACAGAAGGCCTGCAGCTCCCGCTCCGATCAGCGGCGCGATGATGAACAGCCACAGTTGCGCGACCGCGCCGGGGTTCGAACCGATCCCGACCAGCGCCGGACCGATCGAGCGGGCCGGATTGACCGATGTGCCGGTGACGTTGATGCCGACCAGATGAATCACCACCAGCGTGAGGCCGATGGCGAGGCCGGCGAAGCCGGTCGGCGCGATCGGGTGGGTGACGCCGAGAATGCACACCAGGAACAGGAACGTCCCCACCACTTCGAAGACGAAGGCGGAGCCCAAGCCGTATTCGCCGAAATGACCTGGTCCCCAGCCGTTCTGTCCGAGGCCGCCGTCCCAGCCGTGGGCCTTGCCGGACAGCATGACATAGAGCACCGCCGCCCCCAAGATCGCGCCCAGGATCTGGGCGATCCAGTAGCCGATCATGTCGGCTGCGCTCATGCGGCCCGCGACATAAACCCCGAAGCTCACCGCTGGATTGACATGGCAGCCGGAGATCGGCCCGATGCCATAGGCCATCGCGACAATGGCGAAGCCGAAGGCGCTCGCGATGCCAAGAAGGTCGACCGCCGTCGCCCCTGAGCCCATGCCGCCGATCACCGCAGTGCCCACGCCGAAAAACACCAGCGCGAACGTGCCGATAAACTCAGCTGCCTGCTTGTTCATGTCCACCCCCTCCCGTCCGAATCGACGGGACGTTCTTATACTATAGCTCGAGCGTGAGAAAAGCCTTGGCGTTCGTGGCCAAAGCCGTTCGTCCACCCGCGAGCCGTTGCTTTCGCGGGGTCCGGGCTATATATGCGACGCCTTTTTGATGACCCCTCGATGAACGGCGCGGCTTTCGCGCCGCCGGAGTTGCCGTCCCCCGTGTTGATCACCGCAGCCTACGCACAAGCCAGCGGCGCTGGCCCTTTCGGGGCCAGCACCGACACGCTGGTTCAGCTGGTGCCGATCGTGGCCATGATCGCGATCGTCTATTTCGTGCTGTGGCGGCCGCAGCAGCGGCGAGCGAAGGAGCAGCGCGAAATGGTGCAGGCGGCGCGGCGCGGCGATGTCGTCGTCACCACCGGGGGGCTCATCGGCAAGGTCACAAAGTCGGTCGACGACAACGAGGTTGAGTTGGAGATAGCCCCCAACGTGCGCGTGCGCCTCGCCCGCTCCGGCATCTCTGAAGTGCGCGCCAAGGGCGAGCCCGTCAAGGATTCGGGGACGCCCGCCAAGTCGCCGGCCAAGAAGGATGCGCCCAACCCCTGACGGCCGGGCCCGGCGTCATCCCGGGCGATCGACGTTTCGTTCCTGAGAATAGAAAGCCTGATGCTTCGTTTCGCGAACTGGAAATTGGCCTCCGTCCTGGCGCTGGTGGCGGCCGCGGTGCTGGTGATCCTGCCGACCTTCATGCGGACCGAGACCGTGGACGCGCTCGCCGCGCGGCTGCCCAGCTTCGTTCCCATGCGCCAGATCGTGCTCGGCCTCGATCTCCAGGGCGGCGCCTACATGCTGATGGAGGTCGACCACGCCTCGGTGGTCAAGAGTCAGGTTGACGCTTTGCGCGACGACGTCCGGCAGAAGCTGCGCGACGGAAGGATTGCGATCTCCGGCGGCATCGCGGTCCAGCCGCGAGGCGTGCTGGTGCGGGTGGCCGACCCGGCCGAGCGCGCCAAGGCGTTCGACCTCCTGCAGTCGGTGAGCCAGCCGATCGGCGGGCCGCTGGCCGGTGGAAACGGGCGCACGCTCGACGTGACGCAAACCTCCGAGGGCGTTCTGCTGGCGCTGACCGACGCGGCCATCGCCGACAAGCTGCGCCATGCGGTCGGGCAATCGATCGAAGTGCTCGACCGCCGCATCAACGCCATGGGCACCAAGGAGACCATTGTCCAGCGGCAGGGCGCCGACCGGGTGCTGATCGAAGTGCCGGGCCTTCAGGACACCACGAAGCTCAAGGAGATCATCGGCCAGACCGCCAAGCTCGAGTTCCGCCTGGTCGGGCAACCGGGCGACCCGCCGAATGAAGTCGAAAACCTGCCAATGCAGAAAGGCGGCGGAACGGTGCCGGTGCAGAAGCGGGTCATGGTCGACGGCGCGGACCTGGTCGACGCGCAGCAGAGCTTCGACCAGCAGACCGGCGAGCCGGATGTCACCTTCCGCTTCAACCTGCGCGGCGGCCAGAAGTTCGGCCAGGTGACCTCCGAGAATGTCGGCCGGCCGTTCGCCATCGTGCTCGATGGCAAGGTCATTTCCGCCCCGGTGATCCGCTCCCCCATCACTGGCGGGACCGGGCAGATCACCGGCAATTTCTCGCTCGACGAGGCCTCGAGCCTGGCCATCCTGTTGCGCGCCGGCGCCTTGCCGGCCAAACTTACGGTGGTCGAGGAACGCACGGTCGGTCCGGGCTTAGGCCAGGACTCGATCGACGCCGGCAAGCGCGCAGCGTATGTCGGCGCGGCGCTGGTCGTCGTCTACATGATCACGACCTACGGCATCTTCGGCGTCTTCGCCGATCTCGCCCTCGCGGTGCACATCCTGTTCATCTTCGCCTCGATGGCGCTGCTCGGCGCGACGCTCACGCTGCCCGGCATCGCCGGCATCGTCTTCACCATCGGCATGGCGGTCGATTCGAACGTCCTGATCTACGAGCGCATCCGCGAGGAGGCGCATCTCGGCCGCTCCGTCGTTTCCGCCCTCGACGCCGGCTTTCGCCGCGCCTTCGCAACCATCATCGATTCCAACGTGACGATGTTCGTGGCGGCGCTCATCCTCTATCTGTTCGGCTCGGGCGCGGTGCGCGGCTTCGCCGTCTCGCTGGGCTTGGGCATTCTGACCTCGGTCGTCACTGCGGTCACCATGACGCGCATGATGATCGCGCTCTGGTATCACCGGGCTCGGCCCAAGAGCCTGCCCATATGACCGGGGCTGCCGATATGAGCGGGGCGAAGCACATAACGGACCTTGCGGCATGAAACTGCTTCGGCTCGCGCCCGAGAACACGAAATTCGGCTTCATGCGGTTCCGCCGCGTGAGCTATCCGCTGTCAGCGTTCCTGTCGATCGTTTCCGTCCTCATGTTCCTGTTCGTGGGCATGAATTTCGGCATCGATTTCGCCGGCGGCACCCAGGTCGACATGCGCGCCAAAAGCGGCGTGGCCGACGTCGCCGGAATTCGGGCCAAGGCGGAAAGCCTGGGCGTCGGGCCGGTCGAAGTGCAGCGGATTGGCGGCGAATCGGATGTCATTCTCAAGCTGAACGTGCAGCCGGGAGGCGATCAGGGCGAACAATCCGCCATCGCCAAGCTCAGGGAGGCCTTTTCGGCGGCCTATGAGTTCCGAAGCGTCGATTCGGTCGGCCCGACCATCTCCTCCGAGCTGGTCCAGCGCGGAACGCTCGGCGTGGTCGTCGCCATCATCGCGGTCCTGACCTATCTGTGGTTCCGCTTCGAGTGGCAGTTCGCGGTCGGGGCGATCATCGGCACGATGCACGATCTTTTGCTGACCGTCGGCTTCTTCTGCGTGACGCAGCTCGAGTTCAACCAGACCTCGATCGCCGCGATCCTCACCATCGTCGGCTATTCCCTCAACGAGACGGTGGTCGTGCTCGACCGCATCCGTGAGGTGATGCGCAAATACAAGCGCCTGTCGACCGCCGAAATCATCGACATGTCGATCAACGCCGTGCTGCCGCGCACCATCATGACGGCGACCACGGTCTTTCTCGCGCTTCTGGCGCTGTTCTTCCTCGGCGGCCATGTCATCCGCTCGTTCTCGGCGGCGATGATCTGGGGCATTTTCGTCGCCACCTATTCCTCGATCTTCATCTGCTCGCCGATGCTCATCTACATGGGGGTGCGCGCCGACACTTTCGACAGGATGCGGGAAAAGGAAATCGCCGGCGCCGATGTGAAAGATGTGAAGGCGAAGGAGAAGGCGTGACCGAGGCTGAGCCGCGGCCCCGTTTCGCGCCCGGCAGCCACCCGATCGCCGCGCACGGGCATGGCGCCTTCGCCTTCGCCGGCATGCGCCATGCGGGCTCGATCCTGGCGACGCCAACCGGGGTGCGGCCAATCGAGGCGGCGAGCGTCGAGGATCTGGATCCAGAGGCGCTCGCGCCGCTCATCGCCGAATGCGCGGAGAAACCCGGCTCGATCGAGTTCCTTGTCGTCGGAACCGGCGCGCGCATGGCGCCAATCTCAAAAGCGTTGCGGGCGTCGCTGAGCCGCGCGGGCCTTCGCTTCGAAGCCATGGCGACCGGCTCGGCGCTTAAGGTCTATAACGTCATGCAGTCGGAAGGCCGCCGGGTGGCGGCGGCGCTGATCGCCGCGCCGTGACCGAGCGCCGTCCTCCGGGCGCCGGCGCGCTTGGCGAGGCCAACCGATATTGCGCCGCGTTCGCCCGCGCTCACGCTCGCGATCAATGGCTTGCCGCGCTCTACGCGAAGCCCAGCGCGCGCGACGGGCTTTTTGCGCTGGCGAGCTTCGATGCGGAAATTCGTCACGCGCTCACCCGTGCGCGCGATCCCAATCTCATGGCGATACGGCTCGCCTGGTGGCGCGAAGCGATCGCCGGCGATCGGCGCGACGAGGCGGCGGGGAGCCCGGTCGCGCTGGCTCTAGGCGCGGCGATCGAGGCCTCCGCGCTGCCAAAAGCCTGGCTCGAGGCGATGCTCGACGCGCGCCTGCAGGAGGTCGCGCCGCAGGACGATTTCAACCACGTGGCTTTTCGCGCTTTCGCCGACGAGAGCGAGGGTGCGCGGCTCAGGCTGGCTTCGCGCATCGTCACGGGAGGACAGGATCTCGACCCGGCGGAGGCGCACGCGCCCGCCGGCATGGCGCTCGCCCTCATCCGCCTGCTTAAGGAACTGCCGTTCAAGGCCGGATCGGCGCCGACGCTGATCCCCGTCGACGTCGCCGCCCGCCACGCAGCGAGCCTGGCGGACTTCGACGCCCGCCGGGCGACCCCTGGCGTCATCGCGGCCTCAGCCGAACTTCGCGCATTGGCGCGCGACGAACTCACCGAGGCGGAGCGCCGGCTGAAAAGCGCGGCGCCGTCGCTCCTGCCGGCGTTCATTCCGCTCGCTCCATTGCGGCTCGACCTCGATCGGCTCGACCGCAACGCGGCCCGCCCGTTCGATCCGCCAAGCGAAGTCTCGCCCCTCCGCCGGCAATGGGCGATCTGGCGCTGGGCGCGGGCGCGGTGAGGGTTGCCCGGACGCTCCAGGGGATAAGCGCGCTCGATAGGACGTGGGCTCCATTCTGCAATTGTTCGCCGCCGAGAGCCCGGCTTAGACTGCCGCCCTCATGCGCAGATTCTCGAATCTCACCGGCATAGCCGCCATGGTCGCCGGCACTGGATCTTTTGTGATCTGCGACAGCTTCATGAAGCTGGTCACGGCCGATCTTCCGCCGTTCGAAGTGCTCTTCCTTCGGGGCGTCACAGCAAGTCTTGCGTGCGGCGTCCTGCTAACCGCGCTGGGCGACTGGCGCGCCGTCTCCCCGGTCTTCGATCCGCGCGCATTGCTGCGGGCCGCCGGAGAGACGCTGAGCGTGCTCTGCTACATCGTGGCCCTCGCCCGAATGCCGATCGCCGACGTGATCGCCATCCTTCAGACCGCGCCGCTGATCCTTATCCTGGCCGTCGCTTTCCTCCTGCGGGAGCAGGTTGGGGTGGGGCGTGTCGCTCTTGCGCTGGTCGGCTTCGCGGGCGCCTTTTTGGTCGCACAGCCGGGGCCCGCCGGAGTTTCGTTTGCCGCGCTGCTCGCCTTCGCGTCGGCTTTGTTGATCGCGGCGCGTGACCTTGTAGGTCGCGCGGTTCCAGCTCACATTCCAGTGATGGTCGTCACCCTCGCGACGAACGTCATGGTGATGATCGTGGCGGCGGGAATGTCGCTCGCCTTCGAAAGCTGGCAAGCGCCAAAGGACTGGCACCTCGCCTTTCTCGCCTTCGCTGGCTTATTTGTCACGCTCGGCCATGTCGGGCTCTTGTTCGCCTACCGGCTTGGCCGCACAGCGGCGGTCGCGCCGTTCTTCTATAGCTTCGCGCTTTGGGCGGTGCTGTCGGGCCTATTCGTCTTCGGCGCCCTGCCGAACGCTCTCGCCCTTGCTGGAATCGGTCTCATCGTCGCGAGCGGCGTCGCCATTGTCCTCATCGACCAGCGCCGCGGCGAGGAGATCGCTCTCACGGAGGCGCTATGATGAAATCGTGGCGCCCTGCTGAGGGTTGCCCCTTACAGATACCGCGCCCCCGCTTCGGCCGCGAAGCGGCCAGGCTCCCCCTCCCAGACAATTTGCCCATGTTCGAGCACGTAGACGCGGTCCGCGTGCGGCAGGGCGAAAGTCACGTTCTGCTCGCCGAGCAGCACCGTGATCTCGGTCGTCTGGCGGAGCCGCTCGAGCGCCTTTGAAATCTGCTCCATGATCACCGGGGCCAGCCCCAGTGTCGGCTCGTCGAGAATCAAAAGATCGGGCTTCATCATCAGCGCCCGGGCGATGGTTAGCATCTGCTGCTCGCCGCCGGACAGAGTCACCGCGGTCTGGCGCTGCCGCTCTTTCAGGATCGGGAACAGGTTGAACAGCCAGTTGCGGCGCTCGACCCGGTCCTTGTCCGCGAGCCGGTGTCCGCCCATGTCCAGGTTCTCGCTGACCGTCATCAAGCCGAACAGGTCGCGGCCCTCCGGCGACTGCACGATCCCTTCGCGCGCGATCGTCGCCGCGGTCCGGCCGCGCAAGGGCCGGCCTTCCCGGCGGATGTCGCCGACATGGGGAACGAGCCCCGAGATGGCGTTGAACAGCGTCGTCTTGCCAGCGCCGTTCAGCCCGACGACGGCGACGAATTCCCCCTGATGCACATGAAGCGAGACATTCTCCAGCGCCTGCGCCTTGCCATAGACGACGCTCAGATTCTCGATCTCGAGAAACGGCGTCTGGGCGTCGCCAAAAGCGGATTCCGGCCGCGCCGCCGTCTCGAGGGCGCCGCCGAGATAGACGCGACGCACGGTCTCATTCGCCATCACTTCGGCAACCGTGCCCTCGGCGATCTTTTCCCCGACATGCATGGCGTAAACGCGGTCGACCAGCGCCGACATACTTTTCACGTTGTGGTCGACGATCAGGACCGCCCGGCCATCGTCGCGCATTTCGGTGATCAGCCTGGCGAACGATGCGGTCTCGCGCGCAGTTAAGCCCGCAAACGGCTCGTCGATCAGCACCACCTGCGGATCGCGGGCGATCGCCTTGGCGATCTCGATCTTGCGCAAGTCCGCAAACGGCAGGGTCGCTGGGCGCCGGTCGAGCACCGCGGTCAGCCCGACGCGCTCGGCGATGGCGCGCGCCCGCGCTTCGGTCGCGGCGGTGGGCAAGAGATGGAGCAAATGATCGGGCAGGAGCCCGAGCAGGATGTTTTCCAGCACCGTCTGCCGATAGAGCGGACGCGAATGCTGGAACACCATGCCGACGCCAAGCCGGGCGATGCGGTGCGGCGGCCAGCCCGAAACCTCCCGCCCGTCGACCCGAACCGATCCCGCGTCCGGACGCTCGACCCCGAGGACCGATTTCATCACCGTCGACTTGCCCGATCCGTTCGGCCCGATGAGGCCGAGAATCTCTCCGGCATGAACCGAGAAGCTGATGTCCTTCACCGCCGTCAGGCCGCCGAACCGCTTCTGCAGGCCGTTCACCTCAAGCTTGGCCGCTGGCGCGTTCACGTCGCCTCCCGCGCGCCCTTGACCATGCCGAGGAGGCCAGCCGGGAAGAAGAGAACGACGACGAGCGCGACGGCCGAGACGATGAAGGTCGCGAGATCGCCGAGCGGGCGCAGCGTCTCGCCGAGCGCCACGAGAAACACCGCCCCAAGGACTGCGCCGAGGATGGTGCGCCGTCCGCCGAGCACGGCGCCGATGATCACCTGCACCCCGACGGTGACGTCGATGAACGTGCCGACCGACGCCGCGCCGAGATAGAAGGCCATCAGCGCGCCAGCGAGCCCGGAGAAGAATGCGCTGACCAGAAAGGCCGCGAGCTTGTGCTTGGTGACGTTGAACCCGAGCGCGCCGGCCTGCACCGGGTCCTGGCCGCTCGCCTGCAGGATGAGGCCGACAGGCGAGCGCGTGAGCCCGTAGAGGATGGCGCCGCTCACCGCCATCAGGCCGAGCGCGATCCAGTAATTGACCTTGTCGTCGATCGAAATGACATCCGGGATGGTGAGCCCGATCTCGCCGCCGGTGAGACTCGCGGCGACGACGATGAAGTTCTGCAGGATCAGCACGGCGACCAGGGTGGTGAGGCCGAAATAGGGCCCGCGCACCCTCAGCGCAGGCAACGCCAGGACAACCCCGCCGATCATCGCCGCCAGCACTCCCGCGGCGACGCAGACCGCGATCGGCGGCTGATAGAGGCTGTCGAGGATGCCGGCGGTATAGGCCCCAAGTCCGATCAGGAACGTCGGGCCGAAGTTCACCTCATTGGCGAAGCCGAACAGGAGGTCCCAGGCCATCGAGAACACGCCAAAAAAATAGGCGATGGTCAATAGCCCCAGCACGTAGCCCGAGACATAGAGCGGCAGCGTCGCGGCGATCACGACGACGAGGAGGCTGATCAGGACCGGCGGCGATGCGAGCGAACGGAGAGCCATGACCTAACGCGCACCTCGATCAAATGGCGACGTCGCCGTCATCGCGAGCGAAGCGAAGCGATCCAGGGGCCAAAGGGAATCAGCCTGTCGAGAAGTGGGAATTCTTCCGAGCCTTCGATCCGTGGCTCTGGATCGCCGCGTCGCTGCGCTCCTCGCGATGACGCTTCTGTTGGCGTCCAGCATGGCTAGCGCCTGCCCATGAGCCCGCGCGGGCGGACATACATAACCGCGACCAGAAGCAGGAGGGCGGGGATCGAGCGATAGGCGGGCGAAATCAGATAGGCGGTGAGCGTCTCGAGATAGCCGACGACGTAAGCGGCGATGAGGGATCCCGAGACGCTGCCAAGTCCGCCGAGCACGACGATAGAGAACGCGCTCGCGGTCAACGGCCCGGCGCTATAGGAGGAGACGCCGAGGAACATGCCGAGCAGCACGCCGGCGACGCCGGCGAGCGCGCCGTAGATCGCCCACACGCCGACATAGACGGTCGAAAGTTCGATGCCGAGCAGGGTGACGCCGCGCGGATTCATCGAGGCGGCGAGCACCGCCTTGCCGGCCAGCGTGCGGTTGACGAAGAGCCACAAGCCCCCGATCGTCGCCCAGCAGACCAGCGCGGTGAAGATCTCGTTCCTCGGCGTGCGCACGCCCAGGATCATGACCACGCCGTCGACGATCGGCAGCACGGTCTTGGCGTTGTTGGTGTAGAGATAGGCGATCGCCTCCTGGATCATGATGCCCCAGAGCAGGGTCGCCGTGAGGATGAAGATCTCCTTTTCCTCCTCGCGCACCGCGCGCGACAATTGCAGCCGGCGGACGACGATATAGTAGGTTGCGAGCGAGAGCAGGAGCGCGACGACGACGCCGAAGGCGGCGCCGAGATAGGCGCCCGCGCCGAAATTTCCGGAAGCCGCCCAGGCGGCGACCGCAGCCGCCACCATGATCGCGCCATGCGAGAGGTTGAGCACCCCGGTCACGCCAAAAATGAGGGTGAAGCCGGTCGCGCCCAACGCATAGAGCGACGAGATCGCAAAACCGTCGATCAGGATCTGCCAGATGAGCACCGGCGCCCGCCGCCTTCAGCCGCTAATGCGAACGGCGGCCCCTCGCGCCCGCCGTCACTTGCCCGCGATCTTGACGAAGGAGGGGAATTCGAGCTTGCCCTTGGCGAGATCCTTCGGCCACATGTTGACCTGCTTGCCGTCCTGCCATTGCAGCATCAGGCCGGTGATCAGCCCTTCGCCGATCTTGAGGCCATGCACATTCGGATCGCCCTTAGGCAGGAACTGAATGCGGCCGATCGTGCCGACGTAGTCGGTCTTCTCCATCGCGTCGACGAGCTTGTCGCTGTCGAGGCTTCCGGCGCGCTTGATCGCGTCGGCGATGATGTAGACGTCATCGTAGGCAGTGTAGCCGGCATAGCCCGGGAGATTGCCAAACCTTTTTTCGAACGCGTCGACGAACGGAAGCGTCTTGGGCGTGACCGCGACGTCGGGGCCCGAGACGCCAAAGTAAAGCACGCCCTCGGTCGCGCCGTTGGTGTCCTTCCAGAAGGTGGAGTTGGTCGCCTGCGAGGCGACGCCGAACATCGGGATCGGCACCTGCTGGCTCTTCCATTGCACCGTCGGCTGGGTGCCGACGTGGGAAATGCCGGTGATGATCACGTCCGGTTTCTGGCCCTCGATCTTGTTGAAGATCGGGGTGAAGTCGGTGGTGTCGGGCGAGAAGCGGATGTGGTCGAGCACTTTGAGCCCGATCTTCGGCAGGCAATTCTCGTAGCCCTTGTCGAGCGGCGTGGTCCAGGCCGCATCCTCGCTCATGATCACGGCCGTTTTCATCTTGAGGCCGTCGACCAGCATGTCCTTGGCTGCGTTGCACACGAGCCCGGCCTGCGATGTGGAGGTCAGGTAGCCGTGAAATGTGTATTTGTTGCGCTCGTAATCCTTGGCGATGTTCTGGGTGATGACGTCGGACGCGGCGCCCGGCGTGATCATCACGGTCTTGAGCCGGCTTGCCCACGGTTCGAGCGCCAGCACGACCTCGCTGATGTAGCTCGCGATCACCGCGTTGACGTGATCCTCGTTGACGGCGCGCTGGAAGGCGCGCACCGATTCCGCCGAGGAGGAATGGTTGTCGTAGGAGACGATCTCGATCTTGCGCCCGTCGACGCCGCCTTTTGCGTTGATCTCGTCGGCGGCGATCTGGGCGGCCTGCGGAATCGAGGAGCCCGCGACCGCCTGCGCTTCGGCGATCACGCCAATCTTGATCGGCGCCTGGTCTGCGGCCGCGGCCGGAAACGCGATTGCGAGCGCGAGAGCGGCTGAAGCCGCTCGCAATACGGCGCGTAAGGACGCGGAGCGCGACGCGCCGGTTTGATATGTCATTTCAATCCTCCCAGAACCGTGAGCGGCGGCGATTGGCCTTAAGGTCCAAGGGTCCGCCTCCCTTATGCCGCCCCTTGGGACAAGGCTGCCGTGTCCGCTCTTTCGATGCAAGCGGATTTGTCGGAAATTCCGTCGGGAAGCCGCATGCAGGCCGCGTTCGGGCGCCCATAAAAGGGGCAAGGGCGCGGACCTTCGCCCGACCGTTCCCTACGCCAGCTCTTCCAGCAGCGCCCTTGCCGCCTTCAGGTCCAGCGTATCGAAGCCCTCGGTGAACCAGCCATAGATGGGCGCGAGAAGGTCATAGGCCTTGGCGCGCCGGCCTTGATCGCGCATGAGCCGCGCGAGGCTCGTCGCGGCGCGAAGCTCCCAGGACCGCGCCTGCTGCCCACGGGCAATATCCAACGCGCATTCGAAATGGGCTTGCGCCTTCGCCGCGTCGCGTTCGGGCGACAACAGCTCGATCTCGCCAGAGACGCGGCTAATCTCGGGGTCAAACCACCTTTCCCCGGTCCTCTCCGCTAGAGCTGTCGCTTCGCCAATGCAGCGGCGCGCTTTGTCAAACTGCCCAAGTCTCGCGCACGACAATCCAAGATTTGACTGTAGAAGCCCAACAGTTACTGTTGCTCCAATCGACCCGAAGCTCGAAATTGCGCTTGCGGTGGACGAGACAGAAATTGCGGCGTTTTCAGTGAGTAGCGATGCGATACCGTGGATCGCCCTGCCAAAAGTCTGCCAGAACAGCGCCCCTTTTGCGTCCGCCAAGACGACCGCTTCCCGACATTGTCCTCGCGCGGCGAGGGGGTTCCCAAAGCAGATTTGGGTCAATGCGGTGGTAATGAGCGCATACAAAAGGGTGACTGCGTGCCCGGCTTCGCGCGCATCGCTGAGTGCTTGCTCGACATCAGTCTTGGCCGCGTCGGGACGGCCAATTAGCCAAAGTGTAACCGACCGCCACGATCGACTGACCACGCCAACGTCCTGACCAAATCGCGACGTCAGTGCTCTATGCTTTTGGGGGTCGTAAAGGGCGATCGCGCGATCCAGATGCGCTCGACCATCGACGAGATCGCCTGTTACCGCCAACGAGGTACCCAAGATGCGATGGCCAATCATAAGCGGGGCTGTCCCGTCGCGCGCCTGCGCGAGCGCCAAGAATTGCGCAGCAAGGTCGCACATCACGTTGCCCTTGAAATCCGCAAAATTTGCGACCCAGAACCCATAGAGCACCGAAAATAGCGCCAACGGGTCTTCGGCAGGCTCCCCGAGCGCCTCCGCCCGCTCTATGAACGCTCGCGCTTGCTCCATCGCGCCTTTGGTCTCAGATGCCGCGTAACCCTTGGTGTGCATGAGCGCGTTCGCGAAGCCGACCTGGAGCTTGCTTTGCTCCCGACGCAGGGCTGGAGTGCTCGGCAAAGTCGCGATCTGCGCAAGCGCGCGCGACAGTTGAGGCTCGGCCTCCATGATCGCTGAGCGCGCCAGCGACCGCAGTCCCGCCTTGCCCCACAGATGCGCCGCCTTTTCGATCAATCCAGCCTCGGAGAAGTGACGCGCCAGCAGCTCCGGCTGGCTCTCCGCGATTTCGGGAAATTCTCTGTCGAAGACTTCCGCAATTCGCGCGTGTAGCGCGCGGCGAGGCTCGCGCAGCAGCGCGCCATACGCCGCGTCCTGCACGAGGGCGTGCTTGAAAAGATAGGTCGCATCCGGCGGCGCGCCCTGGCGCGACAGCAGGCCAGCCTGAACGAGGCGATCGAGCGAGACGGTCAACTTTGCTTGCGCCTCTCCCGAAACCGTAGCCAGCAGCGCATGGGAAAACTCGCGCCCGATCGCCGCGCCGATCTGCGCTATCGCCTTGGCCGATCCCAGCCGGTCAAGCCGCGCCATCAGCGACGCGTGCAGGCTTGCGGGCACGGCGAGCGCAGGAGACGGTACCGCCGAGATCGTGCGCGTCGCCGCGCCCTCGCCCTCCGCCTCCAGCACCGCCTTCGTCATCTCCTCGACGAACAACGGTATTCCGTCCGCGCGCTCAAGGATGTCCTGGCGGATATTTGGCGCCAGCGGCTTGTCACCTGCGACCCGGTCGATCAGCGCCATCACTTCGCGGGGGTCGAGCCGATTGATCGTGAGCGCGGTCACATGCGGACGTCCGACCCAGGGCGCTGCGAACTCCGGCCGGAAGGTGACAAACAGCAGAACCCGCAGGCCAGCGATCTTGTCGACGAGCCGGCCAAACACCTCCAGGCTTGAAGGATCGGCCCAGTGGGCGTCCTCGAAAATCATGAGCACCGGCGTTTCGCGCGCAATCGCCTCGATCTGGCCGATCAGCGCTTCCATCGTTTTCTGTCGGCGCAGTTGCGGAGACAATTCCAGCGCGGAATAACGTCCGTCGTTCGGCAAGGACAGCATCTCCGCCAGAAGCGCGGCGTCCTCGCGTGAGGTCGCCGACCTTGCGAGCAGCGCGTCGAGTTTGTCGAGCTTCGCCCTCGCGTCGTCCTCGCGGGCAAGCCCGGCCGCCCGCGCCATGTGGCCAACGATCGGATAAAGCGCGCTGTCGGTGTGCTGGGGCGAGCAGAAATAGCGCATGCGCGTATGCGGATCGCCCTTGAGCCGCTCCAGCAACGCCGCCGTCAGCCTCGACTTGCCAATACCCGCCTCGCCAGAGAGCAGCACGACCTGTCCTTCGCCCGCCTTCGCCTTGGCCCAGCGGCGCAGCAAAAGTTCGCTCTCTTCCTCGCGGCCGACGAGGACGGTCAGCTCGCCGGCATGCAGCGCCTCGAACCGGCTTTCCTGTGCGCTCGGCCTCAATGCCGCCCAGGCGTGCGCCGGTACGCCGACGCCCTTGAGGTCATGCGGGCCGAGATCGGCAAGCTCGAACAGGTCCCCCAGTAGTTTTCGCGTGCCTTCGGCGATGACGACGCTGTCGGGCTCGGCGATCCCTTGCAGCCGGGCGGCGAGGTTCGGCGTGTCGCCGACGACGCCGCGCTCCTGCGACTCTCCCGAGCCGAGGAGATCGCCGACCACCACGACCCCCGTCGCGATGCCGACCCGCACATGCAGCGCGGAGCCTGCCGCTGTTTCAAGCTTTGGCGCCGCCTCGACGATCTCAAGCCCAGCGCTGACCGCGCGCTCAGCGTCGTGCTCATGCGCCCGCGGATAACCGAAATAAGCGAGCACGCCATCGCCCATGTATTTGGCGACGAAGCCGCCATTGCTCTCGATCAAACTCGCGCAGCATCTGTGATAGGCGCCGATGATCCCGCGCATGTCCTCCGGATCGAGCCGCGCGGCGAGCGCAGTTGACCCGACGAGATCGCAGAACATGACAGTCAGCTGCCGGCGCTCGGCCGCGTCGGGCTTTGTTCCCGGGCCTGCGGCGGCCGCGGGCCTCGACCCGGCGATCGATTGGTTCAGACCCGCGATCGCCTTGATGAGGCGCTTCCGGTGCCCGAGGAGTACGCCGAGCTTTTCGAGGTCGGCGTCGGTCAGGTCGGGCAGGACTTCGGCGTCAACCCCATCGTCGCGGAAACTCGCCTCGTACTGGCCGAGCCCCACGCTTTTGAGCCAATCGCCGACGTCCATTGACGCGCTTCCCGACGGTTCTGCGCTCATCATCGACCAGACCGGGCAGACTGTCCATGTGGCCTGTTCACTTTATTAGACATTTTTTAAATGTAAAAACTGGTCTGGTCTCCAAGACCTGCCTGTGGCTGTTTCGTGTTGCAGAAAAATGAGGTTAAGCGATTGAAAAGCTTGAGTCGCGCGCAGAATCGAACACCGGGCCGTCGCGTGGAATTTCGGCCGGCGCCCCTATGCCTCGGCGAACGGCGCGCGCTCGCGGGCCTTCTCTATCCATGCCGCGAGATCCCGCTCGGCGCGGGCCGAAAGGGCCCGCTTCCGGGCGAGCCCGCGCTCCGGTCCGGCCAGACGTTTTCCGGCCGCGTCGAACCGCGGCTCGGCGATCGCAGGAAAGAGGCCGAAATTGACGTTCATCGGCTGGAACGAGCGCGGGCCCGCGTCGATCGATTCGATATGGCCGCCGGTGATGTGGCTGAGGAGCGCGCCGATCGCGGTCGTGGGCGGCGGGAGGTCGAGTTCCTCTCCGAGCCGCTCGCTCGCTGCGAAGCGGCCGGCGATGAGGCCAATCGCGGCGCTTTCGACGTAGCCCTCGCAGCCGGTGATCTGGCCGGCGAAGCGCAGGCGGGGGGAGCGTTTAAGCCGCAGACGGGCGTCGAGCAGGCGGGGGGAGTTGAGATAGGTGTTGCGGTGCATGCCGCCCAGCCTAGCGAACTCCGCCCCTTCGAGCCCCGGAATCATGCGGAAAATGCGGCTCTGCTCACCGTATTTGAGCTTGGTCTGGAAGCCGACAATGTTGAACAGCGTGCCGAGCGCATTGTCCTGCCTGAGCTGGACCACGGCATGGGGCTTGACCTTGGGATCATGGGCGTTGGTGAGCCCGACCGGCTTCATCGGCCCGTAGCGCAGGGTCTCGCGTCCGCGCTCGGCCATCACTTCGATCGGCAGGCAGCCGTCGAAATACGGCGTCGAGGCTTCCCATTCGTGGAAAGTCGTCTTGTCGCCTGAAATGAGCGCGTCGATGAAAGCGCCGTACTGCTCGCGCGTCAGCGGGCAGTTGATGTAGTCGGCGCCGGAGCCGCCGGGCCCTGCCTTGTCGTAGCGCGACTGGAACCAGGCCTGATCGAGATCGATGCTTTCGCGATGCACGATCGGGGCGATGGCGTCGAAAAACGCCAGCGCGTCCTGACCCGTGAGCCGGCGGACCTCGGCAGCGAGGTCAGGCGACGTGAGTGGGCCGGTGGCGATGATGACGCTATCCCAGTCGGGCGGCGGCACCGCGACTTCTTCGCGCGCGATTGTAATCAGCGGGTGCGCCCCGAGCGCGGCCGACACCGCGGCGGAAAATCCATCGCGGTCGACCGCCAGTGCGCCACCGGCCGGCACCTGGTTGGCGTCGGCAGCGCGCATCACCAGCGAGCCGAGCCGCCGCATTTCCTCATGCAGCAGCCCGACCGCGTTATGGTCCTTGTCGTCGGAGCGAAACGAGTTCGAGCACACCAATTCGGCCAGCGCCTCAGTCTTGTGCGCGGCAGTGGTGCGAACCGGCCGCATCTCGTGCAGCACCACCGGCACATGGCGTTGCGCCATTTGCCACGCCGCTTCGGAGCCGGCGAGGCCGCCGCCAATGACATGAACCGGTTTGATGCTCATGGCGGGAACCTAGGCGGGCGGCCCGGGCGGCGCAAAACAAAAACGCCCGCGTGGGGCGCGGGCGTCTTTGCTTGGAGGCTCAGCTTTGGAGGTTCAGAAAGTGCGGATTAGCGCTTGTGCGCGGCGTTCCAGGCGACGCGCGGGATGTCGGAGCGGCTGATGCCGATATCGGCGAGTTCACGGTCGCCCAGACGGGACAATTCGTTGAGGCTGCGGTTGTAACGCTTCCAGCCCTGGAGGAGGCGGACGATGCTGGCAAACATAGGAAGTTCCTTCTTGGTGACGCCCGGCCAGCGTGGCCGGTTGAATCGGTTGGGCGGAACATAGTCCTGTTCGCTGGTTTGAAAAGGAATATTGCTGCGCTGCAGCTAAGCGGAAAACGCATAGCTTAAGTGATTGATCGTTAACGAAAAAGACCGTTGTGGACCACTTTTTGAGCGGTAAAAATCAGTGAGCGCTATCACCCGCGGCGCCCGGCCAAGACAGCCCGATTATGTGTAGATTGCGCTTTAAATCCGGGAGGAACGGCCATGAATAGCAGCGTGAAAAACAGTCTGCGCATCGCACTTGCCGCCACGGCGCTCATTGCCGCCGCGCAACAGGCCGCCGCAGCCGAGGTGAAGGTGCTCACTGCCGGCGCCTTCAGGCAGGTGGTGCTGGCGCTGGTGCCCGACTACGAGAAGCAGACCGGCAACAAAGTTACGGTCGATACCGACACCGCCGGCGGCTTGCAAAAACGCATTGCCAGCGGCGAAGCATTCGACGTCGCGGTGATTACTCCGAAGGTCATCGATGAACTGTCCAGCGCCGGCAAGATTGCCGCCGGCAGCAAGGTCAATGTCGCCACCGTGGGCGTCGGCGTTGTCGTGAAGGAGGGCGCGCCGAAGCCGGACATCGCCACGGTCGATGCGTTCAAGAAGGCGCTGCTGGCCGCCAAGTCGGTTTCCTATATCGATCCGGCGAGCGGCGGCTCGAGCGGAATCTATATCGACAAGCTGCTGGAAAGACTCAAGATCGCCGATCAGGTCCGGCCAAAGGCCAAGCTCAAGAAAGGCGGCCACGTCGCCGATTTGATCGTCAGCGGCGAAGCCGAACTCGGTTTGCAGCAGATCAGCGAAATCGTCGAGGTGAAGGGCGCGGCTCTTGTCGGCCCGCTGCCGAAGGGCATTCAGAACACCACCACGTATGCGGCCGGATTGAGCGCAGCCAGCAAACAAACCGATGCCGCCAAGGCGCTGCTCAAAGTGTTGTCCGGCCCGGCCGCGGCCGCCGTGCTCAAATCCAGGGGCATGGAGCCGGCGAGCTGATAAGCCTTCGCCGTGCCCGGCGAAACTCCTGATCGCGCCGTTGTCATTACCGCGCTCGGTGTCGCGCAAATTCTGGCGTGGGGCACGTCGTTTTATTTTCCCGCCGTGTTCGCTGGGCCGATCGTCGCCGATACCGGCTGGTCGCTCGGTTACGTTGTCGGCGGCACCTCCATCGGATTGCTGGTCGCCGGGCTGATCTCGCCCCAAGTCGGCAAGATCATCGGCCGCCACGGCGGCCGGCCGGTGTTGCTGGCAAGTTCGCTGTTTTACGCCGCGGGACTTGCCGGCATCGGACTGTCGCCGGCGCTGCCGTTTTATCTGGCGTCCTGGGTGCTGCTCGGCCTCGGCATGGGGACCGGACTTTACGATGCGGTGTTCGCCGCGCTCGGCCGCATGTACGGCCATGGTGCGCGCTCGCCGATCACCAACCTCACATTGTTCGGCGGCTTCGCCAGCACGATCTGCTGGCCGCTTAGTGCGTTCATGATCGAGCACGGCGGATGGCGGGCCGCCTGTTTTGTCTACGCAGCGTTGCATCT
>DASXES010000065.1:0-30433 GCA_036489975.1 Roseiarcus sp.
CGTGTTCGAAAACTACGACGCCATCATCGACGCTGCATGCGCCGCTTGGCGAAAGCTCATCGCTCAACCCGAAACGATCACATCCATCGGAATGCGCGACTGGCCTCACGTCGGTCACTCGCTATGACCTCTGGTATAAGCGCCAATCAACGCCAACCAGCTAAACGCGCATAAACGCGAGCAGAGGTGCTAGCTGGTTGACTGCGCAACGCTACGACTGGGAGCATCCGGATTTCCGGTTGCAGCGGACGTCCAATCCGAGATTATTGCGTTCCTCGTCAGCCAGGTTTGGTCCGCAGTCCAGAGGACGCGACATTCACGAAGACAGAATGCGCCTCACGCCTGCTTCTTGAGCTTCACCACATTGTGCAGCGTCGTATCCGCCGTCTCGAAGAAGCGCCGGATTCCGCGCGCCGCCTGCCGGATGCGCTGCTCGTTCTCGACCAAAGCCAGGCGCACGTAATCGTCGCCGTGCTCACCGAAGCCGACGCCGGGCGCAACCGCGACATCGGCCTTCTCGATCAGGAGCTTCGCAAATTCGAGCGAGCCCAGATGCCGAAAGCGCTCGGGCACCGGCGTCCAGGCGAACATTGACGCGCTCGGCCTTTCGATTCCCCAGCCGGCGGCGGCGAAGCTCTCGATCATCACGTCGCGCCGGCGCTTATAGGTCGCCCGCATCTCGCGTACGCAATCATCGGGGCCGTTGAGCGCGGCTGCGGCGGCGACCTGGATCGGCGTATAGGCGCCATAGTCGAGATAAGACTTGACCCGCCCGAGCGCCGCCAGCAGGCGCTCGTTGCCGACCGCGAAACCGATCCGCCAGCCGGCCATCGAGAACGTTTTCGACATCGAAGTGAACTCGACCGCGACCTCGAAGGCGCCCGGCGCCTGCAGAATCGACGGCGGCGGCTCGTCCTCGAAATAGACCTCGGCGTAGGCGACGTCGGAGAGCACGAAAATCTCATGCTTCTTCGCGAACAGCACGAGGTCCTTATAGAAGTCGAGCGAGGCGACCGTCGCCGTCGGATTGGACGGATAGCAGACGACGACCGCGATCGGCTTCGGGATCGAGTGGACGATCGCGCGCTCGAGCGCGGTGAAGAACTCGGGGCCGGGCTCCGCCGGCACTGAACGGATGACGCCGCCCGCCATCAGAAAGCCGAAGGCGTGGATTGGATAGGATGGGTTCGGCACCAGCACGACATCGCCTGGCGCGGTGATCGCCTGGGCCATGTTGGCGAAGCCTTCCTTCGAGCCGAGCGTCGCGACCACTTGCGTCTCGGGATCAAGCTTGACCCCGAAGCGGCGCGCATAATAGCCGGCCTGGGCGCGGCGCAGGCCAGCGATGCCCTTCGACGCGGAATATCGGTCGGTGCGCGGCTTGCCGACCGTTTCGACGAGCTTGTCGATCACATGCTTGGGCGCGGGCAAGTCGGGATTGCCCATGCCGAGATCGACGATGTCGGCGCCCCCGGCGCGGGCCTTGGCCTTAAGCGTGTTGACCTGCTCGAAGACATAAGGCGGCAGACGCCGCACGCGGTGAAAATCGCTCATCGCAGTCCCTAGCCCTGGGTTTTGTCGCGCTTCAGTCGGCCGACCCGCCGATTCGGTTCTCTAGCATCGGAAGGCCAGGAGCGCCAAACTGGATATGGCTACGGCTTGACGGCGCCGGAACCTTGCTTCTTTGGCGCCGTCCGGCCATCCCCGCCATCGGCCAGCGCCTTTGCGGCCGGCGGAAAGGCCTGGCGGAGCGTATTGTGCTCTTTCTCGATCCCGTCGAGGTCGCCCTTCATCGCCTTGAGCTGATCCTTTTTCAGAGCCGGCCGCTTGGGCTCGGGGGGCGGCTGGAACACCGGAATATAGTCGAGATCGCCGGACGGTTTGGTTTTGTCGACGAAATCGGCTGGTGGCCCGACGTCGGTGGCGAATCCAAAGATCTTCGCCGCCTGTTTCAGGATGCTGTCCTGTTGCTGCGCGTGGACTTCCGGCTCAAGGGCGAAGAGCGAAGCAAGCGCGAGAAACCCCGCCAGGAGGGTTTTTCTCGGGCCGCGAGCGGGGCTCGGCGCGCAAATGATGCAAAACATTTTTCTGTCCGAAGGCCCTGATAGCGTCGCAGTCTGGTAGTGACCTATTATGACAAAAACGGGACCGGGCCTCGCGTCCCGGGATTGATGGGAAAACGCTCCTCCATGGCCAAGACCCGTCCGCGCAAACAGAGGGCGCTCGAGAAGTCCGAGCCGAAGGCCCAGGCCGACGCGTCCGCCGCGCCCCGCGCCGAGCTGCCGCCACGAGGCGACCGGCCTACGCCGGCCGGCAAGGCGGCGCCCGCGAAGGCCGCGCGTCATCAAAGCGAGGTGAAGGCTCCCAAAACCGCGCCGCCCGCGCGGAAAGCAGTGGACCCGCCGCCCCTTACGCATGGCGGCAAATCCCCGCCCGAGACCCGGCGGGCCGAGCGGCGAACCGCAAACGAGGTCCGGAGCGCGCCCGCCCCAGTCGAGCGAGCCTCCGCGGCGTCGGCGCCGAACAGGGCCACGCCGCCGTCGGCGGCGAGCAGGCCCAGGCCGCGACGCGCGAGCGGAAACCAGCCTTCGCCGCCCTTGGCGCCGGCCCCATCCGCCGCGGAGACGCCGGCCGCGCCGATCGCTGCCGCTGACCCAGTCCCAGCTGCGAGCGCCCAATTTCCAGTCCCCGACGTCGAGGCGCTCGCCCGCAACATCGCACTCGCGATCGGGCAGGGCGGCAAGGCGCTCGCCGCCTACTTGCGCCCGCGGGAGAGCGGGGAAATCAGGACCACGGCCGCCGACGAGATCGGCGAAGTGGTTCGTTCCATCGGCCGGGTGGCCGAACATTACATGGCCGATCCTCAGCGGGCCTTTGAGGCGCAGGCGGCGCTGACCAGGCAGTTCATCGATCTCTGGGGTTTGACATTGCAGCGCCTCCACGGCGAACAGGCGCCGCCCATCGCCGCGCCCGACGCGGCCGACAAGCGCTTCGCCGATCCCGCATGGCGCGACAATCCGTATTTCGACTTCATCAAGCAGGCCTACGTGCTGACGACGCGCTGGGCGGACGATCTGGTCAAGCGCGCCGATGATCTCGATCCCCACGAGCGCGACAAGGCGCAATTCTACCTGCGCCAGGTGGCCGCGGCGCTGTCGCCCTCGAACTTCCTGGCCACCAATCCGGAGCTCCTGCGGACAACGATCGCCGAGAGCGGCGAGAATCTGGCGCGGGGCCTCAAAATGCTGGCCGAAGACATCGAGGCGGGACATGGCGAACTGCGCATTCGCCAGTCGGACGCGCGCGCCTTCAAGTTCGGCGTCAATATGGCGGCGACGCCTGGAAAGGTGATGTTCCGCAACGCGCTGATCGAGCTCATTCAGTACGAGCCGACCACGCCGGAAGTCTACAGGCGGCCGCTTCTCATCGTGCCGCCGTGGATCAACAAGTACTACGTGCTCGACCTCAATCCGGAGAAATCATTTGTCCGCTGGGCGGTGGGGCAGGGGCTCACGGTCTTTGTCGTCTCCTGGGTCAATCCGGACGAACGGCACGCCGACAAGGATTTCGACAATTACATGCGCGAGGGCATCCTCGCCGCGCTCGACGCTGTCGAACAGGCCACGGGGGAGCGTGAGGTTGCGGCGATCGGCTATTGCGTCGGCGGCACGCTGCTCGCAGCGACGCTCGCCTATATGGCCCAGGTCGGAGACAGTCGGATAACGAGCGCGACGTTCTTCGCCACCCAGATCGACTTTACCGACCCCGGCGACCTCAAGGTGTTCGTTGACGCCGAGCAATTGAAGGCGGTCGAGGAAAGGATGGCCGAACACGGCTATCTCGAAGGCTCGCAGATGGCCAACGCCTTCAACATGCTGAGGCCAAACGAACTCATCTGGTCGTACTACGTCAACAACTACCTCAAGGGTAAGGAGCCGATGCCCTTCGACCTCCTGGTCTGGAACTCGGACTCGACCCGCATGCCCGCCGCCAATCACAAGTTCTATCTGCGGCACTGCTATCTGCAGAACGATCTGTCGAGTGGCCGCATGGTGCTCAGCGGCAAGACGCTCGATCTCAACAAGGTGACGGTTCCGGTCTACGAGCTGGCGACCAAGGAGGACCATATCGCCCCCGCCCGTTCGGTGTTCACCGGGGCCAAGCGTTTCGGCGGGCCGGTGCGCTATGTGATGGCGGGGTCGGGCCATATCGCGGGCGTCGTCAACCCGCCGGCGAAGCCGAAGTATCAGTTCTGGTCGGACGGCCCGCCCGAGGGCGCGTTCGAGGACTGGGTGGCGAAGGCCAGGGAGACGGCCGGCTCCTGGTGGCCGGACTGGGCCGAGTGGGTCATCGCGCAGGGCCCCGCCAAGGTCCCGGCCCGCAAGCCCGGCGACGGCAAGCTGAAACCGCTATGCGACGCGCCGGGGGAGTACGTGCGGGCGAAGGCGTAAGCCGTTTCGACGGCTTTTACAACCAGCGCGCGAGTCCGCTCCAAACAAAATCCAGACAAATCCAAGCAAAACCAAACAAATTTGCTTTTTATGCTTGGATTTGTTTGGTGGAATTGGGTCTTTTCAAAGGGTTACGCGGGAAAAAAACAAAAACTTTTTCTTGCTTGCGAACTCGCGCGTCCGGTTGTGATCGAACCAGTTTTCCACACGGCCGCAAGCCTTCCTCTTTCGTCTGGCCCAAGGCCCGGGCGCGTTAAATTCCGCTAATGAGAATTATTATCGCACAGTTCTGATTTTGTCAAGACAAAGCAGCCTGGAGAAAGTCGCCCCGACAAGGGGGCGCCCAGGGCCCGCCCGGCCCGCCCCGAGAGCCAAAGGGGCCGTTCACGGTCTCCCCATCCCATCGGCCGCGGCCGACGCGAATCTCCCGCCTGCGACGCTGCTGCGAAAGCTCGTTGCTGACGGCCGCAGGCTCAGCCCGACGTCGCTTTATTCGCGATATAGGGAACGAAAAGCGAGACGCCGGAGGTCAGGAACGCCGCGCCCTGAAGAGCGCTGTCGGGAAACTTTCCGGTCTGGGTCAGGCTCCAGACGCAGGCGCAGCCGATCGTCACGTACAGGATGAGGATGCTCATCATCCCCATCATCGCGATCAGCCGGCTCATGCTCGATTTGGCGACGGATTGAGTTATTTTCTGGCCCGGATTCCTGGGATCGTCGACCGTCATGACGGTCTGCTCGCTGAGCGCGTCGGCGAGCGACCAGGTCGAGCTCGAAAGAATATCCCGGATGCTCAGGATCGCTATGGTCGTCCCGAGCAAAATGACGGAGATCAGAATATACCCGACGCTCGCCTGCGGCGTGTACCAGACAGCTCCGATGACGAGGGCTCCAATCAGGAGAATCGTGAAGAGCAAGGTCTGCCAATATGATGTGCGCATGCTTCCCCCCGCGGCCCGGCGCGCCCTACGCCAGACAAGAATTGCTATACCAACGGACGAGAATCGTCGAGGTAAGAAGAAGCTCGGCCTCGCAGCGAGTCTGCCCGTCGAACCCACGCGGCGGATCGAGGGAATGCGCCGGGCGGGGCTCGACAATCGCCGGGCGCCGGAGGTCCTGAAGGAAAGACGCTCATGCCCGTTCTGTTTGAACGCGACTTGATCAGCGCTCGATTCCGCGCGACGGCGCGGGCGCCATAGGGCGTTCTTACAGAACGCCCGTCTGACGACGGGCTAAGCGCCCTTCGGCAATTAACCCTGATTATGCGCCTCGGGTTGGCGGGAGTAGCTTAAGCGGCTGATTTTGCGTAGAATCTAGTTATCGACGCCGATTCATCGCGTTTTCAGTCCGCGAGCTTGAAGTTCAGCTGAACACGCCATCGCGTTTTGCGTTTCTCCTGCCGTTCGTCGCTCAGATACGCTTCGTAGCGGCAGGTGAAGGCGTCGCCGGCGGCTGTCGCTTGCTGGTCGAAGGCAATACCCGAGCTTCTTGCCCAATCGATGAGATGGGCGTTGGCGCGATAGGCATGATCGACATAGGTCAGCGTCGCATAGCGTCCGGCCGGCAACTCGCCGCGACGGAGCCGGCTGTCGCGTGGATCGCCGTCGGCGATCGCGCCGACTTCGAGATCAATGTCGCCCGCCATGTCGACGACGTGAAGGCGCATGAACAACGGGCCAGAGTCGACCTGATGATGGTCAAGCCAGGATCGGATTTCCCGCATCAGTCCGTCTCGAATCGCCAGCATGCCGCGAAACGGAGTGACGACCCGGATTCCAACGGTTACGGCGCGCGGCCGATGCACGATATGCGGCGGTTCGATCAACTCCATGGCCTAGCCCTTATTTTGCGCCTCGGGTTGGCGGGAGTAGCTTAAGCGGCTGATTTTGCGTAGAATCTGATTATCGAAGCCGATTCATCGCGTTTTCAGACCAGTTTTCCCCGCCATGAGCGATCCTATGCTGCCGCTGCCCGGACTGTCATCGGCTTCCGACAAATCGGTTGGGGTCAAATTTGACGGCGGCTTGCTGTCGTCGGACGGTGGCGTTTTGGCGTTGCGTGAGATCGAAACGCGGCTTCGGGTCGCGGATAGGCTGGCCGCCTGCGTGGTTGATCCTCGGGCGCCGGAGCAGATCACCCACAACCTGGCGGATATCATCCGGTTTCGGCTTCTGATGATTGGTGCGGGCTACGAGGACGCGATCGACGCCAATTGCCTGCGCAGCGACCCGATGTTCAAGATGGCGCTCGATCTGACGCCGTCGGATCACGAAATTGCGGCTGTTCAACGCCCGCTATGACGAGTGCCGCTTTCCCATCAACCCGCAAACGCTCTCAAAATCGCGACTCTGGCCAAAAGCCGGAGACGCCACCGCGCGGCCGGTCGACGCAAAAGTCCCGATCCGCGCGCCCAAATCGACGATGAAACGCCAAAATCACCGGCGCCCACGCATAATGCGGGTTAAGTCGATGATCGGTTCCGATCATCGAGTCTTGGTCTTGACCCCCGCCGGCGAGAGCCCAAAGAGCGGTCGTTGCGCTCCCGCTCTTTGTGCTAGGCTGGCTCGAGTTGACATTAAGGAGATTGAGTTTGCCCGACGCGCCCCGACCGGCTCCGCGCAATCCCATTGGATCGCTCGCGCTGATCGCCGGGGTGGTCGCCTTCGTCGCCGCCACCTTTTCATACACGGCCGGATGGTTCTCGCCCGAGCGCCTGACGCCGCAGAAGCTGGTTGACGGCTTCGCGGGACCTTCAGGTCCGCCGCTCGGCCACCGGCGCAATCACGCCAAGGGCATTTGCTTCACCGGAATGTTCGAGTCCAACGGCGCCGGGTCGGAGCTGTCGAAGGCTCAGGTCTTCGCCAAGGGCTCCTATCCGGTGGTCGGCCGCTTCAATCTCGGCACGCCGAACCCGAACGCCGAGGACGCCAAGGTGCGGGTGCGAGGATTGGGCGTCATGATCTCGACGCCGGACGGACAGGAATGGCGCATGGCGATGATCGACCCGCCGTTCTTCCCCGTCGCGACGGTGCAAGGCTTCCGCGATCTTCAGCTCGCCTCCGCGAGCAAGGCGCCCGACGCGATGCCCGAGTTCGTGAAAGCCCATCCCGAATTCGCGGCATTCGGCGGCTGGGCCAAAGGCGCCCCGTGGACGGGCAGCTACGCCGAGGAGCGCTACAACAGCCTCGACAGCTTCATCTTCACCGATTCGTCCGGGAACGACCATGCGGTGCGCTGGTCGTTCGCGCCGGCGGTTGCGCCGGTCTCCGCGCCGCCCGAGGCGCTCGCCAAGCGCGGCCCGAACTTCCTCGAAACCGAGATCGTCGAGCGCATCAAGGGGGGTCCGCTGCGCTTTCCCCTGATGGTCACGGTCGCCAACCCGGGCGATCCGACCGCCGATCCGAGCCGGGCGTGGGCGGAAGGCCGCCGCAGCGTCGAGGTCGGCGCGCTCGTCGTGCATGCGATCGAAGCCGAGGCGGACGGGCCCTGCCGCGACATCAATTTCGATCCGACCGTCCTGCCGAACGGAATCCGGGTGTCGGATGATCCGTTCCCCGCGGCCCGCTCGTCGGCTTACAGGGTGTCCTACGACCGCCGCACGGCCGAGGAAAAGGATTATCCGCGAACCGCCACGGGGACCGCCCAATGATGAACGTTCCGCGCTTCACCCCGCTTCAGCGAACGCTGCACTGGGTCATGGCCGTCTGCATCCTGGCGATGCTGTTCATCGGCGTCGGCATGGCGTCCACCGTCGCCCACATCTATCTGAGGCTCGTGCATATTCACGAGCCGCTTGGGATCGCGATTCTCATTCTGGCGCTGATCCGTCTCGTGGTGCGGCTGCGCTATGGCGCCCCGCCGCTGCCCGCGGATCTGCCGGAGCCGATGAAGCTCGCGGCGCATCTCTCGCACTACGTGCTCTACGCGCTCATGATCGCCATGCCGCTGATCGGCTGGGCTATGCTGTCGGCCGCCGACTATCCGGTGGCGCTGCGCCCGAACCTCTGGCTGCCGCAGATCCTGCCGCTGAGCCCTGGCCTGCATACGGCGCTATGGAATGCGCATTTCTATCTCGCCTTCCTCCTTTTCGCGGTGATCCTCATGCATGTCGCCGCGGCGCTGTTCCATGCGCTCGTGCGGCGCGATGGCGTGTTCGAGGCCATGGGGCCTCAATTGACGCATGACGAGATCGCGCCCGGTGAGCGAGTGCCGGCGCGCTAGCGACACATAAGCAAAACCCCGACCGGAGCCGCCATGTTGCCTAGCGTAACCCTCGTCCGCCACGGCGAGACCGAATGGAGCGCGACCGGCCAGCACACCGGGCGCACCGATATTCCGCTAACCGCGGAGGGCGAGCGCAAGGCGCGGGGGCTTCGCGATCGCTTCAAGGGCGTCGCGTTCGACCGCGTCTTCACAAGTCCGCTTCAGCGCGCCCGGCGCACTTGCGAACTCGCCGGTTTCGGCGACCGCGCCGTGCTCGATCCCGATCTGCTCGAATGGGACTACGGCGACTACGAAGGCCGCAAGAGCAGCGAGATCCTCGCAGAAAGGCCGGGTTGGCTCCTGTTCCGGGACGGGTGCCCGAACGGCGAGCAGCCTGCCGACGTCGGGGCGCGCGCCGATCGCGTCATCGCTCGCCTGCGCGCTGCGGACGACCAGCCGATCGTGTTCTCGAGCGGCCATATCCTGAGAGTGCTGGCGGCGCGATGGCTTGGTCTGGCGCCATCCGAGGGGCGTCTCTTCATGCTCTCGACCGCGAGCGTGAGCGTTCTCGGTTACGAGCATGATAAGAACGGGCCGGCGGTCCAATTGTGGAACGAGGCTTGAGCGGGCGCAGGCGCTCCGCGTCGGGGTCGATTAACAAGGGGGGCGAATGATGCTTTACGGACTGGCGGTTCTGGCTGGAGTCGTGACCGGTTCGCGCGTTTTCACAGGCATCGCCGCCGTCAGCTGGGCGGCCAGGTTGGGCGCGCTCCATCTCGACGGCTCCTGGCTGGCGTTCATGGGCTACACGTGGACGCCCTGGATCTTCACGCTGCTGGCGATTGTCGAATTCGTCACTGACCAGCTCCCATCGACGCCGAGCCGAAAAGTGCCGATGCAGTTCGGCGCCCGTCTTGTCGCCGGCGCGCTGTCGGGCGCGACGATCGGCGTTGGCGCCGGCTCGTGGATCGTGGGCCTCATAGCCGGCGTGATCGGCGCGGTGATCGGCACCTACGGCGGCGCGGAAATTCGTAGCTATCTCGCGAAGGCGTTTGGGCGCGACCAGCCCGCAGCCTTCATCGAGGACGCCGGCGCCGTCATCCTTGGGCTCATCATCATCTGGGCGGCGCGATGAATCGCCATTTCGACGCGATCGTCATCGGGGCAGGGCAAGCGGGGCCGCCGATGGTCGGCCGGCTTGCGGCGGCGGGCCACAAGGTCGCGCTCATCGAGCGCGATCTGATCGGCGGGACTTGCGTGAACACCGGCTGCACGCCGACCAAGACGCTGGTCGCCAGCGCCTATGCCGCTCACCTGGCGAGGCGCGCAGCGGATTTCGGCATAAAAGTCGGGCCGGTCGGCGTTGATTTCGCCGCCGTCATGGCGCGCAAGAACGCTGTGGTCGGCAATTCCCGCTCAAACCTGACCGACTGGCTTCGCGGCATGGCGAATTGCACGCTCGTCCGAGGCCACGCCCGCTTTCTCTCTCCCACAAGAATTCAGGTCGGCGACGACGTGCTCGAGGCCGAGCGCCTCTTCATCAATGTCGGCGGGCGGGCGACGATCCCCGATTTTCCGGGTCTCGATCAGGTGAGGATGCTGACCAACACGACGCTGCTCGAGCTCGACGTTTTGCCTCGGCGCCTGGTGGTCGTTGGCGGAAGCTACGTCGGGCTTGAGTTCGCGCAGGTTTTTCGGCGCCTGGGAGCGGAAGTCACTGTGGTGGAAAAGGCGCCGCGTCTGGTTTCGCGCGAAGACGAGGAGGTCTCGGATGCGATCCGTGAAATCCTCGAGGCGGAGGGCATCGAGATCCGGCTCCAATCGGAATGCATCCGGTTCGAACCGCGCGGCGCGGACATCGCGGTCGGGGTCAATTGCATGAGCGGCGAGCCCGAGGTTCTCGGCTCGCACGTGCTGCTCGCCGTCGGGCGCCGGCCCAATACGGACGACCTCGGGCTCGAGGCCGCGGGGGTCAAGGTCGACGCGCGCGGCTATGTCGTCGTCGACGAGTCTTTGAAGACCAGCGCGCCGCACATCTGGGCGCTCGGCGACTGCAACGGGCGCGGCGCCTTCACCCACACCTCGTACAATGATTTCGAGATCGCCGCGCAGAACCTGCTTGACGGCGCGAAGCGCAAGCTGAGCGACCGCATTCCCGTCTATGCGCTCTACACCGATCCCCCGCTCGGCCGGGCCGGCATGACCGAGGCCGAAGCGCGCGGCAAGGGACACGCGGTCCGCATCGGCCGCCGCCCCATGACCCGCGTCGGCCGCGCGATCGAGAAAGGGGAAACGCAGGGGTTCATGAAAGTCGTGGTCGACCGCGACACGGACGCGATCCTTGGCGCCGCCATCCTCGGCGTCGGAGGCGACGAGGCCATCCATGGCGTGATCGAGGCGATGGCCGCTGGCGTGACGGCTTCCGCCTATACGCGCGTCGTCGCGATCCACCCCACCGTCTCCGAACTCGTTCCCACGGTCTTTGGCGAACTCTCGCCTTGAAGGGGGCGGCTTTGCGCAGCGCGGCGATGGGCCTTGCGCTTCGGCCGTCAGTGAGCGCATGAATAAACCTGTCTCTTGTGAGATTTAGGGACGGCCAGGCATGCTGGACCCGAACCACGGGCAAAGACCGCAGGCGACCCTGATCGCCATCGCTCGCCGGAGCGATCCATGATGATCACGTTGCCTGGCCTGGCGGCGGACGCCCTCGGCTCGTTTCTGGCCAACGATATGCGAGACCGGTTCGGGGTCTCGCATGCGCGACTGGCGGAGATCATCCCATTCGCGGCGCGGCTCGCGCTCGAATGCATCGGCAACAGCGACGCTCTCTACCATAACGTCGAGCACACGATGCTCGTGACGCTCGCGGGCCACGACATCTTCAAGGGGCGGGCGCTCCTGACCCACTCGACTCCGGATGACTACTCGCACTTCATCGTCGCCTGCCTTACTCACGACATCGGCTACGTGCGCGGAATCCTGAAAGGGGATGGGCCCGACGGTTTCGTCGTCGACGCGTCCGGGCATAAGGTCAAGGTGCCTCGCGGCTGCTCCGACGCGGCGCTCGCCCCTTATCACGTCGAGCGGTCGAAGCTGTTCGTGCTCGACCGGCTGGCGTCGATCGAGGAACTCGACGGTGCGCGGATCGCCGGCGCGATCCAGCACACCCGCTTTCCCTATTCAACCGATCCCGACCGGCACGACATCCACGAGGATGCGGCGCTCCTGCGAGCGGCCGACCTGATCGGCCAGCTCGGCGATCCCCACTATCTGAGGAAGGCCAACGCGCTTTACCATGAGTTCGAGGAAATCGGCCTGAACCGGCAGCTCGGCTATGAATCGCCCGCCGACCTCGTCGACAAATACCCGCAGTTCTATTGGGGACGCGTGTCGCCCTATATCCAGCAGGCGATCCGCTATCTCAACGTCACCGCGAGCGGGCGCCAATGGATCAACGGCCTCTACAGCAACGTCTTTCGCGCCGAGCACGAGCACCTGCGGCTCTCCGGTCCGCAACCCTGACCGAGGGTGAATGCCGACAGTCTTGCGATCAGGCGGATTCAGATTTTTCTTCTACAGCCAGGAGGACGGCGAACCTCCTCACATTCGCGTGGAGAACGGCGACGCGACAGCGAAGTACTGGCTCGACCCGGTTACGCTCGCCCGGTCGCGAGGGTTTCGAGCGCGGGATTTGACGCGCCTACGAGCCGAGATTATCGAGCGCCGAAGCGAATTTCTGGAGGCGTGGAATGGCCGTTTCGGCTGATCGGCTTAGCGCGGAGGCGATGAGCGTCGAATTTGCCGGGGATTCGATGCGCGTCGTTTTGGCGGACGGCCGCGAGATTTCAGCGCCGCTCGAATGGTTTCCACGCTTGCGCGACGCGTCCGAAGCGCAACGCCTCAACTGGCGCCTGATCGGCCGCGGCGAGGGCGTTCACTGGCCGAACGTGGACGAGGATGTCTCGGTTAACGCTCTGCTTGGCCTGCCGACGTAGAGTCCCAGGCGATTTGTTCGAATCGCCGAGGACTCCGCTTGCGTTGCTTTCGCGCGCTTTTGAGGAAAACCGGCGCGCGCTTTTTCGTGGCTCTCGGCGCTCATCCGATAGCCTGCAGCATCCGGGATGACTATATTCAGGAAGGCTCCAAGGTCCCATGAACAAGCCGCCCCGCATCGCCGCGTCCCATCGCCTCGATCTCATCCATCGCCCGCGCCGCAATCGCAAGGCGGAATGGGCGCGGCGGCTGGTGGCGGAGCATGTGCTGAGCACGAGCGACCTCATCTGGCCGCTCTTTCTCATCGAGGGCGAGAGGCGCCGCGTTCCGGTCGCTGCCATGCCGGGCGTGGACCGCCTGACCGTCGAAGAAGCTCTGCGCGAGGCCGAGCGGGCGGTGAACCTCAAGATCCCGGCGATTGCGTTCTTCCCGTATACCGAGGCCGCGCTCAAGGATGCCGAGGGGAGCGAAGCGTTCAACGAGGGCAATCTTGTCTGCCGCGCCTGCCGCGCGATCAAGCGCGAGTTTCCAGAGCTTGGCCTGGTCACCGACGTCGCGCTCGACCCCTATACGAGCCACGGCCATGACGGGCTCGTGCGCGAGACCGCTTCAGGCGATCTCACGATCCTTAACGACGAGACGGTCGAAGTTCTCGTTCGCCAGGCGCTCAATCAGGCGCGCGCCGGCGCCGACGTCATCGCCCCCTCCGACATGATGGACGGACGGGTCGGGGCGATCCGCGAGGCGCTTGACCAGGAAGGCTTTCTCGACGTGCAGATCATGGCCTATGCGGCCAAATACGCATCCGCCTTCTATGGGCCGTTCCGCGACGCGCTCGGCTCATCGGGCGCGCTCAAGGGCGACAAGCGCACCTATCAGATGGATCCGGCCAACAGCGACGAGGCTTTGCGGGAGGTCGGGCTCGACCTCGACGAGGGCGCCGATATGGTGATGGTGAAGCCCGGCATGCCTTATCTCGACATTATTCGCCGGGTGAAGGACGAATTCGGCGCGCCCACATTCGCCTATCAGGTCAGCGGCGAATATTCGATGATCATGGCGGCGGCGAACAATGGCTGGATCGACGGCGACAAGGCGATGATGGAAAGCCTGATCGGGTTCAAGCGCGCCGGCGCCGACGGGGTGCTGACCTATTTCGCCCCGCGGGCGGCGGAGAAGCTTAAGGGGTGAGCCGCCAAGTGTAGCGTCCGTGGATTTCCGCTCGTCGATCGCGGGCGCGCCGCCGTCCGCGGCCGCCGCATGGCGTACTCCATCCCTGTTCTGGCGGCCGCTCGGCAACCTTTGAGGACGATCTCACGATCACAGTTGCAGAAATGACGGATCCAGAACTACCATGCGTGATCGGGGGACGCGTCACAAGGGCGGTCTGAATCGGAGGATGGGATGCCGACGGTCGGAAAGCGCCGCGGCGGTCGAGCGTTGTGCGGTCTGGCATTGGGACTGCTGCTGAGCGCCCGAGGCGTCGTCCCGTCCTTCGCCGAAGATTCAGCGTGCAAATATTTCAGCGGACTGCCGGACGATTGCGCCGGCGCCGAGCTTCGCCGGTTCGATAATTTGCGTGATTATCGCTACCAGGAAATCGAGCTTTTCGCCAAGGATCCGCTCAAGAAAGTCGTCTACGTCAGCGTCTACGATACGATCGGGCTCAATGGCGGCGACGACACGCGCGACTCGGCGCCGGCGCAACTCGTCCGAGGCCTGGACGCCAGGAGGATCGCCAAACAATACCAGGCGCTCGCGACGCGGATCGGTCCTCCCAGCTACCGGACGGTGGACTGGCTTGCCGACCGGGTGGGCGCGGTCAGGAGTTTCGACGGCCTCAATGCGGAATGGAGGGGAAATAGCCAGGCGCCCGCCGCCGCGCTGTCGCCGAAAAGCCCGGCCGCCCCGCCCTACCGGACCGCGCTCGCGTCGAGAACGGCCGTACTGGGGTTCAAAAAAGGATCCGAGGTCTATCTGCTCGAGGATCCCAAGGGCCGGACCTGGGTGATGGTGTCCTACACGAAGGTGAATGCGCCCGACATGACGATCGGCAAGCTCGACTCTCTTGGCGATCTTCTCAAGCTGCCGCAGGGGTGGAAATTCCGCACCGCGACGCTGACCAAGGAGCTGATCATGGAGCCCAAGGCCGGCTTTGTCGGCATCATTCAGGACGACAAGGGGAATGTGTACCACCTGACCGGTCCGCGGCAGAGCAATTTCGTGCCTTAGCCTGCCCCGGGGCCTCGTCCCGCGCTTAGGGGTGCAAATCTTACGCTTGGTGCCCCTCCCATCGGGCCTCAGACAGCTGGAATGAGACCCCCTTCAAGGTCCGCCGTGTGAATGAGCGGAGCATGAGACAGGGGACTTCGGCTGAAGGCCTGGGTTGCGCCAGGAGCAAACGTGCGTGAAAGAAGCTGCGAAAGCGTCAGTTCGACCCAAGTCCGTCATAGGTGACCCGGACTCGGCCGGGTGTGGTGGGAACGCCGCTGCGCAAGTAGGAGAACCATGGTGAGGACCATGCTCGGCGCACTCGGCGCCGTATTTCTGATCGCCGCGGCGCACGCAGCCGACTTCCCGCCGGCACAAGAAGCAGAGGTCACCCTGCGCGATTTCCGCTTCCACACGGGCGAGACGCTGCCCGAGCTGCGGATACACTACCACACGATAGGCAGCCCGTCCGGGGAGCCGGTGCTGATCCTGCATGGCACGGCGCAGTCTGGCGCGGCGATGATGGCGCCGCCCTTCGGCGGGGCGCTATTCGGGCCGGGTCAACCGCTGGACAGCTCGAAATACTACCTCATCCTGCCGGACTCGATAGGCGCCGGCGGGTCCAGCAAACCCTCCGATGGGCTGCGCGCCAAGTTTCCCGCCTATGACTACGACGACATGGTGGCGGCGCAGTACCGGCTGGTGACCGAGGGGTTGCATTTGCAACACCTGCGCCTCGTGATGGGCTTCTCGATGGGTGGGATGCAGACCTGGCTCTGGGCCGAGCAGCACCCAGATTTTGCCGATGGGTTTGTGCCGATGGCGTCGCAGCCCTCCCCAATGGCGAGCCGCAATTGGATGATGCGGCGGCTGATGGTGGAGACGATCCGCGCCGACCCGACCTATGCCGGCGGCAACTACACCGCCGCGCCACACTCGCTGCCTTATGCGATCGCGAGTTTCAGTGTCGCCACCGCCGGCGGCAACCTCGGCTGGCAGGCGCAGGCGCCGACCGCGGCAGAGGCCGATGCGATCGTGGCGCGCCTCCTCGCATCCCCCCTTCCGGACGCGAATGACTGGGTGTTTCAATGGGACTCGTCGCACGACTACGACGCCGCGCCGGGTCTGCCGCGGATCGCCCGGCCGGTTCTGGTGATCAACTCGGCCGACGACGAGCGCAACCCGCCGGAATCTGGCATCGTCGAGCGCGCCGTGGCCCGGTTGCCCCACGGCGAATACGACCTCGTACCGGAGAGTGCCGAGACGCGCGGGCATGCGACGCTGTTCATGGCCAAGTTCTATGCCGCGCGGCTGGCCCAGTTCCTCGCCAGCCTTCCGCCGGCCAACGCCCGGCCCTGAAGCGAACCGGCGGAAACCCGCCCATCGCAATGTTCTGTTGGAGCGTTGGTCGATGCTCGCTTCGGGCGGGGAAGCTATTTCGCGCTCACAATGGAATGGCGGCTTTGGCATGCCCTCCGGTCTCTTCCCCAGGCGATTCCCAATTGCGACATCGCCGGTCGGGTGCCGAGCGTTTGATTTGAACCATTAGGCGAGCAAAGAGACTCAGGTTGCATGAGGGCGCTCCCCAAATAATGCGCCAGACGGCCTTGGCGTTTGCGCGGCAAGCCCCTTGCATGAGCGGCCTCACAAAGGATTGCCGATGACACTCGCCGCAGCCGCCGCTCGCCGGCGCCCGCTCTACAAGTCTCTCTTCGCCCAGGTCGTCGCCGGCCTCGTTCTTGGCGTCGCGCTGGGCGTGGCGGCGCCTCAATTCGCCATCTCGCTCAAGTTTTTCTCCGACGCCTTCCTCAAGCTGATCTCGATGATCGTCGCGCCGATCGTCTTCTGCGTCGTCGTGCATGGCATCGCCGGGGCCGGAGACCTCAAGAAGGTCGGCCGGGTCGGCGTGAAGGCGCTCCTCTACTTCGAAGCGATGACGACGGTCGCGCTGGCCGTCGGGCTCATCGTCGCCTATCTCGTCCGCCCGGGCGAGGGAATGAACATCGATGCGTCGAAGCTCGATGCGCATGCGCTCGCGACTTATGTCGACAACGCCCACAAGCTCCATGGCGGCGGCTTCGGCGGCTTTATCCTCAACATCATCCCAACCACGGCGTTCGACGCGCTCGCGCGCAACGACGTGCTGCAGGTGCTGTTTTTCGCCATCGTCTTCGGCGTCAGTCTGGCGCTGGTCGGCGAGCCCGCCAAGCCCCTCGGCGATGTCATCGAAATCGCCGCGACGGTGCTATTCCGCGCCATGGGGCTCATCGTGCGGCTCGCGCCGCTCGGGGTTCTGGGCGCGGTCGCCTATACGGTCGGCGAATACGGCGTCGGCTCGCTGAAAGCGCTCGCTTCGCTCGTCGTGGTCTTCTGGCTGACGATGGCGTTCTTCGTCCTCGTTGTGCTCGGCGGCGTCCTGCGCTTCTTCACGGGCCTGAGCATCCTCAAGCTTCTCGCCTACCTGCGCGAGGAGCTGACCATCGTGCTCGCGACCGCCTCGTCCGACGCGGTCCTGCCCCAGATCATGCGCAAGCTTGAACGCCTGGGCGTCGATCCCTCCGTGGTCGGGCTCGTCGTGCCGACCGGCTATTCGTTCAACCTCGATGCCTTCTCGATCTATCTTACGCTCGCCGCGGTGTTCATCGCGCAGGCGACCAACACACCCCTCTCTTTCGGCGATCTTCTCCTTATCCTCGGCATCTCGCTCGTCACCTCGAAGGGCGCGCATGGCGTGCCAGGATCGGCGATCGTCATTCTCGCGGCGACCTTGAACGCCGTTCCGGCGATCCCGGCGATCGGACTGGTGCTCGTTCTGTCGATCGATTGGTTTGTCGGCATGGCGCGGGCGCTCGGAAACCTGATCGGCAATTGCGTGGCGACCGTGGTGATTGCGGCGTGGGAGCGCGAACTCGACCTTGGGCTCGCGAGGGAGGTTCTCTCCGGAGAGGTCGCGGTCGATCTGACCGAAGACACCGAGACGGCCGCCGCGCCGGCGGTGTGAAAGGGACGTCGAGCGCCGGCCGTCCGTTCTCTTTGCGTCGAACCCCGCCGGAGAGATAGACTGTCGCACAAGAGGAGGTCCTCATGGCTAAAATGCGCGCGATGGTTATTCGGGAGCGCGGCGGCCCGTTCGTTGCGGAAGACCGGGACATCCCCGTTCCGGGGCCTGAGGAAATACGCATTCGCGTCCAGGCCTGCGGCGTCTGTCACAGCGACACCGTCACTGTGCAAAAGCTGTTTCCCTTCGTCGAGTATCCGCGCATTCCCGGCCACGAAATTGTCGGGGTCGTCGACGCGCTGGGCCCTGGGGTCAAAGGATTTAAGACCGGCGAGCGGGTGGGCGTTGGCTGGTTTGGCGGAATGTGCGGCTATTGCGGCCATTGCCGCCGCGACGCGGGCTTCGCCTGCGAAAACGTCCACGAGGTCACCGGCGTCAGCCGCGACGGCGGCTATGCGACGCACATGATCACGCTCGCGTCCGCGGTCGCGCATTTTCCGGACGATCTTGATCCAATCGAATCCGCGCCGCTCCTGTGCGCCGGAGTCACCACCTTCAACGCGCTTCGCCATGCGGGCGCGGGGCCGGGCGACCTCGTGGCGGTGCATGGCGTCGGCGGCCTCGGCCACCTCGGAATTCAGTTCGCGGCGCGGCAGGGCTTCCGCACCGTCGCGGTCAATCGCGGCCGCGACAAGGAGGAGCTGGCGAAAAAACTCGGCGCCAGCGACTATATCGACACCTCGACGCAGGACCCTGCGAAGGCGCTGACCGCGATGGGCGGCGCGAAGGCGATCCTCGCCACCGTCACCAACAACGAAGCCATGCAGGCGATCGCCGGAGGCCTGGGGGCGAACGGCATGATGATGGTGATCGGCGCGGTTGGCCCGCTGACGGTGAACAGCTTCGACCTGATCGGCAAGAGCGCCGGCGTGCGGGGCTGGTATTCCGGCATGTCGCGCGATTCCGAGGACACGCTCGCGTTCAGCAAGCTCAACAACGTCGTCTCGATGAACGAAATCTTTCCCCTCGAAAAAGCGCAGGAAGCCTACGATCGCATGCTGAGCGGGAAGGCCCGCTTCCGCGTTGTTCTCAGAATGGACGCCTGACGGGGTGAGGCCAAGTGTCAGCCGGGCAGGAGCTTCTGCCCCCTCCAGTTGAGAAGCTCGGCTAGGTAGAGCGCTCGCCCCGGGACCTGAGCCACTCGCCGTCCCGCTGACCTTGGCGACGCGCGAATTGACATAGGCGTCGCTGATGAAAGTCTCGCCAGCCTTGTCCCAGGCGACGCCGGTCGCCTGCCGGAAATAGCCGTGGTGCATGAGAGGCGAGACCCGCCAACAATCGCGGCCGGGGCGGAGATCATGCGTTCACGATCTCGTGTGGGGCCTTCCCCGCCGAGCTTGGTATAGTCACCGCAAACGCGGAGCCGCACACGGAGGCTTTTCATGCAGCGAAAGAAGGCGTCCGACTTCCCGCAGGAGCTTCTGGACCTGTTCGACGGCTATGTTCACGGGAGGATGAGCCGCCGCGCTTTCCTTGACGGCGCGCAGCGATTCGCTTCCGCCGGTGTGAGCGCAGGCGCGCTCTTCGAGATGCTCAAGCCCAATTACGCCTGGGCGATCGAGGTTCCTCCGGACGACAAGCGCATCATAGCGAAAACGGTCGTCGTGCCCTCGCCGCAGGGCAACGGCTCGATCAAGGGTTACCTCGTCCGGCCCGCGACGACCGACAAACTCCCCGCCGTGCTGGTCGTGCACGAGAACCGGGGCTTGAACCCCTATATCGAGGACGTGGCGCGTCGCCTCGCGGTCGCCAATTTCATCGCCTTCGCCCCGGACGGCCTGACTTCGGTCGGCGGCTATCCCGGCGACGATGAAAAGGGCGCAGCGCTGTTCAAGGAGGTGGATCCGGCCAAGATGCAGGCCGACTTTCTCGCCGCCGCCGAATGGCTCAAGTCGCTCCCCGATTCAACGGGCAAGCTTGGCGCGGTCGGCTTCTGCTTTGGCGGCGGCGTCGTGAACAAACTCGCGGTCAGCATGGGCTCGGGCCTCGACGCCGCGGTTCCTTTTTATGGGCTTCAGCCGGGCGCCGCCGACACGGCCAAGATCAAGGCGCCGACCAACGCCCAATATGGCGAGCTCGACAAACGCATCACCGGCGGCTGGCCGGCGTTCGACGCCGAACTCTCCAAGGCCGGCGTTCCCCACGAGGGTCACATCTACAAGGGCGCCAACCACGGCTTCCATAACGACACGACGCCCCGCTACGACGAAGCGGCGGCGAAAGAGGCCTGGCGGAGGACGCTCGACTGGCTCAACAAGTATCTGCGGGCCTGAGGGGCAGCAACCGCTAGGCGCTGGCGTTCGTGCGCATTCAGGCGAGCCGGGAGGCCGCAATAGCCCGATCGACGCTGAACCAGACCGGCGCGCGGCGCCTAAGATATCGCCGCTCATCGGCGCCGCTACAGGGCGTCGATCGGATCGACGTGCGACCGGTTGAATCTGCATTTCGAAGACGGTATTAAACGGATTGAGCTCGGCGCTGTTGGCGCCGAGTAGGGAGGCTCACGCGTGCTGGATCCTTTGCCCGAAGAGGCGAACGTTTGAATCCCTTCGCCAGAAGCCTGGTCGTAGCCGTGCTGACTTTTGCGAGCGGGCTCCTCGGCTTCCTGCTCCAATGGCTGTTGCCGGTTCAGCATGTCGCCGACGCCAAGGGCATGATCGGCTCCATCATCGGTCTTGTCACCCTGCTGCTGGCCCTGGTTCTCGGCCTGCTCGTCTGGACGAGCTACGGCGTCTACACCAGTCAGAACGCCGAATCGCAGTCGCTGGGACCGTTGATTCTGGAGCTTGACTTCGCGCTCGAGCAATATGGGCCGGAAGCAAGGCGCGGACGCGATTTGCTGCGCGGCGCCGTCATTCGCGCGCGCAATCGTTTCTGGGGCGGGGGCCCTCCGGCGAACGGCGTATCGCCCCACGCGCAGTTGCGCGCCGACCTGCATGACATAACGACCTTCTTCGCCGGCCTCGACCCCGCCACCGACCAGCAGAAGCAGCTCGTCGTCACCGCCATGCCCAATTTCATGCAGGTGGTCGAGACGACGCTGCTGATGACCCGCCAGTTGGCCAATCCGGTGCCGAAGCTTCTCATCTTCGTCGTCATCGGATGGTCGGCGCTGTTGTTCATGAGCTACGGCCTGCTCGGCGCGTTCAACGCGCTCAGCGTCGTCATCGAGGCGCTTGGCTCGATCGTGATCGCGAGCGCCGTTTACATGATCCTCGAGTTCAGCCAGCCCTATTCGGGCCTGTTTCGGATCTCGCCGGTGGGCGTCGACAATCTGATCGCGGTGCTCGGCGGTTGAAGGCGCCCGGCGAAACGTTGCCGACCCAGTCGCGAGACTAGGGCGCGGCGGCCGCTTTCGGGGCGAACGCTGCTTTTACCTGTTCGAGCGCGCTGTCGATCATCGTCTCGGCTTTTTTCGCCAGGACGTCCGCCAGGAACGGGCCGCCAAGCCAGTCGGCGCCGAACATCGCCGTCCTCGCGAGCAGCCCGCTATCAAGTCCGAGGTCGTGCGTCACCCGGCGGAGATCGACGTCGATCAACGTCTTGATCACCTTCCTGGCTCGCGCGTCGATCTTCGCCCCGAGGGCGGCGCGATCCACGTCCTCGGGCTTTGGCATATCCGCCGCCGGAATTTCGATCGGCGTCAGGAGACGGTCGACGAGCGGGATGATGGGGAAGCCGAATGTCGTTTTTTGTCCGCCGACGGTCTCGGCGAACATCTTCTTGCCAAGCTTCGTCTCGTCGGCCGCGGTCAGCGTGGCCGTCTGGTGGTCGGCGTTGCGCACATGCCAGCGATCGCCATTGATGGCGACGCCCTTGAACAGGCGTTCGTTGCTCTCCGGCAGCCCGAAGTTCCACCGCAGGAAGGCCTGGGCGTTGCGCCGCCCGAGGAGATAGTCGTGACGCCGGAACGACTCGTCCAAAAAGCCGCCGAAGCCGTTGAGCACGCCGCAGGCAATGGGGAACTGCCTGGCCGCCGGCGTGCCGTTCCCGATCCGGGTTGGCGAGATCATGAAGCGTGAGAAACAGGTGTCGTTCGCCGCGAGCTGCAGCTCCTCGGGCTTGAATCGCGCCTGGTCGATCAGCGTGGCGAGGAGCCGCTGCAAAACGTTGGCGAGGAGATCGTTGTCGTCTTCGGGCGGCGTCGAGGCGAAATTCGGGAACGGCGCAATGAGCAGGACAGCCTTGTCGGCGTCGCCGCCGGCGCGCGCGTTATGAGCCGCGCCGCTCCCGGAGAGATAGCGTCGCGCCAGTTCAAGCGGCGCATTGTCGATGACGCCTCCATCCACCGAGACGAATGAATAGGGGGCCACCTTGTTGAAGGCGGCGTCGGGCGCGACCGAGCGGAACTCGTGCGTCAGCGGGTCCTCATAGCCGAAGGTTTGAGCGGCGCCGTAGAAGGCGGTGTCGGAACGCGCGATGATCCGGGGCGCGAGGCCGACCGGAAACGCGCCTGTCGCCAGCGCGGACGTACGATAAAGGTCCCATTCCTTCTGGGCGAGGTCCGTGACGTCGAGCGGCGTGGCGCCTGGCTCTGCCTCCGGCGCCAGGGCCGTCGTCCTGCCGACCGCGAAATCGAAATAATCGCCATGGTTGAGCATGCCGTAGGTTTCGTCCGTGTCGCTCCCGAATAGCGGGAACGAATAGGGCGCGCCGCGCAGGTTGGTGAGCGTCAGCCGCACGCGCAGCGAAGGGTCGTCACCCGTTCCCACCCATGCGCGCGTGCGATCGCCGCTCATCTTGAAAGCCTCGTCGACGATCTGCTCCAGCACGTCGCAGCACAGCAGCGACTTGAGCCCGCGCAGATCAGGAGCGTCGAGGTCGGATGTCGCAAGCAGCCGATCGAGGGAAATGTCGCTGACCCAGCTCGAATAGAGCCGGTTCTCGTCCGGCGGCGGCACAGGCTTGTCCGGCCAGATATGCGAGAGGTCATGGAATGCCTGCAGCGCGCAGATCGCGGAGGTCATGCCGCCGGCCGAGGCTCCGGACATGATCGGAATCCGCACGTCGTGGATCGGGCCGTCCCAGCCGGGCTTGCGCTTCTCTTCCTCATAGGCGTCGAGCGCTTCGAACAGAAAATCCGCGACCCCCGCGGAATAGGCGCCAGCGGAGATCGCGCCCGCCATGACGAGGCCAAGCTCGAACGTGCGATCCGAGGCCATGAAAATCCTCCCCCTCAAAATTCGCTTTCGTCTCAAAAAGCAGTCGCCGACGATTCGTGAACGCTACCATCGTGTTGAATGAAAGTGAACGCCGGGACCGCTCACTGCGGCGAGCGCCTCGCGCGCTTCCGCTCCGCGCCCGATCGCGACGATCAGGCTTTCTTTCCGCCTTTGGCCTGCTCGACGGCGAGATGAAATTTGCGCCTTATTCCCGCAAGGTTGGCGGGCGGCGGCGGGAACTTGAGGCTGAGATCGGCCATGGTGTCGGCCAGGATCTGCGAGACGGCGAGATTGCGGAACCATTTGTGATTTGAGGGGATCACGTACCATGGGGCTTCGGCCGTGCTGGTCGCGGCGATCGCGTCCTCGTAGGCCTCCACATACGCGTCCCAGAAGCTCCGCTCCGTATAGTCGGCCTCGCTGATCTTCCAGTTGCGCGCCGGGTCGTCGAGGCGCTGGGCGAAGCGCTCGAGTTGCTCGTTCTTGCTTATGTGGAGGAAGAACTTGAGGATCGTTGTGTGCTTCCCCGCCAGCAGGGCCTCGAAATCGCGAATATGCTGGTAGCGCTCGGTCCAGGTCGCCTTGTCGATGAGCTCGTGGACCCGCGTGACCAGCACGTCTTCGTAGTGCGAGCGGTTGAAGATCGCGATCTCGCCCAGTGCGGGCGCATGGGGATGGACGCGCCAGAGAAAGTCGTGGGCGGACTCGACCGCCGTCGGCTTGTTGTATCGGGCGACGCGGACGCCCTGCGGGTTGACGGGACCGAACACGTGCTTGATCGTGCCGTCCTTCCCCCCGGCGTCCATCGCCTGGAGCACGACGAGGATGGAGTGCTTGTTCTCGGCGTAGAGAAGGGCCTGCTGCCGGGTTAGCTTCTTGAGATAGGGTTCGGTATCCTCTTTGGCTGCGGCTTCGGATTCGAGCTTGCCCGTGTAGGCCGGGTCGATCTTGCTCAATTTGAGCTGTTTCCCCGGTTTGACGCGGAACGCCTTGCGGTAGTCCAAGACTGCCTCCTGCCGGCGCGTCGAATCCAGACGGCGCCATCCTCATTGTGCTAGGAAGACGGCGTTCAGATCAACCTGCTTCGGGCTTGGGTTCAAATCGGGCGATGAACATCACTGTCATCGGGGCGGGCGCGATCGGCGGCCACATCGCGGCCAGGCTCGCCAAGGCCGGCGAGAGCGTCAAGGTCGTGGCGCGGGGCGAGCATCTGAAGGCGATCCGCGAGCGCGGCCTTATCCTGAAGGAGGGCGCCGAGGAAATCGTCGCGCGCGTCGAGGCGACAGACCGCATCGCTGAAGCGGCCGGTGCCGACCTCATCGTGCTTGGGGTCAAGGCGCATCAGCTGACGCCGATCGCAGCTGAAGTCGCCTCGATCGTTACGCCCTCGACCATGGTCATGACGACGCAAAACGGCATACCCTGGTGGTATTTTCTCAAGCACGGTGGCCAATATGAAGGCGTTCGTCTCGAGAGCGTCGATCCGGGCGGCGTGATCGCCGACCATCTGCCGATCGACGCCGTCATCGCTGCCATCAGCTATCAGGCAGCCGAGATCGAGAGCCCAGGCGTCGTCCGGCACATTGAGGGCCATCGCCTGCCGCTGGCCGAGATCGACGGCCGCAAGACCGAGCGTATCGCGGCCCTGTCCGAGCTCTTCACGCGCGCGGGCTTCAAGTCGCCTGCACTTGGCGACGTGCGGACCGAAATCTGGACGAAGCTCTGGGGGAACCTCACCTTCAACCCGGTGAGCGCGCTGAGCCATGCGACGCTTGAGGACATTTGCCGCTTCGCGCCGACGCGCGCGCTCGCAGCGGCGATGATGCGGGAGGCGCAAACGGTCGGCGAGGCGTTTGGCGTCCGCTTCCGCCTCTCGATCGAGAAGCGCATCGCAGGCGCCGAGAGCATCGGCGCGCACAAGACTTCGATGCTTCAGGACATCGAGCATGGCCGCGCGATCGAGGTCGACGCGCTCCTTGGCTCGGTCATCGAACTCGCGCGCCTCGCCAATGTCGCGTCCCCGCATCTCGACGCCATCTATGCGGTGACGAAGCTTCTGGGCGAGACGGTCGCCCGCAGCGGGAGCGGATTGTCGCTCACGCCGCGATAAGGAGTCGATAAGCACCATGAGCTTGGATCGCACTTTGAGGGGCGCCATCGCATCGGGACGCGGTGACGCGGTCGCCATCGCCGCGCGTGACGCGCCGCCGCTGACCTACGCCGCCTTGCGCGCGCTCGTCGATCGCTGCGTCCGGTCGCTGAACGATCTCGGAATCGGCCGCGGCGATCGCGTCGCGATTGTATTGCCGAACGGACCCGAAATGGCGACGGCCTTCTTATGCGTGGCGTCCGCCGCCGCCTCGGCCCCGCTCAATCCGGCCTACAAGCAGGACGAATTCGAGTTCTACCTCGAGGATCTCAAGGCGAAGGCGCTGATTGTCGAAGCGGGCAGCGCGTCGCCGGCGCTCAGCGCAGCGGAGAAGCTGGGCGTCACCCTCATCACATTGACGCCCGAGCCGCAAACCGGCGCGGGCGCATTCCGCCTGTCCGGCTCAGCGACCGGCGCGGCGGCCCCGCCCGGACCCTCGCAAGCGAATGACGTCGCCCTCATCCTGCACACGTCGGGCACCACCTCGCGGCCGAAAATCGTGCCGCTGGCGCACGCCAACATCTGGACCTCGGCGCGCAACATCGCGACTTCGCTCGCGCTTTCGGCCGATGACCGCGCGCTCAATGTGATGCCGCTCTTCCATATTCACGGGCTGATCGCCGGTCTTTCCGCGCCGCTGTCGCGCGGCGGCTCGATCTTCTGTACGCCAGGGTTCAACGCGCTGAAATTCTTCGCCGAAATGGAGGAGGCCCAACCGACCTGGTACACGGCGGTGCCGACCATGCACCAGACGATCCTGACGCGCGCCGGACGCAACAAGGAGATCATCGGCCGGCATCCGCTGCGCTTCATCCGCTCCTCTTCCGCGTCGCTGCCCCCGACTGTCATCGGCGAACTCGAGGCGGTCTTCAAATGCCCGGTCATCGAGGCCTATGGCATGACCGAGGCGACGCACCAGATGGCGTCCAATCCCCTCAACGGCGTGCGCAAGCCCGGATCGGTCGGGCTCGCCGCCGGTCCTGAGGTCGCTATCATGGACGAGCAGGGGAGGGTGCTCGCCGTGGGCGAGATCGGCGAGGTCGTCATTCGCGGCGAGAACGTGACGGCTGGCTATGAGAGCAATCCGAAGGCCAACGGCGAAGCTTTCGTCAATGGCTGGTTCCGCACCGGCGATCAGGGGATCATCGACGCCGAAGGCTATCTCACGCTAACCGGACGGCTGAAGGAGATCATCAATCGCGGCGGCGAAAAGATCTCGCCGCGCGAGGTCGATGAAGCGCTGATGGACCATCCGGCGGTGCTGCAGGCGGTCGCGTTCGCCGTGCCGCATCCGATGCTTGGCGAGGACGTCGGCGCGGCCGTCGTCCTGCGCGACGGCCTGACGGCCACGGAGCAGGACCTGCACGCCTTCGTGTCCGAGCGCCTCGCCGCGTTCAAGACGCCGCGGAAGATCCTTTTCCTCGCCGAAATCCCCAAAGGGGCGACCGGCAAGCTGCAGCGCATCGGCCTCGCGCAGAAGCTCGGACTCGCGTGAGGGGGTCAACCACGCTCGCGGAGCTGGTTCGCTGAGCTTGCCTTTCCGAAGCCGCCGCTCTGCGGAAGCGTTGCGGGCTTAAGAAGGCGGAGCTTCGGCGCAGGCTTGGCCTCGATAGCTCGACGAGTTCGAAGCCGCCGTCGAGCAACGGGCGGAGAGAAGGCGGCGAGCCTTCGCTGACCTTCGCTGGCCGGCCGAGCGGCGGGCCACAAGGGCGAGACACTTCCTGGGGCGCGAAGCGGGACCCGCGAGGACGCGGGCGATCCGGCTGGCCTCGCGGCGCCGCGAGGCTTAGCGCTTGCTCGTGGGTATATATTCTCGCAGGGTCAAGCCGGTGTAGAGCTGCCGGGGGCGGCCGATCTTCTGGTCCGGATCCTGGATCATTTCCTTCCACTGGGCGATCCAGCCGACGGTGCGCGCCAGTGCGAACAGGACGGTGAACATGTCGGTCGGGAAGCCCATCGCCTTCAGCGTGATGCCCGAATAGAAGTCGATGTTCGGGTAGAGCTTCTTTTCGATGAAATAATCGTCGTGCAGCGCGATCCGCTCGAGTTCGACCGCGACGTCCAGCAGCGGGTCGTCCTTGATTCCTAGCTCGTTCAAGACCTCATGCGCGGTTCTCTGCATGATCTTGGCGCGCGGATCGTAGTTCTTGTAGACGCGATGGCCGAAGCCCATGAGGCGGAACGAGTCGTTCTTGTCCTTCGCCCTGGCGATGAATTTGGGAATGTTCTCGACCCGCCCGATCTCGCCCAGCATCTTGAGCGCGGCCTCGTTGGCGCCGCCATGGGCCGGACCCCAGAGGCAGGCGATGCCGGCAGCGATGCAGGCGAAGGGATTGGCCCCCGACGAACCCGCCAGCCTGACCGTCGAGGTTGAGGCATTCTGCTCGTGATCGGCGTGGAGGATAAAGATGGTATCCAGCGCCTTGGCCAGAACCTTGTTCACCTTGTACTCCTCGGCCGGGACCGAGAAGCACATGCGCAGGAAGTTTTCGGTGTAGCCCAGATTGTTGAGCGGATACACGAAGGGCTGGCCGATGGAATATTTGAATGCCATCGCCGCGATGGTGGGCATCTTGGCGACCAGGCGGTGGCTGGCGATCTCGCGCTGGCGCGGATCAGTAATGTCGGTGGAGTCGTGATAGAAGGCCGACAGCGCGCCGACCACGCCGCACATCACCGCCATGGGGTGGGCGTCGCGGCGGAAGCCGCGGAAGAAGGCCGCCAGCTGCTCATGCACCATGGTGTGGTGGCTGATCGAATACCAGAATTGCTCCATCTGCGCTTTGTTGGGCAGGTCCCCATACAGCAGCAGGTAGCAAGTCTCGATGAAAGTGGAATGCTCGGCCAGGTCGGCGATGGGATAGCCGCGATATTGCAGCACGCCTTTGTCGCCGTCGATGAAGGTGATGGCGGACTCGGTCGAGGCGGTGGAGGTGAAACCGGGATCGTAGGTGAACATCCCGGTCTGGTCGTAGAATTTGCGGATGTCCATCACATCCGGACCTTGGGTGCCGCTGAAGGTGGGGAATTCGTAGGCCTTGCCTTCAAGGTTGACGCTGGCTTTGCCCTTGGGCTGGATCTTGCTTTTCCGCATCTGAAACTCCCCTTTTTCCTTTATCTTGCGCTGCAATATAAGCGGCCTTTGTGCGCCGCGTCACGGGTTTTACAGATCAAGCAACGAAATTTCATTAATCCGCATAAGCCCTTAGTCGGACGAGGGATTCTTCGCGTCCCAACAGTGACAACATCTCGAATAAAGGCGGCGACGCGGTCTTGCCGGTGAGCGCGGCCCGCAAGGGCTGGGCCACATCGCCCAGCTTGAGCCCGGCTTCCTCGGCAAAGCTTCGCGCCGCGCTTTCCAGACCTGCCGCGCTCCAATCGCTGGCTTCGAGTTTGGGCATGGTGCGGGCCAGCAGCGCGCGCGCCTCCGGCGTCAAAATCTTGGCCGCGGTGGCATCCAGGTCGCGGATACCATCCGTATACAGAAATTCTGCACCCTGATCGAGTTGCACCAAGGTCTTGGCTCGTTCTTTCAGCGAAGCCATGGCGGATTTGAGGCGCTCCCGCGCCAGCATGGACAGGATATGGGGTGGCGTGCGCCGCTCCAGGAAGGCGGTGAGTTCGGCCACCAGATCGTCATCCGAAGTCTCGCGGATATAATGGCCGTTGAGGTTGTCCAGCTTCTTGTAGTCCATCCGCGCCGGGCTTTTGCCCACCGCGCCGAAATCGAACCATTCGACCGCCTTGGCGGTGGGGATGATCTCCTCATCGCCATGGCTCCAGCCCAGCCGGAGCAGGTAGTTGCGCATGGTCTCGGGCAGATAACCCATGTCGCGATAAGCTTCGACCGCCAGCGCGCCATGCCGTTTGGACAATTTCTGTCCATCGGGACCATTGATCAAAGGCAAATGTCCGTAAGCCGGAATCGGCCAGCCCATCGCTTCGATGATCTGCAATTGGCGGGCGGCATTGTTGAGGTGATCGGCGCCGCGGATCACATGGGTAATGCCCATGTCGAAATCATCCACCACCACCGCCAGCATATAGGTAGGCGTGCCGTCGGAACGCAGCAGCACCATGTCATCGAGCTGGTCATTGGCGAAGCGCACATCGCCCAGGCTCAAATCATGCACCACCGTCTCGCCCTCGTTGCGGGCTTTAAGGCGCACCACAAAGGGAACGCCAGGCGGGGCTTCCTTCGGATCGCGGTCGCGCCAGCGCCCGTCATAGCGCACCGGCTTGCCGGCTTTGCGCTGGGCTTCGCGCATCCCGTTCAATTCCTCGGCGGTGGCATAGCAGCGATAAGCCCTGCCTTGTGCCAGCAGGGCCTCGGCCACTTCGCGGTGGCGCGCCACGCGGGCGAATTGATAGATCACCTCGCCGTCCCAGTTCAGCCCCATCCACTCCATGCCGTTCAGGATTGCCGCCACCGCTTCGGGGGTGGAGCGCTCGCGATCGGTATCCTCGATGCGCAAAAGGAAGGTGCCGCCGGTATGGCGGGCATAGAGCCAGTTGAAGAGCGCGGTGCGCGCGCCGCCGATATGCAGCATCCCTGTGGGGGAGGGCGCGAAGCGCAGGACAGGCTTGGTTTTATCGGTCATGGTGGGTTCGTGTAGCAAACGGTTTTGGGCGTGACCATAGAGCTCAATTCCCGGTCATTTGGTTGGGGGAATTCCGTCGGAAAGATGCCGTCGCTGGGAGCTTTGCTTCTGGCCGAGCGGCATCGCTGGCCGCTCTGGCTGCCGGTGGCGCTGGGAACCGGCACTGCGCTTTATTTCGCATCGCCCTTTGAACCTGCTGCCATCGTCGCGGGCGCAATGGCGCTGGTATGCTTGGTGGCGGGCTTCGGGGCGTATCGGAGTCATGATCCATGGGTACGGGCTGCCCTTGCGTTGATTGCGGCTCTGGCGCTGGGCTTTGCCAACGCCAAGGGACGCGAGCTGCGCGTGGCGGCGCCAGTGGTACCGCACCCCATCGTCACGCATTTGACGGGGCGGGTGGTGGCGCTGGATTGGGGTCAGGCTGGCCTACGCGCGGTACTGGATGACGTGCGCTCCGGCCGTCTGCCCAATCCGCCATCCCGCGTGCGTATTCTGCTGCGCAAAGGGGCTGAGGCGCTTCGCATCGGTCAGGGCGTGGATATCACCGCCCAACTGATGCCGCCGCCCGGACCCGCAGCGCCCAGCGACAGCGATTTTGCCCGCGC
>DASXES010000014.1:0-57624 GCA_036489975.1 Roseiarcus sp.
GCCGAGATCGCCACGCGCCACCATCAGCGCGTCAGCAACGGCCATGATCTCCTCGATGCGCTGGACCGCCTGCGGCTTTTCGATCTTGGCCATCACCAGCGCGCGGCCGTTGACGATTGCCTTGACCTCCTCGACGTCCTCCGGGCGCTGAACGAACGAGAGCGCGATCCAATCGATGTCTTCCTCCAGCGCCGCATCCAGGTCGGCGCGATCCTTGTCGGTCATGGCGGAGGTCGGGATGGTCGTGTCCGGCAGGCTCACGCCCTTCTTGTTGGAGACGCGGCCCGGGACTTCGACGACGGTCAACGCCCGGCCTCCCTCGGCCGCGGCGACCCGCAGCATCACTTTGCCATCGTCGATGAGGATCCGGTGACCCTTCGCGAGCGAGCTCAAGATTTCCGGATGCGGCAGATGGACGCGCGCCTGACCCCCCGGCGCGGGGTCGCCGTCAAGGACGAAGGCCTCGCCGCGTTGCAGGTCGGCGGCGCCGCTGGCGAACGTGCCGAGCCTGAGCTTCGGCCCTTGCAGGTCGACAAGGATGCCGATCGGGCGGCCGGTCTCTTCCTCCACATCGCGGATCATCGCGACCCGCGCCCGCATCCCGTCATGCGAGGCATGGCTCATGTTGATGCGGAAGACGTCCGCGCCGGCGGCGAACAGCGCCGCGACGGTCTTTCGGTCGGCCGAGGCGGGGCCAAGCGTTGCGATGATTTTGACGCGGCGGCGGCGGGACTGCACTGGCGTTCTCCCAGAATCGGCGGCGCTCGCCGCTACGCTCGTTTTCGCCGCGCAGGAACGGCGCACCACGTTGAGGCTTAAGGGTTCGCCTGGTCGGTCAGTTGCACCGTCCAACTCTTCGAGTCCGTGCCGGTGTCGACCTCGAAGAACCCGGTGCGGTTGTAGCCGCGCACGAAGCAATCCTGCCGGCCGTCGATCTTGAACTCGCGATCCGACGTGCACATGAACACCTTGCCCTTCCACTCGCCGCCGCGCTCGTCCATCGCGTAGAGATAGTAATACTCAGCCGCCAGCGCCCCGCGCAAAAGCGTCACGCAATCGAGCGATTTGAGATTCCACCAGCCTTCGCTGACCCAGCTTTGCCCGTCGGTATAGCCCATGGCGACGCTCACGCGGTTATTGGTGTTGTTGCACATGCGCAAGTCCGCGCGAGCCGGGGCGGCCGCGCAGAGCGCCGTTCCGAGCGCACAAAGCGCCAGCAGTCTTTTTGCGATTCTGTTCATGTCCATGGGGTGAAAGTTTGGCGGGTCATATTCGGCCCGACCGCTGTGCTGTCAACCTTGGCGGCAGGCGCAAGGCTATGAACGATTGGCAACGCCCTCGGTCGAACAGCGCATTATTCCGCCTCCTTTCGTGGCAAAAAGAATTCTAGTGCTCGCCGAGGAGGCCCGATATCTGATCATCGGACGCGTCGGCGCGGGACCAGTTGCTCGGCGAAGCGAGGGGCGCCGGCTCGGAGTCTGGAGGCCTTCTCTGTCAAACGCTCTCGAGACGTTCGCCTTTGTCTACATCTGGCTCTCCATCGCCGCAGCGCTGATCGTGCTCGCCGACATTTTTCTCCTCGGGCGGCGCCAGTCGATGGGGGTGATGGACGCGGTGTGGCCGCTGACGATGTTGTACTGGGGCCCGCTCGGCCTGCCGTTCTATTTCAGCTTCGGCCGCGCGGCGCATTCACACGCTCAGATGCAGGGACATGAGCATGGTCATGACGCAGAGCCGCCGATGTGGCAGGCGGTCTTCAAAGGCGCGGCGCATTGTGGCGCCGGCTGCGCGCTTGGCGATTTCGCCGCCGAATGGATCGCGCTCGGCCTTGGCCTCGTGCTGCTCGGCTCGGCGCTCGCGGCCAGACTGGTCTTGAGCTTCGTTCTCGCCTATGCGGCGGGGATCGCCTTCCAGTATTTCGCCATCGCGCCGATGCGCGGCTTGAGTTTGCGGGCGGGCCTCCTGGCTGCCGTCAAGGCGGACACGCTTTCGCTGATCGCCTACGAGATTGGCATGTTCGCCTGGATGATCTATCGCGCCCACGCTTGGCCAGCCATGCAGCCCACCGACTGGTCCTATTGGCTGATGATGCAGATCGCCATGGTGCTCGGCTTCGCGACCACCTATCCGGTCAATTGGCTCCTGATCCGCTTTGGAGTGAAGGAGAGGATGTAGAAGGGCTTGCCGCGGCTTCTCAAGGCGGCTCGACGGGCGCGGACGAATCGCGGATGATTGACGCAATGAAGCGATCCCTTTTGTTAGGCCTCAGCGTCGTCGTCGCGCTGAGCGCATTCGCCTCCACGGCGCGCGCCGACTTCGCCTCGTGCGTCGGCTCGCTGCGAACCCAGGCGGCGCACAGTGGAATCTCCGCCAGAACGCTCGACGTCGCCTTCAGCGGGCTCGACCCCGACCCGAAAGTGCTCGATCTCCAGAAGCAGCAGCCCGAGTTCAAGACCCCGGTCTGGGACTATGTCGATGGGCTCGTGGACGATGATCGGGTCGCCGACGGCAAGGCGGCGATGGCGCGGGAGTCCCGCGCGCTCGCCCGCGCGGAGGAAACTTATGGCGTGAGCCGCTATATGCTGGCCGCGATCTGGGGGGTCGAGTCCAATTTCGGCCAGGAAATGGGCAAGCGCTCGCTCGTGCAATCGCTGACGACGCTGGCGTGCATGGGCGATCGCGCCAATTATTTCCGCTCCGAGTTGATGGCGACCTTGAAGATCATCGACCGCGGCGACGTGCCGGCCGAGAAGCTCAACGGCTCATGGGCCGGCGCGTTCGGACAGACGCAGTTCATGCCCTCGACCTTCCTGCGCCTTGCGGTCGACTTCGAGGGCGACGGGCGGCGCGACATCGTCGATTCAGCGCCCGACGCGCTGGCGTCGACCGCCAATTATCTGCGCAAATCGGGCTGGCGCCCGGGGCTCGCATGGGGCTTCGAAGTCAAATTGCCGGACGGCTACTCCGGGCCGTCAGGGCGAAGGGCGAAGCAGTCCATGTCCTTCTGGGCCGCGCGGGGCGTGACCCGCATCGACGGGCGCCCGCTCGGATCGGGCGAAGCGGGCCTCCTCCTGCCCGCCGGACGCGACGGGCCGGCCTTTCTGGTGACGCGCAATTTCGACGCCGTCTATTCCTATAACGCGGCCGAATCCTACACCCTCGCCGCCTGCGTGCTCGCTGATCGCCTCGCCGGCGGGCGCGGCATCGTCACCCCCTGGCCGACCGACGATCCGCTGCTCCCGCTCGATGGGCGAAAGGAGGTGCAGGCGCTGCTGGCGCGGCGCGGCTATGACGTCGGCGGCGCCCCGGACGGCGACATCGGGACCAAGAGCAAGGCCGCGATCGCCGATTTCGAGAGCCGCGCGGGCATGCCGGTCAACGGCCGCGCCTCGGTCAAGGTGCTCGCGGCGCTGAAGAGGTAACGGGGACGGGTCGCCGCAAGCCTCGGCCAAACTCGCCAGAAGTCGTCCGTTTGCTGCGCCATGCTTCGCGCGGGAGCGGAATTTCCGTCCCGAACGATGGACTAACGCTTGGACGCCGTTCGGGCGGAGTTCCGTACTAAGGCTTCCATCGGCGCCGTTGTCCTCGCGGGCGCCGCTCGGGCGATTCCACTCGCTTGACAGCGCTCCGGCCCGGCCTCATTTTGGCCTTGGGGCCGGGGCGTTTCGCCCCGGGGGGAGAAACAATGAAATCTCATGCCTTGGTCGCCGGCGCCGCGTTCGCCGCACTGACTTCGTTCGCCCACGCCGCGGTCATCGAGCGCACCTTCGATGTCGAAGCGTCGGGTTTCACTCTGGCCTCCGGCCCGAGCGATCCTGCCCCAACCGATCCGGTCACCTTGAATTTCACCCTGACCTGGGACCCTTCGACCGTCACGGCGCCGACGGCGTCCGGCCTGACGGTCAACACGTTCAGCCTCCCTTATTCGTCGGTCTTCGCCAGCGACGCGACGGGGAACGTTGGGCTGGGGCGGAATCTCGCTAGCGCCACCGACTGCCTGGTCGGCGGCGGCAATACCTATTGCCTGTTCATGTCCGATTCGACAGGCGCCAATCCGACCGCGAGCTTCGATCAGTTCACCACCTCCGACGGTTTTTGGGTTGCCGGCACAGTGACCGTGACGGCAAGCGCGATCGGGACCGTTCCCGAACCCTCGACCTGGGCGCTCATGCTGGTCGGCTTCGGCGGGATCGGCTGGCTCGGGTTGCGACGCCGGCCGAATCGTCACGCTTACGCTATATCTGGATAAATATATCGTTGCGTCAGGGTGAGGTTCGAGGCGGGCCTGGAGTTACAGTGGCTCGCAAATGGCGCCGCAAGCCCCTGAAAAGGTTCAATCGCGACGCGCAAACACCGCGAGCGCCGCCCTCCTAAGTAATCACCGTCGGCGCCTTGCGCCCGGTGCGCTTCTCGATCCCGGCTATCTCATGCGAGAGCGCGATGAGCTCGGCCAGCGCCGCCTGAGTCTCCTGATCGAGCCGGCCCGACGGGGGCTCGTAATGCTCGATATAGACGCGCAGTGTCGCCCCGACCGTCCCTGTCCCGGAGAGCCGGTAGACGATGCGCGCGCCGCCCTCGAACATCACCCGGATTCCCTGATCGGGCGTGTCGGAGCCGTCGACCGGGTCGTGATAGGCGAAATCATCCGCCGCCTCGACCTTGTGCGCGCCGAAGCTCTTGCCCGGAAGCGTGCCCGTCGCCTCGCGCAGCGCCGCCATCAGGCCCTTGGCGGCGTTGAGATCAATCTCCTCGTAGTCGTGGCGGGTGTAATAGTTGCGCCCGTAAGTCCGCCAATGCTCGCTGACGAGGTCGAGCACCGAGATGCGGCGCTTGGCGAGAATATTGAGCCAGAACAGCACCGCCCACACGCCGTCCTTCTCGCGGATGTGGTTCGAGCCGGTGCCGAAGCTTTCCTCGCCGCATAGCGTGGCGAGATTGGCGTCGAGCAGGTTGCCGAAGAACTTCCACCCCGTCGGGGTCTCGTAGGATTTGATGCCGAGCTTGGCCGCGACCCGGTCGGCGGCGGCGCTGGTCGGCATCGAACGGGCCACCCCGGCAAGCCCCTTGGCATAGCCCGGCGCGTCAACCGCGTTGGCGGTGAGGATCGCGAGCGAATCGGACGGCGTCACATAGGCGCCGCGCCCGAGGATCATATTGCGGTCGCCGTCGCCGTCCGAGGCCGCGCCGAAATCGGGCGCGCCCGGCGACATCATGAAATCGTAGAGGTCCTTGGCGTAGGTCGGATTGGGATCGGGATGATGGCCGCCGAAATCCGGCAGGGGCGTGCCGTTGACGACTGTCCCGGCTCCCGATTTCAGCTCGTCCTCGAAGATGGCGTGCGCGTAAGGGCCTGTGACGGCGTGCAGGGCGTCGAACCGCATCCGGAAGCCCGAGGCGAATAGAGCGCGGATCGCGTCGAAGTCGAACAGGCTCTTCATGAGCGACAGATATTGCGTGACCGGATCGATGATCTCGATCTCGTTTCCCTCGACCTTGACCGTCCCCAGGCGATCGATGTCGACATCGGCGGCATCCGAAATCTTGTAGGCGGCGATCGTTTTTGTATGGGCGAAGATCGCCTCGGTGACGCCCTCCGGCGCGGGCCCCCCGGCTCCGATATTGTACTTGACGCCGAAATCGCCGTGCGGCCCGCCCGGATTGTGGCTCGCCGACAGGATTATGCCGCCAAACGCATGGAGCGCGCGGATCAGGGCCGAGACGGCGGGGGTCGAGAGAATGCCGCCCTTGCCCACGACGACGCGGCCGAAGCCGTTCGCCGCGGCGATCTTGATCACGACCTGGATCGCCTCGCGGTTGAAGAAGCGGCCGTCGCCGCCGAGAACGAGCGTCTTGCCCTGAAAACCCTCAAGCGAATTGAAAGTCGACTGGATGAAGTTTTCGAGGTAGTGGGGCCCCTGGAAGACCGTGACCTGCTTGCGCAGGCCCGACGTGCCCGGCCTCTGGTCGGCGAAAGGCTTGGTGGCGACGGTCCGGATCATCGGCGTTCTCCCTTGTGCGGCTTTGCGCGATTTTCGGGGGCGCGCGGGCACTCTAGGCGCCAAGGGCGAAGTGGGCAACGCCCGCGCCTCCCGTTAACGTGTGGCAACGAATTGTGAAGCTTTTACCGGCACAGATGAGGTAAAGAGGGCGCAACATTCGCACAAGGCAGCGACAATTCGCCCGGGGAGCTTTCGCAAGATGGCGCGCAGGCATTTTGGCACCGACGGCATTCGGGGACGGGCTAATAGCGAGATCACCGCGGAGATGGCGCTCAAGGTCGGCCAGGCGGCCGGGCTCGCCTTTCGCCGCGGCGACCACCGCCACCGGGTGGTGATCGGCAAGGACACAAGGCTTTCGAGCTACATGATCGAATATGCGCTGGTCGCGGGCTTCGCCTCGGTCGGCGTCGACGTCCTGCTGCTCGGCCCCGTCCCGACGCCGGCGGTTGCGATGCTGACCCGCTCGATGCGCTGCGATCTCGGCGTGATGATCTCCGCCTCGCACAATCCTTACGAGGACAACGGCATCAAGCTGTTCGGGCCGGACGGCTTTAAGCTCTCCGACGCGGTCGAGGCGCGCATCGAGGCCTTGATGGACGGCGACGTCGCCCCGATGCTCGCCCGCGCCGCCGATCTCGGCCGCGCCCGACGCATCGACGACGTCCAGGCCCGCTACATCGAATACGCCAAGCGGACGCTGTCGCGCGACGTGTCGCTCGACGGCCTGCGCGTGGTCGTCGACTGCGCCAATGGCGCGGCTTACAAGGTGGCTCCCGAGGCTTTGTGGGAGCTCGGGGCCGAGGTGATCCAGATCGGGGTCGAGCCGAACGGGCTCAACATCAATTTGGAGGTCGGCTCGACCGCGCCCGAGGCGCTGGCGCGCAAGGTTCGCGAGATGCGGGCCGATATCGGCATCGCGCTCGACGGCGACGCCGACCGGATGATCCTGATCGACGAGAAGGGCCATTTGATCGACGGCGACCAGGTGATGGCGGTGATCGCCGAGCTGTGGCGCGACGAGGGCCGGCTGTCGAAGCCGGGCGTGGTCGCCACGGTGATGTCGAACCTGGGGCTCGAGCGCCATCTCGCTGGCCTCGGGCTTTCGCTCGAGCGCACCGCGGTCGGCGACCGCTACGTGATCGAGCGGATGCGCGAAAAGGGCTTCAATGTCGGGGGCGAGCAGTCGGGCCATATCATCCTGTCCGACTATTCGACCACCGGCGACGGGCTGGTGGCGGCGATGCAGGTTTTGGCGGCGGTGCGCAAGTCCGGCAAGCCCGCGAGCGAAGTGTGCCGGCGGTTCGAGCCCGCGCCGCAGGTGTTGCGCAATGTGCGTTTCAGCGGCGGCAGGCCGCTCGACAATCCGGCGGTGGCGAAGGCGATCGCGGCGGCGCGCGAGCGGCTCGGCGATCGCGGCCGGCTCCTGGTGCGCCCGTCCGGCACCGAGCCGGTGATCCGGGTGATGGGGGAGGCCGACGATCAGGCGCTGGTCGACGCACTCGTCGGAGAGGTCTGTCAGGCGATCGCCAGCGCGGCCTGAGGCGGCCGCGGGACCGGGCGCGAAGGCCCTTACCGGTTAGCGGACTGCATCCTGGGCGATCCAGTAGGCGAGCGCCTGGGTGAGCTGCTGCACCCGTTCGCGGTTCGATTGTTCGATCATCGTCTGGTCGCTCGTCATTGGATAGTAGGACGAGGTCGCCCGCACCGGCATTTCCACGCCGTTGATGGTCGCGACGCCTTGGATGTTGTCATACGAAGAACCGGCCGGCCCGTTCGCCCCGACGTTCGACCCGAGGGTCAGGTAGTCGATCTGAACGGACACGTTGGCGCTTACGCCCCGCGCCGCGAGATTTCGAGCGATCTGACCGGGCAGAGCCGCCGCGACCCACCCGGCGGTGGGTTCGCCAGCGTTTGCCGCGAGCGGCGCGACGTCCACACGAACCCCTTCGGGCGAAGGCATGCGGCGTGCGAACGCGCCGGGAGACGGGGCAATGGCGGTAAGGGCCGTCGCACTGAGCGCTGCAATCCCAACCCGGCGCACAAGTTTGAACTTGGACATGATCACACCCAAACGCCCCGCCCTTAACCTCACATGGGCGGGTCAGGGTCGAGCCACAAGGGGCGCGCTCGCGACGAAAGTCTAAAGAATTCTTAACTCCACGAAAAAAATCCTGCTTTTAAATTTTTCGAATCACCGTAACATGTCACGGTCGTCAACCAGCCGAAAGGAGGTGATCCAGTGTCTCATTGTCTTCCGCCCCGCGTGATCGACGAGGCCTGGGTTATTGTCCGTGCGAAGGAATTTCGCGCATAGCACTCGCTAGGCAACAACTCTAGGGCGCCAGCGAGCTAGCGTGGGCGCGACAATGGAAGGGCCGTTCCCCAAAGGAGCGGCCCTTCTCATTCTTGCGAGGATGCGGATCCAGCGACCTTTGGGCTAATAATCAGAAATACTGACAGACTTTCTGATTGCTGCCGTCACGCCCGCAGCGCTAGCCTGCCCGAATCTGGCCGTTGTTCCTTGGATTCCAGGACCGCGCCGACCCGCCGACCCTGCAACCTGCGTTTAGCGATCGCCCGCGGTTGGAAAGTTTGTGCCAGCGCCGGCAATCAGCTAGATTGCGGGAATGGGGGCAGGCCCCGGTCCGGACGAGTCCGATGCTTGGGTTTCGCGGTCCGAATCCCCATATCCCGTGCCTGCCATCGCGGCTTTACCGGGATAGTCGCCAGAAAAGGCCAGCAGAATGGATTTCCTCAAGCCACGGTCGCACCGCATGAACCGCCGTCGACGCATTTATGAAGGCAAAGGCAAGGTCCTCTACGAGGGCCCGGAACCCGGCACCCTGATCCAGTATTTCAAGGATGACGCGACCGCCTTCGACGGCAAGAAGCATGAGGTCATCGAAGGCAAGGGCGTCCTCAACAATCGAATCTCGGAATTCGTCTTCCAGCGGCTCAACGACATTGGCGTGCCCACCCATTTCATCCGCCGAATCAACATGCGCGAGCAATTGATTCGCGAAGTTGAGATCATTCCGCTCGAGGTTGTGGTGCGCAATGTGGCGGCGGGATCGCTGTGCACCCGCCTCGGTCTCGAGGAAGGCACGCAACTGCCGCGGTCGATCATCGAGTTCTATTACAAGAACGACCAGCTCCACGATCCCATGGTCTCCGAGGAGCACATCACCGCCTTCGGCTGGGCGGCGCCGCAGGAAATCGACGACATCATGGCGCTGGCGATTCGGGTCAACGACTTTCTGTCAGGGCTGTTCCTTGGCGTCGGCATCCGTCTGGTCGATTTCAAGATCGAAACCGGGCGCTTGTGGGAAGGCGAGACGATGCGCATCGTGCTCGCCGACGAGATCAGTCCCGATTCGTGCCGGTTATGGGACGTGAAGACCAACGACAAGATGGACAAGGACCGTTTCCGCAAGGACCTCGGGGGCATGGTCGAGGCTTATACCGAGGTCGCCCGCCGACTGGGCGTCGTGCAAGAGGGCGAGTACTCGCGCGCGGCCGGCCCCCGGTTGGTGAAATAGCGCGGCGACGGTCGAGGGCGTCGGGTTTAGGCTGTGCACGGCTTCGCTCGCTCGGGGCGCGAGAATGACCCCGCGGGCGAACCTCCGTGATCGGCAGGGCGCCCCGGCGATCCTGTAGAGAGGCCGTCATGTTGGATAGCGTGACCACCGAACGTCCCGTCACCTGCGTCCGCCTGCGCGCGGGCGAGTCGTTCGTCGGCAAGCAGGGTTTCACCTACGCGGCAGCGATTTCCGCCGAGACCGCGGGCGCGTCGGCGATCCATATGCAGCTGCTGACCGTCCCACCCGGGGCTCGCGCCAAGGCGCACAAGCACGAAGCGCATGAGACTGCGCTATACGTGCTGAGCGGCGAGGTGGGCATGTATTATGGGGAAAAGCTCGAGAACCATATGGCCACGCGCGCCGGGGACTTTGTCTATATTCCCGCCAACACACCCCACCTGCCCTACAACCTGAGCCAGACCGAGCCGGCCACGGCCGTAATCTCGCGCACCGACCCCAACGATCAGGAAAGCGTCGTCATGCTGCCCGAGCTGGACGCGATCCGCCTTTAAGCCGCCGCCTCACGATAACGCGTTGGACTTGACGGCGCACGGTCCCGCGCCTGACACTCGGCTGGCCTTTTAAAAGCAAATATTTCTGCGCCGCGAAAAGCGGCCCCAGGCGATCGTGGAGGGAGGCGCCATTGCCGCTCAGCAAAGAGCAACATCTCGATCCCCACACCGGGCCGAAACGAATCCTCGCGCTCGACGGCGGCGGCATCCGGGGCGTTCTGACGCTGGAATATCTCGAGGTTATCGAGGCCCTTCTCCGGCAGCGGCGGAACGATCCGAATCTCGTGCTCAGCGACTATTTCGACCTCATCGGCGGCACGTCGACTGGCTCGATCATCGCCGCGGGCCTCGCCTGCGGCATGTCGGTCAAGGACATCAAGGCGCTTTACTACGGCCTTGGCGCGAAGGTGTTCGTGCCAACCGGGCTCGGCCTCGTCGCGCCGAAGTTCCAGGTCCAGGCGCTGCAGACAGCGCTCGACGGCGCGCTCGGGGCCGACACCACGCTCGACAGCGGCAGGATCCGGACCGGTCTCATGATCATGACCAAGCGTCTCGACACCGGCAGCCCGTGGCCCCTGAACAATGGCGGGCGCGGGCGCTACGCGGCGCAGGACGGCGCTCTCCGGCTCACTCAGATCGTGCGCGCCAGCACGGCCGCGCCGACCTATTTCGATCCCGAGCGGGTCCAGATTTCGGCGCGGGACGGCTCTGTGGTCGATGGCGAATTCGTCGATGGCGGCGTCAGCCCCTTCAACGATCCGGCGCTGCAACTCCTCATGCTGGCGGCGCTGGAGGGCCACGGCTTCCAATGGCGAACGGGCAAGGATCAGCTCCTGCTCATCTCGGCGGGGACGGGAACCTACAGGCCGGGGCCGCAGGCGCCAGGGCTCCTCGACAAGTTCGCGGCGGGCCAAGGCTTGCGGGCGCTGGCCTCGCTGATGGATGACTGCGCACGTGCAAACCAGGCCATGCTTCAATGGCTGACGGACTGTCTGACGCCCTGGCAGATCGACCGGGCTGTTGGCGACATGAAGCTCGACAGCCAGAACGGTCCCCAGCTTGCGACCTACGCCCGCTACAACGTGCTGCTCGAACAGAAATGGCTGAACTCCACACTCAAGATCGAACTCTCCCCTGACAAGCTCGCCCAGATCCGCAAGATGGACAAACCGGGCAATATGGACGGCCTGGCCGACATTGGACGCGTTGCGGCGCAGGCGCAGATCAAGGCCGAACATTTTCCGCCGGCGTTCGATCTCAGCTAGCGCCCGGCGCATTTGGGAAGGAAGCGAGATTCATGGCGGAATCCTATCCGAAGCCGCCGCGCAAGGTCGTGCTGTTCAGCGGCCACATGATCGATGCGCCCGGCCGCGCAAAGCCGCGCTTTCCGCCCGACAAGGAGCCGGTCGCGGCCCGGGCCATCGCGGGCGCCCTGGCGGATCTGCATGTAGGGCCGGACGACCTTTGCATTTGCGGCGGAGCGTGCGGCGGCGATCTTCTGTTCGCGGAAGCCGCGCTCGCACGATCGGCGCTGCTCGAGATCTACATTCCGTTCGAAGAGCCGGCCTTCCTGGAAAAGTCGATCGACTTCGCCGACCAGGACTGGCGGGCGCGATATTTCGCCGCCAAAGCGCGGTCGGCGCTCCATGTCGCGCCGCTTGAGCTTGGTCCGCTGCAAGAGGGCGAAAATCCTTACGAGCGCGAGAACCGCTGGATGCTGGACGAGGCCACGCGCTTCGGCGCCGACAAGGTCGATCTTGTCTGCCTGTGGAACGGCGAGGGCGGCGATGGGCCCGGCGGCGCGCAGCACATGATGGAAGAGGTTCGCAACAAGGGGGGCCGCACGGTCTGGCTCGACTCGACGAAGCTTTGGGGTTGAACCGGCCGGCGAACCCATGATTTGGCGGCGGGAGGCGAGATGGCGCTCTGTTTCATGATCATGCCCTATGGACGAAGGGCGACCCAGGTCGAACCGAGCAGCGCCGCGCCCGGCGAGATCGATTTCAACGCGCTCTGGGATCGCGCGTTCGCCCCGACCATCCAGTCGCTTGGCTACGATCCGGTCCGCGCCGATCAGGACACGGGCGCGCTCATCATCACCCAGATGGTCGAGCGGATCTATTTCGCCGACCTCGTGCTCGCCGACATGACGATCCCGAACGGCAACGTCTATTACGAGGTCGGGGTCAGACACGCCGCAAAGAAAACGGGATGCGTGCTGCTTGCGGCCAACTGGTCGAAGCAGCTCTTCGACGTTGCGCAGATGAGAACCGTGCGCTATCCCCTGAAAGAGGGGAACATCGAGGACGCGACAGCCAGGGCGGTGTCGGAGGCGATCAAAGGACCGATCGATTCGCTATCGCGGGGCGACTCGCCAGTCTTCGCGTCGATCAAGGGATACCCTGCGAATCCGGATCCGGCGGCGGCGTCGACGATGAAGGAGGTCATGGCTCAGACGGCGGTCCTTCAGGGAAAGATCCGGGCGGTGCGCGCCTATCCAAAAAGCGACCGCATGGCGGCGGCCCAGGCGTTGGCCGGGCAATCGATCAACGCGCGGACGAGCCCGACGGACGCGATCGCCCTGATACGGCTCCTCAGAGATTGCGTCGACAGCAAAGAGGACTGGGCCTGGCTGGCCGACTTCATCGAGAAAGCGCCCCCGGACATCGCCAATCTCGCGGACGGGCGAGACACCTATGCCTTCGCCCTGGCCAATTCGGGAAGGCCGATGGAGGCGATCGCCAGGCTCGAGGCGCTTCTGGCGCTAACGGGACCGACCCCGGAGCGCCTCGGCCTGCTTGGCGGACGCTACAAGCGCCTGTTCGCCGACGCGAAGGACGAGGACAAGGCGGAACTCCTCGACCGCGCCATAGAAGCCTATGAGCGCGGCATGGAGCTCGATCTCAACCTCTATTACTGCTCGAGCAATCTGCCGAGGCTCTACCGTCAGCGGAAGCTCGACGGCGACGAGGTCCGCGCCGATATCGTCGCCAAGGTTGTTCTCGCCGCCTGCGAGAGAGCCGGGAAACTGGGGGTCGCGGACGAATGGCTGAAACAGACCCTGCTGGGCGCAGCCTTCGACGCGCGCGAGTACGACAAGGCCGGGAAACTGGCTGCGGAATTCAAAGGCAAACCGGGAGAACGCTGGAAGATTGCGAGCACGATCAGCGATCTCGAACTGAGCGCAAATCAGGCCGAGAACAAGGAAACGAAGGATCGCTTGCAAGCCATCCTCAGGACGCTGCAACCGACATAGCCCACGCTCGGCGCGCCAGCATTATACCCAGGCTCGATGATCGGACCCGATCATCGCCTTAACCGCCGAAGCGCGAATGCGCGCCCGCGCCGTCGCGCGGAATTGAGCGCGACGAGTCGCGCTCAATTGGAACGGGTATGAGGCGTCCGAAGGGAACGAACCGGATTGTGATTTATGTCGGCGTGTAATCTCTTGCAGAAAATCAGAAATTAGACTAAGCTGTCTCTGATGAGCAATCTCACAGTTTCACATCTCCATTCTTCCGGCGCTGCGAAACGCATGGGGGAACAGCGACGAGTAAAAATCAGCCAGCGAAAATCCAGCATAACCCATTGATAAGTCTCGTTTCGGACGAGAGAATCCAAGGGAATCCAAGGAAATCCGATAGCGATAAACGGGGCCTTTCTCGTTAAAATGGCCAGGGCCAAGAAAACCCAAACCGATCGGCCGGACCGCTGAGGGTCGGCCCATGCCGAAGACGGTGCCGATCTCGCTCCGTCCAGGCGCAAAGCGCCTACGCCGCGAGCTGTCTCAGCACGTAGGACAGAATGCCGCCGTTGCGGAAGTATTCAAGCTCGTCCAGCGTATCGATCCGGCAGGTCAGCGGGACATTGGTCACCGTGTCATCGGCGCGCCGGATCTCCGCCTCGAGCTTCTGGCGCGGCTTCAAGGTCTCGCCAAGCCCGTGGATGGTGACGGTCTCGTCGCCCTTGAGCCCGAGCGTCTGCCAGCTCGTTCCGTCCTCGAACACGAGCGGCAGCACGCCCATGCCGACGAGATTCGAGCGATGGATGCGCTCGAAGCTTTGCGCGATCACCGCGCGCACCCCCAGAAGCTTGGTGCCCTTGGCCGCCCAGTCGCGCGACGAGCCAGTGCCATATTCGCGCCCCGCGAACACGACGAGAGGAACCTTCTCCGCCTCATAGCGCATCGCGGCGTCATAGATCGGCAGACGCTCGCCTGACGGCTGCATGACGGTGAAGCCGCCTTCGATCACGACGCCGGCGTCGTCCTTCACCATCTGGTTCTTGATCCGGATGTTGGCGAAGGTGCCGCGCATCATCACTTCGTGGTTGCCGCGCCTCGTGCCGTACTGGTTGAAGTCGAGCGGGCGCACCTGATGCTCGATCAGATATTGCCCGGCGGGGCTTGCGGCCTTGATCGAGCCCGCAGGCGAAATGTGGTCGGTGGTGATCGAATCGAGGAAGAGCGCGAGAATTCGCGCGTTCTCGATGTCGGCGACCGGGACCGGCGTCTTGGTCAGCCCCTCGAAATAGGGCGGCTCCTGCACATAGGTCGAGCCGATGTCCCACGCATAGGTCTGGCCGGAAGGCGCCTTCACCTTGCGCCAGTTGGAATCACCGTCGAACACGCTCGCATATTCCGACTTGAACATTTTCGCGCTGACGGTCTTCTCGACGTAACGCTGGACTTCCTCAGTCTTGGGCCAGATGTCGGCGAGATAGACGGGCTTGCCCTGTTTGTCGGCGCCGATCGGATCGCGGGTGAGGTCGACCTGCATCGAGCCGGCGAGCGCGTAAGCCACGACCAGCGGCGGGGAGGCGAGGTAGTTGGCGCGCACGTCCGGGTTAACCCGGCCCTCGAAATTGCGGTTGCCGGAGAGCACCGCAGCCGCGACCAGATTATGCTTGGCGATCGCCGTCGAAATCTCGGGCGCGAGCGGGCCGGAATTGCCGATGCAGGTGGTGCAGCCGAAGCCCACGATGTTGAAGCCGAGCTTGTCGAGCGGCTTCTGCAGATCGGCTTCCTTGAAATAATCCTCGACCACCTGGCTGCCCGGCGCGAGCGAGGTCTTGACCCAGGGCTTGACCGTCAGTCCCTTCGCGACCGCGTTGCGCGCCAGAAGCCCTGCCGCCATCATGACGCTCGGATTGGAGGTGTTGGTGCAGGAGGTAATGGCGGCGATCACGACGTCGCCGTGTCCGAGATCGTAGTTCGCCCCCTCGACCTTGTGCCGCTGGGCGATCGCATCGCCCTGCCGGAATTCGCTTGTCATGGCGGCGGCGAAGCCCGCCTTGGCCTCGGTCAGGACCACGCGGTCCTGCGGCCGCTTCGGCCCAGCGAGCGAGGCTGTCACTTCACCGAGATTGAGCGCGAGCGTATCGGAATAGAGCGGATCGGGCGTGAGGCGGGTGCGCAGCGCGCCTTGCGCTTTCGCATACGATTCGACCAGAGCGAGCCGCGCGGGTTTGCGGCCGGTGATCTTGAGATAGGCGAGCGTCTGGGCGTCGATCGGGAAGAGGCCGCAGGTCGCGCCGTATTCGGGCGCCATATTGGCGATCGTGGCGCGATCGGCGACCGTCATCGCATTGAGGCCCGCGCCGTAGAACTCGACGAATTTGCCGACCACGCCCTTCTTGCGCAGCATTTGCGTCACGGTGAGCACGAGGTCGGTCGCGGTCACCCCTTCTCGCAATTCGCCCTCGAGCTTGAACCCGACCACTTCGGGCAACAGCATCGACAGGGGCTGGCCCAGCATGGCGGCCTCGGCCTCGATGCCGCCCACGCCCCAGCCGAGCACGGCGAGGCCGTTGACCATGGTGGTGTGGCTGTCGGTGCCGACCAGCGTGTCGGGGAAAGCGACTTCGACTGTCTTGCCGTTGCGCTTCTCCTTCGTCGTCCACACGGTCTGCGCCAGATATTCGAGATTGACCTGATGGCAGATGCCGGTGCCGGGCGGCACGACGCGAAAGTTGGAGAAGCCCTGCTGCCCCCATTTGAGGAACCGGTAGCGCTCCTGGTTCTGCTCGTATTCACGCGCCACGTTCTGGCCGAGCGACTTGCCCGTCCCGAAATAGTCGACCACCACCGAATGGTCGATGACGAGGTCAACGGGAACCAGCGGATTGATCTTCTCCGGATCGCCGCCAAGCGCGACCATCGCGTCGCGCATCGCGGCGAGATCGACCACGGCCGGCACGCCGGTGAAGTCCTGCATCAGCACCCGCGCCGGGCGGAAGGCGATTTCGTGCTCCGTCTTGCCGCGGTTGTCGATCCAGGCCGCGACCGCCTCGATGTCCTCCTTCTTGACCGTGCGCCCGTCCTCGTTGCGCAGCAGGTTTTCGAGCACGATCTTGAGCGAGAACGGAAGCTGGGAAATACCGGCGAGGCCGTTCTTCTCGGCGGCCTTGAGCGAATAAATCTCGTAAGACTTCGCCCCGACCGTCAGCGTTTTGCGGCACTTGAAACTGTCGAGGCTGGCCATGCGGGCGCTCCGGACGAGGCGTGGGGGAAGAGAAGTTTTATAGTTCTGTTGCGCCGCTTAGACAAATTGTATGCTGCGCAAGTTTTGAGCATGGGCGCCGTCGGGCGGGGGGAATAATGGCTGATCTTCAGGGGCGCGTCGCGCTCGTAACAGGCGCTTCGCGCGGCATAGGCCGGGCGATCGCATTGGCGCTGGCCGAGCGCGGCGCCGCGGTCGCGGTCAATTTCCACACCCGCGCCGAGGAGGCCGACGCCGTCGTCGCGCAAATCCGCGCCGCCGGCGGACGGGCGATCGCGGCCCCAGCCGATGTTTCCATCAGCGCGCAGGTGAACGAGATGGCCGCGCGCGCCGCGGGCGAGCTCGGCCCGATCGACATCCTGGTCAGCAACGCCGGCATCGCAACGAGCGGCGTCCGCGAGGAGGATTTCGACCGCGGGATCGCCGTGAACCTCAAATCGGCGTTCCTGTGCACCGAGGCGGTTCTGCCCGGCATGATCGCGCGTCGCTGGGGGCGGGTCGTCAACATCTCTTCGGTGGCGGCGAGAGGGTCGGGCGCGGTCGGCGTCGTCTATAACGCGTCGAAGGCCGGGCTCGAGGGCCTGACCCGCGGCTATGCGTCGCGCGTCGCAAAGGACGGGGTCACGGTCAACGCCATCGCGCCTGGGCCCATTGACACCGACATGGGCGCGCCCCTGAAAGCCGGCGGGATCGAGGCCCGCATCCCCGTCGGCCGCATGGGGCAAGCGGAAGAAGTGGCGCAGGCGACGGTCATGGTGATCGGCAACGGCTTCATCACCGGCCAGACCATCGCGGTGAACGGCGGGCTGGCGTTTCTTTAAGCTCAATCGGCGAAAAAGAATCGCATGGGGCGCGCGCAGCGCAGGCCCAGCGCCTAAGGGCGCGCCCGAAACGGAGACGCCATGCGGCTCAGAGTGTGGGACTTGACGGTGGAGCGCGGGGGGCGGCCGCTCATCGCCGGGCTTTCATTCGAAGCGGGTGAAGGTTCGGCGCTGATCGTGACCGGCCCGAACGGGGCTGGAAAAACGAGTTTGCTTAGGGCGCTCGCCGGCTTCCTGCCGATCGAGGCCGGCGGCTTTGCGCTCGACGGCGGCGACGCCGAGCGCACGGTCGGCGAACAGGCGCATTATCTCGGCCACGCGGACGGGGTGAAGAGCGCGCTGACCGCGGGCGAGAACCTCGCCTTCGCCGCCGCCATGCTGGGCGGCGACGCCTCTCGGGCCGCGCAGTTCGCGGCGCTTGCGGCGCTCGGCCTCGCCCATGTCATCGATTTCCCGGCGCGGCTGCTCTCGGCCGGACAGAAGCGGCGCGCGGCGCTTGCCCGCCTGCTTGTCGCCAGGCGACCTTTATGGCTGCTCGACGAGCCGATGAACGCGCTCGACGCCGCCGCTCAATCCGCGCTCGCCGCGATCATGCGGGCGCATCTCGAGGACGGCGGGATCCTCGTCGCCGCCGCTCATGGCCCCCTCGGACTGGATGGCGCGCAGGAGCTAAGGCTCGGCGCGCCGGCGGACGCGGCGGCGTGAGGTGACTCACGCGCTCGCTCTCTTCCTCCGCGAGTGGCGCATTGCGCGGCGCATCGGCGGCGGCGCGTCGGTCGGCGTCGTGTTCTTTCTCATTCTCGTCGCAGTCATGCCGTTCGCCCTCGGGCCCGACCTCAATCTCTTGGCGCGGCTCGGGCCGGCGATACTTTGGATCGCGGCCCTGCTCGCCACCCTGCTCGGGCTCGACCGGCTGTTCCAGGCCGATCACGACGACGGCTCGCTCGACCTTCTAGTCAACGCCTCGCTGCCGCTCGAAGTCGTCGTGCTGGTGAAATGCGCCGCGCACTGGACGGTGAGCGCGCTGCCGCTTGTCATCCTGAGCCCGCTGTTCGGCTTGATGCTGGCGATGGCGCCCCTGCCGCTGGCGCTGATCGCCGCCACGCTCGCCGCCGGCACGCCGGCTCTGACGATGATCGGCGCGATCGGCGCGGCGCTCACCGTCTCGCTCCGGCGTGGCGGCCTTCTCATGGCCATTCTGGTCCTGCCGCTGACCATCCCTGTGGTGATCTTCGGCGTCGCTGCGGCCTCGGCAGCGAGCGGCGGCGCGGCGCCGTTCCGCGGCCCCTTCCTGGTTCTGTGCGCCCTGTCGCTTGCGGCCATTGCGCTTGCCCCCTTCGCCGCCGCCGCGGCGCTAAGGCAGGTCAGGGAGTGAGCCCGGGCCGCGGGATTTCTTTCGTGCTAGGCTTCGGTGGACCTGAACCCGAATCGCCCTCGTCGGGAGGGTCCGGGATATCGTTCGAGCCAATGTGGAGGCGGCCGATGAATGCGCTTTACGCCAGGATCGAGAGGCTTCGGCCCTTTATCCTCAGCATCCTGCGCATTGTCGTCGGGCTCCTGTTCCTCCAGCACGGGCTCTCGAAAGTGTTCAATTTTCCGGCCCCTTCCCCGGTCCCCTCGCTGCATGGCCTGCTTATTCTCGCGGCCTTCCTCGAGACCCTCGGCGCCGCCTTGTTTCTGGTCGGCGCCTATACCAGGATCGTGGCGCTCATTCTTTCCGGCGAAATGGCCTTCGCTTATTTCATGGCGCATGCGCCCCGCTCGTTCTATCCGGTGGTCAACGGCGGGGAACTCGCGGTCATCTACTGCTTCATCTTCTTCTATTTCGTTTTTGCTGGCCCTGGCCCCCTGAGCATCGACCGCGCGGTGCTGAAACAGGCTTGAGCGCCCCCGATCGCTCGTATTGACGAGGCGGAGACAAGCGCTGCGTCTTGTGCGGCCGAAAGCGCGGGTCTAGTGGGGGTCTAAAAGCGCGAAGCGTACGCGGTCCGGCATCAAGCGAGAAAACATGAACGACAGCGGAGGAGCGCTCAGCCCGGGCATGATTTCGGCCCGTATCGACCGGCTGCCGGCGACGCGCACGATCTGGGCGATCATCGTGCTGCTCGGCTTCGGCATGTTCTTCGAGCTCTACGATCTTCTATTTTCGGCCTATGTGGCGCCCAGTCTCGTCAAGTCGGGCGTGCTGACCGCGCAGACCCGGGGCCTGTTTGGCGCAACCGGAGTGGCGAGCTTCATCGCCGCCCTGTTCACCGGGCTCTTTATCGGCACGCTTCTGTGCGGATTTCTCGCCGACCGGTTCGGCCGGCGCGCCATCTTCACCTGGTCGCTTCTCTGGTACTCGGCCGCCAATATCATGGTGGCGCTGCAGCATGACGCGGCGGGCCTCAATTTCTGGCGGCTGGTCTCCGGCATTGGCCTTGGCGTCGAGATCGTGACCATCGGCGCTTACTTAAGCGAGCTCGCGCCGAAGCGCCTGCGCGGGCGCGCCTTCGCCATCAACCAGGCGATCGGCTTCGTCTGCGTGCCGGTGGTCTCGTTCCTCGCCTGGCTGCTCGTGCCGACCGCGCCACTCGGGCTCGAGGGCTGGCGCTGGGTGGTGCTGATCGGGGCGCTGGCCGCACCGGTCGTCGTTTATTTGCGCCTTGGCCTGCCGGAAAGTCCGCGCTGGCTCGCCAAGCACGGGCGGCTCGCCGAGGCCGACCGGGTGTTGAGCGCGCTCGAGGCCAAAGTCGAGGCCGAGTACGGCCGGCCGCTGCCCCCGCCCGGCGCTGAGGAACCGGTGTCGCCGGCGAGCCGCTTTGTCGATTTGTGGGTTCCGGGAATCCGCGGCCGCGTCATCCTGATGAGCGTCTTCAACATATTTCAGACGATCGGCTTCTACGGCTTCGCCAATTGGGTTCCCTCACTGCTCGTCAAGCAGGGGATCACGGTTTCGACCAGCCTCGGCTATACGACCCTGATCGCGCTTGCGGCGCCGCTCGGGCCGCTGATCGGGTTCTTTCTCGGCGACAAGTTCGAGCGCAAATGGATCATCGTCCTTGCGGCCGGCGCCATCCTGGTCTGCGGCCTCGTCTTCGGCCAGGCGCGCGGCCCGGCGCTGATCATCGCCATGGGCGTCGCGCTGACGCTGGCCGCCAACATCATGTCGTTCAGCTTCCACGCCTACCAGCAGGAATTGTTTCCGACCGGCATTCGCGCCCGCGCGGCCGGCTTCGTTTATTCGTGGAGCCGGCTCTCGGTCATCTTCTCGTCCTTCGTCATCGCCTTCGTGCTGGCGCGCTCGGGGGCTTTCGGCGTCTTCGTGTTCATCGCCGCGGCGATGGGGGTGGTGATGGCGACGATCGGCCTGTTCGGCCCGCGCACCACCAATCTGGCGCTGGAGGAAATCTAGGGCGACGCCCGAGTCCATCGTCACCGTAATCTGCTCGATCCCTATGCTAATCGCCAACCCCAGGCGGGCGCTCACTTGGCCAGGAAGGCCTCGGCTCCCTCTTTGAGCGGAGCCCGCTAAAGGCAGGATTTACCGGTTGCTATCGTTTTGGCCGCATCTTCGCCTGCGGAGCGTCCAAGCCCCAAAACGCGCCGCATTGCCGCCCCTTTCGCGCTGGCATAAGAGAGGCCGCCCATGGTCAATCTCGCGAACCCGACGGCGTTCCTCGACCTCGCCCACCGCGTGCTGCCTTGGCTTGCCGCAGCGACGATCGCGCTGTTCGTCGCCGGCCTGTGGCTCGCCTTCGCCGCGCCGCCCGACTATCAGCAGGGCGAGACGGTTAAGATCATGTATCTGCACGTCCCGGCGGCCTGGATGGCGACCTTCGTCTATGCCGTCATGACGGCGGCCGCGCTCGGCACGCTGGTCTGGCGCCATCCCCTGGCGGACGCGGCGCAGAAGGCGGCGGCGCCGCTCGGCGCCGGCTTCACTTTCATCTGCCTCGCCACCGGATCGCTGTGGGGCAAGCCGATGTGGGGAACCTACTGGGTGTGGGACGCGCGCCTCACGTCGGTGCTGGTGCTGTTCATCCTCTATCTCGGCATAATCGCGCTCTGGCGCGCGATCGACGATCCGGGCCGCGCCGCTAAGGCCGCCGCGATCCTGACCCTGGTCGGCGCCGTCGACCTGCCGATCATCAAGTTCTCCGTCGACTGGTGGAATACGCTGCATCAGCCGGCGTCGGTGTTCCGGCTCGGCGGCCCGACGATCGCCCCCGAACTGCTGGCGCCCCTGATCGTGATGTCGCTCGCCTTCACCTGCCTTTTTCTCACCCTGCATCTCATGGCGATCCGCAACGAGATCCTACGCCGGCGCATCGCCCGGGTGACGATGCTGGCGGCCGTCGAGGGCGACCGGCTCGCGCCGGAGCTGGCCGCCGGAGGCGCGCGATGAGCGATCCGCATCTCGGTTTCATCATTGCGGCCTATGCGGTCGCGGCCGTGACGATCGGCGCCATGATCGGCTGGGTGGTCTTGGACTCCCGCCGTTTGAACGCTGAATTGGCTCGGGCGACGCGGGCGCTCAGCGGCGCGCGGGGCAGGAAAGGCGCCGAGCATCCATGAGCGTCGAGACCGAGACCGCCGCGCCGCGGCCCCGCCGCTGGCTCGCCTATATCCCGCTTGCGGTGTTCCTGGCGCTCGCCTGGCTCCTGTTCCAGCGGCTTGGCGCGGGCGATCCGGCGAGCATTCCCTCGGTCCTGATCGGCCAGACGGCTCCGCCGCTCAATCTGCCCGGCCTCGACGGCGGTCCACGCCTGACCGGCGCCGACCTGCGCGCGGGCCACGTCAGCGTGGTCAATGTCTTCGGCTCCTGGTGCGAGCCCTGTCATCAGGAACATCCCAATCTGATGACGCTCGCCGCCGATCCCGAGCTCAAGAAGAAGGGCGTCGCCATTTACGGCGTGGCGCAAAAGGATTCGGACGAGAACGTGCGCCGCTTCCTGGGCGCCAAAGGAGACCCCTACGCCAAAGTGGGTCTCGACCCGGATAACCGGGCCGGTATCGATTGGGGCGTTTACGGCGTGCCCGAGACGTTCATCGTCAGGGGCGATGGCAAGCTCACCTTCAAGCTCGTCGGACCGATCAGCGCCGACACGCTGGAGAGCGAGATCAAGCCTCAGATCCTCAGGGCGATGAACTAAACAGCCGGCGCTGAGCGGCTGGCGGGCGCCAGATCAAGCCGCCCGTGGCCGGCGCAGCCATTCGTCCAGACCGATCCGGCCGAGGCGCGCCTCGCCCAACGGTACAAGCGAGCGCTCCTCGACCCGACCGCCCCAATACCGCGCCTCGGGGTCGCCCACCACCTCCCGCGGGTCGCCGACCGCCTTGAGATAGCGGGCGACGATGGCGTTGAACGGCGCCCGTTCCGGGCCGGCGATCTCGATAACGCCGTTTCGCGGCGCCGCGAGCGTCGCCTCGGCTACGAAGGCGGCGACGTCGTCCGCGGCGATCGGTTGAAAGAGAACCGGCGGAAGCCTGACGATCCCGCCATCCGCGGCCGAGTCGGCGACGCCGCGAAGGAATTCCATGAACTGGGTCGAGCGGACGATGGTGTAGGGGACCCCGGAGGCCTCGATCAGTTTCTCCTGGGCGACCTTGGCGCGGAAATAGCCATTGTCGGTCCGGTCGATTGCGACGATGGACAGCGCGACGTGATGTCGGACGCCTGCTGCGGCCTCGGCCGGGAGAAGGTTGCGCTCGGAAGTCTCGAAGAACTCCCGCACGGCCTTGTCTTCGAATGAAGGCGAGTTGGCGAGGTCGATCACCACCTGCGCGCCGGTCAGCGCCTCTTTAAGCCCCTCGCCGGTGAGGGTGTTGACGCCGCTCTGAGGCGACGCGGCGACGACCTCGTGGCCACGTTGGCGCAGAATGGCGACGGTCTTGGAGCCGATCAGGCCAGTGCCGCCGATGACGACGATCTTCATGCCTTACCTCCCTTAACCCAGCGCCAGGCTCCGCGTGTTCACGTCATCGAGCGCAGGAAACGCCGCAGAACGCATTTGCCGCGTTTTTGTTCCCCAAGTTTTCAGGAAGTTTTCACGTCACTGCCGATCGCGCGAGAACACGCGCCGCCGCGCCATTGTCAGTCGCCGCCATGCAAAAGGCGGGGGACCTCCCCGGGCCGATGACCGCCGAGACGTTCGACCAAAATGCGGATGCACCCTGTCTAAGACGTCAGGGCTTCGGCGCGCCCGGCTCCGTTCGGCTTCGACTTGGCCGGCTTCGCGGGGGCCTCGATCCCGCCGATGAACTCGCGAATACGCGGGGCGATCTCCTTGCGGAAGCGGGAGCCGTTGAACACGCCGTAATGACCGACCCCTTTGGCGAGGTGATAGTGCTTTCTTGATTCGGGAATGTTCACGCACAATTCGTTGGCGGCGTAGGTCTGGCCGACGCCCGAAATGTCATCGTTTTCGCCTTCCACCGTGAGGAGACCCGCATTGCGGATGGCCGTAAGATCGACAGGCTTGCCGCGATGGGTCATCTCGCCCCGTGGCAGGGCGTGGCGCACGAACACCGTCTCGACCGTCTGCATGTAATATTCGGCGGCGAGGTCCATGACCGCCATATATTCGTCGTAGAACTCGCGATGTTTCTCGGCTGGATCCTCGTCGCCCGCAACCAGATGCTTGAACATGTCCAGGTGAGCGGTGACGTGGCGATCAATGTTCATCGCCATGAAGCCGCTGAGCTGCAGAAAGCCCGGATAGACCTCGCGGCCGAAGCCGGGATAGGGAAAAGGCACGGTATGCAGGCAGTTGCGGCGGAACCATTCAACGCCCCGCTTCTCGGCGAGCTTGTTGACTTGGGTCGGGCTGCGGCGGGTGTCCACCGGGCCGCCCATCAAGGTCAGGCTGGCGGGAGCGTTGCGGTCGCCCGCGGCCTCCATCAGCGCGGCCGCCACGAGCAGCGGCACGGACGGCTGGCAGACTCCGATGGTATGCACGCCCGGGCCGAGATGAGCCAGAATCTCACGTAAGTAGTCGATATAGTCGTCGAGGTTGAAGGGCCCGGCCGCCAGCGGGACCATTCGCGCGTCGGTCCAGTCGGTGATGTAGACGTCGAAATGGGGCAGGAACGCCTCGACCGTGCCGCGAAGCAGGGTCGCGTAATGGCCCGACATCGGCGCGACGATCAGCAGCTTCGGTTGATCGGCGCTGCCGGGAAAGTTGGGCCGAACGAAGCGGAGCAGACTGCAAAACGGCTTGGTCCAGACGACGCCCTCGAGGACCGGGTATGGGACGCCGTCGATCTGAATTTGGTCGAGCCCGAAAATCGGCTTGCCGTAGCGACGCGTCATGCGCTCGAACAATTCCGCCCCGGCCGAGATATTCTTGCCAAAGAGGGTGTTGGCGAGCGGGTTCCAGGGATTGCGGAACACGAAATGGGCCGCGTCGGATACCGCCCGCGCCGGCGCCAGCGCGGCGTGGGCCATCTCGTAGAGTTGGTAGGGATAGCTAGGTGACATAGACACCACTCTGACGCGAACCGGTTGTCTGGCATGCCAGACTATCGTTCGCATCGAAACATATCAATTTAGTCTTAAGGATTAGGCACAAGCACGATTTGGCGGCGCCGAGGCCGTCAGGGGGCGATCCGCCCGGGGCACGCCCCGGCCTGCCCCCGACGCGTGCCCGCGTCCAGCGGATTGCGCTTACCCTCGGAGCCGGGAAGGCGGAAAACCTGGCGCCCGCTCGCGCCGAACCGAGTCAGACGCCAGCTTTGCTCTTCAGCTGAACGCCGGCGTCCGTCATGACCGCCGCCAGCTCGCCGGACTGGAACATCTCACGCACGATGTCGCATCCGCCCACGAACTCCCCGTTGATGTAAAGTTGGGGAATTGTCGGCCAATTGGCGTATTCCTTGACGCCCTGACGAATGTCCGCGTCTTCGAGCACGTTCACACCCACAACCGGAGCCCCGACGTAATCCAGAATCTGGATCACCTGGCCAGAAAACCCGCATTGTGGAAATTCGGGGGTTCCCTTCATGAACAGGACAACCGGATTTTCCGAGATGATCTTCTCGATACGTTCGCGAGCATCAGCCATGGATCAGGTCCTCATAGGAGCGGAGGTTCAAGGTCCCCGTCCTTTACGCCAGTGATATAATACGGACCGCGAAGCAAAAGAAGGCCTATCAGCCCCCGGTCGCGTTCATGTGACGCTGGGTGGCCGGGGCCGCCGATCGGGCGATCACGAAGTCATGGCCCTTGGGCTTGCGCGCAATGGCTGAGCGGATCGCCGCTACGAGCGGCTCGTCAGAGGCGGAGCGGCGTAGCGGCTCGCGCAAATCCGCCGCATCCTCCTGGCCGAGACACATGTAAAGCGTGCCCGTGCAGGTGACGCGCACGCGATTGCAGCTTTCACAGAAATTGTGCGTAAGTGGCGTGATGAACCCGACGCGTCCCCCGGTCTCCCTGACATCGTAATAGCGCGCCGGGCCGCTGGTGGCGTAAGTCGACGCGGCGAGGGTGAACCCGCTTTCAAGACGGGCGCGCAATTCGGTCAGGGGCAGGAATTGATCGGCCCGGTCACGCTCCATGTCGCCAAGCGGCATCACCTCGATGAAAGTCAGGTCGAAGCCGCGTCCATGCGCCCACTCCACCAGGCCGAGCGCTTCGTCTTCGTTGAAGCCCTTCAAGGCGACCGTGTTGATCTTGACCTTGAGCCCGGCGGCGGCGGCGGCGTCGAGGCCAGCGAGAACGACATTCAGGTCGCCCCAGCGCGTCACTTGGCGAAACTTGTCCGGATCGAGCGTGTCGAGCGAGACATTGACCCGCCGGACGCCGCAATCGGCAAGCTCAGAGGCAAAGCGGGCGAGCTGCGAGCCATTGGTGGTGACCGTCACTTCGTCCAGCGTTCCGGCGCTCAAGTGTCGGGAAAGGCCATGGAACAGCGACATCACGTTGCGCCTGACCAAAGGTTCGCCACCCGTGATGCGAATCTTGCGGGCGCCGAGGCTGACGAATGTCGAGCACAATCGGTCTAGCTCTTCGAGCGACAGGATGTCGCGCTTGGGCAGGAAATTCATGTCCTCGGACATGCAGTAGACGCACCGATAATCGCAACGGTCGGTGACCGAGATGCGCACATAGGCGATCGCGCGACCAAACGGGTCGACGAGCGGCCGAGCGACCACAGGCGCATGAGCGTTCATTGCCCAATCATATAGACACGCGACGGCTCGAAAGAAAGGCGCCGGCCGCGCGTGGGCAGCGTAAGGCGCTCCTTCAGCCCCGTTGCATTCAGAGCGCGACGACGACCGCGCGGCAACCCTGCCCGCCGGGTAGGGATGACTTGGTTCCGGCGCCGTTGCGGCTTGCGGCTCGTCAAGCGAGATCCTCGACCGCCGCGAGTCGCTCCGCTTCGGCGAGATCGTCGGCGGTGTTGGCGTTGAAGAAGGGATCGAGCGGCTCATCCCCCCACGCTACGGTCGCGACGTGATAGCGGGCTGTCCACTCATCCACCTTGCGGAGGCCTTCGATCACGAGGGCTTGGCGCAACGCATCGCGCAAGGCGACGCTCCACAGCCCGATCACGGGGTGAGATCGCCCTCGGGACGCCGCGACCGCAAGCGGCCCGCCTTGAGCGCGCGCGGCTCGGCTCAATCGCGCGACGAGATCCGGAGGCAGAAAAGGACAGTCCCCTGGGGCGCTGAGCATCCATTGCGCGCCAGGTCGGTTGGCCGCGACCCAATCAAGGCCGGCGAGAATTCCGGCAAGCGGCCCTGGGTGATCCGCGATACCGTCGGCGAGGACGGGCAGCCCGAACGACGCAAAGCGCAGAGGGTCGCCATTGGCGTTGAGAAGAAGGCTCTGGCATTGCGGCTTGAGCCGCTCGATAACGCGGACGAGAATCGGGCGCCCGCCAATTTCGCGCAACGGCTTGTCGCCGCCGCCCATCCGTCGCGCCAGCCCCCCTGCAAGCACCACGCCCGGCACGCCTGGAACTTCGCGCGTCACGACAGGAGACCTTTCACGCGCCGCGAACCTGATTTGGACATTCGTTGGTCACCCGCGGATCGCGAATGTCTCGCCTTGCAGCCGGCCGTCAGCCGCCAACGACCGCGCGCCTCAAGCGCACATCGCGATGACACGGTCTATCCTGGCGAGGTCCTTGCAGGTCATCGTGCGGGTAAAGCCGCACTCTCTCGCGATCCCGGTCACGTCGGCCGCCTGGCCTGCGCCAAATTCGGCGATGAGCCAGCCGCGCGGAGCAAGCCGCGATCTCGATTCCGGCAAGACGCGCCGATAGGCGGCAAGCCCGTCACATCCACCATCCAGCGCAAGCCAGGGATCGAAGTCGCGGACCTCGCGCGGCAGTTCTGGAAGATCAGCCGTCGGAATATACGGCGGATTGGATACGATCAGGTCAAACGGTCCGTTGAGCGCCGTCATCCAATCGCCAACCCGAATCTCGGCCCGCGAAGCGAGCCCGCACGCGTCGAGGTTCGCGCGCGCGACCTTAGCCGCATCCGTCGAAACATCCACCCCGACGCCGCTCGCGTTGGCGAACTCGATGAGCAAGCTGCACAACAGCGCGCCGGAGCCAACTCCCAGGTCGAGCAGACGCACCGGCTCATCGCGCCGATCGCTCAAAATTCTGGTCGCAGCCTCGACGATCGTTTCCGTTTCGGGGCGCGGATCCAATACGTGCGGCGAAATCGCCAGCTTGAGACCCCAGAATTCGCGTCTGCCAACGATCCGCGACAGGGGCTCGCCGTCGGCTCGCCTCGCCGCAAAGTCTCGAACCCTCGAACTCGCCGAGCCAAGCGCCTCCTGCGCGGCGGCGATCAACGCAACCTGAGAAACATCCAAGGCGGCGCACAGCGCCATCCGCGCCTCTCGTGCGGGGTTTTCAACTCCACGCAGACGAAATGTTTTGGCAATGCTGGCCAGCGCCTCGGAGCGCGTCGCGCCGGGCCCAAGCGTGGAACAGTTCGTCAAGCAACCTGGCCGTGGCAGTGTTTGAACTTCTTTCCCGATCCGCAGGGGCACTGCTCATTCCGCCCGACTCGCCCCCATGTGGCGGGGTTCTTCGGGTCGCGATCGACCACCCCAACCTCGGCGGGCGCCGCCAAAAGGCCTACGTCCGCTGACGCAGGAAGAGAAGAAGCCGTGGCATATTCATTCTCGCCGGTGGCTGGATCGATGTGCTGATATTGCATGGAAGGCGGCTCAGGCTCAGGCTGCTGGAACCGCACCTCGACCCGCGACATTTGCGCGATCACGGATTCGTGCCACTCGGTGATCAATTGGCGAAACAGGTCGAAAGCTTCTGACTTGTACTCGTTCAGCGGGTCCCGCTGAGCCATGCCCCGCCAGCCGATGACCTGGCGCAGGTGGTCGAGCGTGACGAGATGCTCGCGCCACAGATGATCGAGCGACTGCAGGATCACCTGCTTTTCGATGTAGCGCATGACCTCGGGCGAGTTGCGCTCGACGCGCTGCCCATAGGCGTCCTCGGCCGCCTTGTGCAGCCTGGCCGCGACCTCCTCGTCGGCAATGCCCTCCTCCTTGGCCCAGCCGTCGACGGGCAGATCGAGGCCAAGCTTGTCCTGGACATCGGTCTTCAGCCCCGCGATGTTCCAGGCCTCGGGATAGGCGTCGTGCGGGATATGTTTGGCGACGACGTCGTCGATGACGCCAGTGCGCATGTCCTCGATCGTCGATTCGAGCGATTCTGACGCCATCATCCTGCGCCGGTCCTCGAATATGACCTTGCGCTGGTCGTTCATCACGTTGTCAAATTTGAGAATATTCTTGCGGATGTCGAAATTGCGCGCCTCGACCTTCTGTTGCGCCTTCTCCAGCGCCTTGTTGATCCACGGGTGGACGATCGCTTCGTCCTCTTTCAGTCCGAGGCGCTTGAGCATCGCGTCCATGCGCTCCGCTCCGAAAATGCGCATGAGGTCGTCCTGCAGAGACAGGAAGAATTTCGACCGGCCCGGATCCCCTTGCCGGCCTCCCCGGCCGCGCAGCTGATTGTCGATGCGCCGGCTTTCGTGCCGCTCCGTGCCGATGATATAGAGCCCGCCGGCGTCGATGGCCTTCTGTTTGAACTCGGCCACCTCGGCGCGGGTTTCAGTCTCCCTCGCCGCGCGCTCCTCTGGCGAGGCGTCCGGGTCGAGCTCCTGGCGGACGCGCATGTCGACGTTGCCGCCGAGCTGGATGTCGGTGCCGCGGCCCGCCATGTTGGTGGCGACAGTGATCGCGCCCGGCACGCCCGCTTCGGCGATGATAAAGGCTTCCTGCTCGTGGAAGCGCGCGTTGAGCACGGCGAAGGTCTTCGCCGGTTTGCCTGAACGGGCCGCGGCGTAGAGCGGCTTCAGCGCATCCGGTTCAGCGAAGTCGATCTTCTTGTAGCCGCGCCGCTCCAGCACCTCAGCCAGCACCTCGGACTTCTCGATCGAAGTGGTGCCGACCAGCATCGGCTGCATCTTGGCGTTGGCGTCTTCGATCTCGCGCACGACGGCGCGCATTTTTTCCTCGGTGGTCCGATAGACCTCATCGTCCTCGTCGCTGCGCCTGATCGGCAGGTTGGTCGGAATCTCGACGACGACGAGCTTGTAGATTTCTGCGAACTCATCGGCCTCGGTCGCCGCGGTGCCGGTCATTCCGGCGAGCTTCTTGTAGAGGCGGAAATAGTTCTGGAAGGTGATCGAGGCGAGCGTCACGTTCTCGGGCTGAACGGTCACCCCTTCCTTCGCCTCGAGCGCCTGATGCAAGCCCTCGGAATAGCGGCGCCCGGGCATCATGCGTCCGGTGAACTCGTCGACAATCACGACTTCATCGTTGCGGACGATGTAATCTTTGTCGAGCTGGAAGAGCTTGTGCGCCCGCAACGCCTGATTGAGGTGGTGGACCAGCGTCGCGTTGGACGCTTCATAGAGCGATCCTTCCATCACGCCGGCCGAGCGCAAAAGCTCTTCCGCGTGCTCGTTGCCGGCCTCGGTGGGGTTGACGGTGCGCTGCTTCTCGTCGAGTTCGTATTCCTCGCGCGAGAGACTCGGAATGAGGGCGTTGACCGCGACATAAAGATTGGAGCGGTCTTCCGACGGGCCGGAAATGATGAGCGGCGTGCGCGCCTCGTCAACCAGGATCGAATCGACTTCGTCGACAATCGCGAAGGCATGGCCGCGCTGAACCATCTGCGCCATGTCGTACTTCATGTTGTCGCGCAGGTAGTCGAAGCCGAACTCGTTGTTGGTGCCATAGGTGACGTCGGCCGCGTAGGCCTCGCGGCGCTGGTCGTCGTCGAGGCCGTGAACGATGACGCCGACGGTCATGCCGAGGAACCTGTAGATCTGGCCCATCCACTCGGAGTCGCGACTGGCCAGGTAGTCATTGACCGTGATGACGTGAACGCCCTCTCCGGCAAGCGCGTTCAGATAAACCGCGGTGGTGGCGACCAGCGTCTTGCCCTCGCCGGTGCGCATCTCGGCGATCGCGCCCTCGTGCAGCACGAGCCCGCCGATCAGCTGGACATCGAAGTGGCGCTGCTTGAGGGTTCGCTTGGCGGCTTCGCGTACGGCGGCGAAAGCGGGCGGGATCAGATCATCGAGCGTCTTGCCAGCCTTGAGCTCGGCCCGGAACTCATCCGTCTTGGCGCGCAGCTGCTCGTCGGTCAGGGCCGCGAATTCGGGCTCGAGCGCATTGATGGCGGCGACCCTGGGCCGGTAGCTCTTCAGCCGGCGGTCGTTGGACGAGCCAAAGACCCGCTTCATCACGGTGTCGATTTTAAGCGCGCCAAGCATTTTCGACCTTTCCTATCCGCCCGTCCGAAGCGGGCGCCCCGCTTCTCTGTCCGGCCAAACGCGAGCGGAGACGGCGCGGACGATGGCGGCAACAATAAAAAGCGCGAAAAAGGCTAAAACCGCCCATTTTCGCGCGAGCTAAACGGAATTCTTGGTGAGATAGGAGCCGGGCTCCGCCTTGTCAATGATCCCCCTTTTCCACATAGGACACCGTCAGCGCTGGCATTTCGAACAATAGAAGGTCGAGCGCCCGGACTGGGTGATCCTGACGATGGATCCGCGGCAGCGCTCCCGCATGCAAGGCAGTCCCTCGCGATCATAGACTTTGAAGACGTGCTGAAAATAGCCCAGTTCTCCATTGGTTTGCCGGTGATCGCGCAAGGTCGAGCCGCCCGCGGCGACGGCTTCCTCGAGCACTGCGCGAATGGCCTGGGAAACGGCGGCCGCGGCCTTGGTGGGGGCGCCGCGCGCATTGGCCAGAATGCTGGCTGGCCTCGACGGCTTCAGACCGGCGCGGAAAAGCGCCTCGCAGACGTAGATGTTGCCCAGGCCCGCGATGCGCTTCTGGTCGAGCAGAGCCGATTTCAGCGGCGCGCGGGAGCCGGCGAACAGCCCAGCAAGCTGCGCCGCATCAAATTCGGGCGCGAGCGGCTCAGCCCCGAGCCCGCGCATGCGCGGGTGACGCTCCAGCGTCCCGGTCGGCGCAAGGTCCATGAAACCGAAGCGTCGAGGGTCGTTATAGGTGACGACCCAACCATTATCGAGGGCGAGAACGACGTGATCGTGCTTCGGATCCTTCGAGCGCTCGTGATGGAACTTGCCGGGCGTGGAGGCGGTGGTCTTCTCCATACGGAACGAACCGGACATCCCCAGATGGGAGATGAGGGTCTCGCCGCCGTCCAACTGGAACAGAAGGTATTTGGCCCGACGCTTGAGATCGACGATGCGCTGGCCGGTGAGCCGCTTGGCGAAAGAAGGGGGAAAGGGAAAGCGGATGTCGGCCCGGCGCAATTCGACCTTGGCGATCCTGGCGCCGGCCATCGCGGGCTCAAGGCCACGCCGCACAGTCTCGACCTCGGGCAGTTCAGGCATCTTGAAAGTCCCAACTCAGGGGTGACCGAGCCGCGCGATTTTTGCGGCTCCCCGAACGTTATTCGCCGCCCTCGGCCGGATCGAAGACTGGCGTCCACTGAACGGACTCGACGCGTTCCGCGCCAGTCGCCAGCATAACGAGGCGGTCGAAGCCAAGCGCGGCGCCGCTCGCGTCCGGCATATCCGCAAGGGCTGCAAGGAAGTCCTCATCGAGAGGATATGAGGCGCCAAAAATTCGCTGCTGTTCCTCCATGGCGGCGACGAACCGTCGCCGCTGTTCCTCCGGATCGCGCAGCTCGTGGAAAGCATTGGCCAGTTCAACGCCGCAACAATAGAACTCGAAACGTTCGGCGACACGCGGATCGTCGAGGCTCACCCGGGCAAGGGCGGCCTCGCTCGCCGGATAGGCGTAAAGGACAGTGGGCCGCCCCAAACCCAGATTGGGTTCCACCCGCTCGCTGAGGATTCGACTGAAAATATCCGACCAGTCGTCATCTGGTGCGATGCGAACGCCGGAATCCTTCGCCTGCCGGGCGAGCCTTTCCGTGTCAGGGCGGCCGGTAATTGACGGACTGTCGTAAAGGTCGACACCCGCGTAGCGCCGGAAGGCCTCCCGCACCGTCATTCGCTCCGGGGGCTCGAATGGGCTGGCCTCCCGGCCACGATGGACGAAGGTTTTCGTGCCGGCGACATGGGCGGCGAGGGCGACGATCGCGGCGCAATCCTCAACGAGGCGCTCCAAGGGGGCGTCTGCCCGATACCACTCCAGCATCGCAAATTCAGGCGCGTGCAGGGCCGTCCGCTCGCGATTGCGGAAAACGCTAGTCAGGGCGAAGATTTGTCTCTCGCCAGCGGCCAGAAGCTTTTTCATCGCGAATTCGGGCGAGGTGTGCAGATATGCTTGGTGTTGCGACCCGTCAGGCGAAATGAGCGCGGTCCCGAAGCCGTGCAGGTGGGTCTCATTTCCCGGCGAAGCCTGGAGAATAGCCGGTTGCGCTTCAACGAAGCCCTTGGCTCCGAACCAGCGCCGGAGCAAGGTCGAAACTTCCGCTCGGGCAGCCAGCCGGCCACGCCGTTCAGCGTATCGGTCTTTGCTCCAAAAAGGCGGCGCCACGGTCGAACTCAACCGACGCCGCGCCGGAAAGGAACGGAGGATCGAAGTCGATCCCGGGTGGCGTTCGGCGTCAAAATCAGTATGGTGCGCGCGGCAAACACCGATCTGCCAATCAGTGCAAGTAAGCTATAACGAGGGCGAATCCGCGCCCTCGATTCTGGGGACAAGACGTGAGAGTTATCGCAAGCTCGATTCGGAAGGGCAACATTATCGAACGTGAGGACGGTCAGCTGTGCGTCGTTCTTTCGGCGGAAAGCTTTCATCCGGGCAAAGGCACGCCCACAACTCAGATTGACATGCGACGCCTTTCGGACGGCGTCAAGGTGACAGACCGGTACAAGACGACAGAGCAGCTTGAGCGCGCATTCGTCGAGGACAAGACTTTTGACTTCCTCTACTCGGATTCGGACGGCTATCACTTCATGAACGCCGACACCTACGACCAGCTTCAGCTCTCCACGGACGTGATCGGCGATCAAGCGCAGTGGCTTCAGGAAGGCATGAAAACGACTCTGTCTTTATTTAACGGGAACCCTGTCGCCATTCAATTGCCGCCCCGCGTCACATTGGAGGTGCTCGAAACCGAACCGGCGATGAAGGGCCAAACCGCCTCTTCATCCTATAAGCCCGCGAAGCTCGCGAATGGCGCGCGCGTGATGGTCCCGCCGCATATTTCGGTCGGGGCCCGGATCGTCATCCAGACCGAGGATGGCGGTTACGTGGAGCGAGCGAAGGACTGAACGCTCGTCCAGGTTAAGCCTCGCCCCCCACACCCGGCCCGACAAACCAATCCGCTATCCGCCTGCCCGATGTGCGCCCGTCCCTCTCAACCGGCGGCACACGCGTCCGGTTGCGTAAAAATCGAATCGGCGCCTGCAAGATTCTGCGAGACAACAACGAAAAGTTGGTGTCTTATCGTTGGTTGGGGACACGGCGGGATAGCTGAACCAACTTCTGCATCGCGCCGAAAAGATTGGCGTTTTCGCGTCATGACCGTGAGTACAAATGAAGGACGGAATGCGCCCGCGACAACGCTGCGAGCGAGCGCGCGTTTACCGCGTGAGCGGGCTTCTTCGCCCTCCCCTGGGCATGCCGACCACGTCACGCGCGGACTCCCGCCGGAACTGGCTTTTCTGGCTGCAGAAGGATTTCCGTCGGAACCGCTGCTGAATGCTGTGAGCGCGGCGCCAAAGACGGTTCTGCCGGTCGATCACCTATTGGGCGAAGGTAAGATCACAGAAGAAGCCTATTATCGCGCGCTGGCGAGCCATCTCGGCTGCCCGTATTATTCGGGCTCCCCTCCCTTTGCGCGCGCGTTCGACGCCGTCAAAGGGCTGCGCTGTGGCGTTGCGCCGCTCGAGCCGCACGGCGCGGGTCCCCGCATGGTCATCGCCCCTCGCGCGAAGTTCGTCCCGCGGCTAATTGAAGCGACGCGTTCCGGGACGATCCGCTCCGGGTCTTTCGCTGTGACCTCGCCGCAGCGGTTCGCAAGTCTGGTGTCAGCCCGTCACGGCTCGGATCTCCTCGATGTCGCTCTTGGCCGTCTGCCCTGGAGCCTCACCGCAAGGGAGGGAATGACCGCTTTGCAGACCGGGGCCGTCGTAGCGCTGGCGGCGCTGGCCTTGGTCCTTGGCGTTGCTGACTTCGACGCCCTGCAGGCTGTTTCGACGGCGATTCTCTGGTTTATTTTTTCGGCCTCCGTCACGCTGCGATCGATGGCGGCTGTCGCCAGCGGACAGGCGGTATTTCCTCCGGACCTCACTGACGACGAGTTGCCGAACTATACTGTCGTGGTGGCGCTTTATCGCGAGGCGGCGATCGTCGAGGACCTGGTCAAGGCGATCGACGCGTTCGATTATCCGAAGGGCAAGCTTGATATCAAGCTGGTCGTCGAGCAGCGAGACGCCGAGACCCTGGGTCGAATTGTCGAACTGCGCCTGCCCGGCCGCTATGAAGTCATTGTGGCTCCTTCGGGCCAACCCCAGACGAAACCCCGCGCGCTCAATATCGCCTTGGCCAGCGCGCGGGGAGAACTGATCGTCGTCTATGACGCCGAAGACATCCCGGCCGCGGACCAGTTGCGTCTCGCCGCGGCGCGTTTCGCCGCCGACAAAGACGTGGATTGTCTCCAGGCCCGTCTCGCGATCCGCAATTACGACGAATCGTGGGTGTCAAAGGTCTTTGCAATCGAGTACGCGATATTGTTCGACGTCATCAATCCGGGTCTGTGCGCGCTCAATTTGCCAATTCCACTCGGGGGCACCTCGAACCATTTCCGGGTTCAGTCCCTTGTCGGGGTGGGCGCCTGGGACGAGTGGAACGTCACTGAGGATGCGGACCTCGGCCTTCGGTTGGCGCGGTTCGGCTACCGGGTGAAGGCGCTCGATTCGGACACTCTTGAAGAAGCTCCCCATGAACTCGGAAACTGGTTCCGGCAACGCATGCGGTGGCAGAAGGGCTGGATGCAAACCTTGATCGTTCATTCAAGGCGGCCGGTCTTTTTTTGGCGCGACCTCGGAGCCCGACGAGCGATCGCCGCCACAACATTGATTGTCGGGGGCATCTTCGGCTGCCTCTTCTGGCCGTTTTTCGCCATGGGAACGATTTGGCGGGCGCTGACGGTCACCGGCGCTCTCACTCCCTCGCGGGAGATGAGCGACGTCTTCACTTACATTCTGGCGCTGGCTGGCGTCTGGACAATCCTCCTGCCGGCGCTGATCGCCGGCCGGCTCCGGAGCCTCAGAGTGACCGCGAGCGCCCTTCTGCTCCTTCCGGTCTATTACCTGCTGGTGACCGCGGCGACCTGGGCGGCGATGCTTGATCTCCTCTTCCGGCCGCACTATTGGGCGAAGACCGCCCACGGAAGAAGTCGCCAGGCGCCGAGCGCGCTCGTCCGCCGGGAACAACTTTCGGCTTAAGCTTCGCGCGCCTTCTGGCCGATGATCGCGGGACCGGCTGCGTGGGCTTGTTAGGCCGCGCCTGAGGACAAGTGAAGAACAATGTCGTCGCAACCCCCGCGTGAGGCCGCCGAAACGTCAAGAGCGTGGCCTTTCGAGGAAGCGCGAAAGCTGATCGCGCGCCTCGAACGCTCCGGACGCAAGGAGGTGATCTTCGAGACGGGCTATGGCCCCTCGGGTCTGCCGCACATCGGCACGTTTGGCGAAGTCGCGCGTACAAGCATGGTGCGGTACGCCTTTCGCGTCCTCACCGGAGACACGATCAAGACGCGGCTGATCGCCTTTTCGGACGACATGGACGGCCTGCGCAAGGTTCCCGACAACATTCCCAACCGCGATCTGATCCTGCCCCATCTCGGCAAGCCGCTGACTGAGGTTCCGGACCCGTTCGGCGAATATCCGAGCTTCGCCGAGCACAACAACGCGATGCTGCGCGCGTTTCTCGACCAGTTCGGCTTCGAATACGAATTCATGTCCTCGACCGAGACCTACAAGTCAGGCCGGTTCGACGCGGCGCTGCTGAGGGTGCTATCCCTGTTCGACGAGGTGCAGGCGATCATGCTGCCCTCGCTGCGCGAGGACCGGGCCGCCACCTATTCGCCCTTCCTGCCGATTCACCCGAAAACCGGCGTGGTCATGCAGGCGCCGGTGCTGGCGCACGACCCGGCCGCGGGCACGATCCGATGGCGCGATCCGGCGACTTTAGAGGAGTTTGAAACGCCCGTGACCGGCGGGCGATGCAAGTTGCAGTGGAAACCTGACTGGGCGATGCGCTGGTACGCGCTCGGCGTCGATTACGAAATGGCGGGAAAGGATCTGATCGATTCGGTCAAGCTGTCGTCGCGAATCGCGCGGGTTTTGGGAGCGGATCCGCCCGCCGGATTCAACTACGAGCTCTTCCTCGACGAGAACGGGCAGAAGATCTCCAAGACCAAGGGCAACGGCCTCACGATCGACCAATGGCTGGCCTACGCCAGTCCGGAAAGCCTCTCGCTCTTCATGTTCCAGAAGCCGAGCGCGGCGAAGCGGCTCTATTTCGACGTCATTCCGCGCAACGTCGATGACTATCTCGGGTTTCTCGCCGCCTATCCGCGCCAGCCATGGAAGGAACGACTGGGCAATCCGGTCTGGCATATTCATGCCGGAGCGCCGCCGGAGCCGGAAGTCCTCACCCATGGCGACGGTTCGACGCCGGTCTCCTTCGCCATGCTGCTCAATCTCACGGCGGTCGCCAACAGCGAAGACCCGGCGGTGCTGTGGGGGTTCCTCCGCCGATACGCGCCGGCGGCTTCGCCCGAGACCCACCCACGGCTCGACCGCCTCGTTCGCTACGCGGTCGCCTATTTCCGCGATTTTGTCGCTCCCAAGAAGCGTTACCGGGAGGCCGACGAGGTCGAGCGCCAAGTGCTCGCGGCGATCTCCTTGAAGCTCGCGGACATGCCGGCCGGCGCGAGCGCCGACGACATCCAGCACGCGCTCTACGACATCGCCCGGCCGATTGCTCGCTACCAGGATTTTTCCGCCAAGGGGGCGACCCCGGCGCGGCCGGGCGTCTCGAACGAGTTCTTCAACATGGTCTATGCCGTGCTGCTCGGGGAAAATCAGGGCCCCCGGCTCGGCTCGTTTATCGCCATCTATGGGCTCGAGGAGACCCGCGCTCTGATCGCGCGGGCGCTTGATGGCGAACTCTAGCGCGACCATCCCGTCCCGCTGGACGCAACCGCGACTTAGACCATGCTCCTCGCGAACGCGGGCATCCATTTCCTGGATTCTCGCGGTGCGATTGTTTCCGCAGCGGGCGCCTTCGCCCTTCAGCGCGACTCAATCTTGAGCGCGCTTGCGAGCGCCCGCATGTCCGCCCACGCGAACCGCTTATGCGCCGGTTGGCGGAGCAGGAACGCCGGATGGAGTATCGCGAGGGCTCGGACTTCGCGGCCGTCCTCGCGCGGATAAGCGAACCATGAGCCCCGCGTGCGCATGATCCCGGTCTCGACCCCGAGAACGGTGCGAACCGCGGAGGCGCCAAGACAAACCAGGAATTCCGGATCGGCGAGGTCGATCTGCCGCTTGATGAAGGGCAGGCAGACCTGCGTCTCCTGAGGGGTCGGCGTCCGATTGCCAGGCGGGCGCCAGGGAACGACATTGGCGACATAGACTGTCTGCCGATCCAGTCCGACCGCCCTCAGCATGCGGTCCAGCAGTTGCCCCGCCCTTCCCACGAAGGGTCGCCCGAGCCGGTCTTCCTCCGCGCCCGGGGCCTCGCCAACGAACATGACCCGTGAACCGGGTGCGCCGTCCGCAAACACCAGCCGAGTCGCGGTCCGCTTCAGCGCACATCCGTCGAACTCCGCCATGACAGACCGCAAGGTTTCGAGATCGTTCGCGCTCTGGGCGAGTGCGCGAGCCGAAGTCTCCGCGGCGTCGGGCGGCGAGCCCGCGTGGGCGACCTGAGGCGCCCGCAGTCCATTCTCAGAGGCCGTCAGCGGAGCTTCGCGTATCGACAGGTTCGGCGCGTCGGGCCGCTCTCCGTTCTCGCGGGAGCTTTCGGCGAAACGGTTACGCGCCGTCTCGTCGAGCGCCTCAGTGACGCCGTTCCGAATCCACCAGCGAAGCGCCTCCGCGGCCGCGAGCGCGCCGGGTTGAAGATCGATGGAAGACATTTGATCGGTCTGACCTCAATGCTTGCGCGGCCGCGCAAAGACAAACTATCATATTGAGCCTTGAAACGGGGCGCCGCGCGAGAAGCGGGGCTGGCCGAGCGAAAGCTAACTCACAAAAATGCTGCGCGCCCAGCCTTGAATGGCAGCAAAAGGGACTATGGCCCAGGATTCGACACTGCCCGCGCGGGAATCGATGAATTACGATGTCGTGATCGTCGGCGCGGGTCCCGCTGGCCTCGCCGCGGCGATCCGGCTCAAGGAACTGAATTCCGAAATCTCGGTCGTCATCGTGGAAAAGGGCTCGACCGTCGGGGCGCATATCCTCTCGGGAGCCGTGATCGATCCAATCGGGCTTGGCCGGCTCACCCCGGACTGGCGTTCGGATGCGGAATGCCCGCTCAAGACCCCGGTCGCAGAAGATCAGTTCTATTATCTGACCGGGAAGGGAGCGCTGCGCTTGCCCAACTGGGCGATGCCGAAATTGATGGGCAACCACGGCAATTTCATCGGCTCGCTTGGCGCAATCGTGCGCTGGCTCGGCGCCCGCGCGGAGGCGCTCGGGGTCGAGATCTATCCTGGTTTTGCGGCGACAGAGCTTCTCTACGGCGACAAGGGGGAAGTCGTCGGCATTGCGACGGGCGACATGGGCGTCGACCGCGACGGTCATCCCAAGGCCGGCTTCACCCGGGGCATGGAGCTTTTGGGCAAATATGTATTGCTCGCGGAGGGAGCGCGCGGCTCGCTGTCGAAACAGGCGGTCGCGCGCTTTCGTCTGGACAAGGTGAGCGAGCCCCAGAAATACGGAATCGGTCTCAAGGAGCTGTGGCAGGTCGCCGAAGACCGCTTTTCCCCCGGTCTCGTCCGCCACACGTTCGGCTGGCCTTTGTCCAAAGGCGCAAGCGGCGGCTCGTTCCTCTATCATTACGGCGACCGGCTGGTTTCGGTCGGGTTCGTCGTCCATCTCAATTATCAGAACCCGACGCTGTCCCCCTTCGACGAGTTTCAGCGGTTCAAGACCCATCCGCTGATGCGCGATACCTTCCTGGGAGGAAAGCGGATCGGCTATGGCGCGCGGGTGATCGCCTCCGGCGGCTGGCAGTCGGTCCCGAAACTCGTCTTTCCCGGCGGGGCGTTCATCGGCTGCGCCGCGGGATTTGTGAACTTCGCCCGCATCAAGGGCTCTCACAACGCCATCCTGTCGGGGATGCAGGCGGCGGAAAAGACCCATGCGGCCCTGGCCGCGGGCCGGGCGAACGACGAACTCACCGATTATGAGAACGCCTGGCGGGATTCGGACATCGGCCGGGATCTCTATTCCGTCCGCAACGTGAAGCCGCTCTGGACCCGATACGGGCTGGTCGCGGGGGTCGGGCTCGGCGGATTCGACATGTGGACCAACGCTTTGTTGAAGGGCTCGGTCTTCGGGACGCTCAAGCACGGCAAGCCGGATAGCGACACCCTGAAGCCCTTGTCCGAAGTCACGCCCCTCGCCTATCCCAAGCCCGACGGCGTCTTAACCTTTGACAAAGCGTCCTCCGTCTATCTTTCCAACACCAATCACGAAGAGGATCAGCCTGTTCATCTCCGCTTGCATGATCCAGACGTCCCGATCCGCGATAATCTTCCCCGTTTTGGCGAACCCGCGCGGCTCTATTGCCCGGCCGGGGTTTACGAGGTCGTCTACGCAAACGACGCCGCCCGAACGGAGCCGCGCTTTGTCATCAACCCGCAGAACTGCGTCCATTGCAAAACCTGCGACATCAAGGACCCAGCCAGAAACATAGAATGGACTCCGCCGGAGGGCGGGGGCGGACCAAATTACCTTGATATGTGAGGTAGGAACGCGCCGTGGCGCAAAATTGCCGTTTTCAACTGTCAGCGGGTGGCGGAACGACGCGCGTTTGGTCTGTCAGCGAGGCCGGGCGCTGTTTTTCACCGGCGCTCACCGACAAGTGTAGGAAACCCTAAGACATGCAGAGTCGTTCTCACTCTTGGACGCCGCGGGTAGCCTTTTTCCTGGCTTCGGCTTTATCATTATCTGGGGGCGCCGCCTGGGCGGCGGCCGTGCAGACCGACTCGCCGTCGGAGAAACTGGAAATCGGCGACAGCCAACCCGGAAATTATCTTTCAGCGCTTATCGCCAGCGCCGATCGGGACACGCCCGCCGCGGAAGTCTACTTCCGGGAAGCGCTGCGGGCCGATCCCCGAAATTCCGATCTCCTGGAGCGCGCCTTTGGCGCAGCGCTTTCCAACGGCGATGAAGCGAGCGCCGATTCGCTTGGCGAAAGGCTGCTTGCGCGCGATCAGAACAACAACCTGGCGCGCCTTGCGATCGGGGTGCACGATATCGGACAAGGTCAATTTACGGCTGCGCGAGCCCACCTCGGGAGCGCCGACGCGTCGCGCGCGCGGGACGTAACCACAGCGCTGCTGACAGCCTGGTCCTATGCGGGTCAGTCTGATCTCCATCACGCGCTCGACGCCCTCGACCGCATCCACGACCGCTCAGTCCTGGCCTTTCGCGATTACCACGCGGGTCTGATCGCAGGTCTCCTCGGAAACTCCGCGGAGGCCGAGCGGCGGCTCAAGTCCGCCTATGATAATGACAGGAACAGCCTGCGTTTCGCCGATGCTTACGCCCGCGTCCTAGCCGGGGAAGGCAATTTGGCCGGGGCGACAAAGATATACCAGGATTTCGCGGCTGTCGTTCCTCACCATCCGCTGATCGAGCAGGCGCTTGCGGACCTCAAGGCAAATCACCCGCTTGAACCCCTCGTGCACAGCGCAAAGGACGGCGCCGCAGAAGCGCTCTATGGCCTTGGAAGCGCGGGGAGCCGTCAGGGAGACGAGCTTCCGGCTCTCGTCTATCTTCGGTTGTCGCTTTATCTTCGACCGTCGAATGATTTGGCCGCGGTCACGCTGGCGAGTCTCTTCGAGCAGCTGAAGCAAGGCGACCAAGTCATCGCCGCCTACAAAATGGTTCCTTCATCGTCGCCGTTGAAACTCAGCGCCGATATTCAAATCGCGCTCGAACTCGACGCGATGGGAAAAAACCAGGAGGCGACGCAGCGCCTTACGGAAATCGTGGCGGAGCGGCCGCACGATGTCGAGGCCCTGACCGCTCTGGCCGAGCTGCAACGGGCCGCCAAGAAATATGTCGAGGCGGCGGCGACCTATGACCGGGCGATCGCGGCTGTCGGGATTCCGCAACGGGACAATTGGACCTTGTTCTATTTCCGTGGAATTTGTTACGAGCGGTCCAAGCAGTGGCCCAAGGCGGAAGCCGATTTCAAAAAAGCTCTGGAGCTCTATCCGGACCAGCCGCTCGTCCTCAACTATCTTGGCTATTCCTGGGTCGATCAGGGCCTAAATCTGGAAGAGGCGTTCAAGATGCTCCGCAGGGCCGTCGAGCTACGCCCTAACGATGGTTATATCGTCGACAGTCTGGGATGGGCCCATTACAAGCTCGGACAATACGCCGAAGCGGCTGGGACGCTCGAAAAGGCGATCGACCTCAAGCCTGCCGACCCGGTTCTGAATGATCATCTGGGAGACGCGTATTGGCGGGTCAACCGCCGCATCGAGGCGCACTTTCAGTGGAATCATGCTCGGGACATGGGGCCGGACCCCGAAGATCTCCCCGAGATTTTGAAAAAAATCAAGGATGGCCTTCCGGACGCGACAACCGGCGCCAGCGCGCCAAAAGCTTCGGCAAGTAAGGAGGGCGGCGGCTGAAGCGCTGCCTTCCGCTCGATGCGATGGCAGCGCGCTCCGGCGAAGATCAACTTGACTTTGCGGGTGCTCGGGCGCCGCGACGACGGATATCACGAGCTTGAGAGTCTGGTCGCGTTCGCGGGGCTCAGCGACTGGGTCGGATTCGAGCCCGCCGACGATCTGGCTCTTGAGGTTTTCGGTCCTCGCGCTGGTCAGATCGGCCCCGTTGACGAGAACCTTGTGGTGCGCGCGGCGCGCTCGCTCGCCGCGCATGCGCCGGGCTTGAGGCTTGGTCGCTTCCGGTTGATCAAGCGCTTGCCCGCTGCAGCGGGACTTGGCGGAGGTTCAGCGGATGCGGCCGCAGCTTTGCGGTTGCTCGCCGGCGAGGCTGGATTGTCTGTCGGCGATACGCGCGTGCGCGCTTCCGCTCTCGCGACAGGGGCGGATGTCCTTGCCTGTCTTTCTCCACAAGCCCGAATCATGAAGGGCATCGGCGATCAACTCGGTCCCGCGATTCGCCTGCCGAGCATTTTCGCGGTTCTGGTCAACCCGCAGGTTCAGGCGCCGACACCCAAGGTTTTCGCCGCGCTTGGCCTTGCGCCTGGGTCAGGGCCGAGGTCCGCCGACGAGTCGTTTCCTCAGGCGATATCTGATAGAGCCGCGCTCCTCAATTTTCTTTCCCGGCGCCGGAACGACCTAGAGGCCGCGGCGATCCGGGTGGCCCCGCCGATCGCCGACGTGCTCAAAAGCCTGTCCCAGATCCCCGAGGCGAGCCTGACTGGAATGTCGGGTTCGGGAGCAACTTGCTTTGCCCTGTTTTTCGATCGACGCCGCGCTGCGGCCGCACGTCGAACCGTCGCCGCGGAGCATCCCGGATGGTGGGTCGAGGCGACCGACCTTCGCTAGCCCGGCGCGTCGGCCCAAACGGAGCGGCCTCGTCGCCCTTCCCGGTTTGGCCATCGAGACGCGCGTCTCGCGCGCCGGCGATTCACAAATAATCGAAGGCGGGAAATGCCTGACCCCGAGAATGATCGACTCGCCATCGCGATCCTTATAGGGTTTTTCGTCGCGCGCGCTTTTTTCGCCTTGATGCTCGGACTGGGCATCGACGAAAGCTACACGGTCGCGATTTCGCGCCGCCTCGCCCTCTCCTATTTCGACCATCCTCCGTTGCATCTGTGGATCGCGCATTTCGCCGCTCGCGCGGCCGGCGAACATGTCGTCGCGCGCGCGCCCTTTGTCGTCCTCTTCGTGGCGACGGGCTGGATCGCCTATCGGCTCGCCAGCCGCCTCTTCGGCGCGCGGGCGGCTCTTATCGCGCTTTTCGCCCTAAATGTTACGCCCTTCTTCTTCGCCTCCGCCGGAAGTTGGATCGTTCCCGACGGCCCGCTGCTGTTTGGGCTGGCGGTCGCCGCCTGGGCCTCGAGCCGGGTGTTCTTTCCGGAACCGCGCGACGACCAGGCCTCGGCCTGGCGATTCTGGCTCCTCGCCGGCGTCGGCCTCGGTCTGGCCGGACTGTCGAAATACAGCGCGGTGCTGACCGCCGGCGGATTGGCGGCGTTCGTTCTGGTTTCACCCAGGCAGCGGCATTGGCTCAAGCATCCTGCGCCATACGTCTCCGCAATCGTCGCGCTGGCGATGATCGCTCCGGTCATCGTGTGGAACGCGCGGCACGGTTGGGCCTCATTCGAATTCCAGGGGTCGCGCGGCGTGCCCGGCGGCTTGCATCCGGCGCAGTTCCTTGCGATGGCGCTGGGCGAGATCGCTTTTCTGGCGCCCTGGATATTCGCGATACTCGTCGCAGGCGTCGTCAGCGCGTTCCGCCGTTGGCGGGACGATCGCTGCCTGTTTCTGCTTTGCCTCAGTCTGCCGCCAATTGTTATCTTCACTCTGACGCCGCTTTGGGGCGGTCGCGGTCAACCTCACTGGGCAATGCCCGGCTGGTTCTTCGCGTTCCCATTGCTGGGGGCATGGGTCGACCAGCTCGGCGTCTCCATTGGCGCGCTTCGCCGCTGGGCTTTGGTGTCGTCGGCGCTGCTGGCTGCGATCGCCGGAGCAGCCGTCGTGGACGTGTCCACAGGCTGGCCGTGGACGGCTCTCGCGACCGGCTCCCGCTCCTCAGACCCCCTGCTCGAGAGCTTTGACTGGCGCGACCTCGCCAGGGCGCCGGCTTTTGACCCGCCGCCCAGCTTCATCATCTCAACCAAATGGTCGGATGCGGGGAAGATCGCGCTCGCCTTCGGGCCTCGGATGCCTGTTTTTGTCCTTTCGAACGACCCGCGCGGCTGGGCCTTCCTGGACGACAGCGAACGCTTCATCGGTCAGAGCGGGGTCATTGTCACGCGGGCCACGGACCCCGCATCGATTGGCGCCATCGCCGGCCCCCTGTTCGCCAGGCTGGGACAGCCCCAGTTGTACGCGCTGGGCCGTCTGGGCCGCCCGGAGATCAAGCTCGCGCTCATTCCGGCCGCCGGCTTGACGCGCTCCCTTCCAATGTCTTATCCGGGCGCGACCGGCAGATAGCGTTCATCGACGCTGAACGAAGCAAGCGTGGCGCGGAATGGCCAGCGATGAAACGCCCGGGCGGCCAACGCCGACACTTTCGGTCGTCGTTCCGACCTATCAGGAATCGGCCAACGTTCCGAGGCTTTTCGAGCGCGTCAAAGCCACGCTCGAGGACCTACCGTGGGAGATGATCGTCGTCGATGACGATTCCCCAGACGGCACCTCGAATGTCGCGTTTGAGCTTGCGGCGGAGGATCGGCGCCTCCGCTGCCTGCGGCGCGTTAATCGTTCGGGTCTTGCGGGCGCGGTCATAGAGGGGTGGATGTCGTCGAGCGCGGACTTCGTCGCGGTCATCGACGGCGATCTCCAGCATGACGAGACCCTTCTCCGGGAGATGTACCATGCGCTCGCCAAGGGCGCGGCCAATCTGGCGATCGGAACCCGGATAAGGGAGGCGGATCACGGCAGCCTCTCTCCGGCCCGACAGGCGCTCAGCGACATGGGGGCATGGTTCTTCAGGCGCATCGCGGGGACGGCCGTCGCCGACCCGATGAGCGGCTTCTTCATGCTTCGGCGCGAGATCGCCTCGCGTCTCGCTCCGCGCCTTTCCCCCGACGGCTTCAAGATCCTGGTCGACGTGATTCTTTCAGCCGGCGGTGATCTCAGGATTGTCGAAGTCCCCTACCGGTTCCGCAAGCGCACCGCAGGCGAGTCCAAGCTCACGCCGCTCGTCGGCATCGACTTCCTCGGGCTGGTCGTTCATCACGCGACCGCAGGCGCCCTTCCAACGCGCTTTGTCCTGTTCGCCATGATCGGGGCGGGCGGTCTGGTCGTCCATATCGTAACGCTTTCGGCTGTCCTTCACTGGTTTGGCGGGCTTAGCTTCGGTTGGGGACAGCTCATTGCGACGGTTGTCGCGATGGCGAGCAACTTCATCCTCAACAACGAGATCACATACAGTTCCTATCGCTACCGTGGGTTTGGCCTGATCGAGGGTTTCGCGGGTTTCGCGCTGGGATGCAGCGTCGGCGCCATCGCCAATATCGACGTGGCTTCCTGGCTCAATAACGCCAACGAGACCTGGTGGGTGGCGGGGCTGGCTGGCGCGCTCTTGAGCGTCGTCTGGAATTACGCGGTGAGCACGAATCTCATTTGGCGACCGGGTCGGCGCCGCTAGAGCGGATCCCGAGCGCCGCAGGTTGGCCATTCGTGCGGGAGTATGGTTTACATTCAGTCCCGTTCACGAAAGACTAAGAGGAACTTCGATGCAGGCGGCCGAGTCCGACGCCCTGGTCTTCTTTGGCGCTTCCGGCGATCTCGCCTTCAAGCAGATCTTTCCGGCTCTGCTGGGCCTCGTGGCCAACGAGGGCGTCAATGTGCCCATCGTCGGCGTCGCCAAGGCCGGTTGGACGGTCGAGCAACTCCGGGCGCGAGCCAAGGACAGCATTGAAAAGCACGGGGGCGCCGACCCAGCCGGTCTGGCGAAGCTATCGGGGCTGCTCCGATACGTCGACGGAGACTACAACGACCCGCGGACCTTTACTGATTTGAAGAAGGCGCTTGGCGGCGCCAAGCGGCCGCTGCACTACCTCGCGATCCCGCCGAGCCTGTTTGGCGTCGTCGTCTCCGCGCTCGCCAAGGCCGGTCTTAACGTCGATGCGCGTCTCGTCGTCGAGAAGCCATTCGGCCGCGATCGGGAGTCGGCTGAGGCGCTCAACCACACCTTGCTTGAACATTTTCCTGAGGATGCGATCTTTCGCATCGACCACTATCTCGGCAAGGAGCCGGTTCAGAACATTCTCTACACGCGGTTCGCCAACTCGATCTTCGAGCCGCTGTGGAACCGCCACTATGTCCGCGCCATCCAGATCACCATGGCGGAAGCCTTTGATGTTCAGGACCGCGGCAGCTTCTACGACGCGGTCGGCGCCCTGCGCGACGTTGTTCAAAATCACATGCTGCAAGTCCTTGCGAATGTGATGATGGACGCGCCGACCGGGGAGGAACGCGAAGCCCAGCGCGATCAGAAGGCCGCGCTCCTCAAGGCTGTCCGTCCGCTGGACCCGGCGAGCGTCGTGCGTGGGCAATATCGCGGTTATCGATCGGTCAAGGGCGTAAGGCCCGATTCGACGACCGAAACCTATATAGCGGTGAAGCTGTTCGTGGACAGCTGGCGATGGTCGGGAGTGCCGATTTACATCCGCGCCGGCAAGTGCATGCCTTTGACCGCCGCCGAGGTCACGATCGAATTCAAGCCGCCGCCGCGTTCCACGTTCGGCGAGCAGATGGACCCCTCGGCTGATTATCTCCGCGCCCGCCTCAGCCCAGACGTAGGCGTCGCGATGGGTCTCAGGATGAAGCATCCGGGCGAGCGCATGACGGGCGACAATGTCGAACTCACCCTGATGACGCGCGCCGCATCGGAAATCCCGCCCTATCAGCGCCTGCTTGGCGACGCCATGCGGGGAAACAATGAGCTGTTCGGCCGCGAAGACGTTGTCGATGCGCAGTGGCGGATCGTGGAGTCGATTGTGAAGACCCCCCCGCCGGTGCAGGAATACGAGCCCGGGACCTGGGGCCCCGACTCGGCGAACGCGCTCATCGGCGCCGACGGTCCGTGGCGAAATCCGGCGCCGGCCATGGCCGCAGTCGGCGATCGACATTAAGACTTTCGGGTCGAGCGCGCGCTTAGAGCCAACGCGGACGATGGCAGGCATCTGGCGCACCCGACAGGATGAAACTGGGCACTCTTATGTTATTGTTTTTCGTATTGAACCATAAAGGCGCTGCGACGGCGCCCGCGCTCGGAATCCCGTCACAGAGAAGCTTCGAGCGGCGGCAAGTTTGTCGTCCGCTTCCGACCCATGCCGGTCACGACCGGACGGCGCAGGCGTTCCTGGAAGCGGACGTTGAGCGTGGTGCGTCATTCAAGAATTTCGTCCCCGCGAGAATGACCGTTTTCAGCCGGTCCCGCTGTGGTCGGGACCCGATGACTAGCCCTCGACCGATGGCGAATCAGAGCGGGTATAATTACCAGGGCTGGCCCCGGCCAAATGACCAATCTTCGCGTTTGACGAACACCATGTTGATCATGATGTCGTCAGGGCGCACGCCGAGCTTGCTGTTGAGCTGATCGGCAACCCGTCGATAGAAGGCGAGCTTCAGTTCCTCGGTATTGCCGACGGTGCTGGTCACTTGGATCAGCATGAAGTCAGGTGACCGGTCCATGTCGAGGAAGTGGCGGTCATAGATGAGGTTTGCCGGCTCATGCTCGTTGATGACGATGAGGCGGTCGCCATCGGGCGCCTTGAGGACACCGACAATCCCTTCATAGACGATATCGGCGACCGTGGCGCGATACTCCGGAGGCTTGCCTTTGATCAGATCGATACGTGCAAACGGCATGACGTTCTCTCTTGTTGTGAGGGTCAGAAGCGGATTGTTGGCGCTGTCGACCAAGTGGTTGGTAGAGATAATTTAAGGCTTTCTTTTTGGCTGTCAATCTCTATCAACCCCTTGGTCGGGTTTTTCGGTCGCTATGAACACCAGCTCAAAAGAGGAGGCCATTCTCGCAGCCGCGAGGCGGGCAGCCATGGCCCACGGCTACGCGGGCTTAAATTTCCGCGATCTCGCGGCCGAGGTCGGGATCAAAGCCCCCACCATTTACCACTACTTCCCCACCAAGACGGCGCTTGGGGCGGCCGTGGCCAAGCGCTATTGGGAAGACATGGTTGTGGCGCTTGATGAGATTTTGGCCAGTTCTCCGGATCCGATCTCGGCCCTTCGACGCTACCCGGAGATTTTTCGAAACTCGCTCTCAAGCGATAACCGGATGTGCCTCGCAAGCTTTATGACGGCTGAGTATGACGACCTACCTGAGCCGGTGAAGAAGGAGGTTCAGATCTTTGCCGACGTCAATGTCACGTGGCTGACGAAGCTCCTGATTGCTGCCAGCATAGTCAAACCCAAAGACAGCCAAGCGCGTGCGCGTGCGATCTACTCTGCCGTTGCGGGTGCACAGCTTTTTGCGAGAGGTCGCGCGGACATTTCCCTCTTCGATACGATGATCGACAACTATCGGGCGGTCGGGCTTCTGCCGGCTTAACGGGAGGATCAGCCACCTGCGCCGGTGCGAATGTCCGCTAACCGCTGTCTGGCTCCGAAAACCGGAGGCGGCAAACCGCCCTTACCCGACGTTTGTTCGCGGCGGTAATGCAGTGGGGCGAGATGACCAATCAGTGACCAAGACCACGGGCTAATCTCAGGGTAAAATGAGGATGGCGCGCCCGGACGGGTTCGAACCGCCAACCCTCGGTTTCGAAGACCGATACTCTATCCAGTTGAGCTACGGGCGCCTGGGCTGCGCCCATAGCACGAAGCGCGGGCGCGGTGGAAGCGCCGGCGCGGGTAAGCAGATCCGGACTTCAGCGCGCCGCGACGAAGAACAGCCTCGGAAACGGCAGCAGCACCGTCCCGTCCGGCTCGGCCGGATAGGCCTTGGCGATTTCCTCCTCGTAGCAGGCAAGGAAGGCTTCGCGCTCGCTCTCCTCGAGGGGATCGAGGAACGGGCGAAGTCCGCTTCCTTTCAGCCATTCGACAATGGCGCGCGGTCCCGCGAGCGGATGAAAGTAGGTGGTGCGCCAGACGTCGACGCTGGACGCATGGGGCCGAGCCAAGCGGAAATACCACTCGGCGCCGTGGCGCTCGGCGCGCGCCTTGGCGGCGTCCCTGAGCTTCGCGGCCCAGGAGCCCTCGGCCGCGATCTCGCGCATCAGGCGATGCGAGTCCTCGTCGAGATTGTCGGGCATTTGGACCGCGAGCGCCCCGCCCGGCTTGAGCGCCCCGATCAGCGCCGGCAGCAGCGTCTCGTGGCCCGGGATCCACTGCAGCGAGGCATTGGCGAGGATCAGGTCGAGCGGCTCCTCCGGACGCCAGTGGCGAATGTCCGCGACCTCGAAAGCGATGTCGGGCAGGCGCTTGCGCGCCGCCTCGATCATGTCCGGCGACGAGTCGATGCCCACGATAAGCGCGTGCGGATAGCGCTCGCGCAGGACTTCGGTCGAATTGCCCGGACCGCAGCCGATGTCGGCGGCGTTGAGAACTTCAGCGTCCGGAATCCGCGCCACGAGATCGCGGACGGGACGCGTGCGCTCCTGTTCGAATTTGACATACTGGGTGGCGGACCAGCTCATTGCGGGCGACTCCAAAGCGCGGGCCGCCTTCATGCGACCGGATCCCTGATCGCGCAAGGATGCGCCGGCCTTGCCTTCCTCGTCCTTGGGCGCCTACCCTTCGCGCCTAGAGAACGACTATGGCTCAAGGCGATTGCCTCATGACGATTTTGATCCTCGGCCTCGTCATCTTTCTTGGCCTGCACTCGACGCGCATCATTTCCGAGAGCGGTCGCGAGAGAGCGATCGCGCGGATCGGCGAGGGCCCCTGGAAGGGCGTCTATTCGCTGGTCTCAGTGATCGGCTTTGTGCTTATCGTCTGGGGATTCGCACGGGCGCGCTATGACGCGTCTCTGCTCTGGACACCGCCGGCCGGCGCCCGGCACATCACGATGCTTCTGATGTTGATCGCGCTGATCCTATTCGCGGGCTTTCTCTTCAAGCGAAGCCATATCGCGGTCGTCACCCATCATCCGATGCTGTGGGCTGTGCTGTTGTGGAGCGTGGGCCACCTCTTCGCCAATGGGTCAACCGCCGATCTCCTGCTGTTCGGCGCCTTCCTCGTCTGGTCGGCCGCTGATCTCATGAGTTCTTACGCCCGAGACCGGCGGAACGGAATCGTCTATGCTGAGCCTGAGCTCCGCGCCACGGCCGGCGCCGTCGTGGTCGGCTTAGTCGTTTACGCTGCTCTGATCGGGGGCCTGCATTTGTGGCTGTTCGGCGTGTCGCCGCTGGCGATGTGAGGCGCAATCCATGCGAGACGCGGCTGAGCGCGCATAGCCGGGTCGTGCAAGCGAAACATTGAATTCGCTCCGCGATTGGGTTCATACTGGCATGACAGCGCCGGCGCGACCAACGGAACATGCGCCAGGGAGGCAGACGAGATTGATGGCCGATAAATCCAAGACCGAATCGATTGGCGGCTCCAAGAGCGACCCCAAGCGTGCGTTGCGATCCCGGCAATGGTTCGACAATCCGGAGAATCCCGGAATGACGGCCCTCTATCTCGAGCGCTACCTCAATTTCGGCCTGACTCCTGGCGAGTTGCGCTCCGGCAAGCCGATCATCGGCATCGCCCAGACGGGCTCCGATCTTTCGCCGTGCAACCGCCATCATCTCGAACTTGCGAAGCGCACGCGCGATGGCATCACCGCGGCCGGGGGGCTGGCGTTCGAATTTCCGGTGCACCCGATCCAGGAGACGGGAAAACGGCCGACCGCGGCGCTCGACCGCAATCTCGCCTATCTCGGCCTCGTCGAAATCCTGATGGGCTATTTCATCGACGGCGTGGTGCTGACGACCGGCTGCGACAAGACGACGCCGGCCTGCATCATGGCCGCGGCGACGGTCAACATTCCCGCGATCGTTCTTTCCGGCGGCCCGATGCTCAACGGATGGCATCACGGGCAGCGCACCGGCTCGGGCACTGTCGTCTGGCAGGCGCGCTCCGACCTCGCCGAAGGCAAGATCGATTACGAGCAGTTCATGGAGCTCGTCACATCCTCGGCGCCCTCGGTCGGCCATTGCAACACGATGGGCACGGCCTCGACCATGAACTCGCTCGCCGAGGCGCTCGGCATGAGTCTGCCCGGCTGCGCCGCGATCCCGGCGCCCCACCGCGAGCGTGGCCAGATCGCCTATCGGACCGGCCAGCGGATCGTCGAAATGGTGTGGGAGGACCTGAAACCGTCCGACATCCTCACGCGCGAGGCGTTCGAGAACACGATCGTGGTCAACAGCGCGATCGGGGGCTCGACCAATGCGCCGATCCACATCAACGCCATCGCCCGCCATATCGGTGTGCCGCTGTCGATCGAGGATTGGGAGACGATCGGGCACAAGGTGCCCCTCCTCGTCAACATGCAGCCCACGGGCAAATATCTCGGCGAAGAATATCACCGCGCCGGCGGCGTTCCGGCGGTCATCAACGAACTCATGAAGCGCAAGCTCATCCATGAGAAGGCGCTGACCGTCAACGGCAAGACGATGGGAGAAAACTGCGCCAGGATCCATTCGGACGATCCCGACGTCATCGCGCCGATCGACAAGCCGTTGAAGGAGGACGCCGGTTTCGCCGTGCTCAAGGGCAATCTCTTCAACGACGCGATTATGAAGATGAGCGGCATCGACCAGGAGTTCCGCGCCCGCTTCCTCTCCAACCCGAAGGATCCGGACGCGTTCGAGGGCCGGGCGATCGTGTTCGAGGGGCCGGAGGACTATCACCACCGCATCGAAGACCCGAAGCTCGAGATTGACGAGCACAGCATTCTGTTCATTCGCGGCACGGGGCCGATCGGCTATCCGGGCGGGGCGGAAGTGGTCAACATGCAGCCCCCGGCGGCGCTCATCAAGAAAGGCGTGCACGCGCTCCCTTGTGTCGGCGACGGCCGGCAGTCGGGCACGTCCGGCTCGCCCTCGATCCTCAACGCTTCGCCCGAGGCGGCGGCGGGAGGGGGGCTGGCGCTGCTCAAGACCGGCGACCGGGTGCGCATCGATCTCAACAAGCGCTCGGCCAACATCCTGATCCCGGAGGCCGAACTGAACGAGCGCCGGGCCGCGCTCGCCCAGAACGGCGGGTTCCCCTATCCCAAGAGCCAGACGCCATGGCAGCAGATCCAGCGCGAGATGGTGGCGCAGTTCGACGAGGGCATGGTGCTCAAGCCCGCCGTCCAGTACCAGCGCCTGGCGCAGACAATGGGCGTGCCGCGCGACAATCATTGATTGGGCTTGATGCCGAGACGAGGTTCGAGGCCTTCCTCGGGGACGCCGATATCGAGGAAGCGCCCATCGATTCGGCCATTGGCGCCGCAGCCACGACCTGCTTCGAGCGATACGGAAAAGGTCGGCATCCGGCGCGGCTCAATTTCGCCGACTGCCTCTCCTACGCCTGCGCAAAGGCGCACGGGGCGCCGCTGCTGTTCAAAGGTGACGATTTCGCGCAAACTGACGTCAAGGCGCGCTGAAGCCTGACCGCTTTTCGCCACGACGCCGAACCCGAAACGCCGCGCGAGACAAGGCATGCCTGCGACTTTGCCCATCGGTCCCCTCGTCGATTCCCACCCCGCCAGACGGCCGGAGCGGGTCACGCTCAAAGGGCGGTGGATCACGCTTGCGCCGCTCGACGCGAGCGCGCACGCCGAGGCGCTCCATGAGGGCTCGAACGGCGAAGCGACGCGAGAGGGGATATGGGCCTATCTGTTCAACGGCCCGTTCGCCACGCCAGCCGAATTCGCCGCCGATGTCGAGGTCAAGGCCAGGGCCGCCGACCCGCACTATTTCGCCATCATCGACAATGCCTCGGGCCGCGCGGTCGGCTACGAGAGCCTCATGCGCATCGACGCCCCGAACCGGGTGATCGAGGTTGGCGGGATCATGTATACGCCCGCGATGCAGCGCACGCCCGGGGGAACCGAAGCGCAATATCTGCTCGCGGCCTATGTGTTCGACGAACTCGGCTATCGCCGCTACGAATGGAAGTGCAATGCGTTCAACGCGCCGTCGCGGCGCGCCGCCGAGCGCTTCGGCTTCACCTTCGAGGGGATTTTTCGCCAGCACATGATCATCAAGGGCCGCAATCGGGACACAGCGTGGTTCGCCATGCTGGACAGCGAATGGCCGGCGCGCAAAGCGGCCTATGAGGGCTGGCTTCAGCCGGACAATTTCGATCGCGAGGGCCGTCAGAAGGTGAAGCTCTCCGAGCTTATGCCGAAGAGGAGGGAATGATGCCCACAATCGCAGACAAGCGCGCCCGCTTCGCCGAGCTGCACGCCACCCCGGGCTGCTTCGTGATACCGAATCCGTTCGACATCGGCTCGGCCAAATATCTCGCCTCGCTCGGCTTTCCCGCACTCGCCAGCACAAGCGCCGGCATGGCGTTCGCTGGCGGAAAGGCCGATGGCGCCGTTGACCGGGCCTTCGTGCTGAGCCACCTCCGCGACCTCGCCGAAGCGACAGATCTGCCGCTCAACGCCGATTTCGAGGCTGGCTTCGCGCGGGACGCAGAGGGCGTGCACGAAAGCGCGCGGCTCTGCATCGGCGCCGGCGTCGCCGGCTTCTCGATCGAGGACTACACCGGCGACCCCAAGGCGCCCCTCTTTGGCCTAAGCGAGGCGACCGACCGATTGCGCGCCGCGCGCGCCGCGATCAACGCCAGCGGCCAGAAGGTCCTGCTCACCGCCCGCTCCGAGGCGATTCTGCGCCAGGCGGGCGGACTGCCCGAGGCGTTGCGCCGCCTCGAGGCCTATGCCAAGGCGGGCGCCGATGTGCTCTACGCGCCGATGGTCAAGACGGCGGCGGAGGTCAAGGAGGTCGTGCGCGTCGCCGGCAAGCTGCCGGTCAATGTGTTGGCCGGCTGGCCGGGCTTCACCAAAAGTCAGCTCGAGGATCTTGGCGTGAAAAGGATCAGCGTCGGAGGCGCGCTCGCCCGCGCCGCCTGGGGCGGGTTCATCCGAGCCGCGAAGGATCTCGCGGATAACGGCCGCTTCGACGCCTTCGCGGATCTCCCGACGATGGGCGAGATCACCGGCGCCTTCGCGGACAAGGGCTAGCGGAGGTCTCCCCGAAACGGGAACTCCGCCGCGATGGTCCGATCGATTCCCTTGGGTTTTCTTGGCGCGGGCCGTTTCGTCGCGAAAGCCCCCGATTCCGGGGGTTGGAAAAGCTTGGATTTCCTTGGATTCTCTCGTCCGAAACGAGACTTATCAATGGGTTACGCTGGATTTTCGGGCTGAGCATTTTTCATCGCCCTCATTGCCCCTCATTGGCCCTCGGCGCTCGACGCGACAGGCGCGCGGCGTTTTGGCCATGCGGAAGGGCAGTGTTGTTCATGGGGTAAACATAGCTCTGTTTCCGTTTTTCAGCAAGAAATTGTCGCCTCTTACAGCGCGAGCTGTTGTTTTCGATAAACCGGGAGGGTCGGCTGAAATTCGCGTGCGGCGTCTCGGGCGCGGGCTCATATCCGCCGGGCGTGTGGCCGAGCGCCTCGAAGCGCGCCAGGCGGCGGGCTTCCGCTTCGCTGCTGTTGACGGGAAAGGTGTCGTCGTTGCGGCTTGCCCGAGACGGACGATCGGGCCGGAAGTGATCAACATCGACCAGCGTTGTCGGTCCGGCCCAGCGCGAACCTCGAGGCGGGCGCGAAACTCAGGATTGACGGCGGCACGTTGACGAATGCGACGTTCAGGTCATCCCGGCGCCCAGCGCGCATCGCGTCGGGAAAGTCCGCGCCGGTCCGCGTGAGAAGCCTCGATCACGCGTCCGAGTCGCCTGGCTTTTCGGTCGCGCCGCCGCTTTCGACCCAATCCTTGAACGCGCCCGCGTTATACACCTTTCCGTAGCCCATATCGATGAGCGTCTTGCCGCCGAGCGCGGCGCGCCCGCCAGAAGCGCAATAAAGAATAACGGTCTTGTCCTTCGAAAAATTTTTGTCGTGGTAGGGGGACTCGGGGTCGGCGCGGAATTCCAGCATGCCGCGCGAGACGTTCACGGCGCCCACGACCTTGCCGCTCTTCTCCACCTCCGGCGCATCGCGCACATCGATCACCAGCGTATCGCCATTCGCGATCATCTCGCGCACCTGAACCGGCGTGATTTTTGGCACCGCGGCGTTGGCGGCTTCCAGCATCCGTTTGACGGTTGTTGCCATCTTGCGCTTCTCCCTAAAGGTCAGCGTGAACGCTTCCCGGGCGAAATCTACATCGTTTTGATATGGGTCGATATGGGTTCGATCGGTCGTCGCCGCGCTCGCCGCCGCGGCTGCCGTTGGCCGGATCAGCCCTGGCGCAATCGAGCCGCTACACCCCTGCCGGGCGCCTCAGATCGAGGGTCAGCGGAAATTCGGCGTGCGGCGTCTCAGGCGCGGGCTCATATCCGCCTGGCGTATGGCCGAGCGCCTCGAAGCGCGCCAGGCGCCGCGCTTCCGCTTCGTTGCTGTTGACCGGAAACGTGTCGTAGGCGAGCCCGCCTGGGTGGGCGACGTGATAAACGCAGCCGCCGAGCGCCCGTCCGTTCCAGCTATCGAAAATGTCGAAGACCAACGGCGCCTGCACCGGAATTGTCGGGTGCATCGCCATGGCTGGCTTCCAGGCCTTGTAGCGCACCGCGCCGACCGCGACGCCATTTGTCGCTGTCTTTTGCAAGGGCACGCGGCGGCGGTTGCAGGTGACAACATAGCGCTCCGGATCTGCGCCGGTGAGCTTGACCTGCAGGCGCTCGGTCGAGGAGTCGGTATGTCGCGCGGTGCCGCCGATCGCGCCAGTCTCGCCGAGCACGTGCCACGGCTCGAGCGCCTGGCGCAGTTCGAGCTGAACACCCTCGACTTCGATCTCGCCGCAGAAGGGAAAGCGGAACTCGGCCTGCGCTTCGTACCAGTCGGAGCGGAAGGCGTAGCCGTGCGCCTTGAGATCGGCGAGGACGCCGAGGAAATCCTCCCAGACGAAATGGGGCAGCATGAACCGGTCGTGCAGCGAGGCGCCCCAGCGCGGCAGCGGCCCATCCAGCGGATCACGCCAGAGGCGCGAGAGAATCGCGCGGATCAGGAGCTGCTGGGCGAGGCTCATGCGGGGGTCCGGCGGCATCTCGAAGCTGCGGAACTCGACGAGGCCAAGACGGCCGGTTGGCCCATCCGGCGAATAGAGTTTGTCGATGCAGATTTCCGCCCGATGGGTGTTGCCGGTGACGTCGGTCAGAAGATTGCGCATGAGCCGGTCGAGTAGCCACGGCCGCGGCGCTAAGCCGTCTCCGGGCTTCGGGATCTGGGCGAGCGCGATCTCCAGCTCGTACAGACTGTCGTGACGCGCTTCGTCCATGCGCGGCGCCTGGCTGGTCGGCCCGATGAACAGGCCCGAGAAGAAGTAGCTCAGGCTCGGGCGCCGCAGCCAATGGATGATCAGGCTCTTGAGCAGGTCGGGGCGCCGGAGAAACGGGCTGTCGAGCGGCGCTTGGCCACCGACGACGACATGATTGCCCCCGCCCGTTCCCGCATGCTTGCCGTCGATCATGAACTTGTCGGCGCCGAGCCGGCTCTGCCGGGCCTCCTCATAGACGATCGTGGTCGTCGCTACGGCCTCGTCCCAGTTGGCGGCGGGGTGGATGTTGACCTCGATCACCCCTGGATCGGGCGCCACGCGGATGACGTTGAGGCGCGGATCGGCCGGCGGCGGATAGCCCTCGAGCAGCACCGGCAGGCCGAGGGCGCGGGCCGATTCCTCGGCAGCGGCGACGAGCTCCAGATAGTCCTCCAGCGCTTCGA
>DASXES010000122.1:0-14881 GCA_036489975.1 Roseiarcus sp.
AGCATCATGAAGTCGGTCGCGGTCATCGCGCTAATCGTGAGATTGGCCAGGATGATCGGCCAGCCGAGCGAAAGCGTCGCGCCGAGCTCGCGTTTGAGCGAGCCGCTTGTTGCTGCGGCTTCTATCGGTCGCGCGGGCGCGCCCATGATCGTTTGGCCTCGACGAGGGGGGCGGTGGATAGCCGAAACGCAGTCAGCACGCAAACGTCGCTCGCTTCGCCGCAAGTCACGCTTTGATCGAACCGCCGAGCCAGTGACGTGGCGACGCTAGTGCCGCCGCAGCGCTCCTTCTTCTCGCGGCTCGCCACGTTTCGCTTTTGCGGGGTTGGCGATGACAGGTCTAACGTCCGCGGACAGAGGTTCGCGCATACGACTCAAACCGCTGCCTAAGCTGGTCGAGGTCATCCGACCGTGCGGACGATCCAGTTTAGGACGTCAGCGAGCCGCTCGCCCATCGCCAGATGGCCGGCGCCCTCTACGCGCCAAAACTCTTTCGGCGGATTGGCGAGCGCGAACAGTTTCTCGCCGAAGCGGACGGGCACAACAACATCCTTGGTCCCGTGCACGATCAGCGTCGGCGCCTTGACCGAGCCGATCAGCAAGTCGTTGCGGAACGGATCGCGAAGCAATGCGCGAACTGGGACGAACCAGTAGGTCGCCGCTGCGACATCGGCGATCGACGAATACGGCGAGTCCAGCACGAGCGCGCCAACCTTGTGGTGTGCGGCCAGCGCGACCGCGACACCGGATCCAAGCGATTCGCCAAGAGCGACTATGCGCTCCGGCGCGACGCCACTTGCGATCGCCGCTGCGTAAGCCGCTTCGCCATCGAGCTTGAGCCCACGCTCGCTTGGAGATCCGGTTGAGCTGGCATAGCCGCGATATTCGATCGCCAGCAGCCCCATCCCCGCCTTGGCCATGGCGCGAAAGCGCTCGACGCGGAGGTCGAGGCCACCGGCATTGCCGTGAAAATAGAGGATCAGAGGGCGGTCTGTCCCGGGTGGAAAGCTCCACGCGACCAGACTTTCTCCATCTTCGGTCTTCAGACGGACAGTCTGTGCGTTGAGTCCGAGGGTCGCCGGATCGACCTCGGCGGCGTCGCACCGAAACAGGAGTTTTCGTTGGCCGAAGAAAAGTCCGACGAACAACACGAGGTAAATCGCGACACACGCCGCAATGGCGATCAGCACGGGCGGCCGCGCTCCGGCGCGGGCGCTTAGTGGCCCAGCGCCTTCACGATCGCATCGGTCATCTTTTTCGCGTCGCCAAACAGCATCAGCGTGTTGTCGCGAAAAAACAATTCATTCTCCACGCCCGCGTAGCCCGAGCCCATGCCGCGTTTGACGAACAAAACCGTCTTGGCCTTGTCGACGTCGAGAATCGGCATGCCGTAGATGGGCGACTTCGGGTCGGTTTTGGCGGCGGGATTGGTGACGTCGTTGGCGCCGACGACGTAAGCGACATCGGCTTGCGGGAACTCGCTGTTGATGTCTTCAAGCTCGAACACTTCGTCGTAAGGCACGTTGGCTTCGGCGAGCAGCACATTCATGTGGCCCGGCATGCGGCCGGCGACGGGATGGATCGCATATTTGACCTCGACGCCGTTCTTCTTGAGCATTTCTCCCATCTCACGCAGCGAATGCTGCGCCTGCGCGACCGCCATGCCATAGCCCGGAACGACAATCACCTTCGACGCATTCTTCATCATGAAGGCCGCGTCGTCGGCCGAGCCCTGCTTGACCGGACGGGTTTCCTTTGCGCCCGCTGCGCTCGCGACCTCGCCGCCCCACCCGCCGAGGATGACCGATATGAAAGACCGGTTCATACCCTTGCACATGATGTAGGACAGGATCGCGCCCGAGGAGCCGACCAGCGCGCCGGTGATGATGAGCGCCAAATTGCCGAGCGTGAAGCCGATGCCCGCCGCCGCCCAGCCGGAATAGGAATTGAGCATCGAGATGACGACCGGCATGTCCGCCCCGCCGATCGGAACGATGAGAAGCACGCCAAGCGCCAGCGAAACGAGCGCGATCAGCCAGAAGAACGCCGGCGCCTGGGTGGCGTAGAAGAGCGCGATCATGAGGACGAGCGCGATGCCCAGCCCGCCGTTGATCAAATGGCGCTGCGGCAACATGATCGGCGCGCCCGACATGCGCCCGTCGAGCTTGAGGAAGGCGATGATCGAGCCGGTGAAGGTGATCGCGCCGATCGCGAGCCCAAGCGACATCTCGATGATGCTGCCCGGGTGAATGATGGCGCCTTCCTCGATGCCGAAGGCCTCGGGCGCGTAGAACGCTCCCGCGGCGACCAGCACCGCGGCCAGGCCGACCAGCGAATGGAACATCGCCACCAGCTGAGGCATCGCGGTCATCGCGATGGTGCGGGCGCGCCAGACCCCGATCGCGCCGCCGATCGCGACGCCGAGGATGATGAGCAGCCAGGAAAACCCGCTCGAGGGCGGCCGAACCGCCAGCGTCGTCAGCACTGCGACGGCCATGCCGATCATGCCGAAGCGGTTGCCCTGGCGGGAGGTCGCCGGCGAGGACAGTCCGCGCAGCGCGAGGATGAACAGAATGCCGGAGACGAGATAGAGCAGGGCGGCGAGGTTGGCGTTCATGCGGCCTCAGCCCTTCTTCTTGTACATCGCCAGCATGCGCTCGGTGACCAGGAAGCCGCCGAAAATGTTGATCGAGGCGAGAATGAGCGCGATGAAGCCGACGAAGCGGGCGAAGACCGAACCGCTGTCGACCGCGGCGACGCCGACCGACAGCAAGGCGCCGACGACGATGACCGAGGAAATGGCGTTGGTCTCGGACATGAGCGGCGTATGCAGCGCCGGCGTCACCGACCACACGACGTAATAGCCGACGAAAACCGCGAGGGCGAAGATTGCGAGCCTGAAAACGAACGGATCGATTGCGCCGCCGCTGGCCGCGTGCCCTGCCGCCGCGAGCTGGTCGCTATAGGCTTGCGCGGCCTGGGACGCTTGCCTCGCGGCGTCCGCGGCGGCTCGGAGTTTTTCAATCGCGGCGTCGAGGTCGTCCATCGGGTTCTCCGGCGCTCAAAAGGGATGGCAAGCGTTTACTGGGACAGAAAGGCGGGGTGAACGATGGCGTCCCCGCGGGTCAGGCACGTCGCTTTGACAAGCTCGTCCTCCCAGTTGACCGCGAGCGACTTCGTTTGCTTGTCGATCAGCGTCTCGACGAAGGCATAGAGATTGCGCGCATAGAGCGCCGAGGCGGAGGAGGGGATCCGCGTGACGTTGGAATAGCCGACGATCTTGACGCCGTTGTCGCTGTAGGCCAGTTCGCCCGGCCTCGAGAGCTCGCAATTTCCGCCCCGCTCGACCGCGAGGTCGACGATGACCGAGCCTGCGCGCATAGACTTGACCATGTCGGCGCTGACCAGACGCGGCGCCGGGCGGCCGGGAATCAAGGCGGTGGTGACGACGATGTCCTGTTTGGCGATATGCGAGGCGATGAGATCGGCCTGCTTGGCCTTGTAGGCGTCCGACATTTCCTTTGCGTAGCCGCCCGAGGTTTCGGCCTGCTTGAATTCCTCGTCTTCGACCGCGACGAATTTTGCTCCGAGGGATTCCACCTGCTCCTTGGTCGCCGGGCGGACGTCGGTCGCCGTCACCACTGCGCCGAGGCGCCGGCCGGTGGCGATCGCCTGCAGGCCCGCGACGCCGACGCCCATGACGAACAGCCTCGCCGCGGTGACCGTGCCGGCGGGCGTCATCATCATCGGCAGGGCCCGACCGTACTCGGCCGCGGCGTCGATCACCGCGCGATAGCCAGCGAGGTTAGCCTGGCTCGACAGCACATCCATTGACTGCGCGCGGGTGATGCGTGGCAGAAGCTCCATGGCGAAGGCGGCCACCCCGGTCTTCGCCATCGCCTCGATAGCTTCGCGATGGCCGTAGGGGTCCATCGTCGCGATGACGAGGGCGCCGTGTTTGACGAAGCCAAGCTCGGTCGCGCTGGGCCGGCGAACTTTGAGGACCAGATCCGCGCCGAGCGCTTCCTCGGCCGAGACGAGCCGCGCGCCGGCGGACTGATACTCGGCGTCCGGAAAGCCAGCCTTGGCGCCAGCCCCATGCTCGACTGCGACTTCCGCGCCGAGCGCGACAAATTTCTTGGCTGTTTCTGCGGTCGCTGCGACGCGGGTTTCGCTGGGGTCCGTTTCCGCCGGAACTCCGATCAGCATGAGACCTCCCCCGCGAACGCAAAGCTTCATCTGACGGCCGACCGGCCTTTTCGCTCGCCGCTTGCCGAGCAAAGCTGCGAGGCGCTTCCGCGCCGCGACAGCCTTAGAGCATTGGCCCTCGCGCCGCAACGCGAGCAACGTCAAACGTCAGGGGGGAAGGAAGCCAATGGCGACCGGGAGGAAGATTCTCGAACACGCGTTTGCGTGAAACGGCGAAAGGTGGACGGCGGGTCGCCGACATATTTCGCCGATCGCGCCCTGGTTCGCCCCCCAACAAGAAAAACGGCCGTCGTTCAGGCCCGCGCCACAGCTTCGGCCAGGCGATCATTGGTCTTGTCGCGCACTTCCAGCGTCTCGAATTTGAGCAGTTCGCCTTCCGCCTCCTCCTGCGCGGCCCTTGCGTCCTCGATCTGACCCGAGAGCTCCGCAATCGAGCTCTTGAGATTGTCGCGCCTGACCGAGGTCGCCCGGGCGTAGGTCGGATACGCGAAATGGCTCGGGTCGGCGATGCCGGCGCGCTTCTCTTCGTTGGCGATCTCGCGATCAAGGTCGCCGATCATGCGCGTAAACTCGGCCACCATGGTCTCGATCTGCCGAACCCGGCGGCGCTTCTCTTCAAGTTGAAAGCGCTTCAGACGGATAAGCGTGTCCCGCGACTTCATTCCGGCGCACTCCTTGACAAACCTCAACGCGAGAGGACGTCGCCGTCCTCTGGTCACGACTACGAGACGGGCCGGACGATGCATGATGAAGGTTTCCCCTTTCTTACGTCAGGAGATGACAGGCCCGATGGCCTCGACCGCCGAAGCCGATCGGCGGTTCGGGGCAAACGTCCCGAAGCTGGCGCGCGGATTGTGGCGTTAGCACTTCGTTTACGCGGGTCGTTAACAATCGCGTCCGGGCCACGGGCGAACGCACGGAACTGGGCGCTCGCAGGATCTCCATGCGGGCTAGGGCGTCTCAGCTCCGTCGCCGAACGGCGAGTCCGATGAATCTGTTAGCGCGGGTTGTTGATGTAATGCATTAATTTTTAAGCCCGTGGAATACCGTTTCTTATCAAATTGTTACTAATATCATACGGGACGCAGTGAGGGGGCTTGCGCAAATGAATCAGGTTTTGTTAACCAATGCCGGTCAGTGTTCAATGCGAATCACCCTGAAGTCTCGCGGGCGAGATGTGGGCGTTGAAGCGACGTACATAACCGCGGTCACGAAGCAATGGGCGAGGCGGGGAGCCTAACATGCGGGTACTTTTGATCGAAGACGACACTGCGACCGCGCAAAGCATCGAATTGATGTTGAAGTCGGAGAACTTCAACGTCTATGTCACCGACCTTGGCGAGGAGGGCATCGACCTCGGCAAGCTCTATGATTACGACATCATCCTGCTCGACCTGAATTTGCCTGACATGTCCGGCTATGAGGTGCTGCGTTCGCTCCGGGTCACCAAGATCAAGACCCCGATCCTCATTTTGTCCGGGATGGCCGGCATCGAGGACAAGGTCAAAGGGCTTGGCCACGGCGCCGACGACTACCTGACCAAGCCGTTCCACAAGGACGAGCTCGTCGCTCGCATTCACGCCATTGTGCGTCGGTCAAAGGGACACGCGCAGTCGGTCATCATCACCGGCGATCTCACGGTCAATCTCGACCAGAAGACGGTCGAAGTCGACGGGGCGCGCGTGCACCTGACCGGCAAGGAATATCAGATGCTGGAGCTGCTCTCGCTGCGCAAGGGCACGACGCTGACCAAGGAGATGTTTCTCAACCACCTCTATGGCGGCATGGACGAGCCCGAACTCAAGATCATCGACGTCTTCATCTGCAAATTGCGCAAGAAACTGGCGACGGCGTCGCTCGGGCGAAACTATATCGAGACCGTCTGGGGCCGGGGCTACGTGCTGCGCGAGCCCTCGCCCAACGACGACCGCATCCCGGCGTAAGGCGCGGGGTCGCCCCGGAAATTTGCCGTCCTACCGCGGCAGCACCGTCGAGCCCATGAGCGCCTCGTCGATGGCCGCGGCGCATTGGCGTCCTTCCCGGATCGCCCAGACAACCAGCGACTGGCCGCGGCGCATGTCGCCGCAGGCGAACACCTTGGCGCTGGAGGAGGCGTACCGGTTCGTGTCGGCGTCGACATTGCCTCGCCTGTCGAGCGCGACGCCGAGTTCCGTCAGCATGCCATCCTTGACCGGCGACACGAATCCCATCGCCAGCAGCACGAGGTCCGCTCTGAGTGTGAACTCGCTTCCCTCGATCGGCTTGAACTTGTCGTCGACGCGCGCGCATCTAAGACCGGTCACGGCGCCGTTCTCGCCTTCGAAGAGAAGCGTCGTCACTGCGAAATCGCGCTCGGCGCCCTCTTCGTGACTCGAGGACGTGCGTAGCTTCAGAGGCCAATTGGGCCAGGTGAGGAGCTTGTCCTCCACTTTGGGCGGCATCGGCATGATCTCGAGCTGAGTGACTTTGAGCGCTCCCTGGCGGATCGACGTGCCGATGCAGTCCGACCCGGTGTCGCCGCCGCCGATCACCACGACATGTTTGCCGCCCGCCAGGATCGGCTCGTTCGTGCCGACCGGCTCGCCGGACACGCGCCGGTTCTGCTGTGGCAGAAAGTCCATCGCGAAGTGAACTCCGGCGAGATCGCGCCCCGGAGCGGGCAGATCGCGCGGCGCCTCAGCGCCCCCCGCGAGCGCAATGGCGTCGTGGCTGTCGAGGATTTCCTTCGCGCTGATCGTATTGCCGACATGCGAATTGTAATGAAAGGTGACGCCCTCGGCCTCCATCTGCTCGATCCGGCGGTCGATGTGGCGCTTCTCCAGCTTGAAGTCCGGGATGCCGTAGCGCAGGAGGCCGCCCGCCTTGCCTTGCTTCTCGTACACGTGAACGTCATGGCCGGCCCGCGCAAGCTGCTGGGCGCAAGCGAGGCCCGACGGCCCCGATCCGACGACGGCGATTTTTTTGCCGGTCCTGCGGTCCGAAAGCTCCGGCTTCACCCATCCCTTCTCGAAAGCGCGGTCGATGATCGCGCATTCGATGGTCTTGATCGTCACCGGGACGTCCTGGATGTTGAGCGTGCAGGACGCCTCACAGGGCGCGGGGCAGACGCGGCCGGTGAATTCCGGAAAGTTGTTGGTCGAGAGCAGATTGCGCGCCGCCTCCTGCCAATCGCCGCGATAGGCGAGGTCGTTCCAGTCGGGGATCTGGTTGTTGACCGGACAGCCGATGTGGCAATAGGGGATGCCGCAATTCATGCAGCGCGCCGCCTGATTGCGGGTCGCCTCTTCGCTCAGGGGCAGCATGAACTCGCGATAATGGCGGATTCGGTCGGAGGCCGGCGCATAACGCCGGTCCGCGCGATCGATCTCCAAAAATCCCGTGACCTTTCCCATCTCGCTACCCCAGAGCCCGGTCGCCGCGGCGGATCCCGCAGGCCGAGCGTCGACCCGCTTCAATAAGGCCCCAGATTTATCTTGCAAGAACTTTGCCGGCCGCGCCCTCGATGGTTGAGGCTCCCGTTGTGCGCGGCCCGGTTCGTGAGGCTGCCTCACTCTCCAGCAGCCAGCATCGGCGGTTCGCGTTGCGCCGCGAGCTCAGCCAGCGCGCGCCGATATTCGACCGGCATGACCTTGCGGAACTTGGGCAGATAGGCCTCCCAGTCCTCCAGGAGGCTCCGCGCGCGGGTCGAGCCGGTCAAGCGTGCGTGGTTGACGATCAGCTGATGCAGGCGCTCGGCGTCGAACCGGCTCATGTCGCGCATCACGTCGACCCTGCCGTGGTGCTCGAGATCGCCGCCCGAATGGAGATGACGCTGCATCACCTCCTCTTCCGCGGCGACCGGCTCGAGATCCACCATCGACAGATTGCAGCGCTGGGCGAACGTCCCGGCCTCGTCGAGCACGTAGGCGATGCCGCCCGACATGCCCGCGGCGAAGTTGCGCCCCGTCTCGCCGATGACCACGACGATTCCGCCGGTCATATACTCGCAGCCGTGGTCGCCCGTGCCCTCGACGACAGCGATCGCGCCGGAATTGCGCACGCCGAAGCGCTCGCCCGCCACGCCGCGGAAATAGCACTCGCCGGCGGTCGCGCCGTAAAGGACGGTGTTGCCGACGATGATCGAGTGTTCGGCCGTGATCTTCTTTGCTTCCTGCGGCGGATAGACGACGATGCGCCCGCCCGACAGCCCCTTGCCCACGTAGTCGTTGGCCTCTCCCTCGAGCTCGAGCGTCACGCCCTTGGCGAGGAAGGCCCCGAAGCTCTGCCCGGCGGCGCCCTTGAACTTGATATGGATCGCCTCGTCGCGCAGACCCGCGTTGCCGTATTTCCTGGCGATGACGCCCGACAGCATCGCCCCGGTCGAACGATCGGCGTTGCGAATCGAAAGGTCGAGACGCACATGCTTGCCTCGCTCGATCGCGTCCCTGCTGTCGGCGATGAGGCGGCGGTCGAGCACGTTTTCGAGCCCGTGATCCTGAGCGACGCGGCGGTGAACGCCGTCCTCCGGCCAGGGCGTCGGCTTGAAGAACAGGTTCGAAAAGTCGAGCCCCTGCGCCTTGGCGTGTTCATTGAGCCTGTCCCGATCCAGCATCTGCCGCTGGCCAATCATCTCGTCGAACGTGCGGTAGCCAAGCTCCGCCATCAACGCGCGCACGTCTTCGGCGACGAAGAAGAAATAGTTGATGACGTGCTCCGGCTTGCCGGCGAAGCGCTTGCGCAGGACAGGGTCCTGGGTCGCGACGCCGACCGGGCAGGTGTTCAGATGGCACTTGCGCATCATAATGCAGCCGGCCGCGATCAACGGAGCGGTGGCGAAGCCGAACTCGTCCGCGCCCAGAAGCGCGCCGATCACGACGTCGCGCCCGGTGCGAACGCCGCCGTCGACCTGCACCGAAATGCGGGATCGTAAGCCGTTCATCACCAGCGTCTGGTGGGTCTCCGCGAGACCGATCTCCCACGGGCTTCCGGCGTGCTTGATCGAGGTCAGCGGGGAGGCGCCGGTGCCACCCTCGTAGCCGGAGATGGTGACGTGGTCGGCCTTGCACTTGGCGACGCCCGCCGCGACCGTGCCGACGCCGATCTCGGACACCAGCTTGACCGAGACCTGGGCCTCGGGATTGACGTTCTTCAGGTCATAGACGAGCTGCTTCAAATCTTCGATCGAATAGATATCATGGTGCGGCGGCGGGGAGATGAGGCCCACCCCCTGAGTGGAGTGTCGCACCTTGGCGATCACCGCGTCGACCTTGTGGCCGGGCAATTGTCCGCCCTCGCCGGGCTTTGCGCCCTGCGCCATCTTGATCTGCATCATGTCCGAGTTGACGAGATATTCCGCCGTCACCCCGAAGCGGCCGGAGGCGACCTGCTTGATGGCGCTGCGCATCGAATCGCCGTTGGGCAGACGCTTGTAGCGATCGGATTCCTCGCCGCCCTCGCCGGTGTTGGACTTGCCCCCGATCCGGTTCATCGCGATCGCGAGCGTGGTGTGCGCCTCGCGGGAGATCGAGCCATAGGACATGGCCCCGGTCGAGAACCGCCTGACGATGCTGACGGCGGACTCGACCTCGTCGAGCGGAATCGGCGTACGCCCGTCTTCATCCGCGGTCCTGACGCGGAAGAGACCGCGGATGGTCAAGAGCTGCGCGCTCTGCTCGTTGAGCAGCTTGGCGAAGGCGTCGTATCGGTCGCGCGCATTGCCGCGAACGGCGTGCTGCAACAACGACACCGTCTCTGGCGTCCAGCTATGGGTCTCTCCGCGCACCCGATAGGCGTACTCGCCGCCGACTTCGAGCGCCGTGCTCAGCACCGGCGAATTGCCGAAGGCGTCCGTGTGGCGCCGCTGCGTCTCGTGCGCGATTTCCGCGAGACCCGCCCCCTCGATCGAGGTCGCGGTGCCGAAGAAGAATTCGTCGATGAGAGCGCGTGAAAGGCCCACGGCGTCGAAAATCTGCGCGCCGCAATAGGACTGGTAGGTGGAAATCCCCATCTTCGACATGACCTTGAGCAGGCCCTTGTCGACCGACTTGATGAAGCGCTTGACGACCTCGTAGCCGCTGATCGGCTCGGGCAAGTCCTTGGCCATCGCCGTCAGAGTCTCAAAGGCGAGATAGGGGTTGACCGCCTCGGCGCCATAGCCGGCGAGGCACGCGAAATGGTGGATCTCGCGCGCTTCCCCAGTCTCGACGACCAGGCCGACGGACGTGCGAAGCCCCTTGCGGATGAGATGATGGTGGACGGCCGCCGTCGCCAGAAGGGCCGGAATCGGGATTCGATCCGGACCGACCATGCGATCGGAAAGGATGATGATGTTGTAGCGGCCATGCACGGCCGATTCCGCGCGCTCGCACAGCCGCTTGAGCGCGTCGTTCATACCCGCCGCGCCCTTCTTCACCGGATAGGTGATGTCGAGGGTTCGGGTGTCGAACGACTCCTCGAGATGACCGATGCTGCGGATCTTCTCGAGGTCCTCGTTGGTCAGGATGGGCTGGCGCACCTCAAGGCGCTTGCGTCTCGCCGCGCCGTCAAGGTCGAACAGATTGGGCCGCGGTCCAATGAAGGAGACGAGGCTCATGACAAGTTCCTCGCGGATCGGGTCGATCGGCGGGTTGGTCACCTGAGCGAAGTTCTGCTTGAAGTAGGTGTAGAGCAGCTTCGACTTCGACGACAGCGCCGAAATCGGCGTGTCGGTGCCCATCGACCCGACGGCTTCCTGACCGGTGGCCGCCATCGGCGAAAGCAGGATCGACAGATCCTCCTGAGTGTAGCCGAAAGCCTGCTGCCGATCGAGGAGCGACACGTCGGTGCGCAAGGCGCGCGGCTCGACCGGGTTGAGATCCTCGAGCACGATCTGGCCTTCGCGAAGCCAGGCGCTATAGGGCTGCGCGCGGGCCAGCGTTTGCTTGATCTCCGCGTCCGAGACGATGCGGTGCTGCTCGAGATCCACGAGCAGCATCTTTCCCGGCTGCAGGCGCCACTTGGTGACGATGGTCTCTTCGGGCACCGGCAGCACGCCCATTTCCGACGCGAGAACGACAAGGTCGTCGTCAGTGACGAAATAGCGCGCGGGCCTGAGGCCGTTGCGGTCGAGCGTCGCGCCGATCTGGCGCCCGTCAGTAAACGCCATCGCGGCCGGCCCGTCCCACGGCTCCATCAGAGCGGCGTGATATTCGTAGAAAGCCCGCCGCTCCTCATCCATCAGCGGATTGCCGGCCCAAGCCTCCGGAATCAGCGTCATCATCGCATGGCTGAGCGAATAGCCGCCCTGAACGAGAAACTCGATCGCATTGTCGAGGCAGGCGGTGTCCGACTGGCCTTCGTAAGAGATTGGCCACAGCTTCGAGATATCGGCCCCGAAAAGTTCCGAGTCGACGCTCGCCTGACGGGCCGCCATCCAGTTGACGTTGCCCCTGAGCGTGTTGATCTCGCCGTTATGGGCGACCATGCGATAGGGGTGCGCAAGGCGCCAGGACGGAAACGTGTTGGTCGCGAACCGCTGATGCACCAGCGCGAGCGCGGTCTCGTAGCGCGGGTCCATGAGGTCGCGGTAGTAGGGCGCAAGCTGCCGCACCAGCACCATGCCCTTGTAGACGATGGTGCGGGCCGACATCGAGACGGGGTAAAACTCCAGGATCTCGCGAGTCCCGATCGCGAACACCCGATTGGAGACGACCTTGCGGACGATGTAGAGGCGCCGCTCAAAATCGTCCTCGGTCGCGACGTCGGCGGGGCGGCCAACGAAGATCTGCTGCATTACCGGCTCGACCGCCTTGACGCGTTCGCCAAGCACGGAACTGTCGACCGGCACGTCACGCCAGCCGAGCACGTTCAGGCCCTCGGCCGCGACGACCTCCTCGACGATGCCGCGCGCCTGCAGACGCGTCGCGGTTTGACGCGGCATGAAGAACTGGCCGATCGCGTAATGCCCCGGCGCCGGTAGCTCGAAACCGAGCTTGGCGCATTCACTGGCAAAAAACGGGTGCGGAATCTGGGTCAGCACGCCGCAGCCGTCGCCAAGCGAGGGATCCGCCCCCACCGCGCCGCGATGGTCGAGGTTGAGCAGAATCTGCAGGCCCTTTTCGAGGATGTCATGCGACTTGCGGTTCTTCATGTCGGCCACGAAGCCGACGCCGCACGAATCATGCTCTTTGGAGGGATCGTAGAGCCCCTGGGCTGGGGGCGTGAGCGGATCCCGGCCCGGAGTGGGCTTCATCAAGCCGCCGCGCAACCCGTCGAACGTCGCTGGAGTTATGGCGCTCATCTTTCCGCTCCCCGGGCGGTCGCGCACCTGGCGTGACCGTTATTGCAAGTTTTTAGGCGTATCATGGACAAAGGCGGCCGCTAACGCGCAGCCGGAAGGCGTCACGCGCCGGATTTTTTTCGATCCGTCTTTGTCGTTCGATCCGACAACGCTTGAGCCCGTTCTCCTGCCGGCGCCAAAGCCTTAGGCTTGACGCACAAAAAATGGTCAGTACAACTGTCCTATTCTCCGAACATGACAGAAATGGATCGCCGGCACAAGCGGTCGGCGCGCGATTTTTTTACCCCGGTGGCCGGCGCCGGAGCGAATTGCCAGGGCGGCGCGACTTGACGCAAATTGTCCGCCGAATTGAACGGGAGCTTGCATGAAATTCGCCAGCGACAATGGCGCCGGGGTCGCGCCGGAGATTCTCGACGCGATCGTGGGTTCGTCGCGCGTCAACGCGCCCGCCTATGGCGCCGACGACTACACCGCCCGGGCGCAGGCGCTCCTCAATGATGTGTTCGAGACCAGGACCTCCGCCTTCCTGGTGGCGACGGGGACGGCGGCGAACGCGCTGGCGCTTTCGGCGCTGGTCAATCCCTGGGACGCGGTCTTCTGCCACGAGGAAGCGCATGTCCACGACGACGAGTGCGGCGCGCCGGAGCTTTTCACCGCGGGAGCGAAGCTGGTCGGAATCCCGGGAGAGGGCGGCAAGATCACCCCGGAGGCCTTGCGAGAGACTCTGGAGAGGTTCCCGCGCGGGCTCGTGAAGGCCTCCCAACCGGGCGTCCTGTCGCTGTCCCAGGCGACCGAAGCTGGCACAATCTATGGCGTCAGCGAAGTCGCTGAACTCTGTTCAATCGCCCGTCGCAACGGAATTGGCGTGCATATGGACGGGGCGCGCCTCGCCAACGCGCTTGTTTCGGCCAAGGCGACGCCGGCCGACATGACATGGCGGGCGGGGGTCGACGTTCTCACCCTTGGCGCGACCAAGAACGGCGCGCTGGCTTGCGAAGCCGTCGTGTTCTTCGATCCGGCGCGGGCGAAGAATTTCGCCTTTCAGCGCAAGCGCGGGGGGCAGACCTTATCCAAGGGGCGGTTCCTTGGCGCGCAAATGGAAGCCTATCTTGCGGATGGGCTCTGGCTGCGATTGGCCGAGCGCGCCAACGCATCGGCGCGCAGGCTCGCGCGCGACCTCGCAGCGACGCCAGGCGTGCGCATGGCGTGGCGGACCGAGGTCAACGAAGTCTTTGTCGTGGCGCCGAAAACGATGGTTGAGCGATGGCGCGCCGGCGGGGGGGCGTTCCACGAGTGGAGCACGCGATCGCTCGCGCCGGAACGGGCGCCGCGAAAGGGTGAAATGCTGGTGAGGCTGGTGACCTCGTTCGAGACCTCGTCAAGCGAAATTGATCGACTCATCGGCCTTTGCGCCGACGTTTCGGATTCGGCCGCGGCGACGCCGTAACCGCGCCACTCTCATGCAACCAGAGGGCGAGTTTACGCCCAAGCAAACCCAGCCAAATCCAAACAAGACCAAGCAAAACCAAACAAATTTCCTTGGATATGCTTGGTGGAATCGGGGCTTTTCAAAGGCTTGCGCGGGGAAAAAAGAAAAAAAATTTCCGCAGCCCAAACTCGCACGTCAGGTTGTCGTCAAGGCGCCCGCTCGTCTCCTTCAGGGTCCCTCGTCTCTTGCATGGCCGCTCTTCTCCTGCATGGCCCTGCTGTCGCCGCCGGCTGTAGGGCGTCGCGAGGATTTTCCGACAAACCGAAGTATACCGAGGATGCAGGGTTTAGCCAAGAATTTGCTGGCTCGCATGGGTTGGGTGTTGAAGGAGTTGGCGGGCCCTTTCCCCGGCTGACGCTGGTCCTTCCCCGCCCCACCCCCTCGCCCGCGAGTCCCGGCTTCGCCGCCCTACGGCCGTCCAGCCAACAGGCCGCAATCGACCAAGCCCGTGTTAACGTCGCCGCTGTCCATCGCCTCCACAATATCCGACCAATCCATGACGGTTTTGGAAAGGCCAGCCGCCATTGCTGGCGTGACACGAAGCGTCTTGTGGATGCGCAGCCAGTTGTACCAGACGGAGTAAATCGCGACCATGTGCGCATGGTTCTCGAATTTCTTGGACAACGCATTCGTTAGGCGGGTGAAGCGGCGATTATGCATCCGCATCGTGAGATTGGAGCGCTCGCTGTGGGACATGCTCACGAGCGCCATATCGGGCTTCGACCCGATGCTTCATGATTCCAATGCAATCGACGGGGCTGTAGCGGCCCTTGGCGCTCCCAACAGATGTCGATAGCGAATTAAGTTGTCCGGTTTTGGTAGCACATCAAATGTCCGCTTCTTCTGGTTTGTTCTGCTGTGGGATTGTGGCAACGTGGCGGCGTTGTCCACATTTCCACAGCCCGCGCCGCCGAGCGGATTTAAGCG
>DASXES010000131.1:0-10446 GCA_036489975.1 Roseiarcus sp.
CATTCTCGAAACCGGAAACGACAGCTTCCGCTTCAAGAACAGCTCGGCAACAGCCGCAAAACCCGCAAAGGAGAAAGCACGGAACTTGACGAACCCCTGACCCCGAAACCATCATCAAGCAGGGTCAGTTCTCAATGGAAATCCCGGGTCAAATCTCCGTGGAAATCGACACGCCGGCGGCTTCGCGGCTTCGACCGCGATGTATGTCGGGGCGCTGATCTGCTTCGTCGCCGGCGCGTGGTTCCTGTGGCAGTCGCGTCAGCCCGAGAACCGGGAGGCCGGCAAGGTGGCGGCGGGTGTGGCGGGCCTCGTCCTCACTGGTCTCCTCGTGACCGGCGGAGCATGGATCAACAAGGCGGCGGAGACCGCCACCGGCACGGCGGCCTCGATCTCGAGCACCGCCGGCGTCTTCACCTTCCCCTGAACTCCGGCAGCAAGTCTGGTCACCACTCTACGGTCAAGGGTTCACACCATGCGCCTCTCGCCGCTCGTCCTTTCCGTTCATGCGAACGGGCCAACGGGCGGCGACGCGCGTTCCTGTCCCTTCTGCGGGGTTCGCCTCGCGGAAGGGCGGGAGTTCCGAATTTGCTTCGACGGCGCGGCTGACCTGTCCTGTCCGCGTTGTCATCTCGTCCGTCATCTCGATCGCGAGACGATCGTAGGAAGCCGTTCCGATCTGGCTTCCGGAGCTTTCGCAACCCGCGCTCAACGGGCTCATCGGGGCGGCCCATAAAAGTCTTGCGCGTGACGGCGCGCTCTATCTGGCGGCCTCGCCGTTCTCCGTGACGGGAGCGAGACGAATGGCGCGCTCGAAGCGATCCGGGCGCTGGAATTGCGCCGGACGGATGTCGAGACCCGGTTCGGGACGAGTTCACCCCGCGTGCTCGCAGACGCGCTCATGCGCGCGAAGCCCGAAGTCTACACAGACCGCGCCAGGCTTCTTGGCGGCGTTCGGCTCCTGTCGCGGGCAAAACTCTTCGTCGACGGCGAGGACATCTATCCCGGGCTGCTCGACTCGATCGTCGCCTAAACCGCCCCGGAGGACTTGAGGAATGCTCAGCGTTGTTTCGAGCCTGCTCGCCAGCCTGTCGCTGGCCCTGAAGCAGCCGCTCGCCGGCTATTGCGACGTCGAGACGACGCATGGCGACGCCCTCGTCACCAAGCAGGGCGACTACTGCACCTTCGTCCGGATCGGCGGCATGAAGAGGATGGCGACCCGCGACGACATCACCCGGCTCGCGCATGGGCTGAGGCTCGATCTGTCGGGCGCCCTCGAAAGCAGGGGCCATGCGATTGTCGGATGGTATCTCTCCGATCCCGACATGGCCGAGCGCGAGATCGAGCGCGTCAATATGGAGGCCTGCCGCCGGGTCGGCCGCGAAGTTGGTCTGGATCTCACCGACATTCTCGACGAACGGCTTCGTCTCTGGGGCCAGACGATGCGGTGGGAGACGTCGTGCTTCATCCTCTGGACGCGCCGCGCGGTGCTGACCAAGGAGGAACAGAAAATGATGAGGCAAGAGAAGGCCGCGGCGGCGAAACAGGTCCCGAGGATCGGCGACGCCCAACGCTTCTTCCTCCGGTCCGAACTCGTGGCCGCCCACCATACCGGTTTCGTCAACCGCGTCATGGCGGCCCTACGCGGCGCCGAAGTCGCGGCGAGGGAACTCTCGGCGCGTGACGCGCTGATCCTCACGCGCGAGGCGCTGTATCGCGAGACGGCGGGTTCCCGCTGGACGCCCACACTGGTCGGCGACAAGGTGATGCCACGCCTGCCCGCGGATGACGTCAAGAATCCCGACAAGGCAGGCCTTCTGTGGCCGTCGCTCCGCAGTCAGATCTTCCGCATCGACGCCGTGACGCATGGCGGCCAGCGAGTCGAGATCGGCGAGAACGAATATTCGAGCGTCGACATGATGATCGGCCCGGAAGACGCGCGACCTTTCGTCGAGCTCGCCAGCTGGCTCGGCCAGGACCGGCTGCCGTGGCGGGCGTCCTTCATCCTCGAGGGCGGCGGCAAGATCGGCATGGCCTTCAAGGAGATCGGATCATCGTTCCTGGCGATCTTTCCGGCCAACCGTGACCTGCAGCGCGCCTTCGCGGCGCTGCGTCAGTTGCGGGAGCATGACAATCATATCGCGGTCAAGCTGCGCGCGTCCTTCGCGACCTGGGCGCCGCTCGGCGAGACCCGGAAGCTGCGCAGGCGGGCTTCGACGCTCGCGCAGCGGATCGAAGGCTGGGGCAATTGCAAGACGGCCCGGATCGCCGGCGACCCGCTCGACGGCGTGATGAGCTCCGTACCGGGACTGGCCCTGGCATCGACCGCCAATCCTTCACTCGCCCCGATCGGCGAGGCGCTGCCGCTCCTGCCGTGGTCGCACACCATCTCGCCCTGGGAGCGCGGGTCCGTCCTGTTCCGCCTGCCGAACGGGGCGATCTGGCCTTACGATCCGTCCGGCGGCTCGATGCGTCCGCTGATGATCGATATTTTCGTGGACCCTCCAGGGTCGGGCAAATCGGTGCTCGCCAACACCATCAATATCGGCCTCTGCCTGTCGCCGGCCGTGCTCGGGAGCGCGAAGGCGCAACTCCCGATGATCGGCAAGCTCGACATCGGCCGTCGGCCGAAGGGTTCGTGCGTCTCATTCAGGAGGCGGTGGGCCCGGCGCGGCGGCATGAGGCGATCTTCACTACCATGCAGTTCGCGCCGGGCTACGAGTTCAACGCCTTCGATCTTCAAGTCGGGTGCGAATATCCGTTGCCGCTCGAAAAGGCCTTCCTGCAGAATTTTCTGGCTCTCCTGACCCTACCGCCCGAGGAGACTCAGCCATTCGAGGGCATGGCGCAGATGATCTCGCTCGTGATCGACGAGGCCTATCGTCGTTGCACCGAAGTCCCAGACGGTGCGACCAAGCGCTATCGGAAAGGGGTCGAGCCGCTGGTCGACGCGGCGATCGACGAGCTTCATATCAAGCTGCCCGGCGCGGACGCGATTTGGCGCGATCTCGTCAATGCGCTCTGCGAGCGTGAGGCGTTCCGGCTGGCCGAGATCGCCCAGCATCATGCCGTCCCAGTGCTCGAGGACCTGATCGCCGCGTCCCGCTCCGATCAGGTGCAGGACATGTTCGCCGAGCTCAAAATCCAGACCACGGCCGAAACCGTCTCAGCGGTGTTCGCCCGCTATATCTACGACGCGATCCGCAAATATCCGATCCTCAACCAGCCGACCAAGCTCGACTTCGGCTCGGCGCGCATCATCGTCCTCAATCTTCAGGAGGTGGCCCCGACCGGCTCGGCCGCCTCCAACCGTCAGACCGAGATGATGTATCTGCTCGGCCGGCACATTCTGGCCCGCAACTTCTTTCTCAGGCCCGAATACGTCCAGTACGTCCCCGAGGCCGTCCGGCCCTACCACGCCAAGCGATTCCGTGAATCTTATGAGACGGTCAAGCGGCTCGACTACGATGAATGGCACCGGACGCTCGGCAGCCCGCAGGTGCGCGCCCAGGCCGAGCTCGACGCGCGCGAGGGCCGCAAGCACAACATCCAGCTCGGCTTTGCCAGCCAGCGGCTGTCGGACATGGGCGACGCCCTGATCAGCCAGTCGACCGGACGGTTCGTCCTGAAAGCCGGTGACGAGCGCGAGGCCGAGGAGGTGATCACGCGTTTCAACCTGACTCCCGCCTCGGCCGCGATCGTCCGTCACGGTCTGCATGGGCCGGGGCCTCAAGGCGCGCCGTTCCTCGCCATCATGCAGATCGAGAACTCCAAGTACGAGCAATTGCTGGTCAACAGCCTCGGGCCGATCGAACTCTGGGCGCTCTCGACCACGCCCGACGATGCGGCCCTGCGCAATCGTCTCTACGAGACGGTCGGATTCCAGGAGGCGTTGCGGCGGCTGTCCAAGGTCTTCCCGGCCGGATCGGCGCAGAAGGAGGTTGAGCGGCGGCGGGTCGAGCGCCTGCGTGGCGGCGAGATGGAGGGGCGGGCGACGCAAAGCGTGCTCGAGGGGCTGACCGTCGAACTGATCGATGGCCGAGGCGTCGCTCTGGCCCTGCGGCCGCATGACGATTCAGGGCCTCATAACGCGCTCGCGGCAGAGTGAGGGCGAGCTTCAGAAAATCTCCGACGGCGATTTCCTGTTCGCGCAGGGGCCGGCGAGATTCGGGTTCGAACGCGGGAACCCTGTTCATGATCTTCACTTCGAAAGAGCGATCGTTCGGCTCCATGTGCGGCGCGGCCAATCTCATCGGCTTGAGCACCGCCTTGGCGCTTGCCGGCTGCGGCGTAACGCCGGTCGCGCCGACTGTCGATACGCCAGGCATGCCGAACGCCGAGGTGGCGTTGCAGAAGAGCATGGACGAGACGTCGCGCGAACTTGCGCGGATCGGCGCCATGCGACCGAGTGCGGCGAGCGCCTCGCAGCCGACAGCGGTGGCGGGGGAACTCGAGCGGGTGGTCTCGATGTCGTGGAACGGCGCGCTCGACGGGGCGGTGAGGAAGCTCGCCGAGACGATCGGCTACCGCGTTGCCGTCACCGGCAATGCGCCCCAAGGCGGCGTCAATGTCGCGGTCGATGCCTCTCCGCGCCGGGTCTACGACATCCTGCATGGCCTCGGCGACCAGGCCGGCGAAGCAGCGACGGTCCGCGTCGACCAGCAGCATCAGCTTATCGAGGTGATCTACCATGGGTGAGCGTCGTTCCGTTCTGTTGGGGGCGGCAGCGCTCGCGGCCGTCATTCTGACCCCTTTGGCTTTGATGCGGCCGGGTCAGGCGGCCGACATATCGGTAACGCCGCAGCCGGCCGAATCTTACCCGCCGACGAAAAAAGTCACGGTTCCGGTCACGACCACAGCTGGGGCTGCGGCCGACAACAACCTGATCGTCATGCCGATCCCGCCGCAGCCGTCACCGACTACGGTCGACGCGGCGGCGCGAGAGACGGGCAATCCGGTCAACAAACCAGTCACGGGCGCCTCGATCGAGCCGGAAGTCGTCGGCGGCGACAAACCGCTGTCGCTCGAGTCGCTGCAGGCGACGCGCCCTGGAAGCGGGCTTGCGGCGGAGGGGCTCGAGCCGGGCCGCCAGACCATTCTCTATGACGCGGGTCTCGCCTATGGCGCGCGCGGCGGGCTTGCGGCGCGGGCCTTCGCGATCAATGAGATGCTGCGGCGTCACGAGAGCACGCTCGACGCTGTCTACAACTTCGATGACGTGATCCTGCGGCGGCCGGGCAGTCGGATCATCATGCGCCCGCCGGTCGTCTCGGAAGCCGAGATGGCGATGGCGCTCGGCGACGGCGGCCAGATCGCCCGCGAGACGGCCTGCGTCTATTCCATTTCGAAGATCGCCCAGCTCGGTTCGGCGCCGCCGGACTGGCGGACTTATCTCGTGAGGACCTGGGAGCAGCCCGGCCGGCCGGCAGACGCCGTGCTGCCGCGCACCGAGCAGGAGGTCCAATACTGGAACAAATATGTCGCGGAAGGGTGGGGCGAGGGCGAGCGGCAGGCGAATGAGATTTTCCTCAACGATCTCGGCCGGCTTCAGCGGGACATCACCGGCATGGCCCGCTATCGGGTGCTGCTGCGCGCCGGCGTCGTCGCCAATCCGCGCGTTGCGACCAAACAGCAGGTGGTCGACGGCGGCGGCAACGAGCTCAGTGCCGGAGACCGGATCGTCACCATCACCTCGCAACCCGGTTTGCAGGCGAACGCAGGCGTCTGGCGTGGCGCGCGCCGCTGCCCGAAGTAACCGATAAGATGCTCGACGTCCCTTCTAGCACGAGCGGCGCTGACCACGAGACTGCCGATCCTTATGCGTGGGTCGATCCTGGCGAGCGGTGGGTCAAGGAGCCGCGCAACCTCGCGCCGGCGCTGGATTCCTTCCTGACCCATGCCCATAGGCTTGGGGCCGAACGGGTGATGTTCTCGACCTTCCAGCTGGCCTCGTTCCGGCTCTGGGGGATCAACCGGAAGATCCGAAGCCGCGATCCGCTCGACGAGAACGACGCCGGCCTGATCGTCAATCATCTCTATAGCGCGGACGGCATGGCGCGGCTGCAAGGCGGGGTCGACATCAACGTGATGTACCAGATCGGCTCGCCGCGAAAGGGAACGTTGCGCTTCCGCTGCAACGTCACCGGGATCACCGCGAGCCGGGGCACGGGGGCCAATGTCGTGATCCGTCCGGTTCGCGATCTGCCCCAACCGCTTGGCCAGCAGAATGTCGCGCCGGAGATCCTCGCCCATTACCGAATGAGCAAGGGCATGATGATCGTCTCGGGCGCGACGGGATCGGGCAAGTCGACGCTGATCGGCGCCATGACGGTCGAGAAGCTCCGCGATCCGGCCGCTCACCGCAACATCATCGAATGCGCCGACCCGGTCGAGTTTCTGCTCGACCGGGTCGAGAGCCCCACGAGTTCGATTGCGCAGAGCGAGATTCCGCGCAACGTGAAAAGCTTCGAGGAGTTCATGGCGGGCGCGAGGCGCCGCCAGCCGACCGACATCATCATCGGCGAGTGCCGCAAGCCCGAGCACATGATCGCGACGATCCAAGCGGCGATCTCGGGCCACGCGACCGCAACCACCATCCACGCCGAGACCGTGCCCCTGACCATGCAGCGGGTCGCGAGCCTTCTTCCGCCCGCCCAATTGAAGGACGCGATGACGTCCTGCGCCCAGGCGCTGCGGCTCCTGATCAATCAGCGTCTCGTCCCGTCGACCGACGGCAAATGGACGCCGTTGCGGGAGTTCCTCGTCTGCGACGCGCCCTATCGGAAGCGCCTCGCCGCAACCAAAGCCGACGACTGGCCGCAGATCACGGCCGAGGCGCTCGAAAGCCAAGGCCAGTCCTACGCCACAGCGATCGGGATTGCGCCGACGGAAGGGCGGATCAGCGAAGAAACGGCGGAACACGTTCGTCACGAAATCGGGTGAACGAGCGATCGGACAAGCGCAATGGCAAAGGAGCAACAGCATGTGGCGTGACACCGGACGGCCGGTCAAGGTCGTCTTTCTCGATGCACGGGCCTGCCTGCCGCTCCTGGTCTTCATCGTCTACTGGAGCTGGCCGACCTTCTATATCGCCGCGACGGGCGTAATCTTTTTCTCGGTCATCAGTTGGGCGGGCCTCACCGTCCCCTCGACGCTGAGGATGATCCGACGCGGGCTCGTCGGGCCCTATCGTCCGGCGGTCCCGGCATGGAAGCGCCGAAGGTTCGCATGAGCCCGACAGGCACGGAGGCCGTGAGCCTCAGCAAATTCGATCCGGGCTTTGTCTCGCGGGTCGTGCGGGCGCTTCTGATCGAGGCCGGACGCCACATTCTGGTCGAGGACGGCCCGCGTCGCGATCTCGTGGCCGTTCCCTTCGACGCGGCTGCGGCCGAGGACGGGCTTCTGCCGATCTTCCTCGTCGCCGGCGAGGCGATCTGGAGGGACGTGACCGGACGCGGATTCGAACTGACGTTCAAGCGCGACCTTGATGCGCTCATGTCGTGGCGGATCGAGACCATCCGCGCCGAGAGCTTTTCCTCCGTTCTTCTGTCGGTGATGGAGGCGATCGCTTCTGTCGCCCGTCCCGACGGCGTCATGTTGCTCGATCTGGCGCAAGTGTTCGACGAGGCGACCGCGCGGACGCGGGCTCGAAAGGCGGCGTCGTGAGAGTGCGCGAGAGAGTGGCGGGGAAGCGGAAAAGGGGCGCAAGGCGAAGTGGCGCGGCGCTGGCGTGCGCGGCGCTCGCGATCGGCCTCACGGCCGGCGTTCCGGCGAAGGCGGACGAAGCGATGATCGTGGGATGCCTGAAGGCCGCAAGCGAACTGCACCATGTTCCGGCCGGAGTTCTGGTATTGTTGCTGACCGTCGAAGCGGGGCGGCTCGGCGCTGTCAGCCAGAACGCGAACGACACGGTCGACATCGGCCCGATGCAGGTCAACGACACATGGGTGCCGAAGATCGCCGCGCATTGGGGCGCCTCGCGGGAGGCGAGCTACCGGGCGCTCCTGGACAATTTCTGCGCCAATGTCGAGGGTGGCGCATGGATTCTGCGGCAAGCGCTCGACGAGGCGCACGGGAACTTATGGGAGGGCGTCGCGCTCTACCACTCACATAGTCCCGTCCATAAACTCGAATATCTCCGCCTCGTTTATGAGCAGGCGATGCACCTGAAACGACAGGCCGCGCGAGAGTGGGCGTTGCAGGACATGGCGTCGCAGCGCCTCGCGAGCGCCGACGGCGGAGGAAGGCGATAGAGATGTCCCGTTCCTCGCGCGCCCCGGGCGCGATCGGCAGTGACGACTATACCGTCTTCAGTCTGCTTCTGATCGTCGTCGGCCTCGCCATCCTCGGTTGGGCAAGCTGGAAGCTGTGGCATGCGGAGATTAGCACGGGCGCGCTGAGCCTCGCGCACGCCGAGATGCAGGCGATCGGGCTGGTGACGGATCGGTTTGCTGAGGCCGACGTCTCCGTCCAGCGCGCCCATGCGCCCAGCGTGCAGTTCGATCAGCTCGTGCGCCTCTACCGCAACATCGGCCAGGAATTCCTGTACCCGGCGATGGCGCTCGTCCTGGCCCTCGCCGCCTGGGCGTTCCTGCGCGCGGGGAACGCCCGCTTCACCCGCGCCTTCGATCTGGAAAAAGCTGATGGTCGAACAGGCGAAGACGTCGCGCAGCACCGCCGCGTTCCTCGGGCGGAAGCTGAGGCTGGTGACGATGCGCGCCGGCGATCCGCGCCCGGCCGACGCCGCCCTGCATGCGCCAGAATGGATCGCGCGATACGCCGCCACAGAGGGCGCGTTTGACGAGAAGGCGGCGCGGCGGGAACTCATGCGGCAGTTGGGCGGTCCGTGGAAAGGGGGCGTCGGCGCGTCGCCGGCCGTACGCTGCATGCTGGCGGTCTTCGCACTGCAGGGCGTCCAGCGGCGCGAGGAGGCGGCCGCCCTGCTCGGCCTGCTGTCGGAAGGCCTGATCTCCGACGGCGTGCGCCAGGCGGAAGGCAAGGCCGGCGCGGGTCCGGAGGTGCCGCTCGTCTTCGATACGAGGACCATTGCCGTGGCCGACCGCGTCCTCGCGACAACGGACATCGCCGCGTGGGCGTTCGAGGCGATGGCGAAACATCACTTCGCGACGCCGGGCCTCATGTCGGTCCTCAACGAAGCGCGCCTCAGGAGCGGCGTCATGGCGCCGGCCCAATTCGCCTTCCTGAAACTCGTCGACCGGCCGCTCTGGTATGCCCTGCATGGGCTTGGGTTCGAGGCCGACGGTCCGCTTGCCCATCCCCATCCGACCCAGCGGGTCGAGGCGCTCGGCGCGCGTGCCCATTGGGCGGCCGAGCGGGTGGCCGGGACGCCGATCCGGACGCCGGAATTCGACATAGCGATCGCTGCCATCCGGCCGAAGGCTGTCTGACGGGAAGCGCGTTAGGTCCGAATGACGCGCGCGGCTCCCGAACTCAGGAATGGCGCGAAGGCTCGACGGATTTCTTCGAGAAACGCGTCGCTGAACCGACCGAGGGGCTTCTGGCGCGTGTCGAGATAATAGGACCGTTCGAGAATGTCGTAGTTGCACTCGCTGACCGTGATCCAGCCTCGTTCGTATGCGGTCAGTCTTGCCCGTCGAAGCTCGAGGCCAGGAATCTCGAGCGCGGTCTGAGGGGCGGAGGGAGGCTTCGAGGAGATCGGCAGCAGCAGCAGATGCGTCAAACCCTCCTTGTCCGTCACTGTCAGGATCATGCAGACCGGGCGATCCTTCTCACCATGTTCGCGATCCGGATTGTCTTCGATCTGCCGACGCCAGAGGTAGGGGTAGAGGACAATGTCGCCCCGACGAAAACGCTCAGGCATCGCCGGAAGCCTGGTGCTCGGCGGAATCTTTCTCCAGACGTTCGCGGAACATCGCCGCCAGATCATCGGGCATCTCGCCCGCCGCGTAAGCGCGCCGTGGATCGGCATGACCCGTCAGCCTCTCGTACAGCTCCACAGGCAGGACGACGACAGAAGGCCGGCCGTGCTTCGTAAGCGTAATCGGCCGCTTCTTGGCTTCGTCGTGGTAGCGCCCGAAATGGCGCATGAATTCTACCGTGCTGACCGTGTCCATTGAACCATCCCTTCTGCGTTATGCAAATAAGACAGAAAACACAGATTTTTGCAAGACCGCCGTCCCATCCCACTGGTTGGCCAGCGGCTCCGCCCTGGAGGACCAACAGAACGGCACGGAGGCAGGGGGCTTCGCAAGCAGTTCCTGTTCGCGCAGATCCTCCAAAGGCTGGTCATCACGGGCGTGCTCGCTCGATCAGCCAGGAGCTTCAACCATGTTGGCCAGCGATTTTGCGAGACTGGACGCCGAAGTCGATCGCGTTGACCCGTCAAAACTCCGTATCGACATTCGGCTCCATTCGCCGACCGACGGCGCAGGACCGCAAACCTATGACGCCGGCGACATTCGGCGCGCG
>DASXES010000022.1:0-10489 GCA_036489975.1 Roseiarcus sp.
TGATCACCCGCTGCAAGCCATCTCACGCATCAGCCGCTCCACGGTGCAACGCGCAATGGAAAAGCCTTCCCGCATCATCTGGCGCCAGACCTAAACCGCGAAGTTCGCGGCGAAAACGCGGGCGATCTCGGATTTGAAGGCGAGATCCTGGCGGGCCGCGCTGACAGGCGTGTTGGATCCTGCCGCTGCGCGACACGCTCATGGTAGGTGGATGAGGCGATCGGCAGCACCTTGCAGACCGGCTCGACCCCATGGGCTTCACGGTGATCATCGATAAACGAGATCATCGCTTGAACGGGCGGTCGAACTCCGCCTGGGCATGTGTGGATGCCCCCTGGGATGCAAGCGGTTTCTTGACAGGCGGGAGGTGTGATCGAATGCGGTCATGTGTCAGGCCTTGAGTGCGGCGCTGCTCATGGCCGCGGGCCGGTATGGCGATGCGCCGGGTGAGTTCAAGATCAAAATAGCGAGCTCAAAGCTCTTGCTCAGGCCCTGATTTTCTCACCCGTGATCCTTCGATCATATTGCCCTTACTGTCCGTTGACCTCCTCACACCCCCGGCGTACCGGAACGAAAGACCGCGTGATCGTCTCGATCAGGCTCCTGTCGTTGCCGGGTCTCGGTAGTTCTCTGCTCTCGTGAGCATTGCCCAGATGCCGCGCGCCATCTTGTTGGCAAGGGCCAGCGCGACCAACATGCGCGGCTTTCTTCCAAGCATGCGGGCCAGCCAGGAATTCTCTGGCGGCGCCGAGCGTCCGGCCGCCTGCACCACAGACATAGCTCCGGTTATCAGCAGCCTGCGGATATCCCGCTGGCCCATCTTGGACGTCTTTCCGAGCCGAGGTTTGCCGCCGGTTGATCTCTGGACCGGAACGAGTCCGAGCCAAGCCGCAAAATCTCGACCTCGACGAAAGACCTCCATGGGCGGCGCGAGCGTCTCAACCGCGACGGCGGTGACTGGACCAACGCCGGGCATCGTCTGAAGCCGCTTGGTCGTCCCATCACGGCCGGCGGCCTCTCTCAGCCGCTTATCCAAATCTGAGATCTTCCCGTCGAGCCCGGCGATTGCTCGAGTAAGATCTGGCCAAGTTCCCGGACAGTTGCGGGCAAACTGGAATCGTCGTCTGCAATAGCGTCGGCCAGTCGCTTTACATGCGCGGGCCCCTGCGGCGCCGCAACGCCATGTTCAGCGAGATGACCGCGCAGCGCGTTGATCAACTGAGTTCGCTGCCGGACCAGAAGGTCGCGCGTTCGAAACAACATCGCGCGCGCCTGCTGAGCCTCGCTCTTCACGGCCACGAAGCGCATCGTTGGCCGAGACGCCGCTTCCACAATGGCCTCCGCATCCGCCGCATCGTTCTTCTGCCGCTTCACAAACGGCTTTACATAGATCGGGGGGATGAGCCGCACCGTGTGGCCCGCTCGTTCGATCTCACGTCCCCAACCGTGAGCGGTCGCGCAGGCCTCCATTGCCACCACGCAGGGTGACTGCGACGCGAGAAATACCAGAAACCGATCTCGGGAGAGCTTCTTTCGAAACCGCACCGAGCCATCAGCGGCCGCCCCGTGCAATTGAAACACCCGCTTCGCAAGGTCGACGCCGATAATCGCAACTTCTGGCATGGATGTCTCTCCTTCTCTTGCCCCCTGGAGGATCAAGAAGAGATATGCCGCCGGAAGGGGGGCATCCACGCCATCAAAATATGCGGAAGCCTTTTGCAGGATCTCGTTGGCTTGCCGAAGTCGCGGTTTTCACGCTCCAGCGCCTTCAGCTTGTCCGCAACATCCGCGAGAACGCCAGCGGGCTTGCCGCTGTTGACCTCAGCCTTCTTCACCCGCTCCTACAGGATCTGCGGCACGCAACCGATCTTCTCCGCGATCGATACAACGATGCCCAGCGAGAGGAATGATCCCGCTCATGGTCGAAAACCATCCGCACCGCACGGTCGCGAACCTCAGCTGAAAGCCTGTTCGTGGTCTTGCTCATGCTGGCTCCACCTTCTCAGGAGTTGGAGCCTCCGGCAAAGCGGAACGGTTCAGGACCCACTTTGGCAAACCGGCGCCAAGTCTCTTCCCAATCGCGCCCAAACACCATAGACTAGTGAAAATGTAGATTCTGAGTCGTCCAAAATGGGGGGTAGTGGGATGGCGTCATCAAGGGTCGAGACATCCGAAGCGTCGCGCGGTTTTCGGTCCCGTCTGCTGAGTGCTGCCGCTGCCGCAGCGCTGGTTGGAGTTTTAGCGCCGACCAGCGCTTGGGCAGTCATATGCTCGAATGGGGGGGCGGGCCCGAATCCTGCGGGAACCGATAATAGTGACGCAAGCAGCGTTGCTTGCGGCGCTGACGCAAGCGCGAATAATAGTGCTGTCGCGGTCGGCGGCGGCAGTATTGCGAGCGGGACCGGCGCGGTCAGCATTGGCACGGGGAATGTCGCGGCCGGCGACATTTTCGGCTCCACTACGGCCGACGGCGCAGTTGCGATTGGCAACAGCAATCTCGCCATCGGGCAGGGCGCCGTCTCGGTTGGCAATAACAGTACCGCGATCGCCGCCGGCAGCCTGGCGTTTGGCGATACCGCAGTCGCCGCCAATAACAACGATGTCGCGATCGGCTCGAATTCCACCGCTTCAGGCGGCAACGCCTTTGCCGGCGGCGCGGGCGCCTTCGCGGGCGGCGCGAACTCCGCAGCCGTCGGCGCCAACGCCGCAGCCAGCGGCGACAATTCCTTCGCAGCCGGCGGATCCTCGACTTCCGCGAGCGCGGCTCTGGCCTCCGGGGCGCAATCGGTCGCGGTCGGCGGCGCGGACGGATCAGCCGGTTTCGGCGCCACCTCCGCCGGGGAGAATTCGGTCGCGGTCGGCGGGGCCTCCAATGGCGGGATCGGGGCTTTCGCCGGCGCGGACTCTTCGGTGGCGATTGGCGGCTCCTCGGTCAGCGGAGGCGCGAGCGGAGCGGCCGCAAGCGGGGTCGGCTCGGTCGCGATCGGCGGGGGCGCCGTTAGCGGGGGCAATACCTTTGTGGGCGCGTCTGCCGTGTCCGACCTGGCCGTGGCCGTCGGCTCGGGTTCGGTCGCGAATGATATCAGCGACGTGGCGATCGGGCAGGGCGCGACGGCAACAGGCGGCGGCCTCAACAACTCCGCCTTCGCCGGCGGCAACGGCCGGGCTAGCGGATCGGGCGCGGTGGCGATCGGAGCCAGCGGCGGCGATGCAATCTCGGCGACCGGCAATGGCGCAGTGGCTATCGGCCTCGGACAAAGCGCGACGGGCAATGGCGCGGTAGCGATCGGTGATCCCAATGTCGTCAACGGCACGGGAGCCGTGGGCATCGGCGGCGGAAATGCCGCCATCGGAAACGGTGCTGTGGCGCTGGGCTCCAGTTCTCGGGCGATCGGCAAGAGCGCAGTCGCGATTGGCCAGAGAGCCGGAGCGACAGGAGACGGCGCGGTGGCGTTCGGCCTCAACGCGACGGCCAATGGCGCCGCAATCGCAATTGGCCAGGGCGCCGGGGCGACAGGAGACGGCGCGATGGCCTTTGGCCTCAACGCGATAGCCAACGGCGCGAATTCGACGGCGCTTGGCCCTGGCGCTTCGACCGCCGGCTATTCTGGATCGACGGCCATCGGAGTGGGCGCGAGAAGCACTGCCACCAACCAGATCACCCTCGGCGCGGCTGGCACGACCTATGTGGCGCCCGGCCTTGCGTCGGCGGCGAGTCTTGCGGCGCAAAACGGACAAACCTACTACACAACGACCGACGCAGCCGGCCATCTTGCAACTTCGAGTTTTGGTCCGCAGGACGTTTCGGCGCTCTACGCGTCCACTGCGAGCCTCAACGCGAGCGTCGCTACGCTCAACAACAACATGATCAAGGCCTATGAAGGCACCGCAATCGCGATCGCGCTCGGTGGCGGGACACTGCCAGACAATAAGAAATACGCTATTTCGACCAACTGGGGCGGCTATCATGGCACGAACGCTTTCGGCGCGACCGCGCTTCTTCGCGTCAGCGATAATGTGGTGATCAACGCCGGAATCGGAGCTGGCCTGACCAAAGGTGACCTTGGCGGGCGGGTGGGCGTAACGTTCGCCTGGTAAAGATGATGCAAAAAGGCTTGGTTTGGACAGCCGCAGCTGGGCTTGTGATGATCGCTGCCGCCTCGGCGCGAGCCGAAGAAGCCAGGCCGGCCCAGATCGACCGCAATGGCGTTCTCGTCCTTATCCGTTCAACGCTGATCGCGCTCGACCAGGCGAACAAGACAGGGAATTACACGGTGCTCCGCGATCTCGGCAGCCCGGCGTTCCAAGTCAATACGGCGGCGCGCCTTGGGGAGATTTTCGCGAGCCAACGGCGGGACAAACTCGACCTCTCGGGCGTCGCCGCGCTCGATCCGCAGCTGACTCTGCTCCCGCAGATCGAAAAGAACGGCATGCTTCATATGGTCGGGCTATTCCCCTCCGTGCCGTCGGAGCTTAAATTCGAGCTTTTGTATGCGCCAGTCGATGGGCAATGGCGGCTGTATGGGCTGTCGGTGTCCCTCGCCCAGAGCGGGCCGACGCCGCCGGAACCGGCGCCGTCCGCATCCACGGTTAGGGCGGAGCCTGCGCCCCAACCCCAGCCGGCAAAAAGCCAGGCGAAGAAGCCGAAGGCTGCGCAACCACTCAAACCGAAATAGGCACAGCAGCGTAGCATTCTGATCCGAGAAACTTCAGACGTGAATCATTATTGGTCGATCGCGACGGAATTAAATACCACCTAGCGATCTAGGTAAACTCGACGGGAGGCAGCTATGAGTATGACTTCGCGAATTAGATGCTGGCGTAGGATGGCTTACTGGACAGCCGGCTCGGCCTTTGCGCTTGGGCTCGCGGGCGCCAGCTCCGCCGCCACAGTGCCCACCATGACAGTCGTGATCATTAACAATTCCTGCAAAGCGGGCGCGTGTCCGGCCGGCCAGACGCCGAAGAACATCTACCCGGTGCTCTCGATGGGGCCGAGCGACAAAGATTTATATATGCGGGCAATCATGAACGTGCCGCAAAACAACACGACATCCCTGTTTCCGCTTACCGCCCAGATGCGTTTCTACATCAATCCGGCCGGCAACGGCATCCCGCCGGGCGGCACTGTGACGGTCACCCTTCCGTTTTATACGCAACTCGTCGCTACGCCCAATCCCACGAAGCCTAACCAGTATGCCAACTGGTGGAACGGCGGACGCATCGAGCTCTTTGACTCGGAGGCCTCGACGGGCCAGCCGTCGGCAGCGCTCACCGCTGCTTACAACGCCGAGAAGACGCGCGTCACGCCCGCGCCGGGCGCGACTGTGCCTACCCTTTCTTGCGCGCCACCCCCGTGCCAGCCTCTGGTATTCTTTTCGAATGTCGCTGGATTAAGGACAAACGAACCGAGTCAATTGACGGAATACACGCTCGGCGCCCTCGGCGGCGAGCCCGATCAGAGCAAGCCGCAGCCGATCGATCTCCACACCGTCGATTACGACCTGTCGTTCGTCGACGCCACCTACATGCCGGCGGCCATGGAGCCCTTTGGCAATGATCAGGTTGGGTATATCGGCACGCCGCTGGCGATCGATCCGTTCAGAGCGATCGTCACGAAATTCATTCAGGCTTTTCCCGGTTATCCCCAATTCAGGGACAACCAGGGGTTAGTGATCGCGAAGGCGCCGTCGCTGATTAACATTTTGGGATCGTACGCTGCGCATCCCAAGACGACACGCCCGGACCTTTCGCCGTCCCTCCCGCCGTGGGCGCCGATCACAGCATTATTCAACCAATGGACCGCCTGTGCGAGTGGCGGAGCCGCGGCGATCTGTCCGAACGTAGTAGCCGTGCGTAATCTTATCATAGCCAACTACAAGTGGTGCACAGGCACTCAACCAGCGGCCTCCGCCGAACTCCTGATCATGGATCATGCCTACGGATGGACCCCTTTCAATACGGACCCGAACAAGCCCACCGAGCCGGCGGCGTGTCCGAATAACACGCCAGGGAGTCCACTGAACAAGCCGGCGACCCACTTGCTTCAGGATACTCCGGGTTACTGGACGGCGGGCAGAACTGAAACAGACTATTCAAAATATCAAGCCGTCAAAGACAAATTCGACGCGCTCCAATATTGGCCGGGCATTGCAAATCCCAACGGCTTGTTCGATCCGTATTTGCTGCTGATCCACGGCGAGGACTACATCAACACGGCCTATGCATACGCCTATTCGGTCGACGACGCTTTGGGCAACATGCTGGTCAAAGGCGATGGCTTCTACATTGCTGTCGGTGGAACGGCCGGATTGCCGAACGGGCTGCCGGCGACTCCCCCTATCAACGTGGCAATGGGATATTCGACGGAGGCGGGCCGGGTGAATTTCACCAAATATGGCGTATGCGGCGATCCGCCCAACCAGGACGTCATCCCGTCCTTTTCCAGCTTCCCGATCAGCTCGACGAATGCGCAAGGCTGCGCGCTGAGCTTCCTGGATGCGGCCGAGAACACTTACAAAATAACACTTAGGACGGCGCCGCCCTACCCGATCGGTCCGCCTGCGCCGCGCGAACCGGTTGGCCAGCAATACTTCTCTCCTACCGTCATCGACTGCAGCGGCAACGCGACCAATACCCAGCAGTCGGCATGGTGCCGATACCCGCCTGTGGACACCCCCACGGTCTACGGCGCCGAAGTCTGGACCGTCCAAGGCCTTTTCGGCGGAAAAACCAATACCAACACCCTCAATCTGCGTGCCGCATGCCAGCCGTTCCAGAAACCGGGCTGCTGAGGACTCCACGCGACGGGAATCTGTAGGTGCTCGTTAAGGGCCGGGGCTCCGCTCCGGCCCTATTTTTGCGTGAGATCGAATCGTGCGTGAAAATTCAATTCGTGGCCCACGTGAACCTTGGAAACGAAACAAACAAAACAAATCCTTGCCGAAATGCGGCTGGCGACAAGGAACGCGGCTTGCAAGTGACTCGGCCCCCTAGTTGACGGACGCGACCTCCTCCTTGGCTAAGGGGTTAGGAGTAAAGTCGTGTCTATGACTGGGAACAACGCGAAGAGTGAGGTCTTGCCTGGGCGACGAACTGGCCGCCCTTCGAGCGGACGAGCTGGTGGGGCCGACACCTTGACGCCGAACTCGTAGGGACGATGCGCCTTGCCCTTGCCGATGCATTCGACCTCGGGCGCGTGCAGCGAATAACCCTCGGGACGGAGCCCGAGGGTCGGCTTTTTCGGCCGCGCTGGTTCTGCCGCTGATGGCCCACCCGGAAGGCCCGCGACAGCAACTCGGCGAAGATCTGGCTCAGCCGCTCGTCGTCCCGGATCCTGCGCGTGATGTCGCGGAACACCGGGCCAAGATGGGTTCGCACGCTGCGCAAGGCCCGGTTGGCGCGTTTGAACTGCTTGGCGTAGGCGTAGCGCGGGTAGGCCATCAGCGCTCGCGTGCCCACCCGAGCGTTTGGACTGGCGCAGGGATACGCCGTGCTTTTGGGCGAGCCGCACCAGACGCTCGCGCGCCAGATGCATGAGCTTGGCGCCGGTCGGGAACGCGACCGCCTTCGGCTGAACGGTCATGTCGACGATGACTTTCGCAAAGTCCGAGGGCTTGGCCGCGCCGGTGCGCGTCGCCGCGCCCAGACTCTCCTGGATCAGCGCGCGGGCTTCTCCTTGCCCATCCGCTGGCGCCAGCGCGTCAGCGACGAGCGGTCGAACGGCAGCTTGTGGACGAAGAACGGCCGGGCTTTGACATCGGCGCTGGTTACTTGATCGCCAGCGGATTGATCGGCGATCCCGTGCCGCCGGTAATCACCAGCGGCGGCCCTGCGAACATGAATTCGTAGACGCTGTCCTTAGCGCAGTCCTCGGCCAGTTCCTTGACGAAGAAAATTTCGCCCATGGTCAGGCCCATGGCCGGAATGACGATCCAGTGCCACGGCTGGGCCATTTCGGTGGTCTCGTTGGGACGGACCTCGACGCCCCATGTGTCGGAGCAGATCGCCGCGATCGACTTCCCGTGCGCCCAGTAGCAATTCTCGAATGCGACGCCCGGCGCATCGCCGCCGGCGTAACCGTCCCACGCCTTGTTCTTCAGGCAGCGTTCCATGTGGCGGTCCGGATAATGCGGGGCGCCATCAAGGTCGACACTGCGTTCAAGAATTAGCGCACCCGCGTGCGGCGTTTCCCGGCGCCGCGTCCCTGTCTCAGCCTCGCGCCATGTCCCAACCCGCCGCCGCTCCTTGTTGCGTCTGCGCGGCGTCGCCAAGCGGTTTGGTGAAAAGATCGCGCTTTCGCATGTTCGAAGGGGGCGAGGTCCATGTCATCCGCGGCGAAAACGGGGCCGGCAAGAGCACGCGGATGAACATTCTCGCCGGCATTCTCCAGCCGGACGCCGGCGAGATGGCGCTCGACGGCGCGGGCGTCCGATTCAGCAACCCGGTCGGCGCCGCCGCCGGCACCGGCATGGTGCATCAGCATTTCAAGCTTGTGGCCTCGATGAGCGTCGCCGAAAATTTGTTCCTTAACCGGCAACCACTGCGCCTCGGCTTTGTCACCGACCGCAGGGCGATGTGCGACCAGGCGCAGGCGCTCATCGCGCGCTATCGTTTCGATCTCGAGCCGGATGCGCCCATCACGCAATTGTCGGTCGGCCAGCGCCAGCGCGTCGAGATACTCATGGCGCTCGCCTTCGACGCGCGTTTGCTGATCCTCGACGAGCCGACCGCCGTTCTGACGCCCCCCGAGGTTGACGAACTGCTTGGCGTGATCGCCGCGCTGAAGACGCGCGGGCGGACCATCCTGTTCATCGCGCACAAGCTTAGGGAGGTGAAGGCTGCTTCCGACCGCGTTACGGTGCTTCGCCACGGCGGGCCCGAAAGAACAAGAGCGTGTTGCTTGCTCAGCAAATTCTTGCTCCGGGTCTCTGGGTCTCTTCAGCTGACCGGACAAGCCGCCTTTATTGAAGACGTCCTTCAGATCACGGCCGTGGCCTCTCAGGATCGCTACAGGCGCCTTCCATCAGCGCCCGACAGCGAAGCAGCAGACAGTCGGAGACGCCGACGCGCTGGAGGAGAGTGATCATCAGGGAGGCCACGGCGGCCATAGTTCTAGGCGAGATGGTTCAAGAGCCAATCCGGCGCACCGAAAGCGCCCGATTTCGACGCACAGTCGGTTCCTCGCCAAAGCCCGGACTCCATGCGCGAGGTCGGTATCCCCGGCAGAAATTCTCCATCGACGCTAAGCCAGGTTGCTTTCAGCATGTGGCAAACGGCGGCGAACGTTTCGCCCCCGACCACTGTGAGCGCGGCGGGCGGTGGAAGACGTTCGGCGAGCCTCTCGACGCCGCGAGCGATCCGTTCGATCGCCTCCATCTCGCTTAGGCCGGGCGGCAGAGCGGGCAGGACGATACAGCGTCCGCGCGCTTCCAGCGTTGTCCGGACACGCGCTTCGAAATCCAAATCCGCCTGCGGCGCGAACCATTCTGGCCGCGCCGCAGTTGCGACCTCGATCTGGCGAAGGGAAACGGGGTGGCGCGAACCGATGATCACGAGATGCGGCCCGCCCAGGGGCCGGCCGGTTCGTGGCGGCCGTTGCGCTAGCGCCCTTGCCAGACCCGCCGCGCCGCACCACAGCGGCGCGGGTTCGTGCGCGTAACGCCCGGCGATCGCGTCAAGGTCAGCGTCGCTCTCCGCGTCGGGGAGCGCGATCTCGCAGTTGCGATCGTGAAGAGACACGCCATGGCGTTGAAGCTCGGCCGCGATGTTCTTGATCACCTCGGCCTCGCCGCGCAATCGCGTGCGCATCTGGCGCCCGCCCCGCGTCACGCGTCCCTGCGCCGGGAACGCCGGCGCCAGCACGATCCGGCGAAACATTCCGGACCTGACGATCTCCGCGAGCTCCGCCGCCCAATGCCCGCGCAGCAGACTGTCGATCTTCTTGAACGCCAGATCGGCGCCCACGAAACAACGGACGGCCTCGCGTGTCGCGGCGACGGCCATTTGCTCATCGCGATCGCGGCAGGAGAGGTCCAGCGCATAGGATCCCGCGGGGGCGGGGATACTCCCGTCCAGGAGAACCGGCAGCGGACCGATGCGGCCGGTGAACTGGGCAGCGGTGTCAAGCGCTCCTGTCAGGTCGTCGGCGATCAGGCGCAAGATCGTCATGCGACCGCTTGCGCCGCGCCCCTGGAGGGAACCACCTTCACTTCAAGGCCGAGATCCCGCGCGCGCGCTATCTCCACAGGATCAGCGCGGTCGTCGGTGATCAGCTCGTGGACCGCGGTCAACTCGCAGATCTTGCAGAATGCCGCCGCCCCGAACTTGGAAGCGTCCGCAAGGAGCACGATCCTTCGCGCCGCCGAGATCATGGCCCGCTTCATCGCCGCCGCCTCGAGCGACGTCTCGCTCAACGCCAGACCGCTGATCGCATGGGTCCCGATGAAGGCGACATCGACCCTGAGATTGCTAAGAAAGCTTTCGCCTG
>DASXES010000031.1:0-6412 GCA_036489975.1 Roseiarcus sp.
GCGGGTCCTTCAGCGCCGAAAAATGATCGAGAAGACTCTTCGCAGGCGAAGTGGACATCACGGGCTCCGATTCGTCGAAGCCCTTTGAGAATCACATTTCCTAAGCGCCCGCCCGCGTTAACCTGAAGCGATCGCCCTGGGAGAAGGGTCGCGACCCATTGCATTTCGTTACAATTCGTCACGCCATCGGTAATCCGGTCGTGGCAGAATTGGGCATCCCGCAAATCCGAGGGGGATTGCCGATCATGCAAACAGTGCTGGACCCACCGACCGCCGAAGCAGACGGCCATCTGCGCCAGGCGGCGGACGAGCAGGGCGAGTTCGCGCTTCTCACCCAGTTCATGCGCCACGATTCCGTTGCTTCGCTGGCGAACGCAATCGCTGAGCGCCTGGGCGGCGCCGTGCATGGCGGGGATCTGATCGCCGCGGCGGGACTCGGCTCGAACGGGCGCGACAGCTGCCGCTTAAGCGAAGCGATCCGGGTTAACCCGGCCGCAGGATTTCGCCGCTAGGCTCAGGCGCTTCGGGCTGGCCGCAACCCGGGCTGAGCCTTAAGCGAATCGTTCATGACGAGCACCACAACCGCCTTTCTCGCGGTAACGCAGAACCTGTCCCGTTATCAGGCGATGACTGCGGCCGAGCCGGCGGTGAAGACGGCGAGCGCCTATTACGAGGCCAATATCGGTTCGGTCAGCTCCGCCCAGGACCTCGTCGGCAATTATCGCCTGTTGTCCTACGCCCTCAACGCCTATGGCCTCGGCGATCAGATCAACAACAAGGGGCTCATCACCAAGGTGCTCGAAGGGGGGGTGTTGAATTCGAAGAGCCTCGCCAACACGCTGCCGGATTCGCGCTGGAAGGCGTTCGCCGCCGCCTTCAATTTCGTCGACAGCGGCGCAACGTCGCCTTCCTCGTCAAGCGCCGTCACGACGACGACCGGCGATTATGTCGAACAGCAGCTCGAAAGCGATCAGGGCGGCCAGGATGTCGGCGTCCAGCTCGCGCTCTACTTCCAGCGCGTCGCGCCGACGGTCACCAGCGAATATGGAATTCTGGCTGACACAAATCTTCTGCAGGTCGCCGCGACGATCATGGGGCTCCCGCCAGCGGCCGCAGCCGATCTGCAGCCGCAGACGCTTTCCGAGTTCATGCCCCTCTCAGACCTGAAAGATCCGTCCAAGCTCCAGCAGCTGTCCGAACGGTTCACGGCGATGTACGACTATACCTACGGGCCCAGCTCCGGCTCGACCTCTGACCTCACGGTCGATTCGGGCAATTCGAGTTCGCAGCCATCGGGCGCGGCCACGGTCCTCTCCAGCATCATCAGTTCGAACGGCTCGGTGCTGGGCAGCGCGCTCAACGACTTCACCGGCTCAACGCAGCCGACCTTCTCGACCGCGCTCCTGTCGAGCATGTCGAGGCTGACGCTGGGCGGATAGCCCGCCCTGCGGCGCGCGGGTTCTGATCAGCCTTGAGACAGGCCCGCGCAAGCGCCGTCTTCTAAGCCGGGCGGCATGGTTCGGCTTGCCGCCAATGCCTGACGCCCTGGAGACAAGCAGCGCCGGCGCGGCTGACGAAGCCCAGGCCGGGGCGGATGCGCTCTACGCCGCCGCCGTCCGGCTGTGGCGCGAGCGGCGGCGCGACGAAGCGATCAGGCTCATCGACAAAGCACTGCGGCTTAGACCCGATTCCCCCGCCGCTCTCAGCATGGGCGGATACATGCTCGGCGAATGCGGCAAGCCTGACGCGGCGATGCGCTTCTACGGCCGCGCGCTCGAGCTCGACCCCTCGCTTACCGTCGCCCATGTCAATCTCGGCAAGCTTCTGTTCGCCGCTGACCGATTCACGGAGGCGCTCGCCTCGTTCGCGGCGGCGACGGCGCTCGCGCCGCACGATGCGGACGCATGGTGCAGCCGCGCCGGAGCTTTGCGCGAGCTTGGACGCCTCGAAGAATCCGTCGAAGCGGCGGAGCGCGCGCTTGGGCTGCGTCATGATTTTCCCGAGGCGGCGATCAATCTCGGCAATGCGCTGCTCAAGCTCGACCACAGCGAGGCGGCGCTCGAGGCGTATCTCCGGGCGAACGCAGCAGGGCCTTGCCTGGCCAAGGCGCTGTTGGGCCAGGCGCTCGCGTTGCGGAGTCTTGGTCGATTCTCGGAGGCTCTTAGCGCGTTCGACGCCGCCGCGGCGCTGGGCAGCCGCGAGGCTGTCGCAGGCAGGGGCTGCCTCATGCTGACGCTTGGCGACTTCGAACGCGGGCTTGAGGGATACGAGGCGCGCTGGCTTGAGGGAAAGTCGCTCAGCGAGGCGCTTGGAACGCGCTTTGAGACCTGGAGGGGCCCCGGACATGGCGCGAAGCGCGTGCTGGTGCTTAACGATCACGGCCTTGGCGACACGCTCCAGTTCTTTCGCTATCTGCCGCTGATGGCCGCGGCAGGCGTGGATGCGACCTTCGTTTGTCCGCCGCGGCTCAGCCGGCTGCTGTCGTCGAAGGCCTCGGCGCGATTCGTCGACCGGCCGCCAGAGGGGGAGCTTTTCGACGCGCAGATTGCAATCAGCAGCCTGCCCTACGCCTTCCGCACGCGCCTCGACACGATTCCGGCCGCGGTCCCTTATCTCGCGAGCGAGCCGGCTTTGCGCGACCGGTGGGCCAGGCGGATCGGCGGGGCAGGTTTCAAGATCGGCGTCGTCTGGCAGGGCAACCCCGATCCGGAAGCCGATCGGGCCCGCTCCACGCCGCTCGCGGGGCTCGCGCCGCTCGCGGAAATCGCGGGCGTCAGACTCATTTCGCTGCAGAAAGGCGCAGGCGAGGAACAGCTCGCGAGCCTGCCGCCCTCGATGCGGGTCGAGACGCTGGGCGCGGATTTCGACGCCGGCGCCGACGCCTTCGTCGACACGGCGGCGGCCATGACGTGCCTCGATCTCGTGGTCACAGTGGACACTTCGATCGCCCATCTCGCCGGGGCTCTCGCTGTTCCGGTCTGGGTCGCGCTGAAGAGCGACGCGGAATGGCGCTGGCTGACCGGACGCTCCGATTCGCCCTGGTATCCGACCATGCGTCTCTTTCGTCAGTCGCGCCGCGGCGTCTGGCGCGACGTGTTCGAAACCATGGCGCGGGAGCTCGCTCCGCTTTGCGAGCGGCGCGGAGCGCCCCGCATGCTGGCCGCGCCGTGCTCGCTTGGGGAATTGATCGACAAGATCACCATCCTGCGCATCAAGGCCGAATGCATCGGGGAGGAAGAAAGACTCGCCAACGTCCGGCGCGAACTGGCGCTGCTCGAGCGGCTGGCGCAGGAGGACGGCGCGTCCGGACCGATCGATCTGTTGACCGACCAGCTCGGCGCCGTGAACGCGCGCCTGTGGGCCATCGAAGATGCGATTCGCGCCTGCGAACGCGAGGGGGACTTCGGTCCCCGCTTCGTTCAGCTCGCCCGTTCGGTGTACAGCGAGAATGATACCCGGGCCGCGATCAAGCGCGCCATCAACACGCTCGCCAGCTCGGCTTTGGTCGAGGAAAAAAGCTACGCGTGAGCGGGTTCAGCCCGGAATTGCGTAGTAGCGCTCTCGCAGCGCGTGCCGGTCGCACGGCCGCATCGCGCCCGGAGGCGCGGCCGCGTCGAGCCGGATTCCGATCGTCGATCCTCGCCGCCAGATCACGCTCGCCTCGCGAATCTCGGAAGTTTCGTCGATATGCACCGCGAATCGGGCCGGCAGCGCGATGTCACGCGCGAGCGCGAGACGCAGGCCGTCGCGGGAGCGGTCGCAGATGCGGCCCTCGCACAGGAAGCGGTAGGCGCCGTCGAGCACCTTGGCTGAGCGCAGGCGCGTGCGCTGCCTGGGGCGCCTGCGTTGTTCCTTGCGCTCGATTGCGGACCCCCGCCCGTCCGGCGGAATGACCCAGTAAGCGATCTCTCCCCGTCCGGCGAGCTTCAGGCCGACATTTCGCGCCGCCTCCGGCCCGGCGCGCCAGTCCTGCTGTTTGACCCCCTGGAGAATCGTCTGAGGGGCGCCGTCGCCCACCGGCGACCATGGGCCTCGGGTTGGATTTTCATTAACCATTTACGAATGACATGAATCGATTAGCGACGTGCATATTTCGTTAACCAAGGCTGGCGTAGTTTTTCCTCCTCGACCAAGCTTTGTCAAGAACAACTCGGCTGACTAAATAGGATACAGTTAACAACAATCTGTAACAATTAACAACAATGTAGTCGTTGATCGTTCGCATACAGAAAGAGTATTCCTGAGGCAACGGTGTTTGTTTCGTATGTGTTGAGTTCCGGCGTTGGCGTAGCGGAATGCGTTCCCTTGTCAATTCAGTTGGCTGGAGCACGAGTATGTATATTATTATCGACGATCGCGACATCGTGGCCGGAGGCTATGCTCACGGTTTTGATCGCGAAGGGGTCTCGTCGGCGGGAATCGAAGCATCCGAATTTCGCGAATGGATCGGCAAGATCAGCGACTCCGACATGCATGCGGTCGAAGCGTTTGTGATCGGCGACTGCAACGAGCGCGAATCGCTCTCGCGGCTAATCCGCGAACGGTCGGACGCGCCGCTCCTGTGCCTCAACGAGCGTCACTCGCTGGACGACACACTGGGCCTGTTCGCCGCCGGCGCCGACGATGTTCTACGCAAGCCGGTGCATGTGCGGGAGATCGTCGCCCGGGTCGGGGCGATCAACCGGCGCGTGTTCGGAGAAAAGGGCCACGTGAGGGTCGGCGAACTCCGTGTCTACTTCGACGGGCGCGAACCTGAGGTGAACGGGGAGCCGTTTCCTCTGCCGCGCCGGGAGCGCCGGATCCTCGAGTTCCTGCTGCGCTGTCGTGGCCGCCGCGTCAGCAAGACGCAAATCTTCAACGCCGTCTACGGGCTGTTCGACGAGGACGTCGACGAGAACGTGATCGAGAGCCACATCAGCAAGCTGCGCAAGAAGCTCAAGCATCGGCTCGGTTTCGATCCGATCGATTCCAAGCGGTTCCTCGGCTATTGCATCGAGAAATAGACCGCCGCCGACCGGATTGAACCGGCTCTTCCCGAGAGGTCAAAAGGGCGCCCGTAGAAGCGCCCTTTTTTCTGTTGGCTGACCCCGGTTTGCCCGGCGGCCTCCCTTGAACTTTCGGGTCCCCGCGCGCCATTCTGGAGGAGGAGCAGCCTTGCCGGGGGCGTGGCAAGCAGCGCACGGGGAACTCGGACGACGCTCTCAATCCTGAGCGCGAGGCCGGGACGGCCTTGAGGGGCCGCCCGGCCGCGCCGTTTTTACTGGAACAGTTTCAGGATGAGCTGCGCGTTCTGGTTGGCGATCGACAGCGACTGGATGCCAAGCTGCTCCTGCGTCTGGAGCGCCTGCAACTGGGTCGACGCGGTGTTCATATTCGCATCGACCATGCCGGCAATGCCGTCGGAATAGTTGGTCATCAAGGCGGTGTTGAACGTGGCCGCTGTCGTCATCCGATTCTGCGTCGCGCCGATCTGCGCGGCGTAGTTGGTGACCTGGGCCAAAGCCTGGTCGGCGGCGCTCAGAGACGTTTCCGCATTCGCAGGACCCGTAACACTGAGGTTGGTCAGGTCTATTCCGCTTTGCACCAGAAGGTTTTGCGAGTTCGCAGTCGTAACCGTCGTCGTGACCGCATAAGACGACGCGGCCGCAAAGGTTGGAGTGCCTCCCTGGGCGATCGAATTGCCGTTGGCGTCGAGAGCGGTGTAAGTCGAAGTCGTTACAGTCCCATCAAGCCCCATCGACTGGACCGTCAGAGCCTGGTTGGCCGTGTCCTCGAACACCGCGTTGTTGCCGTAGGTCGCCGTAGGCGCGCTGTAGCTCACGGCGGTGGTGTCCGCGGTGTCGGCGGCGAATTGAGCCTGCAACTGGCTCATTGTCGCGGCGTCTGTGACGCTTGACTGGCTCGTCGACGATGTCGACGTCGTGCCGGTGGCCGAGCCATAGAGCGCCTGAGTGGTGAACGAGATCGTGTTAATGCTCCCGCCTGTGGCGCTGGCGTTGTAGCCGGAGACGAAGTTGAGCGACGCCACGCTGCCGTTCAAGACGTTCAGGCCGTTGAACGAGGCGGCGTTCACCGCGTCGGTCAGCTGCTTGCCGAGCGCGGCAAGCGACGTGTTGATCGTGCCAATGTTGGCGCCCGGCTCGGTCGCCTGGGTCAGCGCGGTCTGAATCGAGTTGATGGTCGTGATGACCGAATTGATCGCCGAGCTTGCGGTCGCGAGAAGGGACTGCCCTTGCGACAGCGCATCATTGGAGGCTGAAACGACGCCGCTATCGGCGGTGAGCTGGGCGGCGATCGACCAGTAAGACGAATTGTCAGCGGCGGTCGCGACCTTGAGGCCCGTCGAAACTTGATTCTGGACCGTCGAAAGCGACTGCTGCGTCATCGTCAGCGACTGCAACGCGCTCAGAGC
>DASXES010000132.1:0-27629 GCA_036489975.1 Roseiarcus sp.
CGCGCGCCGAATGTCGCCGGCGTCATAGGTTTGCGGTCCTGCGCCGTCGGTCGGCGAATGGAGCCGAATGTCGATACGGAGTTTTGACGGGTCAACGCGATCGACTTCGGCGTCCAGTCTCGCAAAATCGCTGGCCAACATAAGCTCCCTTTCTTACGGAATCGAGCGTCGGCGCTCGCCGTCCGTGCGCAGGGTGCGGAGGACCTGCGCGAACAAGAAACGGGCAAAGTCACTTGCGTGTATCTCATTTGCGATACATATTGGGCTTTGAAGTCAGGAATGCGTCTATGGCCTCCCGCACCTCCATGCTGCACGTCCGCGTCGACGATCGTCTCAAGGTTGAAGCCGCGGAACGGCTGTCCAATGTCGGGCTGACGATCTCCGACGCCGTGCGCATCCTGTTGACGCGGGTGGCTCGAGAGGGTGCCTTGCCGGCGGGCCTCGCGGTTGATCCCGACGCCTACGACCTCTGGTTCCGGGCAAAGGTCCACGAGGCCCTCTCGGACGCGCGGCCTCAAGCTCTTCATCGGGAGGTCATGGACGATGCTCAGGCTTTGATCGACAAGAAGCGTCGTGCCCGGTCCCGTTCCTGAGTGGCGGCAAGCGGCGCGCGACGACCTCCTCGCGATCGTCGACTATATTTCCGACGACGGTCCGGACGCTGCCCAAGCGCTCAAAGACGATATCGAGGCGAAGGTTTCCGCTTTGCCGGACCATCCGAGGCTTTATCGGGCGGGACGGGTCAAGGGCACGCGAGAGATGGTCGTGCGCAGCAATTATCTTGTCATCTATACCGAGAGCGAAAGCGCGATCTCGATCCTTCGCGTTCTCCATGGCGCTCAGCAATGGCCTCCTGAACGGAGCTGACAAGCCTTTTGTCCTTGCAATCGGTCGCATTCATGCGCTTGCGCTTTTTGGCCGGATGGCGGCGACCGCCATGTCGAATTCCGGCGTCCGGATCGGAGTCCCGGCCGCCCGCTCGGGCAGACGCCGCGGACCCACTAATGGGGCGGCGGGCTCAAAATAACAACTGATCTCCCGTCGGCGGCCCAACAGACCAGAATCTTTCCACTTGGCGGATAACCAATTGAAACATAATAATCAGTGTCGAACGATAACGAATGTCTGACGTCCCCGCACAGCCAAGCGCAACATACACCGAGCCCCTTCGTCGAGCAGGTTGCATCAATCCAACCGGATATAGGGTACGCTTTTAGCCTCAATTTCCTCGAACGACTCCGAATAGCCGGCGTCGGCATATCGAATGATTCCAAGGGCCGTGTCATTGGTGAGGGCATGAGCCAGACGTTCGGCCGCCGACGGCGTTCCGTCGGCGACCACGGTGACGCCGGCACTCGTCATGTAGCCGGAATATCCACCACCGCCCGAATGCAAGGCCACGAGATCGGCCATCGATGCGCAAAGAGTCATGGCGTCTAGAAGCGGCCAATCAGCGATGGCGTCGGATCCGTCCTTCATGCGCTCCGTCATGATGTTCGGATGCGCCATCGCGCCGGCGTCGAGATGATCGCGCGAAAATGCGACCGGGCCGGCAAGTCCACCGCTCATGACGACCTCGTTGACTCGAACCGCAAGAGCAGTGCGCTCTCCATGACCGAGCCAAACGATCCGAGCCGGCAGACCTTCGAAAGGGATGTTGGCGCGCGCTAGCCGGATCCAGTTCGTGACGATTTCATTGTCTGGAAACATCTCGAGCACGATATCATCGATCCGCGCAATATCGCTTGGCTCGCCCGATACGGCCATCCAACGAAATGGCCCGATGGCGCGGGCGAATAGTGGCCGCAGATAGGCTTCGGTGAAGATCGGGATCTCGAATGCCTCGGCGACGCCAGCCTCCCTCGCCTGTGTGCGAATGAGATTGCCATTGTCGAAGACTTCGGCGCCCGCTCGCTGGAAGCGCAGCATCGCCCGAACCTGGTCCGCGATCGAGGCGCGACTCGCGGCCATCAACTGCCCCTGGCCCTCCTCGCGCAGCCGCCGCGCCTCCTCAAGACTCATGCCCTTGGGGACATAGCCGTAGACGAGGTCATGCGCGGACGTCTGGTCGGTCACGATGTCGGGCGTGATTCCGCGCCGCGCGATCTCGGGATAGACGTCGGCGGCGTTGCCGACGAGTCCGACTGACAGCGCCCGCTTCTCGCTCACCGCTTGCCCGATGCGCGCAAGCGCGCCGTCGAGGTCGGGCGCGATCTCGTCGAGATAGCCGATCGTCTTGCGCTTCTCCGCCCGCTCGGGATCGACTTCCACGCAGAGGATCGCCGCGCCCGCCATCCGCCCCGCCAGCGGCTGCGATCCTCCCATGCCGCCAAGCCCAGCCGTCAGGATGAAACGGCCAGCCAGCGACCCGCCGAAGCGCTTCTCGGCGATCTGCATGAATATCTCATAGGTGCCCTGAATCACCCCTTGGCTGCCTATATACTGCCAGGCGCCCGCGGTGAGGCCGCCCCATGCGATCAGCCCCTTGCGCTGAAGCTCGTAGAAGACGTCCGCCTTGGCCCATTGGCCGACGATGTTGCAGTTGGCCATGATGACGAGCGGCGCCCGCGCGTGGGTTTTCATCAAGCCCACTGGCTTTCCCGACTGGATCAGGAGCGTCTGGCCCTCGTCCATCGACAGGAGCGTTTCGACGATCGCGCGATGGGCGGCCCAGTTCCGCGCCGCCTTGCCAAGCGCCGCGTAGACGACGAGATTGTCCGGGTCCTCCCCGACCGCCAGCACGTTTTCGAGAAGGCGGAGCAGCGACTCCTGGCGCCAGCCCTTTGCGCGCAGCTCAGGGCCGCCGGGGATCGGAAAGCGCGGATGGCGTGGATTGGGCCTCGGCATCAGCGGCGCGCGAGCGCATAGCGGGCGATCTCGATCCCCATGGCCCTCTCCACCGGCGGATACACTGTCGCGTCGAGGACGCTCGCCGAAAGCGGCAGGATCTCTTTCGGGACATGCAGGACGAAAACCTTCATGCCCTCGCGAAGCTCGCCGACGCTGAGCGGCTCGCCCTCGGGCGACAAAGTGGTGAGGACCGCCGGAAAGGTCGCGAGCCGTTTCCCACCCGCGTCGTCGACCGCCATATACTCGTTCATGACATGCAGGGTCACGGCCCTGTCGCCGTCTCCCACGACGAGCGCGCCGATGTCGAAGGCTTCGTTCATGTAGGCGACCCGCTTGGAGCGAATCGTCCCTTCGGCAAGGATATGGCCGCCCGTCGTCTCGCAGATCGCGTCGATCACCGCCGCGCCGCCGCGCCGCTCCGCCTCGATGATCGCCTCCCCCAGTTTCAGAGCCAGCGATATGCCCCCGAGCGCCGCATGCGTGCGGACGTAAGACGCGCGCAACGGATTTCGCGCCGAGGCGATAAAGCCGCCCGCCTGATCTGCAGCCGTGCGCAGGACCGAGGAGACCTTCGCCGTCGCGCCCTTCACCACAAGCTCGATGTACCGATTCTCCGCCCTGTTCCCGCCGACCGCCGTCTGGATCATCGGTTCAGACGACCCCGCCATCCCGATGGACCCCATGTCGCCCGTGGGGTGAGCGCGCACGTCGCCGACAGCGTCCAGCGCCTTCACGCCAAGGATGGCTGCGGGCAACCAAGCGTTGAGCGTCGAGGAGCGGCCATTCTGTCCGATCATCAGGGCGGCGAGCGGCGCCCCCAACGCTTCCTGGAGGAGGTGCACCGCCTTGAGGTAATCGACGCCGAGCATCACCCACGCCGTCGTCGACGCAGGCGCGCCAATCGCTGCTGACGTCGCGACCCAGTCGTCGTCCTTCAGTTCATCAATCGAAACGAGTTCCGGCTTGCCAGCGTTCACCGCGGCCCGGCCGAGCATCCGTCCATGATCGGCCCAGCCACCTCCGCCGGCGGCGTAGACCGAGCCGCCCTTGACGGCGGCCTCGACGTCCTTTTCCACCAGTATGCGGCCCATCGCGTTATGTCTCCGTCACCTGAGAATTGGCGTCGAGCGCGATCACCGCTTCGAAAAGGACAGCGGCGCCGCGCGCGATCGCATCGTTGTCGGTCCATTCGTCCGGGGCGTGACTGCGTCCTCCTCGGCTTGGGACGAAGATCATCCCGGCCGGCGCCACGCGCGCGATCCACGCTGCGTCGTGGCCGGCCCCCGATGCGAGAGGACGCGTCGTCACGCCGGTCGCCTCGACCGCTTTGGCCAGAACGTCGAGGAGCCGAGGACCGCACGCGACCGGCTCACTGTCCGAGACGCGCGTGGGCGCCGCGATCGTGACGCCACGCTCAAGCGCGACCTCTTCGGCTGTATGCTCGAGCCACTCGGCGAAAGCCTCCATCTCGGGCCTCAGTTCGGCGCGCGCGTCGATCAACAGGCGAACATGGCCGGGAACGACGTTGGCGGCGTTGGGCGCCATAGAAAATTCGCCGATGGTCGCCGCGAAATGCTTTGGCTTCCGCGAAAGACGCAACGCCTCCTCGCGAACCTTGAGAACGAGATCGGAGGCGGCGACGAGCGCGTCGGCTCGCGCGTCCATCGGCGTCGTGCCGGCATGGTCCGGCCGTCCCTCGATGGCGATTTCGAAGCGCGTAATCCCGACGATGCCCGTGACGAGGCCGATATCGCAACCCTCTCGCTCCAGCATTGGGCCCTGCTCGATATGCAGCTCGAGGAACCATGCTATGTCGGACCTCCTCTGCTCCATCACTGTGGCCGGATCGCCGCCAACGGACGCGAGAGCATCGGCGAGCGCGCGGCTATCGTCGCGCCTCGTGAGCCACGCCTCCGGCATTTGTCCGGTCATGCCGCGGCTGCCGATGCAGGAGACGCCGAAGGGACTGACCTCTTCGGCGAGAAAGTCGACGATCTCGAGATCATGCGCGAGATCGACCCCGCGCTCCTTGAGAGACCGCGCGACCTCCAGCGCCGCCACAACGCCAGCGATCCCGTCGAAACGCCCGCCGTCCGGAACAGTGTCGGAATGGGAGCCGAGCATAATCACGCCCTGAGCGCCGCCGCCCCCCGATCGGCGGCCAATCAGGTTGCCTGCGGCGTCGATCCGCGTCTCGAGGTCGGCCGCGCGCATGCGCGCTTCAATGTAGGCGCGGCCTTCAAGGAAGAGCGGCGAGAAGACGCGGCGCGTCCAGGGTCGGCCGGGCTCCGTCAGGCGGGCCAGCGCGCCGATGTCCTCCGCGATGCGGGCCGCGTCGACCGGCAGGTTGCCGCTCATGCCGCCTTGTCCGCAACGAGGATGCGTTCGGGCGGACGGACGAAACGACCGCTGCCCGGCTCCGCCAACACCTTGGCTCCGTCATAGGCGAGCCGACCGCGCACATAAGTTCCGGCGACCCTGTAGGGAAGAGTCATGCCGTCGAAGGGCGACCAGCCGCCAATGCTGTTGCCGCTCTTCGCCGTGTCCACCACATAAGATTCAGGCGTGAGCACCATGATGTCGGCGTCGCGCCCAGGCGTCAGCGCGCCCTTCACATGGTCGAGCCGGAAGTGCTTCGCCGGATTCTGAGCCATTAGCTTCGCCATCCAGGTCAGCGAAACTCCGCGGTCGAGCGCGCCTTTGACGAAAAGCGGGGCCAAGGTCTCGAGACCTGGCAGACCGGACGCATTTGCGAGCATATCCGGATCGGTCTTGCGGTCGAGCGACCAGTTGACGTGATCAGTCGACACGAGATCGACGTCTCCCGCCGCGAGACGCCGCCACAGTTTCTCGACCTCCGCGCGCGGCCTCAAAGGCGGATTGCACTTGGAACGGCCGCCGAGCCGGCGCGCATCATTCTCCTCGTCCAGCATCAGGTAATGGATGAGGCACTCCGCCGTCGCGGCGTAGCCTTGCGCCTTGTAGCTCGCCGCAATCTCGTATCCTCGTCCAAGCGAACAATGAACGACATGCGCCGGGCAACCTGTCGCCGCGCCGATCTCGTAGATCGACGTCATCGCCAGAAGTTCGGTCAGCGGCGGCCGCGAGAGACCGTGGGCCCGCCAGTCCGTGATTCCCGCCGCCTTCACCTTCGCCATGCTGGCGCGGACGTATTCGTCGTCTTCATTGTGCACGCCCGCCGTGAGCCCAGTCGGCGCGACCGCCGCAAAACATTCCGCCATCAGCAGCGCCGGAATGCGGGGAAACCGCTTCGGATCCGTGCCGAAGGTCGAAAACTTGAATGCGGCGACGCCTGCTTCCGCCTGCTCGGCGATGCGCGCGGCTCCCTCGTCGGGATCGACAGTGCCATAAAGTGCGAAATCGACCCGGGCCTGCTCCCCCGCATGGGCAGCCTTGCCCTTCACGGCCGCTGCAGATGAGATCAGATCCCCTTCATCGTAAGGCATGTCGACAATCGTGGTGACGCCGCCCGCCGCCGCGGCGCGGGTGGACCAGATGAAGTCCTCCTGGTTTTTCTGCGACAGCGAATGGACTTGTGCGTCGATGGCGCCGGGCAGGATGAGAGCGCCACCGAGACGGTGGCTTTCACGCGCGGAGGGCGCGTGGCCTTGCCCGACCTCGGCGATCATGCCGTCGGCCACCGCGACATAGCCGTTCGTCAGGATACGATCCGGCAGGATCACGACGCCTTGCAGCATCAGAGCGAAATCGGTCATCTCGATCTCCGTTTCGAGCCTGCGCGCTTAGGCGGGCGAGGTGATATGCGCCAGCGCGGCGGCTTCGGCGACGGCGGCCAAGGTCGGGTCGATCACGGGCGCATCGAGTTGCGCTTCAAGCCTCGCGCGCTGAGGCGAGAATCCAGCGCAGCCGAGAATGATGCATTCCGCGCCGAGGGTTCTCAGCTGCCCGCCCGCGCGGGAAAGACGTTCAAGGACGCCGCCGCCTTCTTTTTCCAGGGCGACCTCCCCGGCCAGCCAAGGAAGGGCGCCGAGTTCCTCGATGTGCAGCCGATGGCGCACAATCGCGCCCTCGGAAAGCGCGATCACGCCGAAGCGCCGGCCTTGCCCGACGGCGGAGCGAACGCCGGCGTCCTGAATGCCGACGACCGGCCGACGCGTAACCGACGAAGCCGCGTCAAGACCCGGCTGTGCATAGCAGGCGATGACAAAACCTGCCGCCTCGGAACGCCGTCCGACAAGGGCGGCGACGCGCTCGCCGGAAGCAGCGACGTGATCGGCGGTGATGATCTCGGCAGGGTTCTCCGCGATCGTCAGGCACTCCACGGGAAGCGTTGGAAAGGCCTCCGCGATCGCATCCTCGATCCCCCGCGTCACAGCCTCGACGCTGTTCGGATTGATGACGACAATCGGGGCGTTCGCAAACGAAAAGGCGCTCGTCATGACAGGCGATGCTCCAGTCTCGCCATGAGCCGCACCACCGGCCACAGCACAACGAGATAGATGAGGGAGGCGAGGATGAGAGGCGAGGTGTTGTAGGTGAGCGAGCGCGCCAGATCGGCTTCGTGCAGGAGCTCCGGCGCAGAAACGACGCTGGCCAGCGTCGTCAGCTTCACGAGCTCGACGGTATTCGAGATCAAATCGGGCAGCACGTTGTGGACGCCTTGCGGGAATGTGACAAAAAGAAACGTCTGCGCGGCTGTAAGGCCCGTCGAACGCGCGGCGTCCGCCTGCCCAGGAGGAACCATTTTCATTCCGGCGCGATAAATCTCACCATAGTAGCTCGCCGAATTGCAGAAGAAGGCGATGGCGACCGCGGCGAGCGCCGGGATCTCGTAGCCGAGAAACGGGACGCCCGCATAGACGAAGATGATGAGGACGAGCGGGGGAAAGGCGCGGAAAAGGTCGATAAAGGCCATCGCCGGCCAGCGCAACACGCGACGGGACGACGTCGCTAGCAGCATGGCGCCGACGCCGGAGATGAGACCGATGGGGATGAGGATCGCGCAAAGCAGCAGGGTTTCCTTCAGACCCGCGAGGATCATCGGCAGGACTCGGACCATGATCGGGATGTTGAAGAACTCGTCGCAGATCGCCTCCATTAGCGCCCTCCCCAGGACGTCCGCCGTTCGAGGCGGCGCGAAATCGCAATCAGCGGGATGAACAGAAGAACGTAGCACGCGGCCCCGATCGTCAGCGGCGTGGCGTTGAAGGTCAGCGAGAGTTCCGAGGACGCCCGCCCCAGGATCTCGTCGACTCCGATGGCGCTGCCGAGCGCGAGATTTTTGGTGATCGAGATGGTCCGGTTCGTCAGCGGCGGAATTGCCAGACGGAACGCCTGGGGAAAGACGACATGAATGAGCGCGCCCAGAAAGCTGAGCCCGGTCGACCGCGCCGCCAGCCATTGTCCCTGCGGCACGGAGGTGATGCCGGCCCAGAAGACCTCCTCGGCGAAGGCGGCGAGAATGAGGCTCAGCGACAGCCACAACACAACGAGACTTGGAAGCGTCACGCCGACGTTCGGCAGGCCGAAGAACACGACAAGGATGATCGCGAGCGGCGGCAACGCGCGAAAGACGTCGACGAAGACAAGGATCGGGGCGTTCGCCAACCGAAAGCCGAACGAGCGCAAGCCGGCGAGGAGCGCCCCGACTCCTATGCCGGTTACGACGACCGCGAGCCCCGCGAAAACGGACACCCCCACTCCGCTGGCGACGTCCCGCCAGGTCCTCGCCGCCACTTCGGCGTTGAAGAAGGTGAAGAGAAATCGGTCCCACGCGGTCATGGCCTGACCTTCAGCGCCTGACTTGCTGCAGGAAACGCCTCGTACGCTCTTCGCGGGGCGCGGTGAAAATGGCTTCGGCTGCGCCTTCCTCGACGATCACGCCGCCGTCGAGGAAGAGCACCCGGTCGGCCGCGTCGCGGGCGAAGTTCATCTCGTGGCTGGCGATGACCATTGTCATGCCGCGTTCGCGCAGATCCCTGACCACCGCCAAAACACTGCCGACCAGCTCTGGGTCCAGCGCCGAGGTCGGCTCATCCATCAGGATGATCTTCGGTCTCAGCGCCAGCGCGCGGGCGATTCCGACGCGCTGCTGCTGGCCGCCGGAAAGCTCGCTCGGATAGGCGTTCGCCTTTTCCGTCATGCCCACGAGCGCGAGCGTCTCCATCGCGAGCGCGTTGGCGTCGGCCCGGGACATCTTCCGCACCTTCCGCAGCGCCAGCGTGACGTTGTCGATTGCCCTAAGATGCGGATAGAGATTGAAACTCTGGAACACCATGCCGATGTGCTGGCGCATCCCGTTGACGTCAAGGCCTCGCGCGAGCATGTCGACGCCATCGATAAAAAGCGCGCCGCCGTCGGGCCGCTCGAGTAGGTTGCAGCAGCGCAGAAGCGTGCTTTTGCCCGAGCCTGACGGTCCGATAAGGAAGACGAGCTCGCCCTCGGAGACGCGAAGGTCGACACCCTTCAGAACCTCGGTTTCGCCATAACGCTTGACGATCCCCTCGGCGTCGATCAGCGGACGCCCGTCCATCGGAAAATCCCGCCGGTCAGCACTGCGGCTTGTGCGGAGTCGGATCGTAGCCCGGCATGCCCGGCACCCCATATCCGGGATAGACGGTGACAGCGGCAGACCCAGGCTCCGGCTCGACTCCGAACCACTTCACGTAGAGTTTCCTCAGCGTGCCGTCGAGCTTCATGCATTCGAGCGCGTTCTCGAGCTTATCGCGCAGCGGCGCGTTGTCGTTGCGGACCGGCATCGACCATACCAGGCCGGTCTTGTAGAGGAAGGCGTTCTTGAGCCGAGGGTTGTTCTTCACGACCCACGCGACGACGGTGGCGGCCGAGACGTTGGCGTCCGCTCGACCCGTGAGCACCGCCTGGACCGCGTCCGTGCTGGTCGCGAAGGAAACCGGCTTCCAGCCCATCTTGTCCGCTTGCGAGCTGACCCATTGCTCGTAGATCGAGCCCTTCTGCACGGCGATGGTCTTGCCTTTGAGGTCGTCGAGCGAATGGATGTCGGGAGCGGACTTGAGCGTCAAGAAGCGATAGTCCGCGTCGACCAGCCCCTCCATGAACAGCATCTGCTTGGCGCGTTCGGGCGTTACGGTCACGACGGCGGTGAGAAAGTCGTAGCGGCCGGCCTGAAGCGCGGGAATGAGGCCGGCGAATTGGGTGCCCTCGACGTCGATCTTCTGCTTGATCCGGCGGGAAATGTCGTCGACGACGTCGATGTTGAAGCCTTCGAGGCCGCCGCCGATCTTCGGCATGGCGTGTGGAGCGAAAGTCGCGTCGATCGCCGATTTCAACGGCGGCAGGTCCTCGGCCCAGACGCTTTGCGCCATGAGAGCGGCGCCTGACGCCACGACGATAACAAGAAGGTGTTTGGCAAAACCGGACATCGGGCTTTCTCTTGGGTCTCGACACTAGCTAGGATGCCAGATAAATGCACACGCCTCCCCTTATGACCATAGCGAAGATCTTAGGAATACACATCTCAGCTCAATCCGCCGCCACCTCCGGGCCTCTCCGGGTGTCGATTGGCACTTAATTGGGGTCTGATTGACTCTTGGTGCAGGCTAGGGCGTTAAGGAGAAGCGAACTCCTAAAATTGCTAGGAATTCGGACCTGCGGCGCCCAAACAGGGTGATTGTCCCGCGTTCTCTACCGGTTATGGGACTTCCTCGCCGTCACTTTGCACCAAGCGTCAGTCAGAGCACGCCAAAATGGTTCCCGACAATGGATACCCGTTACGTGTCGGTCGAGCAACGCGACGATGCGTCTCACAGGGGCAGCCCCGTTGCTATCGGTTACCCCACGAAGCGTGGCGTAGTCGGCGCGGCAAGCTTGAGGCGCGCCGTTCCGGGGTCCGCTCGGCGACGCGGTCAACCGTCCCCGCTCGGTAGCGCGCCGAACTCGTGTTTGTACCGCCAAGACTTGAGGTCTACCGCAGGCTCCGAGACAGGTTCAGGCGATCCTCAAAGATTACACCCCTTTGGTCGAACCGCCCTGCCGAAGGCGTTCCGATCTTCAGAGCGTTGCCGCTAACGAACGCTATCTCGGGCGATGGCTGCAAGACCACTTGCGACCGAGTTGAAGGCATCGCCGTAGCGCAGCTTCTCCTCGCCAAAGCGCTTTTCGAACAATCGTCGCACCGCGGGCACATAGGAGGTGCCCCCCGTCATGAGGACAGAGTTCACGGTTTCGACCGGCGCATTGGCGCGTTCGAGGGCGACGTCGACCGCGGCGCCGATCCGCTCGATGTCGGCTGCGATCCAGGTCTCTAAATCCGCGCGAGACACGTCGGCGCTGATGTTTAGGTCCCCGGCTTTGAAATGAAAGGTCGTCTGTTCCGCCGCAGAGAGCTCCAGCTTGGTTTTCGATATGGCTTGGTAAAGCTCGTAACCCAGATCCGCTTCGATCAGGTGAATGAGATCCTCGATCTCCTGCGGCCTCTCGGCATGCCTCACGAGCTGGCGCAATTCGCCGAGGGTGCGGGCGTCTTTGAGAAGCGAGAGCCTGTGCCATTGCGCGAAGGCGGCGTAATAGTGCGAGGGCAACGGCAAGAGCTTGCCAAAGGACCGATAATTGGCTCCTTTGCCGAGTCGAGGCGAAAGCAGGTTGTCGACGATGCGAAAATCGAAGGTATCGCCTGCGACGCCGACGCCAGCGTGCGACAGCGCCTCGGCCTGCATTCGCGCTCCACTTGAGTCGAACCGCATAACCGAGAAGTCGCTCGTGCCGTCGCCGAAATCAGCTACAAGAACGGTTTCGCGTCGCCGATTAGTGCGGGCGTACCAGTAGGCAGCCCCGAGCGGCTCGTATGCGAAATCGAGATGCACCACGCCGGCGCTTCGGTGCGCATTCGTCAGCCGCGCGATGGCCAGCGCTTCGTTTGGTCGCTCTCCCGCGAAAACCACTGGACGGCCACAAACAACCAAGAGGTCGCCGACGCCGTCGGGAAGAATATCTTTGAGAAGGAGGCCAATCAGCTCCTCAAGCAGAAAGCGCCTGCCGAGCAAATAGGTGTCCTGTAACGTCGCGCTCGACAGGTGAGTCTTGAGAGACTGCAGAAACCTGTGTTCGGCGTCGATGTCCATCGCGCGCAGAAGCGCATCAGGCCCGGATATATGCCGCAACGTAGTGTTCGGGGGCCGACCCTCGCGGAAGAAAAGCAGCGCCGAACGATAGGCCTCGACGATCCCGATCTGAGTTTCGAACCGGCGAACTTGAATCTGACCGGAGCGGTCGGCGATCGCGACGACGCTGTTGCTGGTGCCGAAATCAACGCCGACTGCAACTGGAACCATTCAATAACCGCCCTTGTCACGATTCACATGGAGACCATTGCTGTTGCGCGGGCGAGGCGGAGCTCACGCGCGCTCCGACGTGCACTTGCTGATCGAATCACAGGTGGCCTTTGCGAAGGTCACCCGTCGTTTCGGTTTGCTCACCTTAGATCGAAGCGGAAGAGCCTCGCCGGCACCGTCAACTTAAGCGAGTGCTGGGCGAGAGACGGCTGCGATGCTCCGAATGTCTATCTCAGGCGGCGTCCCACCTCGATATTTGGCGCCATGTCGCGAAGGCGAGTTCGCGCAGCGCTTTCCGCCGATCCGCGGAGACGGATTCCGGGTAAGGGATATGAAAGAGGTTGGCGATCTGGTCGTGGACTGTCAGAAACCGCTGCGCCCGCCGGGTTGATTTAAAGCGCTTCATGATCCGCTCCCGCCGCCTCGTCGGCTGGTGAGAGTTCTCGGCGCGATTGTTGAGCCCTTTGTGCTGGCGATGCTCGACGCGAAGGCCGATCGTCGCTCTTGCAGCTCCGTAGGATCGGAGCTTGTCTGTGATCATTACGCGTGGCGGCATCACGGCCGATTTCAGGAGCCTCTTCAGGAGCCGCCGTGCCGCTTGCGTGTCCCTACGCCGTTGAACGATGACTTCGAGAACGAAGCCGTTCTGGTCGACTGCGCGCCATAGCCGCTGCTGCTCGCCCGCGATTGAGACGACAACTTCATCCAAATGCCGCTTGTCGCCGCGAGCCGGAGCGCGTCAGCGGATCTGATCAGCGAAGGTCTTGCCGAACTTCTTTCCCCATCGACGCACCGTCTCGTACGTCACGCAGATCCCGCGCGCCGCAAGCATTTCCTCGACCATACGCAAGCTCAGGAGGAACCGGAAATAGAGCCACACCGCATGGCCGATAACCTCGGCCGGAAAACGATGGCGGCAATAGAGGGACTCTCGGACTATCGGCATCGCGGCCAAATAGCCCGTCTCCGCTTCCCAGGCCGTTAACGTGACGGTGCCGTCTGCCGACAGCCTCCAAAGCCCACGCACCAATATCGCTTGGCATGGATGTTCGAGCCGACTCCACCATTACTGAAGGCCGCATGAAACCCAGTTAATTTATCGGTCCCAGGAAAACTTCAGCCGAATAGTCTCGCGCGTCGCGCATCCCAATTCGCTCCGCTGGCATCGATCCTCCTTTGGGGTTGCCAAAGGGGCGATTTGATCAAGCCAACGGCGGCGCCCGCCAATCCGTGAATGACCCCGGGCGAGATCATTCCGTTATCGGGTGCGCGATCATCTCGGAATCGCGGGGCGGCTTCATTTCGTTACGAGGGGCGGCATCATCCAGGAATTGGGGGGCGGCTTCCTCAGGAATCAGCACACAGCGCCGGCGCGAACGGATCGATGAGAACCTTGCACTGCGTTGTGCGCCGCCGCAGCGCCTCGAACATCGTCGGCGTCGCCTCCAGTCCAACCGTCTCCGAGATCAGGCTTTGCGGGGAGTATTGCCCCTTTTCGAGCGCGTCGATCGAACGGACAAATTCGCGCATGTCGAAGAAGACGGACATCAGGATATTCACCTCCTTCGAGATTGCGCGGAAGGAATCCATGTGGTCTGGCGATGTGCAGAGGCCGAGAACGGCAACCGTTCCGCGCGGCCGGACGAGCGATACGCAAAAGTCGATCAGTCCCGGTTTGCCGACGCACTCGAAGACGATGTCCGGGCCGCCCGGGCAACGTTCCTGGAGGCGCCGGTCGAGACCGTCGTCGGACAGAAAGAACGCGGTCGCGCCGAGCGTCATGGCGCGCTCCTCCTGAAGCTGGTGGAGATCGGCCATGATGACCTCGCCAGCGCCGAGACGTCGGGCCCAGAACGCAATGGCGAGGCCGATCGCGCCCGCGCCGACAACCAGCACCCTGTCCCCCGGCTTCATGCCCGATCGCTGCACGCCGTGCAGGGCGACGGCGAGCGGCTCGGCAAGGGCGCCGTCGGCAGCACTGACGCCGATCGGCAGCTTGCGGCATTGACGTCCCGCGATGGCGGCGTACTGCGCATAGCCTCCACCGATAAGCTGCATGGAGACGCACCGGGCGGGCTCTCCCCCGCGGCACGCGGCACAATGGCCGCAGCCCCGCAACGGAGCCACGCTGACCTGGTCACCGAGTTTGAAACCGGCCTCAGAGCCCGCCTCGATCACCTCGCCGGAAATTTCATGGCCGAGGACGTCGCCGGCCGCGGCGCCAAAGACGGGTTCGACCGTCATATGCAGATCGCTTCCGCAAATCCCGCAACGGCAGATCTTGAGCACGACTTCGTCGCGCTTCGGCCGGGGGTCCGAGACGTCCGCGACAATGAGAGGTTCCCCAAGGGCCTGGAAGACGGCGGCTTTCATGATGGCCTCGTTTTACGGATCAATGCGGCGGACGCGCAAGCTTGCGGCCGACAGGAAACCAGGGCGCATCGACAACGCGGCAGAGAAGTCCCCACACGCCGGTCCGGGCGTAAAGTGCGATCAGCACGGTGACGATTCCGAGGACCACCATATAGGCAGCGCCATACTGCGAGAAGAAACGATCCGCGAGGAAATAGATGAGCGCCCCGATGATCGGCCCTTCGATCGATCCGATGCCGCCCACCATCACGATGAAGACGCAGATCGAGGCCCATTGTGGATTGAACCCCGAGGCGGGCGTGATGCGAAGCTGCGCCATGTAGTAGATCGCGCCTGCGAGGCCCGACCCGGCGGCGGCGAGGATGAAGACGACGAAGCGCAAACGGCGCACGTTCACGCCCTGACTTTCGGCCGCGACCGGATTGTCGCGCATCGCGGTCAGCGCTAGCCCGTAGCGGGAACGGAGGAGCCAGAACAAGCCACCGACCGTAATCAGCAGCAAGGCGGCGCTGAGCCATATCAGGCCGATGTCTCGCTGATGCGCACTGAATTGCGACATGACCCGCAGCGTCAGTCCGGCGCCGGCGTTGACGTAGTCGAGATTGGTGGTGACCAGACGCACGGCTTCCGCTACGACCCAAGTGCCGATTGCGAAATACGGCCCGTCGAGACGATGCAGCAGGGCGTAAGACGGGACCGCGAGTAGCGCCGGCAACGCCACACTCAGTCCTACCGCAAGAAACGGATTGACGCCGAACTTGAGCGACAGAACGTAGAGTGCATATCCGCCAGCTCCGATGAAGGCCTGCGGGCCGACCGAGACAAGGCCGGAATACCCCGCGAGCAGGTTCCACATCTGGGCAATCGCGAGATAGCAGGTCAATTCGACCACGCGTCGCATCGTTCCCGCGTTGGACCACCACGGCATCGTCACGATGACGACGATCGCCAGCATGCCGACCGCAAGCGCGATCCGGCTCGATAACGTTTGACGTTCGACCCGCACCGGCGCGAGCGGAGCGATTCGAACGCCGGCGTTGAACACAGCCTCCGACATGCTTCAGGCTCCGCTCAACAGGCCGCGGGGCCTCAAGGCGAGCACCGCGAGAAAGACGACGTGGCCGGCAAGAACGCCCCAGCCGGGGTCCATGCGAAAACCGACCGCTTGTGCGACGCCGAGCACCGTCGCGCCGAGGAAGGCGCCCCAGATTGAGCCCAGTCCGCCGATGATCACCGCCTCAAAGGCATAGAGCAGTTGTGCGGGCCCGTCGGCCGGCGACACGGTCGATCGCAGGGACTGAAACACCGCCGCGACACCGAGGATGCCGACTGCAACCGCGGTGGCCGCAGCATAGACCGCCTTGGGATTGACGCCCGTGATCGTCGCCGCCTCGACATCCGCCGCCGCGGCGCGAAGCGAGCGGCCGAACGGGGTGAAGCGGAGAAGCGCATCGAGGCCCCCGGTGAGCAAGATCGCCGCGCCCAGCGCCATGACGGGAAGCACGCCGAGGTAGAAACCGCCGAGGTGGATCGACGCGGCTTCGATCCCTCCTCCCGGCATCGAGCGCGTATCCGCCGACCAGATTTCCAGCATGAAATTCTGCAGCGCGATCGACAGCCCGAAGGTCGCTATCAGAGAAGGGAGCGGGTCGTCGCCGAGCACGCCATTGAGGATGGTCCGCTGCAAAATCCAGCCCATCGCGGCCGCGATTGGAACCAGCAGGAACATCACCGTGAATGGCCCCAAGCCGAACTTGGCGGCAAGCGAAATGCCGATCAGCGCCAGCAGGATGATGATGTCGCCATGGGCGATGTTCACGATCCGCATCACGCCGAACATAAGCGCCATGCCGAGCGCATATTGAGCGTAGGCGCCGCCAAGCAGCACCCCCTGAATGACCGCGTCAAGCCACTGCATGGCGCACCCCGAAATAGGCTTCGGCGACCTCGTCGTGCTTTATGGCGTCGGATCGGCCGGTGAGCGTGATCCGTCCTTCCAGCATGCAATAGAGTCGGTTGGACGCCCTCCGCGCCAGAGCGACGTCCTGTTCGACCAACACCAGCGCCGCACCCGCTGCTGCGATCGAGGGAATCGTATCGTAGATGTCCTTGATGACCTTGGGCGCGAGGCCCAGAGAGATCTCGTCGCAGAGCAGAATGCGAGGCTGTGTCAGGAGCGCGCGGCCGATCGCCACCATCTGTTGCTGGCCACCGGACAGAGATTCGACCGCCGCGCGGCGTCGTTCGCGGAGCACCGGAAAAAGCTCATAAACGGAATCGAGCGTCCAGACCCGATCGCTCTTGCGCTCTCGCGCGCCGACATGATCGACAGCGACCTTGAGATTGTCCTCGACGCTCATACCTGCGAAAAGCCGTCTGCCCTCGGGCACCATCGCAATCCCGCGACGAACGAGCTCGAAGGCGGGGTCACCGCCGATCGCCTCGCCGTCGAAGCGGACCATCTCGCCACCGACAGGAAGCAGGCCGATGATCGCCTTGAGCAGCGTTGACTTGCCGGCCCCGTTGGCACCGATCAGCGCCACGGTCTCGCCCGCGTGAATCTCGAAATCCACCGAATGAAGCGCCTGGAAGTCGCCATATCCGGCGGCGAGTCCGTGCGTCGACAGGAGCGGACGCGTTTCGTCCGTCATGCCTCGATTCCCATATAGACGCGCCGGACTTCAGGGTCGGCAAGGACCGCCTGCGGAAGGCCCTCGGCGATTTTCTCGCCGAAGTTCAGGACGAGGATGCGGTCGGCGACAGCCAGAATGGCGTTGAGGACATGTTCGATCCAGACGATTGTCACGCCGCGATCGCGAATCTGCCGCACCAAATTGACGAGGAGCCGGGATTCTTCCTCCGTGAGACCGCCGGCGATCTCGTCCAGCAACAACACCTTCGGGTTGCTCGCCAGTGCGCGAGCGAGCTCAAGCCGCTTGCGGTCGAGCAACGTCAGTTTGCCGGCAGGCCGGTTCGCTTCGTCGGCCAGACCGCAATCCTCAAGAATTGCATTGCACTGCCCGTAGGCTTCCCGGGTCGAGCGACGCGCGCCGAACATCGCCGAGACGAGCAGGTTCTCGAACGTGCTCATCGCGCCGTAAGGCTTCGGGATTTGATAGGTTCGCCCGATTCCCCTCCGGCACCGCTTGTGCGGCGGCTCGCTTTGCAAGGCTTCGCCTGCGAAACTGAGCACGCCTGCATCAAGCGCCGCGTCGCCGCTGATCGTGTTGAACAACGTCGTCTTTCCCGCCCCGTTGGGCCCGAGGACACCGAACACCTCTCCGGGAAAGACGGCGAAGTCGACTTCGCGGAGAACACGCAGCGCGCCGTAGGATTTCGACACGCCGCGACCGCTCAAGATCGGATCCGCGGCCATGGCGACCGATTCCGTCCATCAGCCCCAGGCCAGAGGCTTCAACTTCGCCTCAGGCCGGATGAGTTCGCTCGCACTGTTGTCGACGATCTTGAGGTCGAACGGCCATTTCTCCCCCTTGACCCACTGGCCGCCCAGCACCGGCGTCTTGCAGACGTTCGGATGGGGAACGCCGGTGAACTTGATCGGGCCAACGAGCGTGCCCAGATCGATCGCTTTCAGCGAATCGCGAAGCGATGTGCGGTCGACCGGGTTCTTGGCGCGCTTGAGCGTGTCGATGACGACTTCCCAGAGGGCGTGTGAATAGCCGAGCGGCTGGGTCCACTGCTTCTTCTGCGAGCCTTCCCACGCGTCTGCGATCTGGCGGCTCGTCTCTCCGGTGAGGGACGACTTGAACGGGAAGGCGGGTGTCCACCAGACTTCCGAGCTCATGCCCTCACCAAGCTTGCCCATCGCCTCGATGCCGGAGGGGAAGAGCAGCGCCGCCGCGACCGTGACGACTTTCGGGTGAAAACCCTGCTGGCTCGCCTGGGTGACGAAGGTCTTGAGATCGGAGACGTAGCTGATGCCGCCAATGATGTCGCAATTCTCGGCCTTGTACATCGAGATCTGGGCGGAGAAATCGTTGGTGCGCGGCTGGAACATGCTCGGGACGACCGTCGTAAACCCCGCCTTTCTGACCGCAGGCGGCAGCCCATAGCTGTCGTTGCCCCAGGTCTCGCCGTCCGCGTTGCGCGGAAACAGCATGCCGACCTTCTTGTTGGTTTCGATCGTCTCCCACAGGCCGACATAGGTCGCGAGCACGTCCTCGAGGCCCCAGAAGAAGTGATAGGTCCATTCGAACGGCTTCTTGTCACCTCCCCGCGGCATGACGACAGCCTGCCAGGGGGCGCCGGACGAGACAGCGGGGACGCCGTTGAGCTCACATTGGTCCGAGGCCGAATTGATGATGTCGGTCGTCGAAGCCGGAATCATGAAGTGGACGTTCTCGTTTAGGATAAGGTCGCCTGCGAGTTCAGACGCCTTATTGGGATCCGATTGAGCGTCGCGATCGAATATTTTCACCTGATAGGTCTTGCCGCCAATCTCGAGGCCGTTGGAGAACCGCTGGCGGATCTGCGCCAAGGTGTAGGAATCCGTCTCGCCGAACAGGCCGAGCGGCCCGGTGAGCGGGCTGATGAAGCCGATCTTGATCGTTTCGTCGCCGGCGGCGCGGATGATCCCCGGCATCGCGAGAGCGCCGCCGATTGCGGCTGCCCCGCGCAGCGCCGTGCGACGGGTCAGTCTGGACGTGTGAATGCTCTTCTCTTTCATCGTCGCCTCCCTTGATCTGCGGCTTCGGCAGATCTTCTCTGTTGCCCCCGGGCGTCATAGCCGGCGGATCATTCTGCCCGGTGGATCAGTCGAGCGGCCGGAGATGCAACCCGCCGTCGATTACCATCTGCGCGCCGGTCACGTAGGCCGACGCGGGTGATGCGAGAAACAGCGCCAGCCCCTTGATCTCCGACGTGTCCGCGACACGGTGGAGGACCGACATGTCTTCGAACGCCTTACGATCTTCCTTGTTGGCCATGCGCCCGCCCGCGATGTTGGTGATGAACGGGCCGGGCGCGATGGCGTTGACGAGAATGTTGTAACGTCCGAGTTCCATCGCGGCCTGACGGACGAGATGCGTGACGCCCGCCTTGGCCGGCATGTAAGGCGTGCCGACAATCGGTTCGTTGTAGAGCGACGCAATCGACGAGGTCGCAATGATCCGCCCGCCGCCGCTGCGTTTCATGTGCCTGGCGGCGAGCTTGATCGTATTGAATACGCTGGTCAGATTGGTGGCGATCACCAAATCCCAGTGATGGTCGTCGAGATTGTCGATCGAGCCGGCGGGATTGCGCTCCCGTTCCGGCGTTAGAAAACCCGGGCCCGCGTCGATGCCGGCGTTCGCGAAGACGATATCGATCCGCCCGTTGCGCTCAACCACGAGATCGAAAGCCTCCGACATGCGCGCCCGGTCGGTGACGTCGACGATCTGCCCCCAGACGTCGGCGCCTGCCGCCGTCAAGGCGCGAACTGTATCGTCGATCTTGTTTTGATCGAGATCGAAGAGGCAGACCTTAGCGCCGTTTTCGGCCAGCACTTCGGCGTAGGCGCGGCCCAGGCCGCTGGCGCCGCCGGTCACGATGACGGACTTGCCGGTCACGTCGAACATTTCCTGCAGGGACATCTGAACTCCGCGTCTATCGCTGTGCGCAACGCGCTTCAGATGAACATATCCTGATTGATCGTGAGGCCGTTGGCCTCGCAGTATTTCGTGTAATGGTCGATGAACCAGAAGACGTCGGCGGTGAAATCGTATTTGCCGTCGTCGTTGTAGAATTCGATAGGCCCATTGATCCAGAACAGCGCCTTCATACCGTTCGGATCGTCGGAGTAGAGCGTATGGGCCGAGCCCGGCAGCTCATACACGAAATCTCCCGGACGGGCTGTCCATGGATATTCGTAATAGGCCCAGGAGCCTTCCAGAGTGATGGCGGAGACGACGCCGCGATGCTTGTGCGTGCCGATCCGCCCCCCGCCTTTGACCCAGAGGATGTTAGCGACCGAATTCGTCCGGACGTCGAAGCAGAAATGCTTGATCGCCGCCGCATCGCCGAAAGGAACCCACGGGCTCGATTGGTCGTCGCCAGCGATATAACCGCCCTCGCGCGAATATTTGCGGATCGCGGCCTGGTAGGCCTCTTCCGGAAGCTTGACGATTTTCAGCTGTTCGTTCATCGGCGCGCTCCTCCCAAGTCGCTCGCTTCCGAGATCCTTGTTGATGCCGACTACGCTACGAGCCGCGAAAAAAGAGTGTCAAATGTTTTCTTCAAATCCGCCTCAAAAAGAAGGCGAAGTGAGGCATCCTATTCAAATTACGTGGGTTTATGGATTGGATTCCTTTTGGGCGAATCGGTAATGACGGAACACGCCCCCTTTGATTTGACGATTTGATCAAACTCTGTTGATGATTTGATCAAACGACAAGCCTTGGCGCGGGACGGATGCGGATCAACGACGGTCAGGAGGCTTTGCTCGACCGCGGCGGCCATCCGACGCTGCGCGAATTGTTCCGCCAGCTTGTGTTCAGTCCCGGAAGCGGAACCATCCATCTCAACAAGGAACGGTTGATCCTGCAGCGCGCCAATCACGCGAGCAGGCTACGGGAGCAATTGGTCGAGCGCTACGGCCGTGACGAGGCGTTCGTGATCTTGACCCGCCTCGGCTTCGTCGCCGGTCTGGAGGACGCCGATTTTGTCCGCCATTCTTGGCCGGCGCTCGATCCCGGCGATGTCTTCACGGCCGGGACGCGCCTTCACATGCTTTGTGGATGTGTCCGCCTGAGGACAGTGCACAACGATTTCGACCTTCGAAAGGGGCGGTTTTCGGGCGAATTCATCTGGCAGGGCAGCGTCGAAGCCGTCGAATATCGCCGTGGTCACGGCCCGTCCGACGAGGCCGTATGTTGGTCTCAGGTCGGCTACGCCTCCGGCTACGCCACACGCTGCTTCGGTAAGCTGATCGTCTACAAGGAGGTCGAATGTCTCGGCTGCGGACGCGATGCGTGCCGGGTCGTCGGCAAGCCGGCGGAATCGTGGGGAGAGGACGACGCGTTGATTCGGCTCTACCGTCAGGACGTTGTTCCTGGCGAAGCGGACGGCGCACGGAGCGGCGACTACCCTTCGCCGCCCGACGAAGCCGACGCTCTCTCGCGGCTCCTGCTCGCTCCGGTGCGTTCGAGGCTCGAGCAGATTGCGCGCTTCGACGCGCCGCTTTTCATTTTGGGCGAACCCGGAACCGGAAAACGTGCCGCAGCCCGCGCCTGGAGCGATGCCCGCTTCGGGACGGACGGAGTGCTGGATATCTTGTCGTGTGACGCGATTGGACCCGAAGCGCTTGACGCGGCGTTCGACAGGCCGATAGCCCGACCGCGCGGCCGGACGCCCAAGCGGTCGCAAAGACGGATCGTCCTGACCGACGTCGATCTCCTGGCAGCGCCCCTTCAGCGACGGCTCGCGCGCCGGCTCGACGACGGCGACACCCGAATCGCCGCGACGACTCGGCTGGGGCTATTCGAGATCTCGAATTCCGCGGACTTTGATCAGACCTTGCTTCATCGGCTTCTCGTCGCGCCGGTCGTCACGCCGCCCCTCCGGTCGCGGCGGCAGGACATTCCTGCATTGGCGGACGGGCTAATGGCGGTCACCGCTCGCCGCCATGGCGTGAAGAAGCCAGCGTTCACCGCCGCAGCGCTTCAGGCGATCTCGGCGCTCGAGCTGCGCGGCAACCTTACGGAACTTAGCGCGCTCGTCTTTGCCGCGCTGATAGCCGCCTCACCTGGTGGCGAGATCGGAGCTGATCTCGTTCACCATGTTGGGGCTCCGTTCGCCGACCGGCATTCCCAGCAAACGCCGGCCACAAGCCGTGCGGCAGGCGCACTGGAAAGCATCGCGTCCGGCGCACTTTCCCTGGAGCGCCTGAATGACGAGGTCTGCCGCAAGGCGGTTGAGCGCTGCGGCGGAAATGTCTCTGCCGCGGCCCGCATGCTGAACGTGACCCGCCCGCAATTGGCTTATCGCTTGAAGCGACGGCGGCTTGACCGATTTGAAGTTGCGCCTCCTCCCGTGCGCAGATCGGGCTAAGTTCACGATAACCCACTTTCGAGCTCGGGTCGTTAATTGCTCCCGCTCGGAGGCTTGAGGGTCAACCCTCAGGGTATTCCCGATTTGGTTCGCCTTCGAGAAACGAGGCTGATTGGTAATAATTGTTTGAGCCATCGTCCTTTCCGCGCTAGCGCTACGGTTGCGTCGCGGCGATATGCGCCTATACTAAGGGCATATCGCCACAGGAGGCCCCTTGAGTCACTCCCGCCCCTTACGAGCCGATGAGATCTCCGGAATTCGTGGGCAAACCCGCCGCGGAGTGATCGAAGCCACCCGACAGGGTCTCCCCGTCTCTGGCATAGAGGAACTGCTGAAGTCCGGCCGGCTGACGCTCGCCGAAGTTGATCGAATCGTCCTACCGCGAAAGACCTTGAGCCACAGGCGCAAGATTGGCCGTCTTACGCCTGAGCAGTCTGACCGGCTGGTCCGAGTGGTTCGGGTTCTTGCCGCCGCCGAGGAAACCTTCGGATCGCAGGACAAGGCGTCTCGCTGGCTTCGGCGTCCGACGAGGGTGCTGGAGGGCGAAGCGCCGCTTGAATTGCTCGACACCACCGAAGGCGCGAGGGAGGTGGAAGACCTCCTTCACCGGATCGATCATGGCCTGGCCGTGTGACGACGGTTTGGCGGATTTGTCGGCGATCCTTCGCGGATCTTTCGGGTGAAGGCGCCCGCCTCTATGGCGGCCGGTGGAACACGCTCGGGCGACCGCTGATCTATGCCGCGGAGAGTGCGGCGCTCGCAGTGCTTGAGGTCCGCGTTCATCTGGACCTCGACTGGGACATGCTGCCGGATGACTACGTGCTCGTCGCGATCGACACAGCCGCGATCGTCGCAGAGACGATCCACGAGTTTCCCGACGATCCACGAGCGGTTGGCGATGCATGGATTGAGTCGCGCCGATCCGCGCTCCTGCACGTCCCGTCAAGGATCGTGCCAGAATCACACAATGTGCTGATCAATCCGGCTCACCCGGACGCCCGGTCGATCCAACTCGGCCCCATCCGACCGTTTCGGTTCGACCGACGGCTGTGGGCGCCGCGCTGAGTTGTCGAAAGTGCGCGCCAATTAAGATTGACCGCCAGATGCCGCAACCTTAGTCGCCCCTGCAGTGGCGGCCCGAGATTTCCATGACCCTTGTGTTCCTTCAGTCTCCCATCCGATTTGCTTTTGGCCTTCTTGCCTACCTGTTTCTGGTCGCCCCGGTTGGTCTTGCCCACGCCGAGACACCCACGCGCCTCGACGCGATCGTGGGGGCCAGAGCTCTTCGCGTTGGCCTGACCGAGGACTACCGCCCGTTCTCGTTCGCTGACGCTTCCGGCAAGATCGAAGGCATCGATGTCGACATGGCGATGAGCCTTGCGCAGTCGCTCGGCGTGAGGCTAGAAATTGTGAAGACGAGTTGGCCGACGCTCAAATCCGATCTAGCGGCAAATAGCTTCGACATCGCGATGGGTGGGATCACCATCACTCTCGACCGCCAGAGGACCGGGCTATTTTCCGCCCTTGTCTTTTCAAGCGGCAAGACGACAATCACGCATTGCGGGGACGAATCGAAATATGGAACGATCGCGGCGATCGATCAACCCGGCGTGCACGTCATCGTCAATCCGGGGGGAACCAACGAGCGCTTCGACCGAGCTCATCTACAGAAAGCGACGATCGTCCCGTGGAGCGACAACGCCACGATCTTCGACGCGCTGGTCGAAGATAAAGCGGATTTGATGATCACCGACGCCGTGGAAACGAGAGTGCAGGCGTAACTGCATCGTGGTGTCGTGCCCCGTTCATCCGGACGCGCCGTTCGACCATTCGGAACTCGCCTACTGGATGCCGCGCGATCCAATCTTCGCGGCTTACGTCAATCAATAGCTGAACCTGCTCGATCTCTCGGGCAAGCATCAGGCGATCCTCGCCCGACGGATGCCTTGAGGCCTTTACGACCGGCTTCACGAAGGGCGCGGCGGCCTGCTCCTCGCGCAACAATCTCGTCCGACCAATTTACGACGACCCGGCGGCACTCGACTCCCTATTCGATGGCGACAATCTCGATTTCGTGGCCATCCATCTCCACGGCCTCACTGACCCGCTTTCCAATGAGCCGATGGGCAAGCGGGGACACATGGGCGATTGATCCGGCGCACGCGAATCCGCCTCGTCCTCGCCAACGATCCGGAACGTCTGGTGGCGCCGTCGTCGCGAGGGATCGTGACCGAGGAGCCGAACACAACGACGACCGTGTCTGCCGGCTCAGGCTGCGGAACCGCGCTCGCAACGTGTTCCGCGAAATAGCGCGCATCCCGCGTGGCGAGCTCCAGAACGCGCCGACGCTCGTTGGCATCCAATAACGCCTGGGCGGCTTTGAGAGCCTACTGGCTATCGGCGAGGGCCCGCTCGAGCGCGCGAAGACCGGATTGGCTCACAAGGTTGGGATGCGCTGAAATCGCCCGCGGAGGCAGGCTCACCTCCTGTGCGGCTGCTGCGCTCTCTTCCCGGATGAAAGCAACGCTCATTGCCGGCCCTCCTTGAGGAGAGGACACATAGGACGCAATCGCGACCACGAGGCGCCCTTAGGGCGAACCCGAAAGCGGGCCTGAGTTAGGAACCCGCCGCCGTCGGTTCTGGTGCAAATGGCGACGCCGGGTCATATTCGCTGCATCAAAGGCACAGCGAAGGCCGACGAGCGTGCTGAACATCGACGAGCTTTTCAAGGGCCGCCATTTCGATCGGGAGAGGGTCTGCCTCACTTTCCGTGCTGATTGGATGGACCCCGCGCCTTTCCGGTAACCGGCGGGAATGCGAAATAATACAGACTGGGCTCCGGCACCGGGCATACGCATTGTCAGCGTGGAGCGGGATGGCGAGCGTTGGGCGATCTCCGCCGTGGGACCGGGAAGAGGCGTTTGTCCCGAATGCAGCAAGGAGTCTGCACGCCGGCACAGCCGATATATCCGACGCCTTCAAGACCTTCCCGCGCAGGGCTCTGCCGTGACTCTGAGAATAGAGGTGAGCCGGTGACGATGTCTGAATGGGGAATGCCAGCGTCTGACATTTGCGGACCAGTTGCCGGAGATTGTTGGTCCTCACGGCCGCCGCACCGATCGAATTGCTGAGCTTGTTCATTTGTTCGGGCACGGGACGGGTGGCCAACCGGGAGAGAGGCTGATGAAGCGCCTTGGCATGCCCGTCAGCGACGACACCATTCTTCGGCATCTGAAACGGCAAGTCGCCCGCGGCTGGAGGACAGCGGGCGTACGGGTGGCTGGCATCGACGACTGGAGCTGGCGAAAGGGTCACACATACGGGACCATCATCGTCGACCTGGAGCGGCGCGAGGTTGTCGACCTGCTGCAGGACCGGACGGTCACGGGCACAGCCGAATGGCTCAGCCAGCATCCAGAGGTCGAAATCGTCAGTCGCGATCGCTGTGGTCTTTACGCGGAGGGCGCGCGAGTTGGCGCCTCTCAAGCGCGGCAGGTCGCCGACCGATTCCATCTGCTGCAGAACTTGCGCGAGACGATTGAGGCCCAGCTAAGCCGTGTCGACCGACCGACCGGTCGAGCCTTATTGCCGGAGTCCGGCGAGGAGCATGTCGCGTTGACCAGATCGGGTTCGGGCGGCCCGAGCGATGTCGCAGAACACCGGCTTCTGACCCGCCAGGCCCATCGGCGTTCGAGGCAGGCTATCTTCGATCGGATCCGCAGTCTGCGCGAGGCAGGAAACTCGATCGCCGCCATTGCCCACGAGACTGGATTCGGATCGCGCACCATCAGGAAATGGCTGAAATGCGACGCTCCGCCGGAGCGACGCGCCTCGGCGCCGAAGCCCTGCTCGCCTCACCATTTCCTCGACTATCTTTCGCGTCGCTGGGCCGAGGGTTGTGTTCGAGGTCGACAGCTGTTCCATGAGATCAAGCTTCGTGGCTACACCGGGAGCTACTCTCATTTGGAAAGGCTACTCGCGAAGTGGCGAGGCGCTGCCGAAGCTAAAGCTTCGCCGGCGGTGGCCGGGGAGCCAAAGATTGAGCCGAAGCCCACGATGGAGACGGCGTCACGCGTCGTCGATCCCGCGACGGGCTGGACGATCACGCCAATCGTTGCGGCGTCGTTATGTATCAAGCCGCGGGGTTTGCTTACGCCAAATCAGGCGGCGAAAGTCGAGGCTCTGAAACGCGCCTCGCCAGAATTCACGGCCATGCGCCAGCTGGCGATGCGGTTCCGAGGGATCCTTCGAGGCCGGGATGTCGAAAAACTTGGTGTCTGGGTCGACGACGCTCAGCGATCAGGACTCTACGCAATGCAGCGCTTCGCCCGAACGGTGCGCAGAGATCTCGACGCCATAACCAACGCCGTGACCGAAGAATGGAGCAACGGCCAGACTGAAGGACAGATCAATCGCCTAAAGACCCTGAAGCGCGCGATGTACGGCCGAGCCGGCGCTGAACTCCTACGCGCTCGTATGTTACCGCTCCTCCCTGCCATGCAGCACGGAAAGTGAGGCAGACCCATTTAATTTGATAATATGCGTTGGCTTAGCCATCAATTGTGAGAATTTAAACGCCGAACGTTTTGGCGAAATCGGCGGGCGTGATGGATGTCGAAGAACGCGTCTTTGACGATGATGAAAAGCAGCGCGCCTGGCTAGAGGGGTGCAGACGCGAAGAAGCGATCAGCGGCCTTCTGGAGCGGCACGGCGACAAACGTCTATCGATCAAGGACGTTGACGAAGTGGCGTGGGAATTGGGGGTCAGTCGGGCGACACTGTATCGGCTGATTGCTGCGTTTCGGGCGAAACGAACCGTCAGCTCAGTTGAACCGCGCACCCGAGGACGCCGCAAGAACGCGTTCGTTTTGGACCACCGAAGAGAGAAACTCATTTCGCTGGCGATTCGGGAGATTTATTTGAAGCCCAAGCGACCTACGATGACCTATTTGATCGAGCAAGTGAGAGCGAGAAGCGCGCGCGCTGAACTGCCTCTGCCGGACCGCCGAACGATCAAGGCGAGGGTTGATCGGATTGACAGGCGGGTGGCGGCGCTCAAGCGCAAAGACA
>DASXES010000059.1:0-123520 GCA_036489975.1 Roseiarcus sp.
GGCACATGAACATGAACCTCATCCGCGCCAAAAACGACAGGCACAGCCTCAAGACCCGAAGAAAACGCGCAAACCTAAGCCCCGAATACCTCGAAGATATCATCCGCCAAAACACCCGTTAACCTGAAGCGATTCCCCTGAGGTCCTGCCCAGCGAAAGGTCCCGCCCAGCGAAGCACGGGCTGGCGGGCGGCGCGCGTCTCGTCGAGCCGGCGGCGCGGCGCATGAACCGGAGCCGCCTGGAACCGTTCGCGCTTCCCCGCCTTCGCCGCGATGGCCAGATCGCGCAACGCCATGATGAAGAGGTCAAGGCTGGCCTTGGATTCCGATTCGGTCGGCTCGATCAGCATCGCCCCGTGCACGATCAGCGGAAAATACACCGTCATCGGATGATAGCCCTCGTCGATCATCGCTTTCGCGAAGTCGAGCGTCGTGAGCCCCGTATCCTTGAGCCACCGGTCGTCGAACAAAGCCTCGTGCATGCAGGGCCGATCGCCGAACGGCGCGCTCATGAGATCGTTGAGCGAAGCGCGGATGTAGTTGGCGGACAGCACCGCGTCTTCCGACGCCTGCCTGAGCCCATCGGCGCCGTGGGAGAGAATGAAGCTGAGCGCGCGCACGAACATGCCCATCTGCCCGTGGAAAGCGCACATGCGCCCGAACGATTCGCAGCCCTGCGTATGTTCGACGAGCCGAAGCGCCCCCGCTTCGCGTACGACGAACGGAACCGGCGCGTAAGCCGCGAGCCGCGCCGACAGCACGACCGGGCCCGCGCCGGGGCCGCCGCCGCCATGCGGGGTCGAGAACGTCTTGTGCAGGTTGATGTGCATGGCGTCGACGCCGAGATCGCCGGGCCGCGCCTTGCCGACGATGGCGTTGAAATTCGCGCCATCGCAATAGAAATAAGCGCCCGCCTGATGAACGGCGTCGGCGATGCCGACGATCTCGCGCTCGAACAGTCCGCAAGTGTTGGGATTGGTCAGCATGATCGCCGCGACGTCGGACCCAAGAGCGCTCCGCACCGCCTCGACGCTAACGATCCCGTCATCGCCCGCTGGTACCGGACGCACCGAATAGCCGATCAGCGCGGCGGTCGCCGGATTCGTGCCATGAGCGGAATCAGGAACCAGAACGACGCGGCGCGTCGCCCCCTCCCCTCGCGCCTCGATCGCCGCCTTGATCGCCATCATGCCGCAGAGCTCGCCATGCGCGCCCGCCTTTGGCGACATCGCAATCGCCTCCATGCCGGTCATCGTCAGGAGCGCATGGGACAAGGCCTCGATGATCTCCAGCGCCCCTTGGGCCGTCGACACCGGCTGCAGCGGATGGACGTCCGCGAAACCGGGCAGCCGCGCCATCTTCTCGTTGAGGCGAGGATTGTGCTTCATCGTGCAGGAGCCCAGCGGATAGATCCCGGCGTCGATCGAATAATTGTTGCGCGACAGGCGGACGTAATGGCGGATCGCCTCGGGCTCCTTGAGGCCCGGCAATCGAAGCGCGCTCTGGCGCGCGTGCGGCCCCAACCTCGACTGGAACGGCGCCGGCTCGTCGATGTCGACGCCCGTCGCATCGAAGCGGCCGTTCTCGAAGATCAGCGCCTCCTCGACATCGAGACCCCGGTTGCCGGTGAAAGTTTGTCCCGCCGGGGCGGCGGCGGTTTCAGGACGGGTCGGGCGGCCTTGCATGTTCATGGGGCGGCTCTCTCCTGACTATTCATCGCAGGCAATCGGCGAGCGCCCGCGCGTAAAGCTCGCGGTCCTCGTCGGTGTTCGTTTCCGTGCTGGCGACGATGATGCAATCGTCGAGCCCGGCCTTGGGCAGAAGCCGCGAAACCGGCAGTCCGCCGATCACGCCGCGTTGAGCCAGGGCCTCGATCAGTTCATCCGCCCGCCTTGGCGTGCGCATCGTGAACTCGTTGAAGAAATGCGTGTTGACCACCTCGACCGAGGCAATCGCGGAAAGCCGGCCGGCAAGATCGACCGCGTTGGCGTGATTGACTGTCGCCAGGCGCTCAAGCCCCTTCGCGCCGAGTAGCGTCATATGAATCGAGAAGGCGAGCGCGCATAGGCCCGAATTGGTGCAGATGTTGCTCGTCGCCTTCTCGCGGCGAATGTGCTGCTCGCGCGTCGACAGCGTGAGCACGAAGCTGCGCCGGCCCTCCGCGTCAACCGTCTCGCCGGCGAGGCGCCCCGGCATCTGCCGCACGTTCTTCGCTCGCGTTGCGAACAGGCCGACATAGGGGCCGCCGAAATTGAGCGCGTTGCCAATTCCCTGCCCCTCGCCGACCGCGATGTCGGCGTCCATCTCGCCGGGCGGGCGCACGGCGGCGAGAGCGACCGGATCGGTGAACACCGCAATCAGGAGCGCGCCATGCGCGTGCGCCGCCGCGGCTATGGGCGCAAGATCCCGCGGATTGCCGAAGAAATCGGGCGATTGCACGATGACGCAGCTCGTCTCGCCGTCGATCGCCGCGGCGATGTCCTCGCTCGCCTGGAGGTCCGGGGGCAGACGGACGATCGTGTCGCCCGCCATATGCGCAAGCGTCGCGCAGACGTCGGCATATTGCGGATGCAGCCCGCCTGAAATCACCGCTCCGTTGCGGCGCGTCAGGCGGTGCGCCATCAGCATCGCTTCGCCGCAGGCGGTCGAACCGTCGTACATCGAGGCGTTGGCGACCTCCATGCCCGTCAGCGCGGCCACCTGGGTCTGGAACTCGAACAGGACCTGCAGCGTCCCCTGCGCGATCTCCGGCTGGTAGGGCGTGTAGCTGGTCAGGAACTCGGAGCGCTGGATGAGATGGTCGACGGTCGCTGGAATATGCCGCCGATAGGCGCCCGAGCCGACAAAGAATGGCGCCGATCCGGCCGCGACGCTGCGAGCCGCGATCGCCGCCATCGCCCGCTCGACCGCCATCTCGCTTTTTCCGAGCGGCATGTCGAGGAGGCCCCGGGTCCGCTTGTCGGCGGGAATGTCGGCGAACAAAGCGTCGATGTCCGAAACGCCGATGCGCGCCAGCATCGCGTCGCGTTCATTTCCGTCCAGCGGCAGGTAGCGCATGGGTCAGCCCAGGCTCTTGACGAATTCGCCGTAAGCGGCCTCGTCCATGAGGCCGCTCAATTCGCCCGGGTCGGCGAGCTTCATGCGAAAGAGCCAGCCCTTGCCCATCGCGTCCTCGTTGATGAGGCCGGGGGTCGACTCGACTTCGGAATTGACGGCGACAACCTCGCCCGAAACCGGCGCGAACACATCGCTCGCCGCCTTCACGCTCTCGACCACCGCGGCCGGATCGCCCTGCTTGAGGGCCTTGCCGACTGGGGGCGTCTCGGCGAACACGACGTCGCCGAGTTGCGCTTGCGCGTGCTCGCTGATGCCGACGGCGCCTTCCCCGCCCTCGACGCGCAGGTATTCGTGGTCCTTGGTGTAGAGAATCTGCGCCACTTATGCGTCTCCCTGGCTTATCCGCGGTAATAGGCGTGAGGATGAAAAGGCAGCGCGACGACGCGCGCGCTTAAAAGCTTGCCGCGCACCATGAGACTGACGGGCGTCCCGACCGCGGCATGGGCGCGGGTGACATAGCCCATCGCGATCGGCGCGTTGACGCTTGGCCCGAATCCGCCCGACGTCACGGCGCCGATCGGCGCGCCGTCCGCTGAAACGATCTCCGCCCCCTCGCGCGCCGGCGCGCGGCCGTCCGGCCTTATGCCCACCCGCAGCCGCGCCGGCCCGTTGGCCAGCGCATCCTGAATGCGCTTCGCGCCAGGAAAGCCGCCCTCGGCGCGCCGCCGCTTCTGGATCGACCATTGGAGCGCGGCTTCGACGGGATCGATCGTCTCGTCGAGCTCGTGGCCGTAGAGACAGAGCCCGGCCTCGAGCCGGAGCGAATCGCGCGCGCCGAGTCCGATCGGCGCGACTTCAGGCTGGCTCAGGAGAAGGCGGGCGAAGCGTTCCGCCTCGCTCGAGGCAAGCGAGATCTCATAGCCGTCCTCGCCGGTATAGCCTGAGCGCGAGACGAAGGTCTCGAATTCCGCGATCCGCGCCGGCCGCGCGCTCATGAAACCCATCGTTTCGAGCCCCTGTCCGGGCGCAAGCCCCGCCAATGTCGCGGCGGCGAGCGGGCCCTGGAGCGCGATCAGCGCGGCGCCGGGCATTTCCGTCAGCCGGACGCCAGCGGGCAGTCGGCGGCGCATGAGGGCGAAGTCGGCCTCTTTGCGCGAGGCGTTGACGACGAGGCGCAGAGCCCCGTCCGCGCCGGGCGGGCGGGCCGCCATGAAATCGTCGACGATCCCGCCCTCGTCGTTGAGCAACTGGCTATAGCGCTGCCGGCCGGGGGCGAGGCTGCGAAAGTCGGCGGGACAGAGCTGCTCGAGAAAGGCCGCGACCGCGCCATGATCGGCGCCCTCGAGCATCGCCTGGCCCATATGCGAGACATCGAACAGGCCGGCGCTTTTGCGGGTATGCAGGTGCTCGGCGAGGACTCCCGCGCGATACTGGATCGGCATGTCGTAGCCGGCGAACGGCCCCATGCGCGCGCCAAGCTCGACATGCAGGGCGTGGAGCGGGGTCTTTTGGGTCGAGGCTTCGGTCATCGGTCCGCCAGTCGCGAAAAAACGCCCGCGCTCGGCGTCAAGCCGCGGCTGGCGGCTTGAGCGCTTGCGGACGCCCCCTCTGTCCGATGACCTGAGAGATTTCCCGCTTTTTCGCGGTTACCCCCGTCGGTGGGCGAACGCCAATGAACCGCGCGCGCCGCTTTCCAGAGCGTCATCACTTCAGCGGTCCCTAGGGCCTGAGCGTTTCCGGGGCGGTTGCGCCTTCGGCGCCGGCGAGACGACGCCGGACTCTTCCGCGAAGTGTCTTCGACTGACGGGATCGAGCTAGCCTGAGGGGCGGCGCATTGTCAACGCGGGGCGCGGAGACCAGCGGATCGGCTCGGCTATGACCGTTTCGCGCTAAGAGCGGACATTCCCGACGGCCTGGCGAATCGGTCAAAGAGACCCATTCCGGTCATTCAGTGAGGCCCCAATAGTGAGCTACCGCTAAGTTCCTACTTGCGTGACGCTGGAGACCGGGGACCCGGCATCCGGGATCGCTTGCACTTGTGTCGCCTTTTGACAAATATCCAATCCCGGCCACGCGGAGGAAGCCAAAATCATGAGCGTCGAGGACAAGAAGCATCGGTCGCATCTGCCGATGGCCACTCCCGAGCGAACCGGCCTGATTGCTTACGACGCCAAAGATCCGGACAGCAAATTCCCGCCAATCGAGCAGCTGCGTCCGCCCAAGGGCGCGCCGAATGTCCTCATCATCCTGATCGACGACGCCGGGTTCGGCTCGTCGAGCGCATTCGGCGGCCCCTGCCAGACACCCAACGCGGAAAAACTGGCGGCAGTCGGTCTGAAATACAATCGCTTTCACACCACCGCCCTTTGCTCCCCAAGCCGCCAGGCCCTCTTGACGGGGCGCAATCACCATTCCGCCGGCATGGGCGGCATCACCGAAATCGCGACCGGGGCGCCGGGATACAATTCCGTTCTGCCCAATACGATTTCGCCGCTCGCACGCACGCTGAAGCTTAACGGCTACTCGACGGCGCAGTTCGGCAAATGCCACGAAGTGCCAGTATGGGAGACGAGTCCGGTCGGGCCGTTCGACGCCTGGCCAACCGGCGGCGGCGGTTTCGAATATTTCTATGGTTTCATCGGCGGCGAGGCGAACCAATGGTACCCGACGCTCTATGAAGGCACGACGCCGGTCGAACCCAAGAGAACGCCTGAAGAGGGCTATCACTTCATGGAGGACATGACCGATAAGGCGATGGCGTGGGTGTCGCAGCAAAAAGCGCTCGCCCCGGACAAACCCTTCTTCGTCTACTTCGCGCCGGGCGCGACGCATGCCCCCCACCATGTGCCCAAGGAATGGGTCGACAAGTACAGGGGAAAATTCGATCAGGGCTGGGACAAACTGCGGGAGGAAACCTTCGCCCGGCAAAAGGCGCTCGGCGTCATCCCGCAGGATGCGCAACTCACCGCGCGCCATGCCGAAATCCCCAGTTGGGACGACATGCCGGAGGCGCTGAAGCCGGTCCTGCGCCGACAAATGGAAGTGTATGCGGGCTTCATGGAGTATACCGACCACCATGTCGGACGCTTGCTCGACGGGCTGAAGACGCTCGAGATCGCCGACGACACGCTCGTCTACTATATCATCGGCGATAACGGCGCCTCGGCCGAAGGCACGATCAACGGCGCCTACAACGAAATGGCCAACTTCAACGGCCTGGCCGCGCTCGAGACTCCCGAATTCCTAATCGAGCGCCTGGACAAGCTCGGCGGGCCCGAGTCATACAACCATTACGCGGTGGGTTGGGCGCACGCCCTGAACGCGCCGTATCAGTGGACCAAGCAGGTCGCTTCGCACTGGGGCGGGACGCGCAACGGCACGATCGTGCACTGGCCAAAGGGCATTCAGGCGAAGGGCGAGATCCGCTCGCAGTTCCACCACCTCATCGATGTGGCGCCGACGATACTGGAGGCCGCAGGGCTGCCCGAACCGGTCTCGGTCAACGGCGTGCATCAGCGTCCGATCGAGGGCGTGAGCATGCTGTACTCATTTAACGACGCCAAGGCCGCGGAGCGGCATGAGACGCAGTACTTCGAGATGTGCGGCAACCGGGGCATTTACCACAAAGGCTGGACTGCGGTGACAAAGCACGGGACGCCTTGGGTGCTCGTAGGCCGAAAGACCGTGCCACTCGACGATGATGTCTGGGAGCTTTACGACACCAACAAGGACTGGAGCCAGGCGAACGATCTCTCAAAACAGATGCCGGAGAAGCTGCGTGAACTCCAACGTCTGTGGTTGATCGAGGCGACGCGCTACAACGTGCTGCCGATCGACGACCGGGTGATCGAAAAGATGAACCCGGACACCGCCGGCCGGCCGGTGCTGATCAAGGGAAACACCCAGATCCTGTTCGGCGGCATGGGACGATTGTCCGAGAACTGCGTCCTCAGCATCAAGAACAAGTCCCATTCCGTCACGGCCCAAATCGAAGTGCCGAAGTCGGGAGCCGAAGGCGTCATCATCGCTCAGGGCGCGAACATCGGCGGCTGGAGCCTGTACGCCAAGGGCGGCAAGCTCAAGTACTGCTACAACGTCGCCGGAGTGAACCACTACTTTGTGGAGTCCGCGAGCCAGCTCCCCGCCGGCGAGCACCAGGTGCGGATGGAATTCGCCTACGCTGGCGGCGGTCTCGGCAAGGGCGGCCAGGTGACGCTCTACGTCGATGGCAAGAAGGTCGGCGAAGGCGCCGTTCCCATGACACAGGCCATGGTCTTCTCCGCCGACGACGGCTGCGACGTCGGCGAGGACAGCGGCGCCCCCGTTTCCCCGGATTACGGCTCGCGGGGCAACGCCTTCAACGGTCGAGTCAAGGGCGTCCAGCTCGCCATTGCCGATGCCGCCGAGAACTCGGACCACCTCGTTTCGCCGGAGGACGCCATCCGCATCGCGATGGCGCGCCAGTAAGCGGGGATATGAACGAGCGGTTAGCGCGAGGTAGCGGTCGTTAGAAGGCGACGGAGAGATTGCAAGTCAACGTCGCCGCTAGGGCGCCTGACCGCTCGCAATGACGCCGCGGCTTGTCAGGACGAACCAATCGTTGCCCTGTTTTTCAATTCGCAAGACGCGCCCCGCGCCAGGGACAGAATCTCCGGGCGCGACCTCTTGGGGACCATCGCGACCGTCAACCACCGCGACGCCGTCCCGCACACTCTCGACGCTATAGTCTCGGAGCACGGGCCCCGGGTCGTCGGGTCTGGCTGTTTCATACGGGGCGGAAGGGTCCGCCCTCGCCATAAGCCGCGATTGTCTCGGCGCGGCAGGCGGGGGCTTGGCGGAACTTGCGCTCGCGACGGCGACTCTCTTCTCCAACCTGTTGAGCCTTGTCGTGAGACCAGCAATTTCTGAAGCCGGCGCAGCCGCGGCGGCGATTCGCTTCTCCAATTTGTCGAGCCTCGCCACGACGTCGGCCGATTCTGAGGCGGGCGACGCCGGCAAGGCGGCTTTCTTTTCCAACCTATCGAGCCTCGCCGCCATATCGGCGAATCTGGAGGGGGAATCCTGGTCGAAGCGCTCGCCGAGCTTATCAAAACGCGCTCCGTACTCGTGCTCGATCTGGTCGAGCCGCTCCGTCAGCTGTGCGAGCGCAGCGTCGGGGGCGCGCGTCGCGGACCGCTCCTCCTCGCCCGCGCTTCTGCCCATGACCGCCTCCAGATGCGCCTTGAGGATGTGAGCGCCTGAAGAAAGACCGGCGATCGCCTGACTTTTTGTGACGGCAATCGTCCAGTTCGACGGCGAACCGTAAATCGCGGATACGCCGAGCACCGCAAACGCCACCAAGCCGGCTCCGAGGAAAAGCGGCCCAAGGCGGCGCGATTTTGCCTTTTTCGCCTCGGGCGGCGGCCGACGATACGCCGCATCCGCGAGCGGAACGACTTCGGGCGCCGATGTTAGGGGTTTCTGTATTGCTTTGTTCTGGGAGTCGGACGCCATCGGAGCCGCTGTCGACGTCGCGGATTTGGGGGGCGCTGGACTGGCCGGCGCCGATTCGTTCACCGGCGCGCCGGCGGCTCCCGTCACCGGCTCCGCAGCGGCGTCCTTCTGGCTGAGCGCCTCAAAAAGACGCTGAGCTTTCGCGAAATCCTTGCGATCGAGGGCCGCCAATGCGTCCTTGATGGCCTCCGCGACGTCCTTCCGTCCGACCGCTTCAAAAAGACGCTGAGCGGTCGCATAATCCCGATCGTCGAGGGCTGCCGACGCCTCCCTCAGAGGATCAACCTTTGCCCCGTCGAACGAGGCGCCCCCGACCGGCGAGTCGCCAATTTCATGATTTCTGCCGACCGTCCCGGCAAAGAAGCTTCTTTCCGCCTTGATAGAAGGCTCAGCGCGCTGCGCGATCGCCGCCTTCGCTTCGCCTTCGCCCTGGGCGCCGCTAGCGGCGGAGCCCTCTCCGGACGCCGCGTCCGCGGCAGGCGCTGGAGGCGCCGCCTCCGATTCCAGTGGTCTTGCGGCCAATAAGTCAGAACCTTGGCCTTGTGCGCCGGTTTCCCCGGGCCCGGAAGAGTTCTCTGAATTCAAATCGGGGTTCCGTCTCGTTGAGTGCTCCGAACGATGTTTCGTCAATTCCAAGCTGCGCTCTTAACGGCCCCTTGCGGATTTTTTGCGGCGGAACGCCCGCTTCACCTCCGCCCCAGGGGACGAAGGCTGTGCGTCGAACACCGTGCGATAAGAGGGGAACGGGGACTTCCGTTTCGGGGGTGAGGTGTATCGGGAAACGAGGAAAATAACATAATGAAATTGTGCTTATCACAACCGAGGCTTTGACGTCGGCATGGTCGCCAACGGCGACAGGCGTCAGGTCCGAACCATTCCGAACTTGAGCCTTGCCGTGCGCGACGCCCTTCGCCGTTTGGGGCCCTCGTCGACGCTCGAACGAAGCGCCAGGTCGACGATCGGGCTCCCCGGCCGGAATGGATCGCAAGTGGCGCCGCAAACCGTTGAAATCGCTCGAAACCGACGCGCTAATGGCGAGCCGCGCCCTAGCCCGCCGTCCGCCTCTTCTTCCTGGTCGTGTGCCCCGTCCGCACAGCGGTCCCGCCCTCGAACCCGACCGTGATCGTATAGAGGTCGGCAAGCTGGAGGGTGGGCATCGGCAGGCTGATCGGATCGGTCACCATGCGAAACTTGCCGGCGGAGACCCCGTCGGTCGTCGCCTCGACCCGGTAGCTCTGGGAAAAGACCGTGGTGTTGTCGCCCTGCTTGGTCACCGTGATCTTGACCGGCGCGCTGAACGTCCCGGCCGCGCCCGCCGGGCCGATCACGACCTCGCCCGCCACGCCAATCTTCACCGCGGCCTGCCCCGGGCCCGCGGGGTCGCATTGACGGGCCGTGTCGCCGATATTGAACTGGTAGCGCACCGAAGCGTTCTCCGGGCCGCCGACGCGCAGCGACGCGCCGCCATCGGCAATGTCCACCTCGGGGCAATTGATGTCCTGCGAGGCCACCGGCAGAACGACGGGCTTCTCGCTCGCATTGCGCGGGAGCTTGCCCGCAATCTGGCGCGGGGCCACGCCCGCGTTGAGGCTGGCGGCGTTCGGATCGCGATGGGAGAAAAAGCCGCCGACCGAGTCGCCGACCGAGCCGACCGTGCTGCAGCCGGTCAGGGCGGCGAGCGCAGCCGAAAGAAGCGCGGTGCGAATCAGCGTTGCGCGAGCCATCATTGCGGGGTGCTTCGACAATTGTTCTGTTGGCATTCGTTCGAAAATCGCGGGGTGGGTGCTTACCCTGCCCCGTGCGTCAAGGCAATTGTCCGTAGGCTTCCTTGAAACCGGCGAGCGGCGCCTGAACGCCGACGCCCTCCTCGGGCGTCTGGAAGACGCCGAGCGTAGCCGTCTTTCCGTTCTTCAGCTTGTCGACCAGGCTTTCATCCATGGCGAGCTGGGCGATGCAGCCGTTGGGAAGGCATTGCAGGAAGCTGAGGCGCCCCGCCTCGGCGTTGTCGATCCGCAAGGTCACGCCCGGAGGAAGCAGGACCCCGAGCGGCGCGATCACCCGCATGAGCCGCGCCTTCCGGTCGGCGGTGTTGAGCACAATCACCACCAGGATCAAGTTCGGCCGGTCCTGATCGACGACGCTGAGCACGACGGCGCATTGCTCATGAGCGGCGCCGGGCGGAGTTTCGCAACGGGTCACCCAATCGCCGTGCTTGTCCTTCACAGCGCCCCCTTGCGCGTCCGGACCCGCCGCGAAAGCGTGGGTCGCAGCGAGGATCAGGCCCACGACAAGGCCGAGAACCGCCCAGCCGGCTTTCGATCGTTTCGCGTCGGTAAGCGCAATCAATGCATTCCATCCATGGGTGGAGCGGGAGGGTCGGAGCGACTCGCCGCGCCGAGGCTGTCGCCGAAAACCTGTGCGAAAATTGGGCGAAGGGGGGAAGTTAGGAGATGGTGGGCGCTAGAGGGATTGAACCTCTGACCCCTACCATGTCAAGGTAGTGCTCTACCGCTGAGCTAAGCGCCCATCTCCCAAGATCTCGAGCGAGGTGAGCGCTCAGGAACGGGGGTATAGACGCTCGAACCGGCCCGCGCAATGGGCAAGGCGATGGTCGAGATGGCTCGATATTCGACAGTTTCGAAATTCTCACGGTTCCCAAATCAGTCTGAATTCCCCGAGGCTTGGTTAGGTTTTGGATTCCGTCGCCGATATGAAGCCTGTCAGGCGGTCGTGTAGCGTTTCGCGCCATTCCTCATCTCTTCGCATTGACAAGGCGCGCGGGCCATGGTTCTGCACAATCCTGCTCGGCGCTTTCCGCGCCGGGGCCGGATTGGGCTCGACATTGCGCTGCGGGTTGAAAAAGCCGACCAAAACGGGCCGCCCGCTGAAAGGCGGGTCGAACGGCTGACGCCGCTTCCCGCTTCTCCCCGGCGGAAGCGCTGGCCAAAGTCCGCTCCTGGAAAGCGGACAGGAAAGTGGGGAGATCAAAGCGCCAAAAGGAATTTCCCTATGTCAGGCTTCAAGGTCGCAGTCGCCGGCGCCACCGGCAATGTCGGCCGCGAAATGCTCTCCGTCCTCGCCGAGCGGCGTTTCCCGGTGTCCGAGGTGGTCGCGCTCGCTTCCCCCGCCTCGATCGGCCGAGAGGTGTCTTTTGGCGACCGAACGCTCAAGTGCAAGGCGCTCGAGCACTATGACTTTTCCTCCACAGATATCTGCCTGATGTCGGCTGGCGGGATGATCTCGAAAGAATATTCACCCAGGATCGCCGCCAAGGGCTGCGTCGTGATCGACAACTCGTCGGCCTGGCGCCTGGACCCGGACGTGCCGCTGATCGTACCCGAGGTCAATGCGGCTGCGGCGAAGGGATTCAGCAAGAAGAATATCATCGCCAACCCCAATTGCTCGACCATCCAGCTCGTCGTCGCCTTGAAGCCGCTGCACGACCGCGCGACAATCCGGCGCGTGGTGGTGGCGACCTACCAGTCCGTCTCTGGCGCGGGCAAGGAGGCGATGGACGAACTGTTCAGGCAGACGCGCGCCGTGTTCGTGTCCGACCCGGTCGAGCCGAAGAAGCTCCCGAAGCGCATTGCCTTCAATGTCATTCCGCAGATCGACGTGTTCATCGACGACGGCTCGACCAAGGAAGAGTGGAAGATGGTCGCCGAGACCAAGAAAATCCTCGACCCCAAGATCAAGCTGACCGCGACCTGCGTCAGGGTGCCGGTGTTCATCGGCCATTCTGAGGCGGTCAACGTCGAGTTCGAGAAGCCGATCAGCGCCGAGGAAGCCCGCGATATTCTGAGCCGGGCGCCGGGCTGCCTGGTCGTCGACCGGCGGGAGCCCGGCGGCTACATGACCCCCCACGAGGCGGCGGGCGAAGACGCGACCTACATCTCCCGAATCCGCGAAGACCCGACGATCGACAACGGCCTTAACCTTTGGGTGGTGTCCGACAATCTGCGCAAAGGGGCGGCGCTCAACGCGGTACAGATCGCGGAGGTGCTGGTCGATCGCGGCTGGCTCAGTCCTCGGTTAAACGCCGCGTGACCGATCGTTTCGTATGCAAGCCGAGGCGCCGGGCGAAACCCAGCCCTGCGCCGCTTTGATCGCTCGTTGGCTATGCTATTGAGGCGAAAACGTCCGCGTAGGATTCGATTCGGCGACCCATGGCGCAAGATCCGGATATCCGGCTCCTTACCTCTCCACGCATTTTCCTGGTCGGGATGGCGGCGTTCCTCGCGTTGGTCGGATTCGTCGTCCTCATCCTCTATAAGCAGATCGCGCTCGCCTTCAGCGCCAATCCGGGCCTGAACGGCCTCATCCTCGGCGTCCTGGCGATCGGAGCGCTGTTCACGTTCCGGCAGGTGATCCGGCTCTTTCGCGAGATACGCTGGGTCAACTCGTTGACCGGCGCCCCGACGGGGAGAGCCCTGCCCGCTCCTCGGCTGCTTGCCCCGATGGCGGTGATGCTCAACGCCGGCGCAGGCGCGCGGGGTTTATCGACCATCACCACCCGCGCGATCCTGGATTCGATCGCCACGAGGCTCGACGAGGGCCGCGAGCTCAGTCGCTATCTGGTTGGGCTCCTGGTCTTCCTCGGTCTGCTGGGCACGTTCTGGGGTCTGCTCGAGACGGTGCACTCGATTTCGGGCGTTATCGATAGCATGAAGACGGGTAACGACTCGGCGACCATGTTCGACGACCTCAAGGCCGGTCTCTCGCTGCCGATCGCGGGCATGAGCGTCTCGTTCACCTCCTCGCTGTTCGGCCTTGCGAGCTCCTTGATCCTCGGTTTCCTCGACCTCCAGGCCGGCCAGGCCCAAAATCGGTTCTATTCCGAGTTCGAGGAGTTTCTCGCCAGCCACGTCCAGACGACGCCAGTCGCCGAGGCGATGCCGGAGGCGCCAATCATCCCTCAGGGCGCGCAGCAGCCCGCGATCGAGTATCAGCGCGACGCCAAGGCGATCGCGACGCTGGCCGAAGGCATCCACGCTCTGGTCGGCCATATGCGCACCGAGCAGCAGCAGATTCGGGATTGGGTCGACGCGCAGGCGTCGCAGCAGGAAGACATCGGCAAGCTCCTGCGTCGCCTGCTGGACGAACTGGGGGCGCGGTGAACCGGGGGATTGAGGGCCGCGGGACGTTCGGGAGCTGAATCATGGCGCTGTCTCGCTCACGACGATATGAGGCGGTGAACTATTGGCCGGGCTTCGTCGACGCGTTGTCGACGATGCTGCTGGTGATCATTTTTCTGCTTTCAGTGTTCATGCTGGCGCAGTTCTTCCTCGCCCGGGAAGTTTCGGGCAAGGACGAGGCGCTCGCCAGGCTCAATCGACAGATCGAGGAACTGACCAACCTGCTCGCGCTCGAACGCAGCCAGAAGGGCGCGGACGAAAGCAAGATATCGGCCCTCACCGCCACGCTCGACTCTGCCGAACGGGGGCAGAAGCGCCTTCAGGACGCCGCGTCGCGGGGCGCGGTCGACGTCGACGCCGCGAGCGGAAAAGCCTCCGCGGCGGCCATTGCGTTCGATCAGCAGAAGCAGATATCAGCGCAGGCGCTAGCTCAGGTGGACGTGCTCAACCAGCAGATCGCGGCCCTGCGCAAACAGCTGGCGGCGATCGAGGACGCGCTTTCCGCGTCGGAGACCGCGAACAAGGAATCGCAATCGAAGATCGCCGATCTCGGCCAGCGGCTTAATGTCGCGCTGGCTCAGAAAGTTCAGGAGCTCAATCGCTATCGCTCAGACTTTTTCGGCCGCCTGCGTCAGATCCTTGGCTCCCGGCCGGACATCCGGGTGGTGGGCGACCGGTTCGTGTTCCAATCCTCGGTGCTGTTCGACGTCGGCAAGGCCGACATCAGCCCGGCTGGGCAGAAGTCGCTCGACACGCTAGCCGCCGCCGTGATCGACCTCGAGCGCGAGATTCCCCCCGATATCCCTTGGATCCTGAGGGTCGACGGGCATACCGACAACATTCCGATCAGTGGCGCGGGTCCCTACAGGTCGAACTGGGAGCTCTCCGCCGCGCGAGCGGTGGCGGTCGTGCAATATCTGATCAGCAAGGGCGTCGAGCCCGACCGCCTGGCCGCGGCCGGCTTCGGCGAGTTCCAGCCGATCGACCAGGGAACCGACGAAGAGGCGCGCGCCCGCAACCGGCGCATAGAACTCAAGCTGACGGAGCGGTGAGCGCTCGAACCCGGGCGCTCAGGGATTTCGTCGAGGGCGATCTTCCGGCCCTGATTGATCTCTGGGTGGCGGCGTGGAGCGAGACCCTCCTCGACATCGACTTTGACGGCCGCCGCACTTGGCTCATGACCCATCTGCGCGCGTTGCGCGCCAGCGGGGTGGAAATCATTGTCGGGCTTGACGAAGACCAGAGGCCGACGGGCTTCGCCGCCATCGACGCCAAATCCGGCTATCTCGATCAGCTTTGCGTGGCGCCGGCGGAGAGCGGTTCGGGTCTCGCCTCAGCGCTCATCGATGAGGCCAAGCGCCGTTCGCCAATCGCGGTCGAACTCGACGTCAACGAGGTGAACTTGCGCGCCCTCCGCTTCTATGAGCGTGAGGGATTCTCGCTCGTTGGCCGAGGATTGAACCCGCAGTCGGGGCTGCCGACCCTCAAGATGCGGTGGCGCCCAATGGAATGATGCGAATCCCAGATCCTGTCGCGACGAGCGCCGCGGCTCCAAGGTTTCGCGCCGCGAGATTATCATGTCGTGGCGAATACGCGCCGATGGCGAGATCAGCGACCGCCGACAGGTCGCCGCCGCGAACCTGTTCGCGGGTCGTCGCGGCTTAGGCGGTGTCTTCGACGAACGCTTCGATGAGAGCGTCAAATGCGTCTGGCGTCTCCCATTGCGGCGTATGCCCAGCCCCGGGAATGAGCTGGACCGCGCCCCGCCAGAGCGTCGGCATGACGACCGAACCGAAGTAGCGTCCGTTGACCAGCTGCTCTTCCCGCCCATGGAGCACGGCGAGCGGGACTTTGAGACCGAGGGCGACCGCCGCCTCGTCACGATAGAGGCCGGCGCCGACACTCGCCCCGAGAGCGCCGCGCGCCCGCCCGTCTGTGCGCGAGACATCTTCGAGGAAGAATGGCGGAATCTCGGCGAAGCCGGGTCTGAAGAACGCCGCGAGATAGGCTGACGCCTCGATGCTGTCGAGACTTTCCTGGAAAGCGAATCTCATCGCCGGATTGGGCAGGAACGCTTCCTGCAGGGATTCGCCGGATGCGATTGGCGGCGCGCCGAAGATAACGAATCCGCGCGCTCGCGGAAGATCAGGCGCCATTTCGAGCGCGACATGCCCGCCGAGACTCCAGCCGACGAAGCAGGCCTCGCCAAGCCTCAGCTCATCCACGACCGCGCGGACGGCGTGGGCATGGCCCGGAAGCGAATAGGCGCCCGGGTTCTTCGCATCGTCCGACTCACCGTGGCCCGGCAGATCGACGGCGAACAGCCGACACCGGCTCGCCAGGCGCCCCTCGAGCTGTCGAGAGAAGGCGCGCGACGAGGACGAGTTGCCGTGGATGAGCACCACGGCTGGACCGCGGCCGGCCGACTCGTGGACTGCGATTGCGCCATTCGGCGCGTCGATCTTGTGCGTTTTCATCGCTCCCCCCAAAGAGCGCCAAATACTCGACCTGGATAGCCGGGTATCGCGGTGGAAACCCGCCGCTCCGCCTCTTCCGACAATGGGGGTCGGTTCGGAGACTTGCAATATCCATAGATGTCTAAGACGGAGCGGGCGAGTCGGCCAAGTCTGGCTCTCCTCGATCGCCGCCCCAGATCGAGCGGCCCGTCCGCGTTCCGCCCATGATTTGCCCGAAAATCAAGGGGTCTGCTTGTCGGGCTGGTCGCGTTTTGGCGAGCTATCCTGCGCCCACTCCCGATGCGCCCCCTCATGTCCGCTGGGGTGGCTGGCTGTTTGCGCTTGGGGTCGCAGCGGGAATCATCATGCTGCTCTCGCGCTTCACCAGCGACTACGCCTGGTGGACCGGCCACCTTGGAGGCGGCGGCCTCTCGGTCGCCGCCGTCGCAGGCGCCGCGCCGCCTCTTCCCTTTTGCCGATCTTTCGTGTACTGCGCCGCACAATCAATCGGCTGAGCGCGCGGTTTCGTACAGCTCGCCGTCGTATTCCCGTCATCTTCGCGTTCAAGAGGAAAGCGCTCGCCCGCTTCGCCCGTTGATCGGCCGCCGTCAGTAAAGCCCGCCCATGAAACTTCGCAACATCGCCATCATCGCCCACGTCGACCATGGCAAGACGACCCTCGTTGACCGCCTCCTGCAGCAGTCGGGCGCGTTCCGTGACAACCAGAAGGTCGCCGAACGGGTCATGGATTCGAACGATCTTGAACGCGAGCGCGGCATCACCATCCTGGCCAAGGCGACTTCGGTGGTGTGGAAGGATGTTCGGGTCAATATCGTCGACACGCCGGGCCACGCTGATTTCGGCGGCGAGGTCGAGCGCATCCTGTCCATGGTTGACGGGGCGATCATACTTGTGGACGCCGCCGAAGGGCCGATGCCGCAGACCAAGTTCGTCCTGGGCAAGGCGTTGAAGATTGGGCTGAAGCCCATCGTCTGCGTCAACAAAGTCGACAAGCAGGACGCTCGTCCGACCGAGGTCGTCAACGAAGTGTTCGACTTGTTCGCAGCGCTCGATGCGACGGATGAACAGCTAGATTTCCCGATCATCTATGGCTCCGCCAAGCAGGGCTGGATGTCGGATTCGGCGAGCGAGCCGAAGACGGACATGGCAGCCCTGTTCGACCAGGTGCTGAAGCATGTGGAGCCGCCGAAGGTCGGCGCGGGCGGCTTTCGCATGCTCGGCACGCTGCTCGAGAGCAACCCCTATCTCGGCCGCATCGTCACCGGCCGCGTGTTCTCAGGCTCGATCAAGACCAATACGCCGGTCAAGGTGCTGGACCGCGAGGGCGATCTTGTCGAGACGGGCCGGGTCTCGAAGATCCTCGCCTTCCGCGGCATCGAGCGCGCCCCGATCGACGAGGCGGTCGCCGGCGACATCATCGCGATCGCGGGGCTCGAGAAGTTCAACGTCGCCGACACGCTCATGAACCCGGAGGAAGTGGAGCCGCTGCACGCGCAGCCGATCGATCCGCCGACGCTGTCGATGACGTTCTCCGTCAATGACAGCCCGCTCGCCGGCACTGAAGGCGACAAGGTCACGAGCCGCGTCATTCGCGACCGGCTTTTCAAGGAAGCGGAAGGCAATGTCGCGCTCAAGGTCGAGGCGGCCCCCAATTCCGATTCCTACGTCGTTTCGGGCCGCGGCGAATTGCAGCTCGCGATCCTGATCGAGACCATGCGCCGCGAGGGCTTCGAGCTCGGCGTGTCACGCCCGAAGGTGCTTTTCCGCAAGGACGAATCCGGCGAGATCCTGGAGCCGATCGAGGAAGTCGTCATCGACGTGGACGAGGAGCATTCCGGCGTCGTCGTGCAGAAGATGAGCGAGCGCAAGGGCGAGATGATCGAGATGCGCCCGTCCGGCGGCGGGCGTCTGCGCCTCGTTTTCCTGGCGCCGACGCGCGGCCTCATCGGCTATCTCGGCGAACTCCTGACCGACACGCGCGGCACCGCGATCATGAACCGCCTGTTTCACAATTGGGGCCATTGGAAAGGCGAGATCGCCGGGCGCCGCAACGGCGTGCTGATCTCGAACGAAGCGGGCGAAGCGGTGGCTTACGCGATGTGGAACCTCGAAGACCGCGGCCCGATGATGATCGAGCCGGGCTGGAAGGTCTATCAGGGCATGATCGTCGGCCAGCACAGCCGCGACAATGACCTCGAAGTCAATGTGCTCAAGGGCAAGAAGCTCACCAACATCCGCACCCATTCCAAGGACGAGGCGGTTCGGTTGACGCCGCCGATGCAGATGACGCTCGAGAAGGCGCTGGCATATATCCAGGACGACGAACTCGTCGAAGTGACGCCGAAGTCGATCCGCCTGCGCAAGGGGCGCCTCGACCCGAACGACCGCAAGCGCGCCGAACGGGCGAAGGCCACCGAAGGCGCGGCTTAAGGGAGCCTGAGGGCAACGGGCCTCGATGCCCCGCAATCGCTATCACTCGGGCCCCGCCACCGACCATTTCGACGGCGTTCGCTTCTTCAACAATTCGCCGCCGACCCACTACAAAAGTCTTGGGGATCTTCTGCGCTGGCGCCGGACCTCTCGGCCCGCGCCCTGGCCAGATCGGGCACCGGCTGCGCTGGTCACGCCCGTCGCGCGCAGCGCCGCAACGCGCATTACAATCATCGGCCACGCGACCGTTCTCATTCAGACCTGCGGGCTCAACATCGTCTCCGACCCCATGTGGTCCGAGCGGGCAACCCCTCTATCCTTCGTAGGCCCAAAACGGGTCTCTCCGCCCTCCATCGCCTTTGACGACCTGCCGCCGATCGACGTCGTTCTCCTCAGCCACAACCACTACGACCATTTTGACGTGGCCACCCTCACCCGCCTTGTCGGGCGGGACGATCCTGTCATCCTCACGCCGCTCGGCAACGACGCCATCGTGCGCCGATTTATTCCCCGTGCGCGTGTTGTCTGCGGCGACTGGTGGGATCGTCGTCGCATCGCCGATGACCTCGAAGTGACTTTCGTTCCGGCCCAGCACTGGTCGGCGCGCGGAATCTTCGACAGGCGCATGGCGCTCTGGTGTGGCTTCGCCGTGCGGGCAGGCAGCGAACTGATCTATTTCGCGGGCGACACCGGCTACGGCGACGGCAGCCTCTTCGACGCCATACGACGCTGCATCGGGAGCCCCGACGTGGCTTTGCTGCCGATCGGGGCGTATGCGCCGCGCTGGTTCATGCGAGAGCAACACGTCAACCCCGAGGAGGCGATCATGATCTTCGAGGCGCTGCAAGCCAAGCGCGCCATCGGCATCCACTGGGGCGTGTTTCGCCTCAGCGACGAGGGGTGGGCGGAACCGCGCGAGGCGTTGGCGCGCGCGCTCGCCGACCGGAAAATAGAACCCGGGCGCTTTCCGGCGGGCGAGCCAGGCTATGTCTGGAGCGCGCAGGCCGCACCGTCGGGAGGCCGCTGAACGGTTCGTCTGCGCCCGTTGGCTCGCCAACCCGACCATCGCGCGCCAATCGCAAGTAGCGTTGAGGTAAGCGGAGAAGCGAGATTCCTGGCGGCACGAAGCGATTCCCACAATCGCCGCCTTGATCCGAGGCGACGCGGACGGCGTCCCGCCGCGCTGGCCCAGCGATCGCTTCGACTTCGTGTGGGTGTTCGATCTTCAGGCGTCCGAGGCCTGGACCTTCACTCTGGTTCCCGAACTCGTCATGCCGGGCGACGCTGAGAAACCGATCGGCCTCGAGACGTGAGGGCGCCTCTCCCGATCCTTGGGCGCCCGCTCACCTGCGGCCGGCGCGGCTCAGGGTCGTCTGGGCGTCGACCATCGGATTCGGGTCCGGCGTGACGTGGATCGACGGCGCAAAGTAGAGCGCGAGTTCGAGGAGGACGCCGGCCGCGACATCGAATGGCGCGCTCGGCGGAAAGAGGACCGCCGCCACGTCGAGCGCAACCTCGGCGTCATCAGCGACATTGCCGAACCGGGCCGCGACGGCCGTCCTGAAATTCGCCGACCCGAGTTCACCGATCAGGGTTGCAAGCGTGCGCAATTCACCGGCGGTCATCAGCTTTGCGTCCTCTTGTTGCAATTGCCCTCGCAATTCGCCGTTCGCGAACGAGGGCCGCCGGCCTGGAGCCGTCCGCCCGCGCGTTCGGCAGTCCTTCGCCGCCCCGAACGGCGGCTCCCGACGTCCTGCGCAAGTTCGCGCGCAGCGATAATTTCAATGTCTTACGTGCTCCTCTGAGCAACCTCATTGCGACCTCGCGCCGCCGAGCCGCAGCGCCGGGCCGGTCCGACGCCTGTCTCGCAGCGCTGCTGGACTTTGCTGCGAGCCGCGGCGCAGCGCTCGCGCTCCGCGACGCCTGTAGCTCCTTTGCGAGTGCGGCCTGAGTTCATCGAGCGTGTCGGTTACATTCCGATAATCAGGATTATATATCTATACTTCCGTTTTATGCAATATATTGTTTTTCAGTCCCTCCGGCGCCCGTCCTTCACGCCGGCATTTTGGGCCGATCAGGATGGCCATCGGGCGGTTGGGAGAGACGCACCGGGCGGTCGCCGCGTGAGGGAGCGGCCATGTGCTGCCACTGCCTCCTGATCGAGAGCGATGACCGGGGCTCGGCGTCGAAGACGTCAACGAGCCACGGCGACTCGGCTTCATGTTCAACGCGATGGCGCGGCCGGGGCTCAAGATCGCCGGAACGGCGCTGCGGCAAGTCGTGGACCTGGTACCGGCCCAGCGATGTTCGCGACATCGTGCCGCCTCATCTCGATCTCGACCATCCCGCAGGGACTACCGATTTTCCTGGCGCGGCGGTGCCGTTTTCGTTCCCGAGCTCTGGTCAGCGTCGAATGCGTCGAGCCTGACCGCGCGAAGCCGCCATCGCCGCGGGGCAGATCGCTGCGGTCAAAAAATGGGCGCCGGTCAAGGAAGAAGGCGCGTCCTCGTTCGGCTTCTCGGCGGTGCGGGCGATTCCGGGGAACCCGCTACGAGGTGCTGCTAGTTCCGCTTCCCCGCCACACCCGCGGACATTGCGACGTCGCGGTCAGGCGGTCGGACGACTGGCTGCTCCATTGCGGCGACGCCTATTTTCATCACGCCGAAGCCGCCCCGGAGGGCGGGGCGGCGCCCAACGGCTTCCGCCTGTTCGAGCGGCTGGCGGGCGTCAACGCCGAGCGACTCGCCAACCAGGCGCGCTTGCGTGAACTTGCGCGCCTCGCCTTCGGCGAAGTGAATCTGCTCGCACGATCTCGCCGCGTTCGCCGCAGCGCGGAGCGAAGCGCGGGCGGCTCCGCCAGCGCCCCGGGCCTGCCAGCGCTTCACGAACACCCTCGCACGGAAAGATTCGCGCAAGGCGATAGGAAAGGCCTCGCCATCCTTCGCCGCCGAGCGCGCCTGCGACGCGTTTCTTTCCGTCAATCCCGCAGCGGAAGACGCGCCGCGGGAAAGGCCGTGTCGGCGAGACCCCGGACGCCGGCCTCGACGGCGAACAGCGCTCCCGCCAGCTCACGAGCGAGCGCGGCGGAATCGAGGCCCGTCCGCGCCGTGGTCACGAACAGCCGGTCGAGCTTGGCGCCGCCAAACGCGCAGCAGGTGACTTGCGCGCAGGGCAGTTCAACAATTCGATCGATGCGCCCGTGCGGCGTATAGCGCACGACGCGTCCCCCGCCCCACTCCGCGTTCCACAGGCAGCCGTCGCTGTCGACGGTCGATCCATCCGGCGCGCCAGGTCCCCGGAGCGCCGCAAACACCCGCTCGCCCGACAATTCGCCGCTGTCGGGGTCATAGTCATAAGCGCGGATGATCTTTGTCGGCGTGTCGGCGAAATACATGCGCCGGCCGTCGGGTGAAAAGGCGATCGAATTGGCGATGCGCACATTGCTGGCGAGGACGCGGGGGCCCGGCTCTCCGCCATACCTATAAAGCTGACCGATCGGGCGCGCAGGCCGCTCCTCGTCCATCGTGCCGAACACCAGTCTTCCCTGGCGGTCGAGTTTGCCGTCGTTGAGCCGTGTCGAAGGGCGATCCGCTTCGACAGCGGCGATCGGCTGCCGGGCGCCGCTGTCGAGGTCAAACACCTCGAGCCCGCCGGCGAAGCCCGCGAGAAGCCTCGTCCCGCCGAGCGGGGCGAAGCATGCGAGGCGATCGGGCAGCGCGACCGAACGGCTGCTGCCGTCCGAAGGGCGGTAAGCCCAAAAGCGCCGCCCGAAGATGTCGGTCCACTGCACTTCGTGGTCGGCAGGCGACCAGAGCACGCCCTCGCCGAGTTCGTTTCTCGCCTCCACGACGACTTCCGCGCTCAAAAGCATGCCTCAATCCGACCCGGTCGTCCTGCTTCTGAGCGCCTTGACCGCGCCGCGGCGGGTCTTGTCATCGACGCGTCGCACTTTGGAAGCACGGGTCGGGCGCGTGGCGACGCGCGGCTTCGCCCGCTCCTGGGCTTGCGTGACAAGGGCGGCCAGGCGCGCGCGGGCGTCCTCGCGGTTGCGCGGCTGGCTTGCGTATCGCTGGGCGAAAATGACGATCACACCGTCCTGTGTGGCCCGCGACCCCGCAAGCTTGATCAGCCGGATCGCGACGTCGTTCGGCAGACTTGGCGAGCGACGCGCGTCGAACCGAAGCTCGACCGCGCTCGCCACCTTGTTGACGTTCTGCCCGCCCGGACCCGAGGAGCGCACGAAGTTTTCGACGATCTCGCCCTCGTCAATGAAGAGATCGCCGGCTTTCATGGCGCGCCTTGAGCGTCATCATTGCGAGTAGCGTACGCCCCTACGTTCGCTGGATTGCTTCGCCTGGTTCTCATGGATCACCCGGCGTTTTATCGCCACTCCCGCCCTCGCGTGGCCAAGTTTACTGCATGCCGCCGCTGGCGATCAACTGCTGCCCGCTCAACCACCCAGCGTCGTCCGTCGCCAGGAAGGTCACGACCCCTGCGATGTCCTGAGGCTGACCAATGCGCCCGAGGGGCGTGCCGGAGACCGCCCAATCCTGGAAGCTCGAGCCGATGAAGCCCGCGGTATGGGTCCCCTCGGTCTCGACCATGCCCGGGTTGACGGAATTGACCCGGATGCCCTTGGGCCCGAGTTCCCGGGAGAGCACGCCGGTGATGGCGTCGACCGCGCCCTTGGTGGCGGTGTAGACCGCCGAGCCGGGGGGCGTGAGACGCGTGACGCCCGACCCGATGTTGACGATGCTGCCGCCCTTCCCAAGATGCTTGGCGGCCTCCTTGCTGACCAGGAGCAGGCCGAGCACATTGATGTCGAATGTCTTGTGAAAATGCTCTTCGGTGATCTCTTCGAGCGGCTTCATCTCGTAGACGCCGGCGTTGTTGACGAGCACATCGAGACGGCCAAAAGTCTTGATCGCAGCATCGACGACGGCGCGGGCGTCGGCCGCCTTCGAGACGTCGCCCTTGACCGCGACAGCTTTCCCGCCGGCGGCTTTGATCGCCTCGACGACCTTGCCCGCCCCTTCCTTGCTCGAAGCGTAATTGACGACGACGCTGGCGCCGCTGGCCGCCAGCGACTTGGCGATCGCGGCCCCGATGCCCTTCGAGGCGCCGGTCACGATTGCTACTTTTCCGGACAGTTTGCTCATTGAGTTTGAACTCCGATGCAGGCTTAGCCCGCGGCTCTCGTTAATTCGAGAGTTCTGTAGTTCGGAACTATGGAATGATCTTTCAAGAGGCCTATATAAAACAAATCATGAGGCCGATCTTTCACCCCCCGCTCGATGCGATAAGTCTGGAGGGCATCTTCCACGCGCTGTCCGATCCCGCGCGGGCGGCCATCTTCGCCAACATCGCTTTTTCGCAATGTCCGCAGAACTGCACGGCGCTCGCGCAAATCAGCGAACGGACAATTCCGAAATCGACCCTGTCGCAACATTTCAATGCATTGCGCGAGGCGGGGCTGATCCGGTCCGAGCGCCAGGGCGTCGAGGTGAACAATGTCTCGCGCTGCGCCGAGCTCGAGCAGCGTTTTCCCGGCCTCATCCCCTCGATCCTGAACGCCTACAAAAAGCAGCTTCAGGAAACCGCGGCGTCAGACGCGGCTTAAGGGCTCCTTAACGCCACTCGCGCACGTCGACAAAGCGCCCCGCGATCGCGGCGGCGGCGGCCATCGCCGGCGACACAAGATGCGTGCGACCGCGGTAGCCCTGGCGGCCCTCGAAATTGCGGTTCGAGGTCGAGGCGCAGCGCTCGCCGGGCTCGAGTTTGTCGGGGTTCATGGCGAGACACATCGAGCAGCCGGGCTCGCGCCACTCGAAGCCGGCGGCGAGGAAGATTTTGTCGAGGCCCTCGGCCTCGGCCTGCGCCTTGACCAGGCCCGATCCCGGCACGACCATCGCGTTGACGCGCTCGCTCACCTTATGGCCGCTGGCGATCGCGGCGGCGGCGCGCAGATCCTCGATGCGGCCATTGGTGCAGGAGCCGATGAAGACGCGGTCGATGGCGATGTCCGTCATCTTCTCCCCGCCGTTCAGCCCCATATATTCGAGCGAGCGCTTGATCGACGCGCGCTTCTGTTCGGTCTGGCCGTCCTCGACCCGCGGCACGGCGCCAAGGATCGGCGCGACGTCCTGCGGGCTCGTGCCCCAGGTCACGATCGGGGGCAGATTGGCCGCGTCGAGCTTCACCTGGCCATCGAAATGCGCGCCCTCGTCGCTGCGCAGCGTCTCCCAATGCCGCTGGGCGTGGTCCCACAGCGCGCCCTTCGGCGATTTCGGCCGACCTTTCAGATAGGCGTAGGTCTTCTCGTCGGGCGCGATCATGCCGGCCCGCGCGCCGCCCTCGATCGACATGTTGCAGATCGTCATCCGCCCTTCCATCGAGAGCGCCTCGATCGCCGAGCCGCAATATTCGATGACGTGCCCGGTGCCGCCCGCCGTGCCGATTTCGCCGATGATGGCGAGGATGATGTCCTTGGCGGTCACGCCCGGCGGCAGCGCGCCGTCGACCTTGACCTGCATGTTCCTGGCCTTGGTCTGGATCAGCGTCTGGGTGGCGAGCACATGCTCGACCTCGGAGGTGCCGATGCCATGCGCCAGCGCGCCGAAGGCCCCATGGGTCGAGGTGTGGCTGTCGCCGCAGACGATCGTCGTGCCCGGCAGCGTAAAACCCTGCTCCGGCCCGATGATGTGCACGACGCCCTGCCGCGGGTCGAACTCGTCGTAATATTCGATGCCGAACTCGCGCGCGTTCCTGGCCAGTTCCTCGACCTGCTGGCGGCTCTCCGGATCGGCGATGCCCCCGCTGCGGTCGGTCGTCTGGATGTTGTGGTCGACGACGGCGAGGGTCTTGTGCGGCGCGCGCACTTTCCGCCCGGACAGTCGCAAGCCCTCGAAGGCCTGGGGGCTGGTCACTTCATGGACGAGGTGGCGGTCGATATAGATGAGGCTGAGATCGCCGGTCGTCTCCAGGACATGCTCGTCCCAGATCTTATCGTATAACGTACGCGGCGTGGACATAGAAGATCTCCGGCGCCTTTTTGGCGCAAATGCGAGGGAGTTCGTGCTATCTATGCCTGATGGGGCGGCGATGGAAGGGGAATCGCGCCGGTTTCAGCCTCCCACGCTCCATTAGGCGCGCCGGCGCCGCCAGGCCGATCGCCGCCGTTCCCGGCCTCGACCCTTTGCCGCATTCGCCGCCGCGCCAGAGCTGATAGGCTCGCGTGGACCACCGGCTTGGATCGGGCGCGCGCATGAGCCATCTTGACGACATTGAACTCGCCCGAGCGTTGCATGTCCTCTTCATCACCCACTGGATCGGCGGCGTCGCGTTCGTCACGCTCGTCGCCCTGCCAATGGCGCGGGCGCGCGAAGACGCTGGCCAGGGCTGGGCTTCGTTCGAGGCGATCGAGAAGCGCTTCTCGGCGCAAGTTAAGTGGTCGATCCCGCTTGCGGGCCTGACAGGGTTATGGATGGTTTGGCGCCTCGACCTGTGGGCGCAGTTCGCCGACCCGACGTTCTGGTGGTTGGACGCCATGGTTTTGGTCTGGGCGCTGTTCATGGTGATCGTGTTCGTCATCGAACCGGTCGCTCACGCACGGCTGGCCGCGGAGGCGGCGCGCGATCCCCGGGCCCTTCTGCGGCGTCTGGCGCGCGCTCATGTCGTCCTGCTCGCGGCGGCAACTGTCACAATTCTCGGCGCGGTCGCGGGCGCGCATGGCGGACTGTTTGGTTAAGCCGACCTCAGAGGCATAAGACGGCGACCATGCGCGCTTCCAAAATCATCCACGTGATCACCTGCCACGCCGAGGGCGAGGTCGGCGACGTGATCGTCGGCGGGGTCGCCGCGCCGCCGGGCGAAACCTTGTGGGAACAGTCGCGTTTCATCGCCAGCGACGGCGCCCTGCGCGATTTTCTCCTCAACGAGCCGCGCGGCGGCGTCTTTCGACACGTGAACCTGCTCGTGCCGCCCAAGAACCCGAAGGCGCAAATGGGTTTCATCATCATGGAGCCCGAGGACACCCCGCCAATGTCCGGCTCGAACGCGATCTGCGTCGCGACCGTATTGCTCGACGCCGGCATCCTGCCGATGCAGGAGCCTGAAACACGCTTCACACTCGAAGCGCCCGGTGGGCTTGTCGCTGTCACCGCCGCGTGCAGCAACGGCAAGGCCGAGCGCATTTCAATCGAAAACGTGCCCTCCTTCGCCGACAGGCTCGATGCGCCCCTCGAGGTCGAGGGCTTAAGCGCGCTCAACGTGGACATCGCTTACGGCGGCGACAGTTTCGTCATCGTCAACGCTGCGGCGCTTGGCTTCGCGATCCGGCCGGACGAAGCGCGCGAACTCGCGCAAACGGGCGTCCGCATCATCGCCGCCGCCAATGAGCAGCTCGGCTTCTCCCATCCCGAGCGCAGCAGCTGGAACCATATCTCCTTCTGTCTCTTCGCCGGGCCGCTCGCGCGGGAGGGAAACGATCTTCGAAGCTCGCACGCCTGCGTCGTCCGACCCGGCAAGATCGACCGCTCGCCGACCGGGACCGGGTGCAGCGCCCGCATGGCGACGTTGAGCGCGCGCGGGCTAATGGGCGAGCGCGACGTCTATCGCGCCCGCTCGATCATCGGCTCGGAATTCGTCTGCCGGATCGCGCGCGGGGCCACGGTCGGCGGCCGGCCGGCGATAATCCCGATTATTTCCGGCCGGGGCTGGATTACCGGGATTAACCAGTATATGCTCGATCCCGACGATCCGTGGCCCTCGGGCTATCGGCTTTCGGACACTTGGCCGCATTTAAGGGAGGAAACTTGAGCGTTTGGCGCGGTTTGCGCTCTCGCTTGACGTAAAAATGGCGATTCCATACCCACTTCACGACCTTTTGTCGCCTTCCGGGCCGATTTTAATAATTTCGTCCGAAGGTTGGCGTAAGACGTAAGACATGGATACCGACGCGCTCGCACCCCGGGAACGGGCGGAAGGACGAATCGGCGTGGAGCCGACGGACGTCTCCGACCCGAACTACTTTCATAAAGTCGTCGACTGTCAGTGGGCGTGTCCGGCGCACACCCCCGTCCCCGAATATATCCGCAAGATCTCCGCGGGGGATTACAACGCCGCTTATATGATCAATTGGCAGTCGAATGTGTTCCCTGGGATTCTGGGACGCACCTGCGACCGTCCGTGCGAGCCCGCCTGCCGCAGGGGGCGCCTCGAAGAACAGCCGGTCGCCATCTGCCGCCTCAAACGCGTCGCCGCCGATTACAAGCAGGACATCGCCGCGCTGATCCCCGGCGCTCCGAATGAACGGAACGGCAAGCGCGTCGCCTGCGTCGGCGCGGGGCCGGCGTCGCTGACGGTCGCGCGCGATCTGGCCGCGATCGGCTACGAGGTCGTGGTGTTCGATTCCGATTCGCGCGCCGGCGGCATGATGCGCAGCCAGATCCCGAAGTTCCGCCTGCCCGACGAGATCATCGACGAGGAGGTCGGCTACGCCTTGTCGACGGGCGGCCAGTTCGTCGCCGAGCGGCGCATCGACAGCCTCAAGGGCCTCATGGCCGAAGGCTACGACGCGATTTTCGTCGGCTGCGGCGCGCCGCGGGGGCGGAACCTCGAGATTCCGGGCCGCCACGAAGCCTTAAGCCACATCCATATCGGCATTGACTGGCTCTCCAGCGTCTCATTCGGCCATGTCTCGTCGATCGGCCGGCGCGTCGTCGTGCTCGGCGGGGGCAACACCGCGATGGATTGCTGCCGGACGGCGCGGCGCCTCGGCGGCGCCGAGGTCAATGTCATCGTGCGCTCCGGCTTCGCCGAGATGAAGGCCTCGCCGTGGGAGAAGGAAGACGCGATGCGCGAAGGCGTCGCGATCATGAACTTCCTCGCCCCCAAGGCCTTCACCCATGAGGCGGGGCGCCTCACCGGCGTCATCTTCGAAAAAATGGAGGCGAAAAAAGACGAGCGAGGGCGCCGCGTGCTCACACCTACGGGTGAACCCGACGTGACGATCGAATGCGACGACGTGCTGATCGCGGTAGGCCAGGAGAACGCCTTCCCCTGGATCGAAACCGACATAGGGCTCGCCTTCGGCCGCGACGGCATGCCGGCCGTCGATCCGCTGACGTTCCAGTCGAGCTTGAAGAACGTCTTCTTCGGCGGCGACTCAGCCTTCGGCCCCAAGAACATCATCACCGCGGTCGCCCACGGCCACGAGGCGGCGATCTCCATCGACGCCTTCTGCCGCGGCGCGGACGAGCGCGACCGGCCCCCGCCGATGACCAATCTCGTGAGCCAGAAGATGGGCATCCACGAGTGGGCTTATGACAATGCGATCACCCTCGACCGGCGGTTCAAGGTTCCCCATGTCGAGAACAATGTCGCGCTCCGGAACATCAAGACCGAGGTCGAGCTCGGCTTTGATCTGAAGCAGGCCATTGGCGAGGCGCAGCGCTGTCTCAATTGCGACGTGCAGACCCTGTTCTCGGCGCCGCTGTGCATCGAGTGCGACGCCTGCGTCGACATCTGTCCGATCGACTGCATTTCCTTCGTGCCGAACGCGCCCGAGTCCGAGCTCAGGCAGTCGCTGGAGGCCCCGGCGCTCAATCTCACCCAGGCGATCTATGTCTCGGAGCCGGTCAAGACCCGACGGGTGATGGTCAAGGACGAGGATCTCTGCCTGCATTGCGGGCTGTGCGCCGAACGCTGTCCGACGGGCGCCTGGGACATGATGAAGTTCACGATCGAAATGGCGCAAGCCGGACACACATGCCAATCAGCGCTGTAAACGACTTCGTCATTCGGTTCGCCAACGTCAACGGCTCGGGATCGGCAAGCGCCAATCTCTTGTTTGCGCGGTCGATCCTGCGCATGGGCGTGCCGATCGCGCCGCGCAACATCTTCCCCTCCAACATCCAGGGCCTGCCGACCTGGTACGAAGTCCGCGTGAGCGAGGAAGGCTGGCTCGGCGCGCGCGGGGGCGCCGACGTTCTGGTCGCGATGAACCCGCAGACCTTCGTTCAGGATGTCGCGGCGCTCGAGCCCGGCGGCTATCTCTTCTACGATTCGACAAGGCCCGTCGGCCAACTTCTGACCCGCGACGACATCGTCGTCCTGGGGCTGCCGCTGACCGCCATCTGCGCCGCCCAATATGACGATCCGAGGCAGCGCCAGCTCTACAAGAACATCGTTTACGTCGGCGCGCTCGCGGCGCTGCTCGACATCGAGCTTCCCGTCATCGAGACGCTGATCGGCGAGCGGTTCAAGGGCAAGGACAAGCTGATCGCCGCCAATCTGCGGGCGCTCAAGATCGGCTACGACGAGGCGAAGTCCCGCTTCCAGTGTCCCCTCGGCGTCCGGCTCAGGCGCAGCGACGCCGTCGGCGACCGGATTCTTGTCGAGGGGAATTTTGCCGCCGGCCTCGGCGCCGTCTATGGCGGGGCCACGGTCTGCGCCTGGTATCCGATCACGCCTTCCACGTCGCTCGCGGAAGCGTTCGAGCGCAATTGCGCGCGCTACCGGGTCGACAAGGCGACAGGCGAGAAGAACTACGCCATCGTTCAGGCCGAGGATGAGATCGCCGCCATCGGCGTCGCGGTCGGAGCGGGCTGGAACGGCGCGCGCGCCTTCACCGCAACCTCCGGGCCCGGCATCTCGCTGATGCAGGAATTCTTCGGCCTCGCCTATTTCGCCGAAATTCCGGTGGTCGTGTTCGATGTGCAGCGCGGCGGGCCCTCGACGGGAATGCCGACCCGCACCCAGCAGTCCGACCTCATCTCGTGCGCCTTCGCCTCGCACGGCGACACCAAGCACGTCCTGCTTATTCCCGACGGGCCGAACGAGGCGTTCGAATTCGCCGCGCGCGCCTTCGATCTCGCCGAGCGGCTGCAAACGGTGGTCTTCGTCATGCTCGATCTCGACATCGGCATGAATTCGCATTTGTGCGCGCCGTTCCAGTGGGACGACGCGCAGGTCTACGACCGCGGCAAGGTTCTCTCGTCCGAGGCGCTGGAAAAGGCGCTGAATTTCGGCCGCTACGACGATGTCGACGGCGACGGGATTCCCTACCGGACGCTGCCCGGCAGCCACCCGACACGCGGCGCCTATTTCACCCGCGGCACCAGCCGCGACCGCTTCGCCCGCTATACCGAGGAGGGCCTGCCCTACATCGACAACATGGAGCGGCTGGAGCACAAGTTCGAGACCGCGCGCAGCCTCCTGCCGCGCCCCGCGCTCAAGCGGGCGGCGGAGCCGACCGGGATCGGCGTTCTCCATTACGGATCGACCGCGGCCTCGATGGACGAAGCCCAGAAAATGCTGGCGGACGAGGGCATCCATATCGACGCCATGCGCATCCGCGCGTTTCCAATGACGCGCGAGGTCCAGGAGTTCATCGCGAGCCATGACCGGATCTTCGTGGTCGAGCAGAATCGCGACGCGCAGATGCGCACGCTGATCTCGACCGATCTCGGGGTTGCGACCGACCGCTGGATCCCGGTTCTGCACTTCAACGGGATGCCGACCTCCGCCCGCTACATTCATCGCGAAATCGCGACGCGCCTGCGCGAGCCGGCCGCGCCCCAAAAGCTCGAGGCCGCCGAATGAGCTATCTCGCCAAGCCGAAATTTCACCACCCTTCCCTCCCCGTCAATGCGCTCGGCTTCACACACCGGGACTACGAAGGCGCGATGTCGACCTTGTGCGCCGGCTGCGGGCACGACGCGATCAGCGCGGCGATCATCCACGCCTGTTTCGAATTGAGCCTGCCGCCGCATCGCGTCGCCAAACTGAGCGGCATCGGCTGCTCCTCGAAGACCCCGACCTACATGCTGGGCCAGAGCCACGGCTTCAACTCGGTGCACGGGCGCATGCCCTCGGTGCTGACCGGCGCCAATCTGGCCAACCGCGACCTCATCTACCTCGGCGTCTCCGGCGACGGCGACACGGCCTCGATCGGGCTCGGCCAGTTCGCCCACGCCATGCGGCGTGGCGTCAACATGGTCTATATCGTCGAGAACAACGGCGTATACGGACTGACCAAGGGACAATTCTCGGCCACCGCCGACCGCGGCTCGAAGAGCAAGAAGGGGGCGGACGCGCAGAGCCAGCCGATCGATCTCGTCAGCATGGCGATCGGACTCGGGGCCTCATTCGTGGCGCGCAGTTTTTCCGGCGACAAGGCGCAGCTCGTGCCTCTCATCAAGGCCGCGTTCGAGCACAAGGGCGCGGCGTTCATCGACGTCATTTCGCCTTGCGTCACGTTCAACAACCACGCGGGCTCGACCAAGAGCTTCGACTATGTGCGCGAGCACAATATCGCCGTCAACGCGCTCGACGTCATCACGGGACGCGAGCCGATCGAGGTGGATTACGCGGAAGGCGTAAGCCAGGCGGTCATGATGCACGATGGCTCGACCATCGTTCTGCGCAAGCTCGACGCCGATCACAATTGCCGCGACCGGTCCCTGGCGCTCGCGACGCTCGAGCGGGCGAGGCTCGCCGGGGAAATCGCGACCGGCCTCATCTATCTCGATGAGGAGGCCGAGGAACTGCACGAGGTTCTCGGCACCGCCGCGCGGCCGCTGAACGAATTCTCGGAGCGCGAATTGTGCCCGGGATCGAAGGCCCTGGACGCGATCAACGCATCGCTGAGATAGGGCCGGGCGACGACGCGCTCGGCGCCACTGCGCCAACGCCCCTGTCCGCCACAAGCTGATCGATCGCGCCGCGGAACGTCGAAAACTCGAACGGCTTGGCGAGCGTCAGCTGATTGCGATATTTCGGGTCTACGCCCTCCGGCCCGTAGCCGGTCGCCAGGGCGAACGGCAGGCCGCGCGCAATCAGGGCCTCGACAAGCGGATAGGAATTGTCTTTGCCAAGCGACACGTCGACGACGGCGGCGTCGATGTCGCTCGTCCCCACCAGCTCCAGCGCTTTAGCCAGATTGTGCGCCGGGCCGACGACAATGTGACCGAGTTCCAACAACCAGTCTTCCATCATCGCGGCGATCAACGGCTCGTCGTCGACGATCAGGATCCTTGCCATTTCCTATCCGATTGCCAGCGTCGCCTCAGCGTACCACAATTGCTTCACCGCACAACCGTTGACCAACCCGGCCGGAGATCAAAACGGGAAGATAGCGAACGTCGGCGACATATTCGGGCGCGGATGGTCGTTGCCGTATCTCGGGCGGCGGGCGGCCATCCTTTTGACGGCCGCGAGCCTGCCGCTTCTCATCGTTGTCGGGGTCCTGACTGCGATTACGGTCGAGCGCGTGACCAGCGCAGCGGATTGGACCGCGCATTCGCTGGAGATCGAGGCCCAGGCCACTGAACTTCTTGGGCAAACGTCGAACGCGGTTATGTCATTACTGGCGACGATGCGTTTCTAAAACCCCGTCAATCGGCGCTCGGCAGCATTCCCGCGACTTGTCTGTGATCGCTTGAGCGCGTCAGCTCCGTTTCGCGTCATCGGCCTTGAGCGCGCCGACAATGCCGGACGGGGCGAAATAGACGGCGAGCACGAAGGCGAGGCCAAGCCAGAGCAGCCAGCGGTCGGGATGGAGCAAAGCCGGCAGGAGCGGCAGGCGCGCGTCGGCCGCGGCTTGAGAGAGCCCAGCCATCACGTCCTGCAGGTAGCTCTCGGCGAATACGAACAGAGCCGCGCCGATGATCGCGCCGTACAGCGAGCCCATGCCGCCGACGACGACCATCACCAGAACGTCGACCTGGATCGAAAAGGAAAGCGCCGTGTCGGGCCCGACGTAGCGCAGCCACAGCGAAAACAGGGCGCCCGCGAGCGTCGCGCCGAGCGCCGACAAGCAGGTGGCGAGCGTGCGATGGAAGACGATGCGATAGCCCAGCGCCTCGGCGCGGAACGGGTTCTCGCGGATCGCCTGCAGGACCCGGCCGAACGGCGAGTTCACCACCCTCAGCAACACGAGAAAGGCGATCACGACGACGGCGAACACAAGATAATAGCTCAGGATCTTGCCGGTGATCGCAACGCCGAACACCTTGTCCCGGACCAGCCTGAAGCTGGGCTGCAGGACTCCGGGAACCTTGAACGAGCGCCCGTCCTCGCCTCCCGTCAGCCAGGAAAGCTGGGATGCGAGCACGTTGAAGGCGTAGGCGACCGCGAGCGTCACCATGGCGAAGAAGATCGACTGCACCCTGAGCGAAAAGAGGCCGATCGCCAGCGCAAGCGCAAGCGAGAGAACAGCGGCCACAACGAGCCCCAGGAGAAGCGCGCCCCAGCTTGCGCCCAGCGCGTAGAGCATGACGCCGACGCCATAGGCGCCGACGCCGAAGAACATGACGTGAGCGAAGGAGACAATGCCGGCGTAGCCGAGCAGCACATCGTAAGACGCAACAAGCAGGATCATCACGCAGGTCTTGGCGGCGACGTTGAGCGGCTTCGCGCCATGAAACAGAAACGGCGCCCCCGCCAGTGCGAGGACGATGAGAATGAGCAGGATCTGCAGCGCGCGCCCGCGCGGGGGATCGCCCGAAAGAATGCTCATCGCCCGCTGACCGGGTAGAGCCCGCGCGGTCGCCACAGCAGCACCACGACCATCGCCAGGATGTTCGACACCAGCGCGAGCTTGGGGACCAGAAAGCCGGCGTAATTGGCGATGAGCGCGACCAGGATCGAGGCGATGAACGAGCCGCCAACGGAGCCCAGGCCGCCGATGATGATGACGATGAAGCACAGAACCAGGAACTCGCCGCCCATCGAGCCGTGCGCCTGGCCGCGATAGAGCGCCATCATCGCCCCGCCCAGTCCGGCGAGCGCGGAGCCCGCCATGAACACCGCCACGAACAGCCGGTCGACGCGATAGCCGAGCGCCTCGACCATCTCGCGGTTCTCGACGCCCGCGCGGACAAGCAGGCCGATCCTGGTGCGGTTAAGGACCAGCATCTCGCCTGCGAACACCGCAAGCCCGACCAGCGTCGCCAGCACGCGATATTTCTCGATCGCCGCGTCGCCGAAGACGAACGAGCCCTCGAAGGTCCTGGGCAGGGTGAGCGGGATCTGCGCCGGGCCGAACAGAGCGTAGAGCAATTGCTCGGCGATGATCGCGCCGCCGATGGTGGCCAGAATCTGCTTCAGGTGCTGCCCATAGACCGGCTTCACGATCAGCCGCTCGAACACAAAGCCGAAGGCGCCGCTAATGACGGCGGCCGCAAGCGCCGCGAGAATGAAGACCGCAAGATTGGCCCAAAAGGAATCGGCGCTCGACCAGTTCGCGAGCGGCAGGAGAACGAGGCTCGCCGCGTAGGCGCCGAGCGCGATGAAGGCGCCGTGGCCGAAATTGAGCACATCCATCATGCCGAACACGAGCGTGAGGCCGGACGCCATGGTGAAGATCATCATCCCCATCGCCAGCCCGGCCGCGGTCAGCGTGACGAAAGTAGAGAGCGAGCCGATAAATGGCGCGGCGACGAGCGCGACCAGGAGCGGCGTCAGCGCCGGCAGGACCTCCATCCTGCGGCGCGGAAGCGCCTGGCCGACGTCGAGCGCGCTCATTGATGCGAATCGAGGCTGAGGCCGAGCAGGCGATTTTGCAGGTCTTCGTCCGCGGCCAGTTCGGCCATAGGGCCACGGTGGACGATGCGGCCATTGTCCATGACGCGAACCTCGTCGCCGACTTCGCGCGCGACGCGAAAGTTCTGCTCGACCATGAGGATGGTGACGCCCGTCGCCTTGATCTCATTGAGGCAGGCGATGAGCGAGCCGACGATCGCCGGCGCGAGCCCCTTGGTCGGCTCGTCGATGAGCAGCAACTGGCGCGGCTCGACGATGGCGCGGGCGATCGACAGCATCTGCTTCTGCCCGCCGGAGAGGGCGCCCGCGCGGGAGAGCCAGAAGGTTTTCAACGCCGGAAAGTAGCTGAAAATCCAGGCAAGACGCGCGTCGTCGAGCGGGCCGGAGCGCGCCCCGAGCACAAGGTTTTCCTTGACGGAGAGATCGGAGAACAAAGCCATCGTCTCCGGCGCATAGCCGACGCCAAGGCGCGCGACATCGCTCGCACGCAGAATCTGCAATGGCGTCGTCCCGAGCGCGATGCGGCCTTTGGAGGCGCGCCAGAGGCCCATGACCGTGCGCAGCGTCGTCGTCTTGCCGGCGCCGTTGCGGCCGAGCAGCATGGTCGTCCGTCCCGCCGGCGCGTCGAAGTCGACGCCCTGCAGGATGTGATAGCGGCCGATATGCGTGTGCACGCCCTCAAGCGTGAGCGCCGCGCTCATGCGGCTTTCTCAGCGCTCACGCCGAGATAGGCTTCCTGCACGACCGGAGAAGCGATCACCGCCGCCGGCTCGCCGTCGGCGACCAACTGGCCGTTGTTCAGGACAATGATGCGGTCGGCGAGCGAGCGCACGACGTCCATTTTGTGCTCGACCAGGAGGATCGTCTTGGTCCTGTCGGTCTTTAGCCGCGCGATGAGATCGAGGACCACCGGAACCTCGTCGACGCTCATGCCAGCCGTCGGCTCGTCGAACATGAAGATCGTTGGCTCGAGCGCCATCATCATCGCCACTTCCAGCTTGCGCTGATCGCCGTGCGACAGCGCGGAGGCGAACGCGTCGCGCCGCTTGAGAAGGCCAACCGAATCGAGCACGGAATCGGCGCGCGCGATGAGATCGGAACGCGCGGCCCATGGCCGGCGCATGTCGTAGTGAACGCCGGCCGTAGCCTGGGTCGCTAGGCGCACGTTTTCGCCAACGCTGAGCCGGGGGAAGAGATTGGTGAGCTGAAACGCGCGGCCCAAGCCGAGCCGGGTGCGCCGAGGCGCGCTCAAACGGGTGACGTCCTCGCCCCCGATCAGGACCGCGCCCTCGGAGGCAGCGAGCTGGCCCGACATCAGGTTGAAATAGGTGGTCTTGCCGGCGCCATTCGGCCCGACGATCGCGGTGAGCTCGCCGGGAAAGAAAGCGCAGGAGACGTGGTCGACCGCGACATGGCCGCCGAAACGGATTGTCAGGCCCCGCGTCTCCAGCGACGGAATCATCGCTTGTTGCGGATCGGAATATCCATATCCTCGATTCCGAGCTCGCGAGTGAGCTCGGGGATGCCCCAGGCGACCTTCGGATCAACCTTGATCTTGAAGGCGTACATCGCCTGCAGCGCCTGATGGTCCTGCTTGCGGAAGGTCATCTTGCCCTTGGGCGTGTCGAAGTCCATGCCTTCCATCGTCGAGATCAGCTTTTCCGTATCGGTCGACTTGGCCTTCTCGACCGCGGTCACGATCGCCATCGCCGCGGCGAAGCCGCCGCAGGTGAAGAAGTCCGGCGGCGCGTTGAAGCGCTTCTCATGTTCGGCCACGAGCCAGTCGTTCACCGGATTCTTGGGGATGCCGTAGTAGTAATAGGTTGCGCCCTCGAGGCCGGGAAAGCGCTTGTAGGCGACAAGCGCGGGCAGAATGTTGCCTCCGGTCGAGAGCTCGATGCCGTAGCGGCCGGGGTCGAGATCGGCGAGCTTGTCGAGCGGATCGCCGGCGCCCGCCCAGATGATCCAGATGATCTTGCGGCCGGGCTTATTCTTCAGCGCGTCGAACAGGCGTTGGGCGGGCGCAGTGAAATCGGTGGTGTTGGCCGGCGCATATTCCTCGGCGTCGACGGTCGCACCGGTCTTGGCGAGGGCCTGCTTGAAGGCCGCCACGCCGTCGCGGCCGAAGGCGTAATCCTGCGCCAGCGTCGCGATATGCACCCCGGGCTTGCCGATCGCCACCGCGTTCGAAATCGCGTCCTGCGAGGAATTGCGCGCGGTGCGGAAAATGTAGCGGTTCCACTTGTCGCCCGTGATCTGATCGGCGACCGCGGGCTCGACGACGAGGATCTTCTTGTGCTCCTCGGCCACCGGCAGCATGGCGATGGCCGCGGCCGACGACGTCGTGCCGACGGCGATGTCGGCGCCGTCGTCCTCGTAAGCCTCGGCGAGTGCGCTCTTGGCGAGGTCGGGCTTGCCCTGGTCGTCCTTGGTGATGATGACGATCTTGCGCCCGTCGACCTCCATCGTCCCCTTGGTCGCGTATTCGAAGCCGAGTTTGAGACCCGTCTCGGTCTGCTTGGCGTAGGCTTGCAAGGGACCGGTGAGCCCGTAAATGAGGGCGACCTTGAGATCGTCAGCCGCGGCCGCCCCGGCCGAGGCTATGAGCGCCCCGGCGGAGGCCAAGAGCGCCGAGGCGAAGGCGAGAAGTCTGAGACGAAAACTCATAAGCGCTCCTCTGGGACCTTGGGCGCGGCGGGTCCGCCTCGGCCGCCCGATCTCCGGTCGCGCCCTTACCCACGAGCTTAACCTTCGATCGCTCGAGGGAGCAAGGCGGCGCGCGCTCGGGCCGCCTGACGGAGCCGTCGCCGTCGGGGGATGCTCCGGGATTGCTTGCGATTGCGCAGCGGCGCTTGCTTGTCGGCGCGGCCGCTCGTATACAACCGACCTAGCCGCGCCCCGCGCGGCATGTCGGAGTGTAGCGCAGCCTGGTAGCGCACATCGTTCGGGACGATGGGGTCGGAGGTTCGAATCCTCTCACTCCGACCATTTCTCAGCCTAACATCTCGATGTTCCATTGATCTCGGCCCTGGCTGGCGCTGGCCTGCTTGCGGGCCTGAGAGCTGCCGTGTTAGCCCGTGCCGGTAAAGCGCTCAGCGGACAGATCGTCCAATCACACAAACGGGAGGAGAGGGATGTACACCAAGCAGGCCCTGCGCGAACTCGGCGTCTCCCCTGACACACTCACCGAAGCGCAAACAAAGCAGTTCGACGAGCTCGGCTACTTCATCGTCGGGAATGTGCTGTCACCGGACGACTGCGAAAAGATGCGCGACGCGTTCGAACGCATCCATGCGACCGAAAGCGAGAAGGGCGGACATGAGGTCCATGTCGAACCCGGCGCCAGGCGGATCTCGAACATCTTCAATAAGACCGACGCCTTCGACAAATGCCTGTGGGTCCCGGAAGTCCTCGCCGCCTCCGCCCACGCCTTGGGCGAGATCAAGGTGCACGGCGCCAACATGCGTGATCCGCGAACGGGACACGGCAATCAGGACCTCCACACCGACACGCCAAAGAAGTTTGCCGATGATTGGTGGGTCGTGAACGCGATGATCATGTTCGACGACATGACGCTCGACAATGGTCCCACTCGCATCGTGCCGGGGTCCCATCACTGGGCGCCGGTCAACGTCCCTTATGTAAATATCGGCGACTGGGAGCCGGCGCCGCTCGCCCCTCTTGAGGAAGCGCGCGTTCCCAAGGATCTGTCGGCCCCCTATCCGGGGGAAGTTCTGGTGGAAGCGCCGGCTGGCTCCGCCATCATTTGCAATTCATCGATGTGGCATGCCGGCACGGTGAAGAAGACTGACAAGCCGCGCCGCATGCTGCACCTGACATACACCCGGCGCGATCTGCCGCAGCAGCTCCTGCAACTCGACTACCTGACGCCTGAACTGTACAATCGCATGAGCCCGGTAAAGCGTTATTTGCTGGAGATTGAGCCGCCGAAGGCAGGCGATGGCGTCCTGCGCCAACCCAAAAAAGATCATAAGGGCTGGTGGAACTGAACGAGGGATTGGCGCGCACGGCCCGGCTCGGGCTGGTTGTGAGCTTTCGACAGGTTTCCGCTCGGTCCCGAGCGCGCCTCTTTGGCGGTGCTCGGGGCCGAACCGCACGCCGGCAACGCAGAAGCCTCGGCCGAACGCAAACATTCCACGAGAGACTAGCGCATCGCCCTGACGCAGGGCATGGTCTCCTTTTAGCGCGTCGCGCTGGCGACGACGAGCCCGACGACAATGAGGGGTCCCATGAACGTGTTGGTCATCGACGTCGGCGGCACCCACGTCAAAATCCTCGCGTCAGGCCAGACCGAGAAGCGGGAGTTCGATTCGGGACCAAAGATGACGGCTCAGGAGATGGTGTCGGGAGTCCGGCGCCTCGCCGGCGACTGGAGCTATGACGTCGTGTCGATCGGCTATCCGGGCCCGGTCCTGCACAATCGCCCGGTCGCGGATCCGAAGAATCTGGGACCCGGCTGGATGGGCTTCGATTTCCGGACGGGATTTGGCCGGCCGGTCAAAGTCATCAACGACGCGGCGATGCAGGGGCTCGGCAGTTACAAAAAGGGCAAGATGCTGTTCCTCGGGCTCGGAACCGGGCTCGGCTCGACGCTCATCGTGGACGGAATCGTGGAGCCGATGGAGCTTGGTCATCTGCCTTACAAGAAGGCCACCTATGAGGACTATGTCGGCGAGCGGGGGCTGGAGAGGCTCGGCAAAAAACGGTGGCGCAAGCACGTTTTTGACGTGGTTGATCGATTGGTCGCCGCGCTCGAGCCCGACGATATCGTACTCGGCGGCGGCAACGCCAGGATTCTGAAGGAGCTGCCCCCGCGATGTCGGCTGGGCGACAACGCCAACGCATTCCACGGCGGATTCCTGATGTGGGAAAACGCCCCGAGATCCGAATTGCCCGCAGTCCAGGTTGGGCCCGCTGTTGCTACGAAGTTGCGCCCGAAGCTAAAATCAAAACAATCTCACCGCGAATGGATCACCTCACGCGTCTGAAGGAGCCGCTCAATGCAACTTGGAATGGTCGGACTGGGGCGCATGGGCGCCAACATGGTTCGCAGGCTCCTGACCGGGAGCCACGAGTGCGTCGTCTTCGATATGTCCCCCAAGGCCGTCGAGGAACTCGTCGACGAAAAGGCGACCGGCAGCTCTTCGCTTGCCGATCTCGTCAAGAAACTGGAAAAGCCGCGCGCGGTCTGGCTCATGGTTCCCGCGGCGGTGGTCGACCAGACCATCGCCGACCTTCTTCCGGCGCTCGAATCCGGGGACACCATCATCGACGGCGGCAATTCCTACTATGTCGACGATATCCGCCGCGCCCATGAACTCATGTCGAAAGGCGTCAACTATGTCGACGTGGGCACCAGCGGCGGCGTCTGGGGCCTCGAGCGCGGCTATTGCATGATGATCGGCGGCCCTGATCATGAGGTCCAGCGTCTCGACCCGATCTTCAAGACACTCGCTCCCGGCGCAGGCTCCATTTCGCGAACCCCCGGCCGTAAGGGCGCTCCGACGACCGCTGAATTCGGATATCTCCACTGCGGTCCAAACGGCGCCGGCCACTTCGTCAAGATGGTGCACAACGGCATCGAATACGGCATCATGGCGGCTTACGCTGAGGGACTGGACATCCTTCGAGCCGCGAACATCGGCAAGAAGACCCATGCGATCGACGCCGAGACGACTCCGCTGAGCAATCCCGATCATTACAAGTACGACATCAATCTCCCCGACGTCGCCGAAGTCTGGCGGCGCGGCAGTGTGATCGCCTCCTGGCTGCTCGATCTCACGGCCACGGCGCTGACCGAAGATTCCGGGCTTGCCAAGTTTTCCGGGCGCGTGTCCGACTCGGGCGAAGGCCGTTGGACGATCAAGGCCGCCATCGATGAAGGCGTGCCGGTGCCGGTCTTGAGCACCGCCCTCTACGAACGGTTCTTTTCGCGCGGCGACGCCGACTTCCAGAACAAGCTGCTCTCGGCGATGCGCTTCCAGTTCGGGGGGCACCTGGAAAAGCCGGCCGCAAAATAGCCCAAGGATTTAGCGCACCCCCGTGACTGCCGAAGTCCCAGCACTATGGCGGCTCGCGGTGAGCCATTGTCGCGCCCCCTTGCATCGAAAATGAACACCGATGCCAGGAGGCCTCCACCATGAGCGCCAGCGACCAGCACAAAACGGCCCTCTCCGCCGAGCACGCACGGCTCGCGGAGGAGTCGACTGACGCGGATCGCGACTGGAGGCTCATTGGCCCCCAGGTTGCGGCCCGCGCCTGGGGCACGGTGCGCGAAGACTACAGCTCCGATGGCGACGCCTGGCGCTACTTTCCCTTCGATGACGCCCGCTCGCGCGCCTACCGGTGGAGCGAGGACGGCCTGACGGGGCTCTGCGACCGCGACCAGCATCTCTGTTTCGCGCTGGCGTTCTGGAACGGGCGCGACCCGATCCTTAAAGAGCGCATTTTCGGCCTGAGCGGGCCGGAGGGCAATCACGGCGAGGACGCCAAGGAATACTGGTGGTATCTCGACGCCACTCCCACCGCCTCCTGGCTCAGCTGGCGCTATCACTATCCGCACGCCGAATTCCCTTATGCCCGCCTGCGGGAGGAGAACGCTCGCCGCACCCGGAGCGATCCGGAATTCGAGCTCATCGACACGGGCATATTCGACGGCGATCGATACTGGCAAATCACGGCGGACTACGCCAAGGCGGCGCCGGACGACGTGCTCGTCCGCATCCTCGCGCGCAACGCCGGGCCTGATCCCGCCGAGCTCCATCTTCTGCCGACGCTCTGGTTCCGCAACCAATGGTCCTGGGAGGACGGCCTCGCCAAGCCGGTGATTCGCGACGCGTCCAATGGCGCGGACACTGTTGCGATCGCGGAAAACGCGGAGCTCGGCGCTTGGAGGCTGGCCGCCGGACCTGATCCCGCAGGCCGTCCGCCGACGCTGCTGTTTTGCGAAAACGAGAGCAACGTCCCGAAGCTATTCGGCGGCGCCGCGTCGACCCCCTACCCCAAGGACGGAATCAACGACCATGTCGTCAACGGCGCGGCGACCGTCAATCCCGAGCGCCGCGGCACGAAGATGGCGTGCTGGTATCGCGTCACGGTCGGGGCCGGCGAGACTGTCGAGCTCAGGCTGCGCCTGACCCGTGACGCGCCGGGCAGGGCTATGGATCTCGGCCAGGCCTTCGCGCAGACGCACGCGAATCGAAAGCGCGAAGCCGACGAATATTACGCCGCCCTAACCCCGGCAGGGACCAGCGACGAAGAAGCGATGGTGATGCGGCAGGCCTTCGCGGGAATGATCTGGAGCCTGCAATATTATCATTACGACGTCGCCCGTTGGCTCGACGGCGACAAGGTGTCGCCCCCTCAAGCGCGGAAGTCCGGGCGCAACTCGGGATGGCGCCATCTCGACAATCGCCACATCGTCGCGATGCCGGATAAATGGGAATACCCATGGTACGCTTCGTGGGATCTCGCTTTTCACTGCGTCGTTCTCGCCCATATTGATCCCGCCATGGCGAAGGCCCAGCTGCTGCTTCTTTCGCGCGAATGGTACATGCATCCGAACGGGCAGCTGCCGGCGTATGAATGGAACTTCGACGATGTGAATCCGCCGGTCCAGGCGTGGGCGGCGCTCGCGGTCTTTCGCATCGCTGGCGCAACCGATTTCGATTTCCTGGAGCGCGTCTTCCATAAGCTCCTGATCAATTTCACCTGGTGGGTGAACCGCGAGGACGTGCGGGGAGACAATATTTTCGAAGGCGGTTTCCTCGGCCTCGACAATATCGGGCCGTTCAACCGCTCGGAGATGCTCCCGGGCGAAATCCTCGAGCAGTCGGACGGCACCGCCTGGATGGCGAAGTTCTGCCTCAACATGCTCGAGATCGCACTCCTGCTCGCCGAGCGCGACCCGGTCTACGAGGATGTCGCAGTCAAATTTTTCGAGCACTTCGCGTTGATCGCCGGCGCCATGGAGCACCTGTGGGACGAGCAGGATGGATTCTTTTACGACCGGGCGCGCACGCCTGACGGCTCCTCCGCCATCGTGCGGGCGCGCTCGATGGTGGGGCTTTTGCCGGTCTTCGCCGCAGTCGGCCTCGACCCGTCGCTATGGAAGCGGCTGCCCATGTTTCGCGAGCGGGCGCGCTGGTGCCTCGAGCACAACCCGTGGGCTAAAAACCATCTCTATTACCTCCCGACCAGCGGCCGGCCAGGTCTGATTTCGCTTGTCGAGAAATCGCGCTTCGAGCGCATTTTGACCCGCATGCTCGACGAGAGCGAATTCCTGTCGCCTCACGGATTGAGATCGCTGTCGCGCTACCACAAGGAACACCCTCTGGTTCTCGATTTCGATGGTCGGAGCTGCCGGCTTGATTACGAGCCTGGAGAGTCGCGCTCCGGCCTCTTCGGCGGCAACTCCAATTGGCGGGGTCCGGTCTGGTTTCCGCTGAACTTCCTCGCCATCGAGTCGCTGAGACATCTTCACAATTTCTTCGGCGACGACCTGACGGTCGAGCTGCCGACCGGATCGGGCCGGAAGGCGAATCTGAGCCAGGTCGCCGAGGAGCTCGAGCGCCGTCTCCTGAGCCTTTTTCGGCTCGACGCGAACGGCCGGCGCCCGGCGCATGGCGCGAACCCTCGTTTCCAGAACGACCCGGAATGGCGGGATTCGCTGCTCTTCTATGAATACTTCCACGGCGAGACCGGCGAGGGTCTTGGCGCCTCGCACCAGACGGGATGGACGGCGCTCGCCGGAGCGCTCGTCGCGCACCGTCGCGCCACGCCCAAGCCGCCAAGCTGAGATTGCGCTCGAAGCTCGCCGCCCGCGCTTTCAGGCTCGCCTGATTTCGCGAATTCCCATCTTGAGTCGCTGCCGCAGCAGCGTGCGAAGCGTTGCGCCCTCGACATAGCCGACGGACTCAGCGATCCGGTCGACGCTGGTTCCTGTCGTCTTCAAAAGATGCACCGCGCGCTCGATCCGGAGATCCCGGACATGGGAGAGCGGGGTTTTGTCCATTGCGTCGCGCACCCGCCGGGTCAGGGTCCGCGTGCTGGCGCCGACCGCGACCGCGGCGGCCTCGAGCCTGAATCCCTCGCTGAGATGATCGCGCGCCCAGCGATCGAATCTTTGCACTAAAGGGTCGGCGTGCGTCAGATGATCGGAGATGATGTAGGCGCTCTGTGAGGGACGCTGATCGACCACCAGATAGCTGGCCACGAGCCCGGCCAGTTCCGGGCTGATCTGGCGGATGAGCCAAAGCATCATATCCATGTGACTGAACGCCGCGCCGGCGGTGAGAAACGGTCCGGAGCTGATCAGCATTCGGCCCGTGTCGAGGCGCACGGAGGGATAAAGCTGCCGGAACAGAGGCGTGAGCCACCAGGTCGTGGTCGCCTCATGTCCGTCGAGCATTCCGCTCTCGGCAAGGACAAATGCGCCAACGCAGGCGGCGGCGATCTGCGCCCCGGAGGCCCGCCAGGCGCGCAAGGCCCGCCCGGCTTCGATCACGTCGGCCCGTTTCAGCGCCTCGAGAAGCGGCCCCGCCTGCTTGTAGCCAAGCGCCGGGACGATCACGAGGTCGGGGCGCGGGCACTCGGCGGCGGGGCGCACGGGAACGCCAAAGCGTTGCGCGCTCAAGACCGACCGGCGCATTCCGGCGACCGAAATCGCAAAGGGCGCGCCGGCGTTGGTCTGGCCGGCGCCGAGGTCGTTCGCCGTGGTCAGCGCATCGAGCACGATGGCGAGACCGGTGTCGAACACCCCCTCCAGCGCAAGCACGGTGACGTTCATGGCTATATTGATACCAATGATGTCATTCCTGCCAGCATCACCGACACGGCTCTCGGTGTAAAGCTCCCCTTGGTCGGGCGCCGCGCGACCGCCAATTTGAGGAGCCGTCAATGATCAAGCATGCCCTGTTCGTTCGTCTCGACGCCAAGCCGGGCAAGGAAGCGGACGTCGCCGCCTTCCTGTCGGCGGGGCTTTCCATGGCCAATCAGGAAGCGACGACGCCGATCTGGTTTGCGCTGCAGCTGTCCCCGAGCGCCTTCGCCGTGTTTGACGCCTTCGAAGACGAAGCCGGCCGCCAGGCCCACCTCAATGGGCCAATCGCGCAGGCGCTGATGGCGAAAGCGGACGAGCTTTTCGCCAAGCCGCCCTCGATCGAGCGCATCGACGTGCTGGGCCTTAAGAACCAGGCGCCGGCGAGCTGAAAGGCGAGCTTCTTTGAAGCCGGGAAGCTCGCTTCGCCGGCGGAACGATTCGGCCGGGTCCCGAGTTTCCTGTCAACATGGGCGCCTGCGCGCGCCCCGATTTGGCGATCAGGATCCGGTTTCGCCGGCGCTTCGCGCCGGACGCTATCCTCGCCGATCCTAATGAAGGGATGCGTTGGATGAATCCGCACGAACGTCCGGTCGTGACCGAAGAGAACAAGACCGCCATGCGGGGCGGCGCCACGGGACACAATCTCCGATACGTGGTCATCGCCAGCCTCGTGCTGGTCATGATCGCCTGGGTTCTCGTGGAGGTTTTCGTCCGGCGGTAAGCGTCCTCGACGACCAGCTGAACGCTGAGACCACGCCCATGGGCGCGCAACCCACCCTCGAGAGCCTGCGCGAGGAAGCCGCTTCCTGCCGCGCCTGTCCGTTGTGGAAACATGCGACCCAGACCGTCTTCGGAGAAGGACCGCCGGACGCGGAGGTCATACTCGTCGGCGAGCAGCCCGGCGATCGCGAAGACCGCGAGGGCCGCCCGTTTGTCGGGCCGGCGGGGCTTCTCTTGGACAGGGCGCTCGCGGAGGCGGGGGTCGACCGCGCCAGCGTTTACGTGACCAACGCCGTCAAGCATTTCAAGTTTGAACTGCGGGGAAAGCGGCGGCTACACAAACGCCCCAACGCCAGCGAGATCAAGATATGCCGGCGGTGGCTGCTCGACGAGATCGAGGTCGTAAGACCGCGGCTCATCGTCGCCCTCGGCGCGACGGCGGCGCAAGGTCTGATGGGCCGGGCCATCCCGATTGGCGCGAATCGCGGCGCCGTCCTCGACGTGGCTGACGGACTGCGGGTGTTCGTCACCATTCATCCGTCCGCGCTGCTGCGTCTGGAAGATGATGAAGACAGGCGATCGGGCTACGCGAGCTTCGTCGATGACCTGCGGTCGGCCGGGCGACTGGCGAAAACCTCGGCGCGTCGGGCGAAGTCCGGGGCCATGTCAGGTTAGGACGACGGCCCAGGCCGACGGCACGTCCCCCCTCAGCGCAGACAGCACGTCCTCGCGTTCGACATACTGACCCATCCTTTCCGCACGACTCGCGACCGCGCACGGGATCCCATCCCGGCGCGTTTCTCCCTGCACAGGCGTCAGTCCTTGACGTCGGTGTCCGGCCGGTCGTCGCCGCGTTCGTCTTCCTCGTGCCAGCGGCCGGAGCTGTCCTCGTACTCGATCGCGCCGCTTTCGCCGGGAACTCGCTGCTCCTGAGCGGCCCGCGCCGCAGCAGCGTGAGCCTCCTCGCGGGTGGGAAAAGTCTCCGAAAAGACGTCGCCGGCCTTATAGGCCCAGCCGCCGTCGTGCTCGACGACCGCGTAGGTGACATGGCTCATGATCGAAACCTTTCTTTTTGTTATGTTCGCGCAGAGCGCGACACGCCTCCTCCATCTGGAGGCTCCCGCGCCATCTTGCAACGCCGCGTCATAGCCGCGGCGCCCGGCCGGCGAAGATGAGCGCTGTCACGCCGACGACGGCGGCAAGAACCGAACCGATGAAGACCCCGATCTTGGCGGCCTCGAAATCCGCCACCAGCGGGAACGCTTCCCCGGCGATGAACAGCGACATCGTGAATCCGATTCCCCCCAGCGCCCCCGCTCCCGCAAGCTGCGCCCACGAATATTGTTTCGGCTTGAGCGCGAGCCGCGTCCAGACGGCGAGCGCCGAGGCAAGGAGGATGCCGAGCGGCTTGCCGATCACGAGCCCGGCGATGATCGCCGCCATCAGCCGCTCGCGACCGCTGAACGTCTCAGCTCTCAACACGACGCCGGCGTTGGCCAGGGCGAACAGCGGCAGCACCAGATAACTCGATCGCGCGCCGGAGTGGCGGAGCAGGCGGTCGGCCGGCGACTCGATCCGGTCGTGGATCGCGTCAAGCGCGCGCAGAGCCGGCGTGGACGGCCCATGATGCAGCACCTCGCCGCCGCGCGCCGCTTCGGCGGCGATAAGCGCGCTCGCCTGCGTGGTCAGCGCGGTCAGGTTGGGGGGCGGTCTTGTGGGAATGAACAGCGCCAGAATCACGCCGGCAAGGGTCGGATGCAGTCCACTCGCCATGACGCAGGCCCACAGGGCGACGCCGAGCACGACATAGGGCGCGAGCGCATAGACATGCGACCGGTTCAGCATCGCGAGCCCGCCGATGAGGACCGCCGCCGGCGCAAGATAGATAAGATTGAGTTCGCCTGAATAGAATACGGCGACCGCCAGGATGGTCCCGAGGTCGTCGACGATCGCCGCCGCGGTGAGGAAGATGCGCAGTTCAACCGGGACCCGCGCTCCGAGCATCACGATCAGCGCCACCGCGAAGGCCGTGTCGGTCGACATCGGCACGCCCCAGCCGTGCGACCAGGGTCCGGACGGAACGAAGAGCAGATAGACCGCCGCCGGCGCGGCCATGCCGCCGATCGCGCCTGCGACCGGCAGCGCTGCGGAGCGCCAGCCCGAGAGATGGCCGACGGTGAACTCGCGCTTGATCTCCAGACCCACGACAAGAAAGAACAGCGTCAGCAGCCCGTCATTGATCCAGTGTTGCAGCGACAGTGAAAAGGCGAGACCGCCGAACGTGAGACCGAATTGCTGGTCCCAGAACGCTGCGAACGCCGGTCCCAGGCGGCTGTTGGTCAAGGCGACGGCGACGATCGTCGCGAGCATGAGGAGGGCGCCCGCCGACGGCCCCCAGCTGGCGAAACCGAGCGCCGCCGAGCGCACCCGATGACCGAGCGTACCCAGCATCGCATCGGCAAGCGCGCTTTCGTCCCATGGCCCGTCATAGCGGCGGCCATTGATGAAGAAGGTCGGGGTGACGATCGCCCCGCTGGCCGCGGCGCTGGCCTCGTCCGCGTCGACCCGCGCCTTCGCGCGGACAACCGACGGATCGTCGAGCAGACGGCGATCGGCGGCGACGCCGAGGTCGCGCGCGACGGCCTTCACGTCGTCCTCGGTCAAGGCCTGGGAGCGCGTCATCAGCTTGATATGCGCATCCCAGAAATCCTTCGGATCTTCGGCCCGCTCCACCAGTTCAGCGGCGCGGCGGGCAAGCTCGACGCCGGTGAGAGGCCGATGGCGGAAGACGTAGCGCATACGGGCGCCGAACTGATCGCGCACTTCCGCGATCCGCTCGTTCGCCGCGCGGCAATAGGGACACGCGTAACTGCCGTATTCGACCAGCGTGATGGCGGCGTCCGGAGCGCCCAGAATGTGATCGGACTTGTCATCCACTGGCCGATCGAGCCGATTGCCTCGCGTCACATCAGACATGGAAAGATTCTCCGATTCCACTTCGGCGACGACGGCGACAGGCGAGAAAGCTTCTCAGAGACTGGCGCTGCAATCCATCTTGCCGGATGGTCGATGCTATGATTGAGCATGCCGCGGGCCCGCCGTTACACGTACAGGGTCGTTGAGGGCGCGGCGCATTCTCGTCAAGGCCATGTTTGGACAGCTCAGGACACGGTTGCAGGAAGCGCGCGGAGCAAAGCTCAAACGGCGGCTCGAGAACACATCCCTCTACGTCGGCGATCTCGGAGACGAACAGGCCGAACGCTTCGGCCGCGGGCTCAATCATCTGTTCCATGACTGGGTCAAACGATTCGGGCCGGTCAAGCACTGTGAGGTCCGCATCCGCAAGCACACGGTCAACGAAATGAGGCGCGACGCGCGGCGCCGCTACGAGCATGACATCGGCGCGGCCTATGCGCTCGAATTCCTCTCCTACCATGTCGAGGCGTCTTATCTGCCCGGCGAGGACGCGGCATTTGTGTACGATTTGACGTCCTACTATATTTCGCAGGCCGGCGACGCGGCTCGAAGGATGGCGGGCGAGCCGCGGGATGAGAGCGAGCCCGGCTCGAACGGCTTTTGATCTCGCCACCCAGGAAGGCGAAGAGCCATAAAAGTGGGGCGGGTCGGATGCGATTGGCGGTGCTTGCCGTTTTGGCGGGATGGGTCGGTCTGGCTCAGCCGGCCGTTGCGCTCGACAAGGTGAAGTTCGGCACCAACTGGATGGCCGATCCCGAAGCAGGCGGCTTCTATCAGGCGGTCGCTGACGGCACTTATGCGAAATATGGCCTCGACGTGACGATCGTGCCCGGCGGCCCGCAGGCGAATGGCGGCCTCATGCTCCTGTTCGGCAAGCTCGATTTCTTCATGGGCGGCGACATGATCGGCAACCTGCTGTCGGCCGAGGCCAAGCTTCCCCTGGTCGCGGTCGCCGCCGACTTCCAGAAGAGCCCGCAGATTCTGATGTCGCACCCGGACGTGGGGTTGGACAAATGGGTCGATCTTCCCAAGGCCAAGCCCGTCTATGTCGGCGCCGGCGCGATCCAGACTTTCTACGCCTGGCTCCGGCTCGCCTATGGCTTCAAGGACGAGAACATCCGGCCCTACAATTACAACTCCGCCCCCTTCATCATGAACATGAACTCGATCCAGCAAGGCTACGTCACCGCCGAGCCGTACGAGATCGAAAGGCAGGGCCATTTCAAGCCGAACGTGTTCCTGCTCTCCGACTACGGTTATGACACCTATTCGACCTTGATCGTCACGCGCGCCGGAATCGTGGAGAAGAGTCCCGATCTGGTGCAGCGGTTCGTCAACGCTTCGGCGATCGGCTGGTATCACTATCTCTACGGCGACAATTCCAAGGCCAACGCGCTCATCAAGCTCGATAATCCTGACATCAACGACGACCAGATCGCGTTCTCGATCGCAGCAATGAAGCAAAACGGCATCGTCGATTCGGGCGATGCGCTCAAGCTCGGCATCGGCGCCATGACCGACGCGCGCTGGGAGGACTTCTTCGACAAGATGGTGGCGACCGGGATGGTCGACAAACGCACCGAGTACAAGCACGCCTACACCTTGCAGTTCGTCGACAAGGGGGTGGGGCTCGATCTCAGGCCGAAGTGATCGGGCAAGACGCCTCGCCTCGCACCCCCGACTTTTCGGCTGGCATCGCCGGCGAGAACGCCAACCTGATACGCCGCGTGAGCCGGCTCACAGACCGCCGCAAAGCCCGCCCCTAGGTTCGTCGACGGGGGCCGCCGGGATCGTCCGCGCGCGTCCCTCAAGCGCAACGAGGGGATGCGTGATGCCGAGAACGATCCGGAAATTTTGGGGCCCGTTGCAAGGGCGTGCGACGCTCAATTTCAATTGGCCGATCATCAATCACGACTCTGTCGTGCTCGTCAGCGCCGCCGAATATGTCGTCGCGCAACCGCAGACGAACGAGCACCGCTTCATTGGCGCGGCCTCGATCACGGTCGAGAACATTGCGCCGCATGGACCGCCCTTCGATCCCAATCATGGCGTGACTTTTGTCGTGAATGTCGACTGGCCGCATCCGCTGACCATCGTCACCGACATCACCGTCCTCGACAGTCCGCCGGTCGAAGTGGACCGCTAGGGGGCAGCCATGGCGCAGACAATCCGCAAATACTGGGGCGCGTTCAAAGGACACGTCACGCTCAACTACAACTGGCCGGTGATCGACCACGATTCCGTCGTGCTCGTCACCGTCTCCGAATACAACAGCAATCACGTCCGCTTCATCGGAAGCGCCACCATCGGCGTCTCGAACGTCGCGCCGCACGGGCCGCCGTTCGATCCGAACCACGGCGTGACCTTCGTCGTGCATGTCGACTGGGGTTCGCCGCTCAATATTGTGACCGACATCACCGTTCTCGACAAGCCGGCCGAGATCCAGACCTATGTCCCTCCCTCGCCGCGCAACATCGGGCTTCGGATGCAATATCAGGAGACGACCGAGTGGTGCTGGATGGCGGTGGCGACCAGCGTCAGCCATTTCTACAATCCGGCCAGCACATGGACGCAGTGCCAGGTGATGACGGTCGTGGGCCACAACGTGAACGGCTTTCCCGCCGACACCAGCGCCTGCCCGAGCGCGGCGGTGCTTGCGGCCCATCCCGAGCTGGGGCCGATCCTCGCCAATCCTTACGACCAGAGGGCGGAGTTCGTTCTCAATAATCCAGCTTATGGGATCGACCCGCGCTACATCAAATCGGGCGGCGTGTCCGACCCCTTAAAAGTGACCGGCAATCTCGGCTCGATCCAGCCAAGCAGCCTTTCGCTGGCGCAGATCGCCGCCGAGGTGAACGCCGGGCGCCCGGTGATCGCGGCAATCACCTGGTTCTCTGGCGGGTCGCATTTCGTGGCGATCGCGGGCGTCGACGGCGACAGCATGCTGATCCTCGACCCCGTCAACGGCCAGTCGGTCGTCCGGTTCGGCGCCTTTCCCGGCTCCTATTTCGGCGGAGCCAAACAGGACGAGTATGTGTTCACCAAACGGGCCTGAACGGGTCGCCCCTCGAGCCCAGCCGTCCATTCTTCCGGCGCCAAGCAGGGGTATGAGTCGCCACCGAGCAAACGAGGGCGGGGCTTGACCCCCGCCCTCAATGACTTTGAGCGAGATCGGCGATGTCCCACACGCTGATCGTCATCGGCCTCGCCATCGCGGCTGTCGGCCTGCTTTGGCCGTGGATCGCGCGGCTCGGGCTCGCGACATCTTAATTCAGCGCGAAAGCCTCACCGTCTGCACGCCGATCACGACGGGCATTCTTTTTAAGTGCAATTCTGTCGCTTATTCTGTGGCTGTGCTCGCGCTGAGCGATTGCCCCCCTCATCCTCAGGAGCAAAGCGCGGCTTTGCGTCTCGAAGGATGCTCCAGTGAGCGAAGGCGGTCGCGCCCGTAACAACCTTCGAGACGCGCCTTCGGCGCTCCTTGAGGCACGAGGCGGAGACTGTTCATCCTCTGTCCGGTGCGACCAGCGTCCGCAGGGTGATCGAATAGCGAAGGCGGTCAAGCGCCGGAATGCTGTGCTCCCAGACCGTGCGGGCCGGTCCCGAGAGCAGATAGGCCGAGCGCGGCTCGACGATGAGCGACGCGCGCTCCCACCTCTCGCCCGTCTTGCGGCGAAAGCGGAGGTTGCAGGGCGCGAGCAGCGACACGGCCGTAACCTCGTCGAACTGAGCCTTGTCGCGGTGCCAGCCGATGCCTGCGCCCGGCTGATATTGATTGATGAGAACCTGGCGGAAGGTCTCCGCTGGCCGGTCGAACAGCGCCGCGACCTTGCGCCGCAGCGCTTCGAGAAACTCCGGAAACGGCGCGGACTCGACCACCGAGCGGCTGCCGTAATCATAACGGTAGCCGAAGCTCACAACGTGGCGGTTGGCCAAGTACCCATGAAAGTCGAACGGCTTGAACGGAAGCGCGCTCAACTCACGCGCGAGCCCCGCCTCCTCGTCGGCGGACAGAACATCGGCATGATAGCGGAACCCCTCCGGCAGGCCCGTGGGCGCGGCGAACAGACCGGGTTCCCCGGAGAATGAGGAAGCGCGGATGCGACTGCGGGTGGCTGGTTTCATGCCCAAATAGATGGGAAGTCTCGGGGGGCATCCAAATCGAGAATGCCAAGCTGGGCAAAACGACCTTGAGGCCCCGTCCGACACGCCAGTTTGCATGCGCAGGCCGAACTTCCCTCCCGCCTATAATTACAGATACATTCAGTTTTATCAAGGGATAGGGTTTTGGACCCCGCCTTCTATCCCATCGCTTGTTTGACCCTCCCCGACAGCCGCGTTCTAAAACCGTCTTTTTTGAACGCGCCCGTAAACCGGCTCCTAAGCCTCTGAAATCCTTAGGGCGCGCCGGTAAAATGGCGGCTAGACCAGAATCCGGTCACCAACGCCCGCCCTCTCATGCGACCTTCCGGCCGCGCCTTGCGCCCCGCGCGGGCCTCGCCGGTTCGGGCGGGGCGGCGTTCTCGTCGAACAGCTCCGCGAGCTTTTCTGTCATCGCCCCGCCCAGCTCCTCGGCGTCGACGATCGTCACCGCGCGCTTATAGTAGCGCGTCACGTCGTGGCCGATGCCGATGGCGATCAGCTCGACCGGCGAGCGCGTCTCGATCTCCTCGATCACATAGCGCAGGTGGCGCTCGAGATAGTTGCCCGGGTTGACGGAGAGGGTCGAATCGTCGACCGGCGCGCCGTCGGAGATCATCATCAGGATCTTGCGCTGCTCCGGGCGGCCGAGCAGGCGCTGGTGGGCCCAGTCGAGCGCCTCGCCGTCGATGTTCTCCTTGAGGAGCCCTTCACGCATCATGAGGCCGAGGTTCCGGCGCGCGCGCCGCCAGGGCGCGTCCGCGGACTTGTAGATGAGATGGCGCAGGTCGTTGAGACGTCCCGGATTGGGCGCCTTGCCGGCCTGAAGCCAGGACTCGCGCGATTGTCCGCCTTTCCATGCGCGGGTGGTGAAGCCGAGAATCTCGACCTTCACGCCGCAGCGCTCGAGCGTGCGGGCGAGGATGTCGGCGCAGGTCGCAGCGACCGTGATCGGGCGCCCGCGCATCGAACCGGAATTGTCGATGAGCAGCGTCACCGTCGTGTCGCGGAACGCCATGTCCTTCTCCTGCTTGAAGGACAACGGCTGCTGCGGGTCGATGATGACGCGGGGCAGGCGCGCGGGATCGAGCACGCCCTCTTCGAGGTCGAACTCCCACGATCGGCTCTGCTGCGCCATCAGGCGCCGCTGCAACCGGTTGGCGAGACGGGCGACGACGGAGTGCAGAGCCTGGAGCTGCTTGTCGAGATAGTCGCGCAGCCGTTGCAATTCGTCGGGATCGCACAATTCGTCGGCTTCGACGACCTCGTCGAACCGGGTGGTGAAAGCCTTGTAGTCCGGCCCGCGCTTTGCTGCAGCCTGAGGCTGCGGCGGGCGGCTCTCCGCGGCTTCTTCGGCCTCGCCGGCTTCACCCTCGTCCTCCAGTTCCGACGATGGCGCGTCCACAGTGTCCATGGCGCTTTCGTCGGCGTCGTCAGCGGTCTCGTCGGCCGTCTCGCGCTGCGTCGAATCCTGACTGGACTGGTCTTCGCCCTCGCCTTCAGCCTCGTCGGCCTCATCGGGCGGCTTCTTGTCCTCCGTCTCGTCATCGGATTCGTCGGCGTCGGCGTCGGACTCGTTCGCAAGCCCGAGCGATGAGAGAACCTTGCGCACCAGCTTCGCGTAAGCGCGCTGGTCGAGGAGGGCGTCGGTCAGCCGATCGAGATCGGGGCCGGCCTTCTCCTCGATAAAGGGCCGCCACAGCTCGACCAGCCGCGCCGCGCCGCGCGGCGGCGCGAGCCCGGTCATGCGCTCACGGGCGAGCATCGCCACCGCGTCCTCCATAGGCGCCTCCTCGCGCGTGCGCGCTTCGGCGAAGGGGCTGCGGTGGTACCGGTCGTCGAGCATGGCGGTGATGTTCGACGCCACGCCCTGCATGCGGCGCGAGCCGATCGCCTCGACCCGGGCCTGTTCGACCGCATCGAACAGGGCCCGCGCCGGCGGGCTCTGCGGCGCGAGGCGCCGGTGCAGCGCATCGCTGTGGCAGGCGAGCCTGAGCGCGAAGGAATCGGCGAGACCGCGGACGATCGCCGCCTCGCGCGGATTGGGCTTGCGCGGGGGCTCGGGCAGGCGCGCCTTGGCGCCCTCGGGCGAGGCGATCAGGGACGGCTTGTCGGCCGAAAAGGCGATCTCGAGGTCAGGCTGACGCGCCAGCGCCCGCGTGCACGAGGCGAGCGCCCGCTTGAACGGCTCATTCGGGATTTCAGCCTTGCCGGCTGGCTTGCGATTGGTCGCCTTGACGTCGACGCTCGACATTCGGGGCCTTCAAAAAGCTGGGCGCCAGCAGCGCTAGAGTTTTCTATAGGCCGCGCGCCAAGGCCGCGGCAAGGCGAGCCGCTCGAAACGCCAGTCAGGGACGGAATGAAGATCAGGCGGTTAGAACCCGCTCACTTACGCCATATGGGTGACAGGATGGCCGAAAATCAACTGGCCCGCGGGCCCGACGCCGCCCGCTGCCCCTAGAGGGAGCCACGGCGCCAGGCGTCAACCGACCATGGGCCGGGGCCGAGCAGAGCCAGGGTGAGAAAGCCACCGGCCATCGCAACATTCTTCTGCAACTGAATCGCCTGATCAGCGCCCGTGTGGAAGAACAGCGCCGTCAACAGGCAGAAGCCGAAAAGCGCAATCGCCGCCCAGCGCGTCTTCCAGCCGAGCAACACGAGGAGCCCGCCGCCGAGTTCGGTCAGAATGACCAGCGGCAAGAGCCGCCCGTCCACCCCGTGGGCCCGCATATAGCCGGCGACGCCGGCGTAGCCTGCGATCTTGCCCACGCCCTCGACGATGAAAATGTAAGCCAGCATGGCGCGGGCGACGAGCCCGAGCGGGCCGGCCCAGCGCGCAAGGAAATTGAGGTCCGCGTCGAAAGCGAGCCGGGGCGCGCCGGGCCCAGCCTCTTCGCGCGTGGTTCGCGCCTGCGACATCGTCTCTTCCCTTCCGTCGCCCGGGCGCGCGTCGCGCTTCGCAGGATTAAAGCGCGCGGGCTTGGCTCAGCGCGCCGGCCAGATCCTCATAATACTCGCATTCCCTGCCGCAAAGCTTCTCGATCGTCGCCAGCTGGTCCCTGGCGAGGCCGTACTCGCCCTCGATGACATAGGCTTCGCCGAGATATTCGCGCACCTGCGGATAGGCGGGATCGAGCGCGACCGACTTGAGATAATAGCCGATTCCTTCGTCGGTGCGTCCGAGCTTGCGGGTCGCGTAGCCGCGAGAGTTGAGCGCGCGGGGGGTGTTCGGGTTGTCGAGGAGGTCGAGCACGTCGATCGCTTCCTGATAGCGGTCGGCCTTGGCGAGCGCATAGGCGTATTCGGTCATCTCGGGGTCGGGCAGTACGCCGCTGTGCCGCATGAGACACCGATGACGCCTCGTATCCCAGATCAGGCCCGGCGCGCAGGTTGTGAGGTCGGACTGGCTGTTCGACCTGTGGGCCGCTCCGCCGCCTCCCCCGCCTGCTCCCCCCGCGCCCGCTCCGCCCCCCGCGCCCGCTCCGCCGCCAGCGCCGCCTCCCGCTCCTGCGCCTGCTCCGCCTCCGCCCCCTCCTCCGCCGCCGCCGGCCGCGAAGGCGGGCGAGGCGAAGGCGAGACCGGCGACCAGCAATCCACAGGTCAGCGCCCCAGCAAAACGGCGGTTCTTCTGGCGATCGAATGGATGACAGGCGCGCATCGCGAGCTCCTTGCGATTGAGGTACGGAGCCAACACGCCAGCCAGTCCTTTATTCGCGCCGAGGCGATCCGGCCGGCGCCGGCCGCGACAAAAAAATGCCGCTGGCGCGTCGCATCTCGGGCGATGATGCCCTAAGAGAGCCGCGAGCGAACTCAAGCGGGGCCATGAGCGAAGCGAGCCGACGGGAAGTGCGGGCTGGGCTTGAGCCCTCGCTCGCGCGCCTCTGGCGATATGCGCTCGTGCTGTCGAGGGCGCGGTACGTGGCCGACGACCTCGTGCAGGCCACGTGCCTGCGCGCCATCGAACGGGCCGATCAATTCGTCCCGGGCACGCGGGTCGACCGCTGGCTGTTCGCGATTCTTCGCTCGATCTGGCTTAATGAGATCCGATCGCGACGGATTCGTGAAGGCGGCGGGTTCGTCGACGCCGAGGACGCGCTGACAACCGACGGCGCGCGGGAAATCGAGACGAATATTACGGCGTCCGCGGTGTTAAGAGCCATGGGCCGACTTCCTGACGCGCAGCGCGAGACGCTTCTGCTGGTTTACGCCGAAGGCTATAGTTACGCCGAAGCGGCGGCGACGCTCGGCGTTCCGATCGGCACGATCATGAGCAGGCTCGCCGCCGGGCGAGCCGCGCTGGCGAAATTGAAATAGGGAGGGCGAGGCAGGCCTCTTCATGTCCGACGATGACGCGGAACTTGTCGCGCTGATCGACAACGAGCTCGACGAAAGCAGCCGAACCGCCCTTCTGGCGCGTCTGGCGGCGGATGAGCGATTGCGCCAGCGTTACGAAGCGCTGCAGCAGACTGGCGCGCCGCTCGTCGCCGCCTTCGAGGCGCTGCGCGAGCAGGCGCCGCTCGCTCGTCTCCGCGCAGCGATTCCCGCGGACGAACCGCTTCGCGAGGCTTCGCGGCGCTTCGCCGGGTTCGCCATGCGCGATCTCGCGGCGGGAATTGTCATTGGCCTCCTCGCGGCGGGCGCGGCCCTTTGGGTTGCATCGGCGTTTGGGCTCATCGGCGAACCGGACAATTGGCGCTCCGCCGTCATCGACTACACGGATCTCTATACGAACGAGACCTTCAGTCCGCTTAATCCGGACGCCGCGCTGCAGGCGGCGGAACTGAATGGGGTCGGCGCGAAAGTTGGCGCCAACCTGACGCCTGAAAACGTCGCGCTGCCTGGCCTGCGGTTCACGACCGCGTTCATGCTTGCCTATGAAGGCTCTCCTTTGGGCGTGATCGCCTATGTCGATCCTTCAGGCGCTCCGGTGCTCTTTTGCATCCACGCCAATCGTACGCCGGACGCGCCGGTGCGCTCAGAACGCCGCGGCGATCTCGCGCTCGCCTTTTGGGCGCGCAGCGGACGGGGCCATCTGGTCATTGGCCATATTTCTGAGGAACGGGCTATCGCCCTGGCGCGAACGCTCGAAAAGCGGGTTTGAGCTTTCTCCTCCTCAGCTTCGATCTCGCATATGTGAAAACAACAAACGAATAGGTTGCTCTGGCGATTGTTAACGGGGTGACTAGCTAGCCGGCAAGCATTTGTTCAACCAAGAAGCAAAAAGAGGATATTATGATTGACTTCGATAGGATTGCGAAGGGCGCACGCATTGCTTGCGCCGCGGTTACCCTGCTCCTCGCCACGCCCGCTCTGGCGGCCACCAATTGGCGGATCGACCCTTCCCGAACGCATATCGCGTTTGAGATCGACGCGATCGGTTATCCGCGGACGCACGGACAATTCCGGCAGTTTACGGGGCGCATCTCGGTCGATTTAGTCCACCCCGAGAAAAGCAGCGTCTCATTCCATGTCCAGTCGCAGTCGGTCGACGTCGGCTCGTCGTCTTTCGACGACTATTTGCGCTCCGCCGCTTTCCTCGATTCTTCGCGCTTCCCCTCAATCGACTTCGTCTCGAAGTCGGTCGCGAAGCTTAACGACCACACGGTCCGGGTGAGCGGCGAACTGACCCTGCTTGGCGTGACCCGTCCGCTCAGCGTCGATGTTGCGGTTGAGCGGGAAGGCGGCGCCCAAAAGCTCGCCTTTCAGGCGAAAACCAATATCGACAGGCTGGACTTCGGCATGAATTCAGGGTTTCCGCTGGTCTCGCGAGATGTTCAACTGCTGATTTCGAGCGCGGCTGTCCAACTTTGAGCGCAACGGCTCGGCCCGAGCGGTGGAGCGGCGCGATCGTTTCGCTCCACTGGGCGGCAGGCGCGGTCATTCTGGCTCTGATCGCCATGGGGTGGGCGATGATCCACGGCGACCTCGACAGCGCCTGGACGTTCGACATCTACCAGTGGCACAAATCCTGGGGCTTCGTGGCGCTCGTGCTGACGGCCGCCCGGCTCGGGGCGCGCTTCGTCAGCGCCTCGCCGCCGGCGCCTGGTTCCCCCCGATGGGAACATCGTCTCGCGGCGATCACCCAGGCGTCGCTCTATATTCTGATGGTTTGCGCGATCGTCTCCGGCTGGCTCATCGTCTCGGCGTCGCCGCTGCCGGTGCCGACCCGATTCTTCGATCTCTTCGTCATTCCGAATATCGCCCCGCCCGACCCCGCCCTGTTCGCCGGCGCCGTGCTGGCGCACAAAATCGCCGCATGGACGATCGCCGCCCTGGTCGTGCTCCACGTCGCTGGCGCGCTGAAACACCATTTCGCGGATCGCGACGACGTTCTGAAGCGCATGCTGCCGGGGTGGCGAAGCCCTGCTGCGCCGCGCCGGTGAAATCGGCTGGCGGCTTTGAAAGGCTTCGCCGCACGGGGAAATATGGGGCAAGGTGCGGGTCACAGGGCCGAGTCGCTGACAAGCATGCGCGTCATCTTCATGGGCACGCCGGAATTCGCAGTTCCGGCATGCGTGGAAATCTCGAGACGCGGCTTCGAGCTTGCCGCGGTTTATAGCCGCGAGCCGGCGCGCGGCGGCCGCCGGGGGCTTGAGATCAGGAAAGCGCCGGTTCACGAGGCGGCGGATTCGCTTGGCGTCCCGGTTTTCACGCCGCGCACGTTACGCGACGCTGAAGTCCAGAGGGCCTTCAGGGAGTTAGCTGCCGACGTCGCCGTTGTCGCGGCTTACGGCCTCATTCTGCCGGTTCCCATTCTCGCAGCGACGAAGCTCGGGTGTCTCAACCTGCACGGGTCGCTTCTGCCGCGCTGGCGAGGCGCGGCGCCGATCCAGCGGGCGATCATGGCCGGCGACAAGGAAACGGGCGTCGACGTCATGCGCATGGAGGCCGGCCTCGACACCGGGCCGGTCGGATTGCGCGAAATCATACCCATTCGTCCCGACGACACAGCGGGAGACCTGACGCGCCGCCTTTCCGCGATCGCCGCCCGGCTCGCGGTCAGCGCCCTTGAGGCGCTCGTAGCCGGCCGATTGACCTTCGAGCCGCAGCCCCCCGACGGGGCCAGTTACGCCCGCAAAATCGAGAAGAGCGAGGCGGAGATCGACTGGACGCAAGCCGCGGAAGCCGTCCGTAACCAGATCCATGGGCTCTCGCCCGCGCCGGGCGCTTTTTCCAGGGTCGTGATCGGTGATCGCGAGGAGAGCGTGAAGCTTTTCCGCGCCGAGGTCGCGGATGGCGAAGGGCCGCCGGGGACGCTTCTGTCGGACGACATGCGGATCGCCTGCGGGTCAGGCGCGATACGGGTTCTCGAGGGGCAGCGCGCCGGCAGGACGGCCATGGGCGGCGGCGAATTTATGCGTGGGGCGAAGCTGGGGCCGGGCGCGACATTCGGCCGGGCGGGCGAGCCGTCCATAGCGAAACATTGACAAAATCAGAAATTTGCTTTACACATATTCTTATGGACGGAATATCATCCGACCTGGCTTGGGATATGCGGGGCGGTCGCCTTGAATGAAGACGGCCACAACCGGTGCGCGAGTTAAGGAGCGAGGCCGGAAATTTTTTGCGCCAAACGCGCGTAACCCATTGAAAAGTCCCGATTCGAAAAAATAAACGCTAGTTCTTTTACTAGCGTTTATGCGCATTTTGCTAGCGTTTACGCGCGTTTACTGGCGTTTATTTGCAGCGTCCCACGGGGTGACGCGCGCACTGGTTGTATCCGGGCCGACGGGCGGGAGCGCCCCGGCCTATTCGACATCCTCGACCGCGACCGTCCGTCCGGAGAGGCGCTGCGCCAGCGAAGCCTCCATGAACGGGTCGAGATCGCCGTCGAGCACCTCGTCGGGCGAACTCGAAACGTGGCCGGTGCGAAGGTCCTTCACCATCTGGTAGGGCTGGAGCACATACGAGCGGATCTGATGGCCCCAGCCGATGTCGGTCTTGGAGGCCGCGTCGGCGGTGGCCTTCTCCTCGCGCTTCTGCAGCTCGAGCTCGTAGAGGCGCGCGCGCAGCATGTTCCAGGCGGTCGCCCGGTTCTTGTGCTGCGAGCGTTCCGACTGGCAGGCGACGACGATGCCGGTCGGAATGTGGGTGATGCGCACGGCCGATTCGGTCTTGTTGACGTGCTGCCCGCCGGCGCCGGACGCGCGGTACGTGTCGATCCGGCAATCGCCCTCGTTGACTTCAACCTTTATCCGGTCGTCGACCACCGGATAGACCCAGACGGAGGCGAAGCTCGTGTGCCGGCGCGCGTTCGAATCGAAAGGGGATATGCGCACCAGGCGATGAACGCCCGACTCCGTCTTCAGCCAGCCATGCGCGTTATGGCCCTTGACGACGATGGTTGCGGACTTGACGCCGGCCTCGTCCCCATCCGTCTCTTCAATCACCTCGACGTCGAACTTTCGCCGCTCTGCCCAGCGCACGTACATGCGCAAGAGCATCCGCGCCCAGTCGCAGCTCTCGGTGCCCCCCGCTCCGGAATGCACTTCGACATAGCTGTCGTTGGAGTCCGCCTCGCCCGAAAGCAGCGCTTCGAGCTGGCGCCGTTCGCCTTCAGCCTTCAGCACCTTGAGGGCCGTGATTCCCTCGGTTTCCGCCGCTGCGTCGCCTTCGGCTTCGCCAAGCTCGACCAGCGTCGTCGCGTCCTCGAGGTCCCGTTCTATCTTCTTGAGCGAGCCCAGCCGGTCTTCCAGCATGGTGCGCTCGCGCATCACCTTTTCGGCCGATTCGGGATCGCTCCAGAGACCCGGATCTTCGGATTTTGCGTTCAGTTCCCCAAGACGTCGCGTTGCGGTGTCGACGTCAAAGATGCCTCCTCAGCAGTCCCACGGACTGCTTGATGGATTCGGCCAATTGTTCAGCTTCCGCGCGCATGATCCAACCAACGAATTTAGGAGTGCAATGTCCCCGCGCAAGACGGCGCCAAGCGGAGCGGGCCTGGCGGCGCCCCCGCCATCGGGCGTTGTCAGGGTCCGGCTCGCCCTGGAAGCGCTTGACACCCTCTCAATAGAGACCGCCTGTCCCCGCGCCGACCGAGCGATCGCTGCGCGCGGAGGTTTCCGATCCGCCCCCGCCGCCTCCGCCACCGCCGCCGCCATAGCTGTCAGGCGGGCCGGTGCCTGGCTTGAACGCCTCCATGATGGTGCCGGGTCCGGTGGCGCGCATGCCGGTTTTGACGTCGACCGAAACGAGCTTGATTCCGGGCGGAATACGGAACGGCGTGTCGGGAGTGTCCTTGAGCGCCATCTTCATGAAGTCTCGGAAGATCGGCGCCGTGTAGAGCGCCGCCTGAGCCTTGCCGCCAAGCGAACGCGGCTTGTCGTAGCCCATGAACACACCGAATGTGAGGTTCGGCGAATAGCCGATGAACCAGAGGTCCTTGGCGTCATTGGTGGTGCCGGTCTTGCCCGCCAGAGTCCTGCCGAGCTCCTTAATCGCGATGCCGGTGCCACGTTGGATGACACCCTCCAGGATCGAGGTGACCTGGTAGGCGGTCAGCGGATCGATCACCTGCTCACGTTTGTCGATCAGGCGCGGTTCGGGCTGGTTGTTCCATGTCGGGGCGTCGCAGCCTTCGCAGATGCGTTCGTCGTGCTTGTAGATCGTGTTCCCCCAACGATCCTGGATGCGATCGATCAGCGTCGCCTTCACGCGTTTGCCGCCGTTGGCGAACATCGAATAGGCGGTGACCATACGCAGCACTGTCGTCTCACCGGCGCCGATCGACATGGAGAGAAGCGGCGCCAGGTTGTCGTAGACGCCGAAGCGCTTGGCGTATTCGACGACCAGCGGCATGCCGATGTCGCGCGCGAGCCTGACCGTCATCAGGTTGATCGAATGCTCAACGGCGAATCGCAACGTACGGGGACCGGTCACCTCGCCTTCAAAGTTTGCCGGCGTCCACAGCTGGCCGCTGCCGTCGTTGATCGTGACAGGCGAGTCCAGGATGATCGAGGACGGCGTGTAGCCCTTGTCGAGCGCCGCCCCGTAGACGAAAGGCTTGAACGAGGAGCCCGGCTGGCGCTGGGCCTGCGTCGCGCGGTTGAATTCCGATTCGTCAAACGAGAAGCCGCCGACCATCGCCAGCACGCGGCCCGTGAACGGATCCATCGCGATGCAGGCGCCGGACACTTCCGGGATCTGGCGCAGGCGATACTGGCCGTCGTGGCCGACAATGGGTTCGACATAAAAGACGTCGCCGGGCTTGACCAGGTTCTTCAGCCCTCGGCCAGTCCAGTGCGCCCCTTCAAGGGTGACGGCTCCCGTCCGGCGATCGGCGACAACCGAGCCCGACTTGTCTCGCTCCGGCTGAAGGCCGATCCGGATGGCCGTGTTGCTGACGTCAAGCGCGACCGCCAGAACCCAAGGCTTGATGTCGCCGTAAGCTGGAATGTCGGCCAGGGGAAGGCCCCAGTCCTGGCCGATGTCGATGGTCTTGAGCGTGCCATGCCAGCCATAGGCCTCGTCATAGCGCACTAGACCGTCGACCAGCGCCTTACGCGCCATCAGCTGAATTTTCGGGTCGAGCGTGGTGCGAACGGAGAGACCGCCCTCGTAGAGCTTCTGCTCACCGTACCGTTCTTGCAATTCGCGCCGGACCTCTTCCGCGAAGAATCCCGCGGCGATGGAGTTTGGCGTCAGCACGCGGGGATTGACGACCAGCGGCTCGGCGCGCGCCTCGTTCGCCTGCTTGGCGGTGATGTAGCCGTCTTCCTGCATGCGTCCGATGACGTAGTTGCGCCTTTCGATGGCCCGGTCATGATCCCGAAACGGGTTCAGCGAGCTCGGCTCCTTCGGCAGCGCCGCCAGATAGGCGGCTTCGGCGATGGTCAGCTCGTGCACGGACTTGTTGAAGTAACCGAGCGCAGCGGCGGCGACGCCGTAATTGGAAAGGCCGAGGTAAATCTCATTGAGGTAGAGCTCGAGGATCTTTTCCTTCGAGTAAGCGGACTCGATTCGCAAGCTCAGCAGAATCTCGCGGATTTTTCGATCGAAAGTCCGGTCCGAGTTCAAGAGAAAGTTCTTGGCGACCTGCTGCGTAATGGTCGAGGCGCCCTGAATGTGGCGCGAACCCTGCAAGTAAATGAGTCCCGCGCGCACGATGCCCTCGGGATCGACGCCCCAATGGCTATAGAAATTCTTGTCCTCGGCGGAAATGAAGGCGTGCTTGACCAAGTCGGGAATTTCGTCCGATGGCAGATAGAGCCTTCGCTCGCGTGAATATTCGGCGAGCAGGCTCCCATCCGCGGCGTGGACACGCGTCATGACCGGCGGCTCATAGTTCTTGAGCACGGAGTAATCCGGAAGCGCTTGTTCGTACTTCCACAAGACGCCGGCAAAAACCGCCGCTGCCACGACGAACAGCAACGCGCCAGTCGCAAATATGAAACCAATTATACGAGCGATCCCGCGCATCTCTCGACGGAAGCCTTCCCTTGCGCCCGTCGGCGAGCGCTCGGGGCGTCGAGACGAACTAAATTGCAGCGCCTGAAGGCGCGAACCCTACGAGACCGACCTACGCTGCGAGACCGACCCGCGGACGTTCGTCACGCCGTAAGGATCCGGTTGGGGATCGAGCCCCCGGTTACATCCTGTCGTGCCCGAGTGAGGCGAATCTATGATCGCTGCGCCTCGCCCGGGAAACCGCGACGCCAATAGCCCGGCGGGCCCGCTGGGCGCAAGTCTTAATGCGCCGCGAGCCCTAGTGCGCCGATGGGGCTCCGGTCTGCACGGCCGACGAGGCGACGCCGCTTTCGGCTGACGGGACCCCGTCTGGCGTTCCAGGTCCGGCAAAGAATGCATCGATCGCTTTGACCATCGCGCCAGCCGCCTTGGCCCGCCACTCCGGCGAGGCGAGAGACTGGACATCCTGCGCGTTCGAAAGATAGCCGAGTTCGACGAGGACGGAGGGAAACTCCGGCGCCTTCAGGACGACGAAGCCCGCCGAACGTTCAGGGTTGTGGTTAAGCCTCGAGGCGCCGCGCAGGTTGTCGACAAGGCCCCGTGAGAAGATGTGGGCGTAGGTCCGGGTCTCGCGGCGCTTGAGATCAAACAGAATATCGGCGACGTCCGGATTTTCGAGACGACCGCCGCCGCGGGGGCTCCTGTCGGCGGCATTCTCGCGGGCCGCGATGCGGGCAGCCTCCGCGTCGGAAGCGCGGTCGGCCACGGTGTAGACCGTCGAGCCGCTGACGTTCGGGTCTTCGCTCAGCGTATCGGCGTGGACGGAGATGAACAACGACGCATTCGCCTTACGCGCGATGTCGACCCGATCGCCGAGATCGACATACTGATCGCTGTCGCGCGTCATCACAATGCTGTAGCGCTTCGTCGCTTCGAGCTGTCGCTTCAGCTCGGCGCAGAAATCAAAAACCAGGGTCTTCTCCTGCACCCCGTGAAGGCCTTGCGCGCCGCTGTCGACGCCGCCATGCCCTGGATCAAGGACGATCACCGGCGGCGCTTGAGCCGCTGCCGAAGCCACCCCCGCGGGTGAAACAGCAGGAGCACGGACAATCGCCGCAAAAGCAGAAGGATCGCAGGGCTTGAGCTCGATCGTAAGCCGCGCAGCCGGTTCGCCTTCGACGATGGGTCTGGCGGAAATACCGGCAGGACAGGCGGCGCGCTCAAGGTCGATAACGATCCGGGACTTGCCAGGGGCAAGCAGGCCGAAGCGAAAGCCCTTCACAAGCGAAACGTCAGGAAGCGCAGCTAGCCGGCCGACCGACGGATCGAGCTGAAAATTCACCTCCCGCATATCGACAACAATGCGGTCGGGCGAGGCCAAGGCGGATGCGCTCGCGTCAACCGATCGCGACAGGTCGAACACTAGTTTGGCCGCGGTCGCGTCCTGCGAGAGCCGCACGCCGACCGCAACCGGCGGTCGCGCATCGCCGGCGAACCCGCTCTGGAGCGACATCCCCATCACAACGAGGACAGCAAGAGCCGCCAGCCGTCCCATTCGCGCCATTCCGGTTCCCCCCGCGGCGCCGCGCCGTTGTCCTAGTAGGGCCAATGCCGCTCCCGTGCAAACGCTCGGCGCCCAATCGGCCGAGCTGGACCAGGCGAGCAAAAGTGAGGGCGAAACACCTTTACGACGAGTTAACGAAGCCTACCGAGTAAAGCCGGTCCTCAGGAGCAACCTCCGGCGGCGCCGGAAAATCACAGACAGGAAAAGAACTTGCCAACGCTCTCGATGGCGCCTATTTAAGGCGCGTTACGAATTCGGATCGGATTCGTGCGGTCGGCCTGTTCTGCGATAGAGCGGGCATTTGCCGGGACCATCGTGTGATGGCCTTTAGGCCGCTCGAACAGCGCCGGGGTGGGTTGTCGACCCACTGGATTGCTTGCCACTCTCAAGGGTCCGGCCAGCATCCCAGGGGGAAGACGGAGGCGGAAGCCAGGATCGACCTGCCGGACAAAGGCCGGCGCCGCGGCTCGGATCGTGACATGGGCGCCCTCCGGCGCCGCTTGAATGGTGGCTTGTGAGCCATGCGTTGTTTTCAGGTCGACGATGTCCCGATGGCAAATCCACAAGTCTCCGGCCGCCTTTCGGGCGGCGGGGGCGCATCATCGCGGCGCGGTCGCATTCGAACAGCCTCCTGACGCCGCGGCGGCCCCTACCGCCTGGTTTCTCCATTTTTCCATCTCCAGCATAGACGCCCCGCGCGGCGCGAGCGGGCGGCCTGATCGGCCCTCGCCGCGAATTCGCGTGCGCGGCGAGAGAGTTTATCATGGCCAACAAAATGATCATCGACGCCTCCCATCCGGAAGAAACCCGGGTGGTGGTGTTAAGAGGCAATCGAGTCGAGGAATTTGACTTCGAGTCGGCAAGCAAGAGGCCGCTGCGCGGGAATATCTATCTTGCCAAGGTCACCCGTGTAGAGCCGTCGCTCCAGGCCGCTTTCATCGACTATGGCGGCAATCGCCACGGCTTTCTGGCGTTCTCCGAGATTCATCCGGACTATTACCAAATTCCGGTCGCCGACCGCCAGGCGCTTCTTGAGGAGGAAGCCCTGTCTCAGCGGGAGGAGGACGAGGACGCGAACGGCGAAAGGCGCAGCCGGCGCCACCGGCGCCCGCGTCGGGCTGAGATCGAGGCGCGCGCCGACGGACTGGAGACAGTTTCGGGACCGGCGTTCGTGGGTGAGTTTGGCGAGGGCGAATCTGTTCGGACCCCGCCTTCTGCGAACTCCGAGGACGTTGCCTTCGATATCGAGCCGGGGATCGCCGAGTCCTCGCCAGCGGCCGCCTCGGAGGAGACAGACCCGGTTGAGGCCGTCGACCCGCGGGCCGATGAGCCCGTCGAGGATCGAAACGATGAAGCGCCGGCGGACGGTGCGGAGTCCTCCGATTCCGCGGTGGCGAAGGCGGCGCCTGGAGCTCCATTCGCCGCGGTGACGGCCACGGAACATTTCGACGCCGCCGCTCCGAGGGACCCGGAGCGCCAGGAGCACGCGCTCGACGAAGACGCCCACGAGGTCACGACGCTCGAGGGCGGCTCGGAAGAGCGTGTAAGCGACAAGCAACGCGCGGAGGAGGACGGCGAGTCGGTCGAGCAGATCGGCGGCGACGCGATGGAAGAGATTCCGCGCCGTCCGCAGCGCCTGCGCCGCCAGTACAAGATTCAGGAGGTCATCAAGCGCCGGCAGGTTCTGCTGGTGCAGGTGGTCAAGGAGGAGCGCGGCAACAAGGGAGCTGCGCTCACGACCTACCTCTCGCTCGCCGGGCGCTACTCGGTCTTGATGCCCAACACAGCGCGGGGCGGCGGTATTTCGCGCAAGATCACCAACGCCCAGGACCGGGGCCGGTTGAAGGCGATCGCCGAGGAACTGGACGTCCCGGAAGGCATGGGGGTGATCCTCCGCACTGCCGGCGCCTCGCGCACCAAGCCCGAGGTCAAGCGCGATTTCGAATATCTGCTGAGGATGTGGGAAACCGTGCGCGAGACGACGCTCGCATCGAGCGCGCCGACCCTCGTCTATGAAGAAGGCTCCCTCATCAAGCGGGCGATCCGCGATCTCTACAGCAAGGAGGTCGAGGAGATCGTTGTCGCGGGCGAGACCGGCTATCGCGAAGCCCGAGAGTTCATGCGGCTTTTGATGCCGAGCCATGTCAACACCGTGCAGCTCTATCGCGAGACCGCGCCGGTGTTCGCCAAGGCGGGCGTCGAATCTCAACTCGACGCGATGTTCTCCAACCAGGTGACGCTGAAGTCGGGCGGCTACATTGTCATCAACCAGACCGAGGCGCTGGTCGCGATCGACGTCAATTCGGGACGATCGACGCGCGAGCACAATATCGAAGACACCGCGCTGCGCACCAATGTCGAGGCGGCCGATGAGATCGCGCGTCAGCTGCGACTGCGCGACCTCGCCGGCCTCATCGTGGTCGACTTTATCGACATGGAGGAATCACGCAATAATCGCTCGGTCGAGAGGCGCATCAAGGATGCACTGAAGAATGATCGCGCGCGCATCCAGGTCGGCCGCATCTCGCACTTCGGCCTGCTTGAAATGTCGCGTCAGCGCATCCGCACCGGCGTTCTCGAAGGCTCGACGGTCGTCTGCGCCCACTGCCAGGGCGCCGGCGTCGTACGCTCGACCGCTTCGATCGCGCTGCATGTGCTGCGTGTGCTCGAGGACGCCCTGATCAAGAGCTCGACCCACGACCTCATCGTGCGCGCACGCACGCCCGTGGCGCTCTATATTCTCAACCAGAAGCGGATCAATCTGCGCGACCTCGAGCGCCGGTTCGGCGTCATGATCGTGGTCGAGGCGGACGACGCTCTGACGGGCGCCAACTACCATGCGATCGAACGCGGCGAGCCGGCGACTGGCGTCAAGAGCGAAGCAGAGCCGGTGAATGCGCCGGCGGAAGACATCGCGCCGATCATCGAGGAAGCGGCGATGGTCGAGGCAGACGATGAAGAGGCCCTCGAAGGGCCAGGCGAGGAGAATGAGGAGGCCGCGCGCGAGAGCGACCGCGGCGCTTCTCAGGAAGACGCCGACGCCGGCCGGCGCCGACGCCGACGCCGACGCCGTCGTGGCGGAGAGCGCTCGCACGGAGACAGCGTCTCGCAGGACGCGCCGCAGCCGACGGATGATGGGTTGGCGGTCGTCGCCGAAATCGGCGGCGACCTGGTGGCGCCGAGCAGCGAGGGCGACGCCTTCGACCGCAGAAGTCCGCGCAGCGAAGAGGAGCATCGCCGACGACCGAGAGGCTCACGCGGGGAGCGAAGCCGGTTCCGGCGGCGTGATGGAGAAGGCGCGCCAGAGACAGGCGGGCCCGGGTTCGATTCGCCTCCGTCGCTCGCGCTCGAGGAGGGATTCGCTGCATCCGAGGCGGATTACTCCCCCGCCCCGCCTGCTGGCGATACCGTCTCCCACGAAGGGACGTTGGCCGAGCCGGCGCCCGTGGCTGCCGAGCGGGAGGCTGAGGCCGGAGACGTGGCTCCGAGCGGCGCCAGAGCAGAGCCGAATCTCGAGCCCCCCGCGCCGGCGGAGGCCGAACCGGCCCGCGCCGAGACGCCGGAGTCTCCGCCAGCGGCCGAGCCGCCACGGCCCCGCCGCAGCGGCTGGTGGCAGCGGGCGCGGGCGACCGTCATTGGAAGCTAGCGGGTCCTTCCCCTATGGCCGAGCGCGACCGGCCGCGGGACCTGAGGGCGGCGAGCGAAACCCATCTCGCCGCCGTCAAGCCGCTCTGCCGTTTGGACGGGAATGATAAGACGGCCGCCTAGCTAGAGAGCTCGTAATCGCGCCTTCGCTGGCTTTTCGGTCCAGAGCCGATTGCGAAGCGGCAGCCCAAAGGCCTCCGACTCGATCTCGAATATGTCGCCCTTCTCGGTCTTCACCCCATCGCTGAACGACAGCGTCGCTGTGCCGAAGAAATGGACGTGAACGTCGCCCGGACGCCGGAAGAGGGCGTACTTGAAGTGATGCGCCTCGAGATTGGCGATCGTATGGGCCATGTTCTGCTCCCCCGACAGGAAGGGCTTCTCCCAGACGACCTCCTTCGCACGCCGGATGCGCGACGTTCCGTGGATGTCAGGCGGCAGGTCGCCGACCAGCAATTCCGGACCGACGCTCGCGGGCCTGAGCTTGGAGTGGGCGAGGTAGAGATAGTTCTGCCGTTCGGTGATATGGTCGGAAAACTCGTTGCCGAGCGCAAACCCGATCCGAACGGGGGCGCCGGAATCGTCGATCAGGTAGATCCCGACGATTTCGGGTTCCTCGCCCCCATCGAGGGCGAACGCCGGACTGGACAGGTCGCCCTCCGGCGCTGCGAGGCTTGAACCGTCGCCCTTATAGAACCATTCGGGCTGCGCGCCGGTCACGCCCCTGCCCGGCTTGCCCCCGTCAAGGCCCAGCTTGAACATGCGCATCGAGTCGGTGAGCGTGGCCGGATCGGCCAGATCCTTGTGCATCTTGTCGCGGCCCTCGGCCGAACCCAGGTGCGTGAGACCCGTTCCGGTCACGATCACATGCGCGGGATCCTTGTGATCGATCGGCGTGAGAACGCGCTTTTCTTTCAGCGCCCGAGCGAGATCAACCGGTTTGCCGACTCCCCGGTCGGCGATGAGCTTGCGGAGCGAAACGCCCTCGGCGATCGCCTGGCGCGCAACATCCAGCATCGTGCGCGCGCCTTTGACCAAGCGGCTCTCGCCGCGAGCGGTGACGGCGAGCGCCCGCTTTCCGTTCTCGTCGATGAATTGCGCCAGTCTCATGGCTCAGGCCCCTTCTTCCGCGCCCGAACTCAGGCGCGCCTCAATCAGCTCGAAGATGCGTGAATCGGTGAAATTGCGGGCCGCGAATGTCGCACCCGCTTCGATCAGGGTTTTCGAACCGAGCGTGGTCGTCATGCCCACCACGGCGAGCCCGGCCGCGGCGGCGGAGCGGACGCCGGACAGAGAATCTTCGAAGGCGATCGAATCCGAGGCGGACGCGCCGGTGCGCTCGAGCGCCATCAGATAGGGCAAAGGGTCGGGCTTCGAGCGCGCAAGTTCTGAGCCGATCACCACGATCGGCAAGCGCGGCCCAATCCCCAGCGCGCTGAGAACCTTCTCGGCGTTGGCGCGCGGCGCATTGGTGACCACCGCGCGTTTGAGGCCGCGCCGGTCGGCGAAGTCAAGCAATGCGAGAGCGCCGAGGATAGGCTCGAGCGCGCCCAGATTATCCCGGTAGTCCGCTTCCTTGGCGTCCAGGATCGCCGCCTGCTCGGGAAGCGACAAGTGCGCGAGGTAGCGGCTCGCAATCATGTCGTTGGACGCGCCCATGATCTTCGCGGCGTACTCGGCATGATCAAGTTCGATCCCGTGCGGCGCGAAGACCCGCTGGAAGGCGACAAGGTGCTCAGGATCGCTATCGACCAGCGTTCCGTCGAGATCGAACAGAAGGGCGGTTTTCATGCGCGAGGCGACAATCAAAGGCCTATCGTCACATCGTAGCCCCGATCTGCCAGGGCGTGAATTCCGCGTCGCCATAGCCCAAGAGCTCGGACTTCGTGCGTTCGCCCGAAGCAACCGCGAGGATCTTGTCGAAAATCTCCTGGCCCTTGTCGGCGATCGAGACGCCGTCGACAACATCGCCGCAATTGATGTCCATGTCCTCGATCATCCTGCGGTACGTGTCATTGTTGGTGGCGAGTTTGACCGATGGCGTCGGCTTGCAACCGTAAGCGGAGCCGCGTCCGGTCGTGAAGGCGAGCACGTTGGCGCCGCCGGCGACCTGACCGGTCGCCGACACAGGATCGTAGCCCGGCGTATCCATGAACACAAAGCCCTTGGCGGTGACCGGCTCGGCGTATCTATAGACCTCGTTGAGCGCCGTCGTGCCGCCCTTCGCCGCCGCGCCCAGGGATTTCTCGAGAATGGTCGTGAGGCCCCCCGCCTTGTTTCCGGGCGAGGGATTGTTGTTCATCTCTCCGCCGTTGCGCGCGCAATAGTCCTCCCACCAACGGATGCGCTCAACCAGCTTGTGGCCGATTTCCGGTGTCGCGGCGCGCCGGGTCAGCAAATGCTCCGCCCCGTAAATCTCCGGCGTCTCGGAAAGAATCGCCGTGCCGCCGTTGCGCACCAGAATATCGGCCGCCGCGCCAAGGGCGGGATTGGCGGTGATGCCGGAATAGCCGTCCGAACCGCCGCACTGGAGCGCGAGCGTGAGCTCGCTCGCGGGCGCTGGCGTTCGCTCGACGCGGTTCAGCGCGGGCAGCATGGCGCGGATGCGCTCGACGCCGGCCGCGACCGTCTTGCGCGTGCCCCCCGTCGCTTGAATCGTCAGGCTGCGGAACGACTCGCCTTCGACGATCCCGTATTCCTCCTTCATGCGGCCGATCTGAAACACTTCGCAGCCGAGCCCCACCATGAGGGTCGCGCCGATATTGGGGTTTCCAGCGTAGCCCCATTGGGTGCGCATGAGAGCGTCGAACCCCTCGCCCTTGGCGGCGATGCCGCAACCCGTGCCATGCACGAGCGCGATGACGCCGTCGACATTTGGGTAGTCGGCCAGAATTTCCGAGCGCTCGATCTCCTTCGCGATCAGCCGGGCGACCGTCGCCGAGCAGTTCACCGAGGTCAGGACGGCGAGATAATTGCGGGTGCCGACCTTGCCGTTCCCGCGCCGATAGCCCTCAAAGGTCGGCTGCTCGTCGACCGGCACGATGTTCTCGAGGCGCGCGTCCTCGCCAAAATGATAATCGCGCGCGAATTCATGAACCGCGCAATTGTGCTCGTGCACCCACTCGCCGGGCGCAATCGCGCGGGAGGCGAACCCTATGATCTGTCCGAACTTGCGAATCGGCGCGCCCTCTTCGACCGCTACGGCCGCCATCTTGTGGCCCTTGGGCACGCGCGCGAGCGCGCGGACGCCAGCCGCGGGTTCAGCGCCGGCAGGGATGTCGTCGATGCCGATGATCACGTTGTCGGAGGGATCGAGGCGAAGAGCGCGAGGAGTCGTCATGATTGTCGTCTGCCTGGCCTAGGGTGAAAAAAGATCAGGCTGCTGCTTTGCGAGAGCTTCAAGCCGCGCGCCGGTAATGGTGAGGTGGCGTTTCATCGCCTCGCGCGCCGCGACGGGATCCTCGGCTTCGATCGCAGCGGCGATCGCCGAGTGCTCCTGGAGCGACGCGCGCAGCTGCCCCGTGGTAGACATAGTCAGCCGACGCGTTCTTTCCAGGTGGGCGCGCAGCGACTCGAGGACGTCGTCGGCCCGCGCCATGCCCAGGCGATCGGTCAGTATGCGATGGAACGCCACGTCGAGCGCGTAGAACTTGGTCCGATCCTCTGCGGCGACCGCGGCGGCTTCCTGCTTGAGATTGACGGCGAGCGCGTCCCTGTCGGCGCGCGTCATCCGGCGGGCCGCCTCGGCGGCAATCTCTCCCTCGAGCGCGCCGCGGATGAACAATCGCTCCCTCACGTCGTTGAGCGAGATCCGCGTGACGAACGAACCATGCTGGGGCTCGACGTCCACGAGGCGATCATAGGCAAGGCGGCTGACGGCGGCGGAAACGGGAAAGCGCGAAACCCGAAGCTTTTCGCACAGCCCTGCCTTGTCGATCAGGCTGCCGGGCTCGAGCGCGCCGGAGAGAATCGCCTCCTTCAGTTCGCCGTACACCGCGTCCGCCTTCGAATGGGCGCTCTTCGCCAAATTCCTCCCCGCCAATTGAAGCCGAGCGAAACGCTTCGCCTGGCCCCGCTGACATGTTAGACGCTAGAGAGACCGCGCGGCCCCGTCAATCCTTCCGAGACGCCGCGCCGTGGGAGGACCAATGGCGACGCTCACTTTGACTGAGGCGATCACGCTGCCTGACGACGGCTTCGCCGGCGCTCTGGCGGCGCGCGTCTGGCTGCCTGATGTCAACGGGCCTTCGGTCGTCGCGGTCAGGGAGGATGGCGTCTTCGACATCAGCGCGGCGTTCGCAACGATGCGCGATCTTTGCGAATCGCCGTCGCCGGCTGAGGCGCTGCGGGCGGCGGAAGGTCCACGCGTTGGGGCGCTCAAGGATATTCTCGCTTCGACCCCGCGCGGCGGCCGCGCCTCCGCGGGGCCGCGGCTGCTTGCCCCCATCGACCTTCAGGCGATCAAGGCGGCCGGCGTCACCTTCGCCCAATCGCTGCTCGAGCGGGTGATCGAGGAGCGCGCGCGCGGCAGCCGCGAAGGCGCGGCCAAGGCGCGCGAGGAGATCGTGGCCGTGCTTGGCGATGACCTGAGCAGCCTCAAGCCGGGCTCGCCCGCGGCGATGCGGCTCAAGACCGCGCTGGTCGAGGCGGGCGCCTGGTCACAATATCTTGAAGTCGGCATCGGCCCCGACGCGGAAGTGTTCACCAAGAGCCAGCCGATGTCGGCGGTCGGAACCGGCGACGACGCCGGATTCCATAGCCACTCTATATGGAACAATCCCGAGCCGGAGGTCGCGATCGCGGTTGCATCGAGTGGCGCTATCGTTGGAGCGACGCTCGCCAACGACGTCAATCTGCGCGATTTCGAAGGGCGGTCGGCGCTGCTCCTTGGCAAGGCGAAGGACCAGAACGCCAGTTGCGCGATCGGCCCTTTCTTGCGCTTCTTCGACGAGACGTTCACCCTCGACGACGTGAGGCGGGCGACGATCTCTCTCGTGGTCGAGGGCGAGGACAATTTCCGCCTCGAAGGCGGCTCCTCGATGGCCCGGATCAGCCGGGATCCCACCGATATCGCCGCGCAAACGATCGGCGCGAACCACGCCTATCCGGACGGCTTCGTTCTCCTTTTGGGGACGATGTTCGCGCCGGTGGCCGATCGCGGCGCGCCCGGCATGGGTTTCACGCACAAGAGGGGCGATATCGTCACGATCAGCACGGAGAAGCTCGGCCGTCTCGTCAATCGCATGCGGCCGTGCGAAGAATGCGAGCGTTGGTCGTTCGGCGCCGGCGCGCTCATGCGCAATCTCAGCCAACGGGGCTTGATTTAAGCGCCTTCGCTGCTGAAATCTGGGTGACAACTTAGGGAGACGGGACAAGCCATGGGCGCGCATCAGAACTTTATCGCGGGAGAATGGGTCGACGGCGGAAGCGTCACTCGCGACATCAACCCGTCGAACACGAACGACGTGGTCGGCGAATACGCGCAGGCCGACGCCGCTCAGACGAACGCCGCGATCGAGGCCGCGCACGCGGCGTTTCCCGCCTGGTCGCGCACCACGCCGCAGGAGCGCCACGACATCCTGTTGCGCGCTTCGACCGAAATTCTCGCCCGCCGCGAGGAACTTGGACGCCTGCTTTCGCGCGAGGAAGGCAAGACGCTTGCAGAGGGAATTGGCGAAGCGACCCGGGCCGGGCAGATCTTCGATTTCTTCGCCGGCGAAGCCTTGCGGATTCCGGGTGAGAAATTCGGCAGCGTGAGGCCCAACGTCGACATCGAGGTCACGCGCGAGCCGCTCGGAGTCGTCGGCATCATCGCGCCGTGGAACTTCCCGATCGCCATCCCTGCCTGGAAGATCGCGCCGGCTCTGGCCTATGGCAACACGGTCGTGTTCAAGCCCGCCGACCTCGTGCCGGGCTCAGCCCATGCGCTATCTGAAATCGTCGTGCGCGCGGGCGTGCCCAAGGGCGTATTCAACCTCGTCGTGGGACGCGGCTCGGTGGTCGGCCAGGCGATCCTCGATCACAAAAAAGTTGATGCGGTCACATTCACGGGCTCGGTCGCGACGGGCGCCAAGGTCGCCGCCGCCTGCGCCAAGGCGATGCGCCGCTTCCAGCTCGAAATGGGCGGCAAAAATCCGCTGATCGTTCTCGCCGACGCTGATCTTAAGACCGCGGTCGAGTGCGCGGTCAACGGCGCCTATTTCTCGACCGGCCAGCGCTGCACGGCGTCGTCGCGCCTCATTGTCGAGGAGCCGATCTACCGCCGCTTTGCGGATGCGCTGATGGAGCGCATGCGCACGCTCGTCATAGACGACGCGCTGAAAGCTGGAACGCATGTCGGGCCGGTCGTCGACGCTTCGCAATTCGAGCAGGACCTCTCCTATATCGGGATCGGCCAGGGCGAAGGCGCGAAGCTCGCGCTCGGCGGCGAGCGCCTGAACCGCGCGACGCCCGGATTCTACATGGCGCCTGCTCTCTTCCTCGACGCCGACAATACGATGCGCATTTCGCGCGAGGAAATCTTCGGGCCCGTCTCGGCGATGATCCCGGCGCGCGACTATGAGCATGCGCTCTCGATCGCCAACGACACCGAGTTCGGCCTTTGCGCTGGCATCTGCACCACGAGCCTCAAGCACGCCTCGCATTTCAAGCGCAACTCGGAGGTCGGCATGACGATGGTCAATCTGCCGACGGCCGGCGTCGACTATCATGCGCCGTTCGGCGGCCGTAAGGCTTCGAACCTCGGTCCGCGCGAGCAGGGGCGCTACGCGGCGGAATTTTATACGACGGTCAAGACGGCCTATACAATGGCCTGAAGGCCGCGGGCGATTCCGGGGGGAAAAACATGATCCTGGTCTCCGGGGAGGCGCTGATCGACCTCATTCCCGATCCCACGAAAGCCAGCGCCTATGACGCCGTGCTCGGCGGCTCGCCATATAATGTCGCGATCGGGCTGGCGCGGCTTGGCGCGCAGGCCGCGTTCGTCTCGCGCCTTTCGGCCGATGGCAACGGCGAGGCGCTCGCCGCCTCATTGGCCGAAAACGGCGTCGATCTGAGCTTCGTCGCGCGCGACGTGCGCCCGACCACGCTCGCTTTCGTCATGCGCGGCACCGCCAAGACAGGTTCGCGCTATTCGTTCTACCTCGATGCGACCGCCTACGACGGCGCGTGGCCTTTTCCGGCCGAGTGGCCCAAAGGCGCCCGTCACCTGCATGTCGGCTCGATCGCCGCCGTCGACCCCCGCCATGGACAATCCGTCGTGCGCGCGCTGACGGAAGCGCGCCTGCACGCAACCATCAGCTTCGATCCCAACATCCGGCCGCTGGTGACGCCCGACCGCGATGCGGTGAGGCGCATCTCGGAGAGGCAGGTCTCGCTCGCGCATCTGGTCAAGGCGAGCGAAGAAGACCTCGAATGGCTCTATCCCGACCGCGGCGTCGAAGAGAGTCTCGCTGCCTGGGCGAAGTCCGGCCCGCGATTTTGCGTCGTAACGCTGGGCGAGCGCGGCGCCGTCGCGATGCTTGGCGATCAGCGGATCGAGATTCCTCCGCGCCGCGTCGAGGTCGTCGACACCGTCGGCGCCGGCGACAGCTTCATGTCTGCGCTCCTGTCGGCGATGGACCGCGACCAGGCGCTCGGCGCCAAGGCGCTCGCGCCCTCCCGAAGCGACCTCGAAAAGTGGCTCGGCTTTGCGGCGGCCGCATCGGCGATCACCTGCACACGCAAGGGCTCCGATCCCCCGACACGCACGGAAGTCGAGGCGGCGCTCGCAGCCTGAGGCCCCCGGGTCTGTCTGGTCGCGCCGCACGCATGGGCGGGACGTTTCCAGTCATTGCTTTCCAAGAGCCTCGTGAATTGAGCGACGATCATCGCCGAATCCGGGAGCCAGCTGCGTTGAAAATTCGATCAGCGCTCACCACGTTGCGGATGTCGGCCGAGCAGTCTAAAACGACGGTCGAACCTCAGTAGGAATCAGCGCCATGGCGTCGAGCGACGCTCTGCCGGGTCCGCGTCGTCCGCGGCCATTGTCGCCGCATTTAAGCGTCTATCGCCCGACCATGACGATGGCGATGTCGATCGCCCATCGCATCAGCGGCCTCGCGCTTTATGTCGGCGTCCTGCTGCTCGCCTGGTTCCTCATCGCCGCGTCCGCCGACGCCTCGACTTTCGCCGTCTTCTCCGATTTTCTTGGTTCGTTCATCGGGCAAGTGGTTCTGTTCGCCTTCACCTGGGCGCTGTTCCATCACCTCGTTGGGGGCCTTCGGCACATCATATGGGACGCCGGCTATGGCCTGGATGCGCCATTGCGCGACCAGATGGCGTGGGCGACGTTGATCGGAGGTTTTGCGTTGACGGTCCTCGTTTGGATCATAGGCTACGCCGTCCGGTAAGGAGCATTGCGTTGGCCGATCATCCGAGCGATCTGCGCACCCCTCTCGGCCGGGTCCGGTTTCTTGGCTCGGCGCGCATGGGCGCGGCCGAAGCGCGGCTCGTTCACCTGACCGCGCTCGCGCTTGCGCCGCTCACGGTCGGCTTCGTCTGGCTCGTGCTCGACCTCTCGCGCAAGGACTATAACGGGGTGCGGGCGGAGCTCGCGCGCCCGATTCCCGCCATCGTGCTGCTGGCTTTCATCCTCGCCGGCATCGTCCATATGGAGCTCGGCATGCGCTCCGTCATTCTCGATTACATCGACGGCCAGTCGCGCGCGTGGGCGCTCGCCGCCAACACCTGTTTCGCCGCGCTCCTGGCGCTAGCCTGCGTCTACGCGACGCTGCGAGTGGCCTTCACCTAAAGCAACTCTGAAGAAGACGGACAACGATGGCGACCAACGGCTCTTCTGCGCAGAGCGCGCCGGCGCTCGGGGGCAAGGCCTATCCGATCACCGACCACACGTTCGATATCGTGGTGGTTGGCGCGGGCGGCGCGGGCTTGCGCGCGAGCGTCGGCTGCGCTGAGGCGGGTCTGCGCACCGCGTGCATCTCGAAAGTGTTCCCGACCCGCTCGCACACGGTCGCCGCCCAGGGCGGCATTTCCGCTTCCCTCGGCAACATGGGCCCCGACGACTGGCGGTGGCACATGTACGACACGGTCAAGGGTTCGGACTGGCTCGGAGACCAGGATGCGATCGAATACATGTGTCGCCACGCGCCCGAAGCGGTCTACGAGCTCGACCATTGGGGCGTGCCGTTCTCCCGCACCGAAGCCGGCAAGATTTACCAGCGCCCGTTCGGCGGCATGACGACCGACTATGGCAAGGGCATCGCGCAGCGCACGTGCGCCGCCGCCGACCGCACCGGTCACGCCATCCTGCATACGCTTTACGGCCAGGCGCTGAAGGCGAAGTGCCAGTTCTTCATCGAGTATTTCGCCATCGACCTCATCCGCGACACCGAGGGCGCGGTGCGCGGCGTCGTGTGCCTCAAGCTGGACGATGGGACGATTCACAGGTTCCGCGCGCAGACCACCGTTCTCGCCACCGGCGGCTACGGCCGCGCCTATTTCTCGGCCACCTCGGCCCACACCTGTACTGGCGACGGCAACGCGATGGCGCTGCGCGCAGGCCTGCCGCTGCAGGACATGGAGTTCGTGCAGTTTCACCCGACCGGCATTTACGGCGCCGGCTGCCTCATCACCGAGGGCGCGCGTGGCGAAGGCGGCTATCTGGTCAATTCGGAGGGCGAGCGCTTCATGGAGCGCCACGCGCCATCCGCGAAGGACCTCGCTTCGCGCGATGTTGTCAGCCGGGCGATGACGATGGAGATTCGCGAAGGCCGCGGCGTCGGCAAGGACAAGGACCATATCTTCCTGCACCTCGACCATCTTGATCCCAAGGTGCTGCACGAGCGACTCCCCGGCATTTCCGAGAGCGCGCGCATCTTCGCCGGCGTCGATCTGACCAAGGAGCCGATCCCGGTTCTGCCGACCGTTCACTACAATATGGGCGGCATCCCGACGAACTATCACGGCGAGGTTCTGACCAAGGCCAACGGCGATCCGGATTCGATCGTGTCAGGACTTATGGCGCTGGGCGAAGCCGCCTGCGTGTCGGTGCATGGCGCGAACAGGCTCGGCTCGAACTCGCTGATCGACCTCGTTGTCTTCGGCCGCGCCGCTGGCTTGCGCGCCGCCGCGACGCTGAAGCCCGGCGACAGTCAGCCTGAGCTCACCAAAGACAGCGCCGAGTTCGCGCTCTCCCGGCTCGATAAGTTCCGCAACGCCAAGGGCAAGACCCCGACCGCGGCGCTTCGCCTCGATATGCAGCGCGTCATGCAGGACAATTGCGCCGTGTTCCGCACGGGCGAAGTGCTCAGCGAAGGCAAGGAAAAGATTCATGCGGCCTGGCGCAATGGCGCCGACGTCTCGGTGACCGATCGCTCGCTGATCTGGAACTCCGATCTCATCGAGACGATGGAGTACGACAATCTGATCGTCCAGGCCGTGGTGACGATGGAGGGCGCGCTCAACCGCACGGAGAGCCGCGGCGCGCATGCGCGCGAGGATTACCCCAAGCGCGACGACGTCAACTGGATGAAGCATACGCTCGCCTGGATCGACCCCGCAAAGCAGACGGTGACGCTCGACACCCGTCCGGTCCACGCCTACACGATGAGCAACGACATCGGCTACATCGAGCCGAAGGCGCGGGTGTATTGACGCTTTGCTCGCGCCGGGGGATCTTTCGGGAATGGATGAGCCGCTATGGTCCAACTGACTCTCCCCGAAAACTCCCGCGTCAAGCCGGGCAAGACCTGGCCGAAGCCGGCCAATGCGACGCGCCTCACCGAGTTCCGCATCTATCGCTGGAACCCGGACGACGGCGCCAATCCGCGCATCGACACCTATTTCATCGACCGGGACGATTGCGGGCCGATGATCCTCGACGCGCTCATCTGGATCAAATCCAAGATCGACTCGACGCTCACTTTCCGCCGCTCGTGCCGCGAGGGCGTATGCGGCTCGTGCGCGATGAACATCGGAGGCATGAATACGCTCGCCTGCACGCGGGGCATCGACGACACCGCGTCGCCGGTGACCATCTATCCGCTCCCACACCAGGAAGTGATCAAGGACCTGGTGCCCGATCTCTCGGTCTTCTACGCCCAGCACGCCTCGATCGAGCCATGGCTGAAGACCGTGAGCCCGGCTCCGGAGAGGGAATGGCTGCAGTCGCCGGAGGAGCGGGCGAAGCTCGACGGTCTCTACGAGTGCATTCTGTGCGCCTGCTGCTCGACTTCGTGTCCGAGCTACTGGTGGAACGGCGACCGCTATCTCGGGCCGGCCGTGCTGCTGCAAGCTTATCGCTGGCTCATCGACTCGCGCGACGAAGCGCAAGGCGAACGGCTCGACAATCTCGAGGACCCGTTTCGCCTCTATCGCTGCCACACGATCATGAACTGCGCCAAGACCTGCCCCAAAGGCCTGAACCCCGCCAAGGCGATCGTCCGCATCAAGGAGATGATGGTCGAGCGGCGCTCGTGACCGCTTGACGCCCGCCTCGCGCGCCCAAAGACGTTTGATGTTTGGCGAGATGCGCCTTAATCTGAAACTTTCCGCGGTTTACAGCGTTCTCGACCTTTGCTGAAGTTCGCGGGGCGACTGGATCGGCGGCGCGAGGCGTAAGGGTCGAACTCACCGAGACGGCGCCGGCGAGCGTTGGCCTCAGGGCTCGTTGGCCAGTGATTTCCTCAGCTCTTGCAGCGATGTAGAAACGAACCCAGGAGGCCGGAATGGCGAAGACAGCGGCGAAAGAGACCCAGGGCCGTGGGGCCAAAGAAATTTACGTGCGCGAGCGCCTCGGCACGCCGACCGACCTCAAGCCGGAGGCGACGCGTGACATTTCGGCAGCTCTGGCGGGCTTGCTGGCCGACGTCTTCGCTCTCTACATGAAGACCAAGAATTTCCACTGGCACATGAGCGGCCCGAACTTCCGCGACTATCATCTGCTTCTGGATGAGCACGGCGACCAGATCTTCGCCATGACCGACCCGATGGCCGAGCGGGCGCGCAAGATCGGAGGCACGACGCTGCGCTCGATCGGCGACATTTCGCGGCGCCAGCGCATTCTCGACAACGACGCCGAATATGTCGATCCAAAGGACATGCTGGCGGAATTGCGCGACGACAACAAGAGCCTGACCGCCAGCATGCGCGAGGTCCACGACGTGTGCGACGAGTACGGCGACGTCGCCACCGCGAGCTTGCTTGAAGTCTGGATCGACGAGACTGAGCGGCGGACCTGGTTCCTCTATGAGGCGACCCGGGGCGGTCCTGGTCAGAACGACTGACGCAAGGCGATCGACCGCGCCGGTCCCTGGCTTATCCGGCGAGGGCGATCCGGGCGCCGCCCGCTTCGGTCGACCGCTGGGCGGCGTCGATCAGGCGGGCGCATAAAACCGCTTCGTCCAGGTTGCTCCTCGCCCCGCCCGTCGCCGCAGCCACAAAGTCGGCGGCGACGGCGCCGAACCATTCGGGATGGTGCGATCCCTCCGACAGGGACGGCGCCGTCCAGCGGCGCTCGCCGGCGGGCGATTTCAGGATCACCCCATCACCCACAGCGCGGATCTCGCCCTTGTCGCCCTCGATCTCGATCTCATTCGAGCGCTCATCGGCGGCCCAGGTGAGAAAAATGTTGCTCACGCCGGCGGCCGTCATGAGGTCAACGCTCGCCGTGTCTTCGAGCGGCTGGTCGTGAAGGCGGCGCGTCTCGAGCGTTGCCGCGACGCCGTCCGGAACGCCCGCCCAGCGCGTGACGCAATAGAGCGCGTGCCAGCCGTGATCGCTGAGGATGCCGCCGCCCGCCTGGGCGGGGTCGACGCGCCAGTTCGTGGCGCCGTCCGCGCTCACCGCGATCGCGGGCCGGGTTCTCAGCGTCCGCCAGCGGACGCTTCGCACGAGCCCGACTGCGCCCCCGTCGACAAGAGCTGAAATCCTGGCGCAGATCGGCGCGTTGAGCCAATTATGGACAGTATGCAGGACGCGCCCGGCGCGCGCCGCGGCGCCGGCCACGCGCTCCACGTCCTCGACCCGGGTCACCAGTGGCTTTTCGCTCATGACATGGAGGCCGGCGCGAAGCGCGCGCTCGATCAGCGCCGCATGGCTGCCCGGCGGCGCGCAGATGTCGACGAAATCAAGCTTTTCGTCCGACAGCATCTCATCGACCGTCGCATGCCATCGCCCCTCGGGGCACGCGGCGAGAAACGCCTGCTCGCGAGACGGGGCGGCGTCGGTCGCCGCGACGATCCGCACGTCGTCGCGGGCGAGCCAGCCGGGCATGTGCCCGTTGGCCGCGACGTTGCCGAAGCCGATGAAAGCGCCTTTGAGCAACGAGATGGCTCAGTCGAGGCCGAACCGGCGCGCGATCGCGGCGAACGACTGATCGAGAATATCAACCCCGCGCAACGCTTCCTCTTCGGTGATGACGAGAGGTGGATTGATGCGGATGACGTTCGAATAGGACATGGTGATGAGGCCGCGCTCGAGCGCCTCATGGAAGAGCGCGCGGGTGATCTTTTTGTCGAGCGGCTGTTTCGTCTTGCGATCGGCAACCATCTCGACGCCGATCAGGAGGCCCCGCCCGCGTACGTCGCCAATGAAGCGGTATTTGTCCTGCAGCTTCCTAAGCGCCTCAAGCATTTTCTCGCCGACCCGGGCTGAATTCTCGACCAGCTTGTCCTCGAGAATCGCCTCGACCGCGCCGAGCCCCGCCGCGGCGGCGAGCGGATTGCCGCCGTAGCTCGACGAAGAACCGCTCGGCTCGCCGAAGGGCGCAGCCGACATGCGCTCGAGCGACGAGGCGACGGCGCTCAGGGGAAAGCCGCCCCCGATGCCCTTGCCGATCGTCATGACGTCGGGCTTGAGGCCGAAATGGTCGGACGCCCACATTTTTCCGGTGCGGCCGAAGCCGACCAGAATTTCGTCGGCAATCAGGAGCGCGCCGGCCTCGGTCGCGATCTCGCGCACCGCGTGGATGAAATCGTCGGGCGGAATCACATTGCCCGCCGTACCCTGCATCGGCTCGATGATGATCGCCGCAAGCTCGCCCTGGGTGTCGTTCTTGATCACGTTGCGCAGGTGCTCGGCGCAGGCAAGGCCACACGACGGATGCTGCAGGTTGAACGGGCAGCGGTAGCAGTCCGCATAGGGCGAATGATGCATGCCCGGCGGAAACGGCCCCTGGTGATTGCGGTAGCCGCCACCCAGCATGCCGATGACGCCCTGGCTCTTGCCATGGAAGCCGCCCCAGAAGCCGATGAACTCGAACTTCTTCGTCACCGACTTGGCGAGCCGGAACGCCGCCTCGACCGCCTCTGCGCCCCCCGAGAACAATTGCAGATGCGTGATCCCTTCCGGCAGGAGCGAAGCGACGAGATTGAGGAAGCGCGCCCGTGTCTCGGTGGTGAAGCTGCCGAAGGTCGCCCGTTCGAGCTGCTCCTTGATGCGCTTCACATAGTGGGGATGGCTGTGTCCGACGCTGCCGACGGCGATGCCGGCTATGAAGTCGAGATATTGGTTGCCGTCCACGTCAGTGATCGTGCAGCCTTCGGCGTGATCGACAACGATCTGCGAGAAGAGCGCGATCGACTGCAGGCCCGGGGCCATTGCTTTCGCCTCGTGATCGAAGATCGCCTTCGATTTGGGACCAGGCACGGCGCGGCGCTGGAATGCCGCGGTCGGGGACGGGACTTCGTTCAACGGATCAATTCCTTGCTGAGGCGACCAGGCGCGGGCGCCGCCGGAAGCGCTCGGTCAGGCAGTCTGCGATCGCCTGCGCGGCGCGATCACGGTAGAGCGCATAGCTCGGCCACGCATTGAGGTCGATGATCATCGGCTCCCCGTTGGGCTTGACGACGGCGTCGCCGCCGAAGATCTCGAGGCCAAGCGCGGCCGCGGCGTCGAAGGCGGCCTTGCTCAGGTGAGCCGGATCGAAAGAATGACCCAACATGCCCTTGTCGCGATGATAGAACCATTGGAACCAATTGGCGCCCGCCGCTTCCGCGCCATTCCGCACGCCGTAGAATTTGATGAGATCCCCCGGCACATGCTCCTGGGCGACGACAAAGGGAATGCCGCGCTCGGCGAAACGGCGCAACGCCTCGCGCCACCCCGTCTCCGAGGCGGCGTACATCACGTCCTCGCGTTGCGTTGCGTGGAAATCGTAACGCTTGACCCAGGCGCAGTCGGCGGGCCTGGGCATGTTCGCGTCGGCGGAGACGATCCAGCTCATCGGCGCCGACACGTGATGGCGGGTGAACAGCTCGACCATGCGGTGGCGGTATGTGTTGCGAATAGCTGTCGGCGAGTTCACGACAATGGAGCCTGTTTTCTCCATCATGGCCAGACGATCGAGAACCGTCCCACGCTCACACATGACAAACAGGTTGGCCGAAGGCGCGTCCATCAAGGCCTCGGCCGCGACCAGTTCGACGCTGAACCCCCGCTCCGTCAAAGCATCTGCGACGCTCCGCATGATCGCAGCGTCGTCATCGACGCGTCCAGGCGAGTGGGCGGGCTCGCGCAGCACGCCCACGCAGGTCAGGCCCATGTTCATGCGCCTGCGTTTTCAGGCGGGCGGCAGAGGCCGGCCAGCTCCGCAGCCTCAACGTCGCGCGCCCGATCGATGTCGAACACCAGAGGCAGGACGACGCCGTAGACGGGCCGGCCTTCGTCGACCAGCCATTTGAGATAATCGCGCAGACGGTCAAAACTTGCCGCCGGCACCGCGATCCCTTGCGGCGGAAGCCAATAGATCCCGGCGGTGACATGACTGCCCTGACCGCCGCCAAGCCGAACAACGCGCCCGTCCTCCTGCAACGTCGCCCACAGAGGATTTTCGTCGTCGACATGAGCGGTCAGGCCGAGCACGACCGCGTCGCTCGGAAAGCCGGCGGCCGCGTCGACAAAATGCTGGAATGCGTCAAGGGCCATGATCGCGTCGACCGTTGTGACGAGCGCTGGCGCGCCGGCGAGCCGCTCAGCGACGAGCGCGAAGCTCGCATAGGACGACGGGGTCGTGCGCACGATCAGATCGAGATCAAAACCCCGACGATGATCGCTGAGCCAAACCCGGCAATCGTCGCTCTCTTCGTTGACGATGACGGCGGCCTGACGAATGCCGACAGCGCGAAAGCGATCGAGCGTGTGTTCAATCAGTGGCCGCCCGCCGACCGGAGTCATCGGCTTGCTGACGCGATAGCCGTCGGCGCGCAGCCGTGTCCCATGGCCGGCGGCGATGACGCCTCCGCGGAGAGCGAGAGAGTCTGGCCTGGCCATCATGTCAGGACGTCGATGAGATCCGGCAGCTGGGTCACCGCGGCGAGAATCGGCCGGTCCGGGGCGTCGCGGCGTTCGGCGGCCTGGACGGCTTCAGGCGCGATCCAGATGAAGCCCATGCCAGTGCGACGGGCGCCCTCGCCGTCACGGCGCAAGGAATCGCCGACCATCACCGCCGTCTCCGGGGCTGCGTTCAGGGCCGAAAGCGCAGCGCGGAAGATCGCCGGCTCGGGCTTTTCGGCGCCGACGCGCTGACTGTCCGCCATGACTCCGAACAGGGGCGCGAGACCCGAGCTCTCGCACACGGCTTCAAGGTTGCCGTAGAAGTTCGACACGACGCCGAGCCGGTAGCGCGCCTGAAGCGCCTTGAGGACCGGGCGGTTGCGACTGAACGCGGTGGACATTTCGGACAGGAATCGGGCCGCGACGCGCTGGCCGCGAGACTCGTCCGCGCCAAAACCGCGCCGCGCCACTTCGGCCTCGAGACCCGCGGCCAGGGCGCGCACCGTCTCCTTAAGCCCGGTCGCCGGCGCGAGCCCGCCGACCAACGCATCATCAGCGGCATAAAAGGCAGGCGCAAAAACCTCGGCGGAGAGATCGAGCCCTTCAGCACGATAAAGGGCGTGGAAACGCTCCTTCCACGCCACGCCGTCAGCGTCGAGCGTGCCGCCAAAATCGAACAGCACCGTTTCGATTGCCTGCACGATCAGCGGCCGCGTTCCGCGACCTTTGCACCCTTCGCCGCCGCTCCGGGAAGTTCGAAAGGCTGATCATCGATGAACGCATTGCACGCGTCGCGCGCGACACTGTCGCGCAGCTGACGCGGCGGGCTCTTCATGTAGTAGGCCGACGGCGCCTCAAGCGGTCCGCCGACGTGACGGTCCAGCGCAACCTTGGCGCAGCGCAGCGCATCGATGACGACGCCGGCGCTGTTCGAGGAATCCTGCACCGACAGCCTGAGTTCGATCTCCAGCGGCGCGTCGCCGAAGCCGCGCCCCTCGAGGCGGATGAAGGCGATCTTGTTGTCATGCTGCCAGGGAATATAGTCGGACGGGCCAATGTGGATGTCGGCGTCGTCGAGCCGCTCATCGAGCTGCGACTGGACGGATTCCGTCTTGGAAATCTTCTTCGACTTGAGCCGCTTGCGCTCCAGCATGTTGAGAAAGTCTGTGTTGCCGGCGGTGTTGAGCTGGTAGGTCCGGTCGAGCGCCACGCCCCGGTCGGCGAACAGCCTGGCCAGCGAGCGATGGACGATGGTCGCCCCGACCTGGCTCTTGATGTCGTCGCCAACGATCGGCAGCCCGGCATCGTGGAACTTCTGCGCCCATTCCGGGTCGGAGGCGAGGAACACCGGCACGCAATTCACCATTGCGACGCCCGCCGCCAGGCAGGCTTCCGCATAGTGCTTCACGGCCTTGTCGGATCCGACCGGCAGATAGCAGAGCAGCACCTCCGCGCCCGACTTGCGCAGAGCGTCGGTAATGTCGGTCGGCTCAAGGTCCGCCGGACGAAAGGCGACCTCGTCGTCGTAGTCCGCCATATGCGCCGCCACGCCATCGAGCTGGGGGCCCATCTGCACGACGACATTCGACACGGGGAGCGAACTCTGAAAGACGCGGGTGTTGTTCGGCTTGGCGAAGATCGCCTCCTCGAGCGGCCGGCCGATCTTGCGCTGGTCGACGTCGAACGCGGCGACGAACTCGACGTCGCTTGCGCGGTAGCCGCCGATCGTCTGGCGCATCACGCCGTCCAGCGCCGCGTTGCGGCGGCTGCGATAGTATTCCACGCCCTGCACCAGCGCGCTGGCGCAATTGCCGACGCCGGCGATGGCAACCTTGATGTTTTTTTGCATATCGACTCGAGATCCCCACAAGTGGCGGCTGACGGAGTCAACGGGGTCCGTCGTTATCCGCGGGCGTGATGAAAACGTTGGTTATATAGGACGGGATCGCGGCAGCAAAGCGTCCGATTTAACGAATCCACCAGTGTGGATTAAGCTTGTTATTTTCCGCACGCCATGCCGCGCGGTTGCGCTTTCACATGCCGAACGCCGGGACCCGGCTGTTGCCGCGCTTGAGATTGCGATAGCGGGCCAGAGCCCAAAGCGGAAAAAACTTCGCATAGCCATGATAGCGCAAATAGAACACGCGCGGAAAGCCGGTCGCTGTATGGTATGGCTCGCTCCAGAAACCGTCCTCGCCTTGGGTCGAGGCGAGATAAGCTACGCCGCGCGCGACGGCGGGATTATCGGCTTCGCCCCCCGCCATCAGGCCGAGGAGGGCCCACGCCGTCTGCGAGGCCGCGCTGGGCGCGCCCTCGTAGCCTTTGTAGTCGAGCCTGTAGCTGCCCGCGCTCTCCCCCCAGCCGCCGTCAGAATTCTGGATGCGTTCAAGCCACGCAACGGCGCGCCGGACCGGCTCCGACTGCGGGTCCTGTCCGGCGATCGCCAGCGCGCACAAAGCCGACCAGGTTCCGTAAACGTAGTTCATGCCCCAGCGGCCAAACCAGCTTCCGTCCTTCTCCTGATCGGCCAGGAGGGCGTCGATTCCGCGCTTGAGGATCGGGCTCGTCTCGCGCGTTTCGCCAAGCTGGGCGAGCATGGATATGCAGCGAGCCGTGACGTCGGCGGTCGGCGGGTCGAGCAGCGCGCCGTGGTCGGCGAACGGGATGTGGTTGAGATAGTGGTGGGTGTTGTCGGCGTCGAAAGCGGCCCACGCGCCATCGCGGCTCTGCAAGCCCTCGATCCATTCGCGCGCCCGGGCGATCGCCGGCGAATGGGAATCGGGCGCGCCCGTGACGCCACCGCGATCCGCGCGGTCCATCGCCATCGCCACCACCGCCGTGTCGTCGAGATCGGGATAGTGCGGATTGGCGTATTGGAACGCCCAGCCGCCCGGCCGGACGTTCGGACGCTGAACCGCCCAGTCGCCCTTGACGTCGAGCACCTGGAGGGGGCTGAGCCAGTCGAGCGCGGCGCGCACCGGCTTTGCCCCCGCTTCGCCGCCAGCCTCGAGCAGCGCATGAGCGGCGAGCGCCGTGTCCCACACCGGCGACAGGCAGGGCTGGCAATAGGCCTCCTCCTTGCCGATCACGAGTAGCTTCTCGATCGACCGGCGCGCCGCGACAAGATGCGGATCGTCGGGCGAGCGCCCAAGCGCGTCATACATCAGCACGCTGTTCGCCATGGCGGGATAGATCGCGCCAAGACCGTCCTCGCCATTGAGGCGCTCAGTCACGAAAGCCTCCGCGGCGGCGATGGCGCGGCGGCGCAAGGACTGCGGAAAAAACCGCTCGGCGCGCTTGAGCAGCCAGTCGATCCCGCCGAAGAACTTGACTGCCGCCCAATGCTGATGGGCGCCGGTCGGCCATTTTCGCACCGTCTCGGGCGGGGCTGCGAACAGTTCCGCGATTCCGACGTCGCGCGGATTGACCGGCTTCGGCTTCAAGGCCTGCAGCACAAGCAGGGGAACCATCACCGTGCGCGCCCAATACGACACCTTGTCGAGATGGAAGGGAAACCAGCGCGGCAAGAGCATAATCTCGACCGGCATGGTCGGCACGCCGCGCCAGGGGATTTGGCCGTAGAGCGCGAGCAGGAAGCGGGTGAAGACATTGCTCCTCGCCGCGCCGCCATGGGCCAGGATCGCTTCGCGGGCACGGGCCATGTGCGGCGCATCGGGACTGTCGCCGGTCATCTTCAGCGCGAAATAGGCTTTCACGCTGGCGCTCATGTCGAAGGGCCCATCGTGAACGAGCGGCCAGCCGCCATGGTCGCCCTGAATCCGCCTGAGATAGACGGCGATCAGCCGCTCGAGTTCGAGGTCGGGCTCTTCGCCGCGAAAATGCCTCAAGAGCACATATTCGGCCGGGATCGTCGCGTCGGCTTCGAGCTCGAAGCACCAATGGCCGTCCTCGTGCTGGCCGGCGAGCAGCGCCTTCGAGGCCTGGGAGATATGGCGTTCAAGCGCCTCTGCCGACAACGCGACTTGAGATGAATCGAGGGCGATGTTCATGTCGTACTCACGGCGCGGCGTCGTGGCGCATGAGCGCCCGATCCCGTTATGATCGAAGCGGCCTTATAGCCCGAACGCACCGCGCCTTCGATCGTGGCGGGCAGACCGGTCTGGACCCAGTCGCCCGCGAGAACCATATTCGCCCATTTCGTGCGCGAATCCGGCCGCTTCGCGTTCTGCGCCGGCGTCGCGGCGAAGGTCGCCCGTTTTTCCTTGACGATCTGCCAGGGCGGCAGGGCGGGGGCGAGACCGGTCAACGCCGCCGCCTCGCGCCAGATTTGCGCCGCAAGCTCATCGCGCGGGCGATCAATGAGCCGGTCGGCGTTGCTGATGGTCACCGAGAGCCGGTCTTCGAAGGCGAACAGCCATTCGATCTCCGCGTTGACGACGCCAAGGATCGCCGGCTGCCCGGGAGGCGGAGGGATATGGAAATGGACATTGAGAATGGCGCGAAATTCGTCCGGCGCCGTGAGGCCCGGGAGGAGGTCCCTGGCGATCCATGGCGGCGTGGCGAGGATCACGGATTCGTCCGCGCCGAGCGCTTCCTGCGACCGGTCGAAGTCGAGCGCGACCGCGCGCGCGCCCTCGAAACGGATCGCCCGCAGGCGATCGCCGAACCGGACCGGAGATCCTCCCGCAGCGAGAAAAGCGAGGGCCGGATCGATGAAACTATTCGCGAGCCCATGGCCCGCGAACAGCGGGCGGCAGGCCCGTCCCCCCGCGGCAAGCGTCTCGCGCAGCAAGGCCGCCGTCAGCGCGGCGGAGCTTTCCGGAGGATTCGTGTTGAGCGCCGATGTCAGCAAGGGGCGCCAGAGCCGCTCGTAGAGCGGGCCCCCGCAATCCATCGCCTCGCCGACGGTCGCGCTTCCCCCCTTCATGAATACGCCAAGGGGCGCGAAATACTCATGCAGCGCCGCGCCCGGCACGCGCCTCTTCCGATCGAACAGCCACCAGGGAATGCGGCCTTCGCCGAGATCGAGGCGCCAGCGCTCGCCGCTCGCAAGGTCGGCGAAGTCGAAGACCGCGCTGCCTGGATCGTGCAGCGTCTTGCGCGCGCCGATCCGATCGAGATAGTCCAGCGCCTCGCGATTGCCCGACAGCAAGAGATGGTTGCCGTTGTCGATGACGACGCCAAGCGTCGGATCAAGATAGGACCGGCAACGGCCGCCGGCGAAGGACGCGGCCTCATGCACAACGACCTTGGCGCGAGCGTCGACAAGACGCACCGCCGCGCTCAGGCCCGCGATTCCGGCGCCGATGACATGGACCACGCCAGCGCTCACAGGATGCCATAGCGCAGCACCGCGCCAAGCAGCCTGAGCCGGCTCGCCCGCGCGCGCCGGCGCGGCGGAGCGAAGCCCTCTTTCACCATCCGGTCGAGGATCGAGCCATAGGCGACCGCCATCAGCCGGGGCGCCTTAACCGCGGCTCGGGGCGAGGCCGCCATGGTGGCTTGAGCCTTGTCGAAATGCTCGCGAGCGCGCTCAGCGACCGCGACGCAGGCTCCCGCGAGCTTCGGGTCCGCCGCCGCCGCCAGCGGCTCGTCGGTCGTCACGCCCGCCGAGTGAAGCGCCTCGCGCGGCAGGTAGAGCCGGCCAGCGCTCGCGTCCTCGTCGATGTCGCGCAGGATGTTGGTGAGCTGGAGCGCGCGGCCGAGATGGTAGGCCAGCGCTTCGCCGGGTTCTTGAGGCAGGCCGAAAATGCGCACCGAAAGCCGGCCCACGGCGGAGGCCACCCGGTCGCAATAAAGGTCGAGCGTCGCCCAATCCGGCGCCCGAATGTCCTCAGCGGCGTCCATCGCCATGCCGTCGATGACGGCGTCGAAATCCTCCTGGGAGAGACGATAGTCGCGCGTCGCCTCGTCGAGCGCAGCGAGATGGGCCGGCGCTTCGCCTGCGAACATCGCCGCGATGTCGGCGCGCCATCGATCGAGCGCGGCCATGCGCTCAGCCGCGGTCGCCGGCCCGCGCTCGTCGGCGATGTCGTCGACGGCCCGACAAAAATCATAGAGCGCGAACATCGCCTCGCGCCGGCGCTCGGGCAAGATGCGCATCGCGGAATAGAAGGACGAACTATGCGCGACCGGCGCGGCTTGCGAGTTCATGCGGCAGCCTTCGCCCGCGCGCGCCCGAAGCGCATCATCGCCGAACCCAGAAACCGCGCGGCGCCGAGGCCGCCAACGAGGGCAAAGCCCGCCTTGCCGAGATGGACGCGCTCGCTCAACGGGTCGCGCCGTTCGAGATCGCGTGCGAGACGCCGCGCGAGCGCGTGGATCGCGGCGATCTCCGCCCCGAGCCGCACGTCCCTGATCTCGGGGATGAGCGCCCCGCCCCCTGCCACAAGCTCGCTCGTGCGGCGGGCAAGCTCGTGAAGCGCGTCGCGCAAGGGTGGCCGCGCCTTGGGCTCATCCAGCATGTCGACCGAAGCGCCATGACGCCCGAGCGTATCGAGCGGCAGGTAGACGCGGTTCAGGCGCTTATAATCCTCGGCGCAATCCTGCAGATGATTGATGATCTGCAGCGCCGAGCACAAGGCGTCCGACGCAGGCCAGAGCGAGGGGTCTTCCCCGTGCACGTCGAGGACGAAACGGCCGACCGGCGCGGCGGAAAGCGCGCAATAGTCCATGAGCTCCGACCAGTTCGCGTAGCGGTCCTTTCGCGCGTCGAGCCGGAAGGCCTTGAGGAGATCGAGCGCGTGCTTCGGGCTCAAGCCGCGTTGCTCAAGTTCGAGCCGCAAAGGCTCGGCCTCGTCGGCCGGCGGCCCACGCCCGGTCAGCGCATCGTCGAGATCGTCGAGAAGCGCGAGCTTCTCCTCCGGCTTAAGATCCGGGTGATCGGCGACATCGTCGGCGGCGCGCACGAAGCGATAGAAGGCGAGGATCGGGCCACGCCGATCTTCGCTCAGAAGCCACGAGGCGACCGGAAAATTCTCGTCCCCCGAGCCCTTGCCGGAAAGGGCTTCACTCACCTTCATCATGCGCGCCCCGTCTCCCGCACCGGCGCCTGGACTCGTCCCTTCCAATAGCCGCCGCGCCCCCGCCAATATTGTAGCGCGGAGTCGAACGTGAAGGCGACATAGGCAGCGGCGATGACGGGAAGCGCGAGAGCGCCGATGAGCGGGCGTTGGTAGAGCTTGAGCGTCGGCACGAGCGTGAGCGCCATCATCGCCCAGGCGAGCAGGCCTGCCGCCTGCGCCGGCCCTCTCGCGAACACGACGAAGATCGGCGGCGCGATATAAACAAGCGCCATGCCGGCGATCGCACCCGCGAGGCGCAAAGGCGAATAGCGCAATTCGGCGAAGGCCGAGCGCGACACCATCCGGCCAAAATCCGCGAAGGTCGGATAGGCGCGCAGGCTGTCGACGCTCTCCGTCAGGCCAAGCCAGATCGGCCCCTGCCCTTTCATAAGCGCCCCCAAGGCGCAATCGTCGATCAACGCGCCGCGCACCGCCTCGAGTCCTCCCGCCATACGCAGCGACTCGCGCCGCACCAGCATCGAGCCGCCGGCCGCTGCGGCGGTCGCACGCCGCGGATCGTTGACCCAGGCGAAAGGATAAAGCATCTGAAAGAAGAAGACGAAGGCCGGGGCGAGCCAGCGCTCGGCCGCGCTCTCACAGCGCAGCCTCACCATCAACGAAGTCAGCACGCTTTTGTTCGCATGGGCGATCGCAACCAGACGCGAGAGCCCATGGGGCGCATAGGCGATATCGGCGTCGGTGAAGAGCACGAATTCCGGCAGCGACGGGTCAGCCTCGACTTCCGCCAGGCCCTGGCGCATCGCCGACAATTTCCCGGTCCAACCCGGCGGCGGGCCGTTTCCGGCGACGATTTTGAGCCGATCGGCGCCGCGAGCCTCATGCGCCGCGGCCAGCGCAGCGGCCGCCGTGCCATCCGCGCTCTGATCGTCGACCACGACAACGGAGAATTGTCCTGGATAGTCCTGGCGAAGGAGAGAGCCGACGCTCAAGGCGATCATGTCGGCCTCGTCGCGAGCCGGGATGATGGCGACCACGCTCGGCCAGGCGTGCGGCGGTTTCGCCGCCGCGGCGGAATCGTCGCGCTCGCGGCATAGCCAGAACCACCCCCTGCCGAACAGAAGATAGGCCCAGATGGCGACCGGCAGCAGCGAGACAGCGGCGACGATCATTTGAGAAGCCCGTGCGAGCGAAACCAGGCGATCGCGTCGGCAAGGCCCTCGCGATAGGGCCTCGAAACATAGCCAAGCTCGCGGCGCGCCTTGGAATCGTCGAAGAACATGTGATGGCCAGCCATTCTGAGGCCGTCGACGGTGATAAAAGGCGCGACGCCGCGAAGGCTCGCGAGCCATTCCGCTCCATAAGCGATGGGAAAGAGCATAGTGCGCGGCAGCTTTATGGTCGGAGGCCGGCGTCCGACAAGGCGGGCGATATCGGCTAGCATGTCGGCGAGCAGGACATTGTCGCCGCCGAGGATATAGCGCTCGCCGATCCGGCCTCGCTCGAGCGCGGCAAGATGGCCGGCTGCGACGTCATCGACATGAGCGAGATTGAGCCCCGTGTCGACGAAGGCCGGCATGCGTCCCGAGGCGGCCTCGACGATGATGCGGCCGGTCGGGGTGGGCTTGACGTCGCGCGGACCGATCGGCGTCGACGGATTGACGATGACCGCCGGGAGCCCATCACGCCGGATCATGGTCTCAACCAGACGCTCGGCCGCGACCTTGCTGCGCTTGTAGGCGCCGATCCCCTCGCCCTCGGCGAGAGGCTTGTCCTCGGTCGATGGCGCCCCGTCGCCGAGCTTCAGGGTCGCGACGCTGCTCGTATAGACGATGCGCTCGACCCCGGCTCGGAGCGCCTCCTCCATGATGAGCCGCGCGCCCTCGACATTGTTGCGGAGGATCTCTTCCGAGTTGCGCGCCCAGAGCCGGTAATCCGCGGCGGCGTGAAAGAGGAACCGGGCGCCCTTCAGCGCCGTCGCGAGGGAGGCGCGATCGAGCAGGTCGCCCTCGCATATTGTGTCGGCGGAATCGAGGTTGGCGCGCGGGCTCGATCGGCGCGCCAGCACGCGGACATGGTCGCCACGCGCTCGCAGAGCCGCTGCGATCGCGGAGCCGAGAAAACCGCTCGCGCCCGTGACCAGGACGGTCGATCGAGGCACGTGACGCTCGCCGTCGACTGCAGCCTCGTCCAGGGGCCTCTCAGATCCAGGGTTCGCACGAGCCGGGGGGGGTCTGACTTCACCATCCATGTGATTGCGAGCTTACCAGACAGAGAACCCGAAATCATCGCAAAGCGAGCGAAGGTCGGGCGAGCGCTCAGGTTCCTGTCGGGAGGACAGGGGCAGGCTTTTAACCCTTTGCCCTTTTGGCGCAACCTCGGAAAAGTCGATGCATTTCACTTATCACGTATGTTTATTATGGTATCGAAAGTCTCATCCGGGTTTGTTCGCATGTCCAGCCAGCAGCGCGGTGAGCGGGCGCAGGGCGACTCGTTAATTGCGCCCCAACCCGTTGAAAAGGCTCGATTGCGACGCGTAAATGACGACGGGTCCGCGCCCTCGTCGTTGACCTTGCCGGGGATATCGTCGAGGACCGGCGACGCCCCAGACGCCTCGGCGATGGGCGCCCTTTCAGCTCGCCAGTTCGATGGCGGCGCTGAGAAGGCCTTCCGCATCCGCGCTCTGGCCGACATGGATCTCGAACCGCCCCGACTCCAGCACGCGCTCGAGGCTTTGGCCTACGAACGAAAGGTCGGCGACCGGAAGGCGCCATGTCACATCCTTGCGCTCTCCGGCCTTGAGGTCGACCTTTTGCATTCCCTTGAGCTCCAGCAGCGGACGCGCGACGCTCGCGACGGAATCGCGCACGAACAGGAACAGCGTCGCCTCGCCGTCGACTGAGCCTTGGTTATGAGCCGTGAGAGACACTTCGATCGCGTCGTCGGCCCTTGCGAGGGTCGGCGCGCAGCGAAGATCGCTGAGCGCGAAGCGGCTGTATGAGAGGCCGTGTCCAAAAGGAAATTGCGGCGTCGGGGGTTGGTCGAGATAGGTGCTCGAGTAGTGCACGCCCGGCGCATAGGGGCGGCCGGCCGGGCGCTCGTTGTAGAAGATCGGAACCTGCCCGACATGGCGCGGCCAGCTCAAAGGCAATCGTCCCGTCGGATTGAATTTCCCGGTCAGAACATCGGCGATGGCGTTTCCGGCCTCGCAGCCCAGGAACCAGGTCGCAACCACCGCGTCGGCCCGCTCGAACAGCCAGGGCAGCGTGAGCGGACGGCCGGAAGACAGCGTCACGACGACCGGTCTGCCGAGGTCAAGGATCGCCTCGGCGAGCGCGCGCTGGCGCCCGGGCAGGCCGAGATCGGTCCGGCTCGCCGCCTCTCCGCTCATCGCGGCAGCCTCGCCAAGGCATAGCACGATGATATCGGCGGCGGCGGCAAGCTCGACAGCGGCCGCTATTCCTTCTTGGCCCGACCCCTCGATGTCGACCCCAGCGGCGTGATCGATCGGGCATTGCGGCATGGCCGCCCTGAGCCCTTGCAGGATGGACACGGCGTCCTCCGCCCGGCCCGCTGACGCCCATGATCCCAGCATCTCGCCCGGCGCCTCAGCCAAAGGACCAATCACGGCGAGGCGCTTGATGTCGAGGGAAAGCGGCAGGACTTGAGCGCGGTTGGACATAAGCACGATGGCCCGCCGCGCCGCCTCGCGCGCCAGCGCCCGGCGCTCCGCCGTCCGGCTCGCCTGCGGCTTAACCGATCCCCGGCGATATGGATGATCGAAGAGGCCGAGGCGCTCCTTGAGCTCGAGCACACGCCGCACGCTGGCGTCGATCGCCGCCAGCGTCACGAGACCGCGCGCCAGCGCTTCGGCAAGACATTGAACATAAGCGCCGCTCGTCATGTCGATGTCGACGCCGGCGTTGAGGGCGAGCGCGGCGGCCTCGACGAGGTCGGCCGCCACGCCATGATTGATGAGCTCAGCGACGGCGTTGTAGTCGCTGATCAAGACGCCGTCGAAGCCAATGACGCCCCTGAGCCAGCCTTGCATGAGCTTGGCGTTGGCGGTCATGGCCATGCCCGCGACATCGATGAACGCCGGCATGATCGCCGCGACCCCGGAAGAAACCGCCGCTGCGAACGGCGGCAGGTAAATCTCGTGCAGCGTTCGCTCCGACACGTCGGCGGAAGCATATTCACGCCCCGCGTTCACGGCGCCATAGGCGGCGAGATGCTTGGCGGTGGCGGCGAGACTGTCCGGGGCCGCAAGGTCTCGCCCCTGAAAGCCTCGGGTCTTGGCTGCCGCCATCTGGCATGCGACCCATGTATCCTCGCCGGGGCTTTCGACAATGCGTCCCCAGCGCGGATCGCGCGCCACGTCGAGCATCGGCGCGAAAGTCAGCGCGACCCCGTCCTCCGCCGCCTCCTCGGCGGCTGCGCGCGCCGTTTTCTCCCACAGGTCTGGCGCGAACTGACACGCCTCTGCCAACGACACGGGAAAGATCGTGTGGTGGCCATGAATGACGTCGAGGCCCATGAGCAGCGGAACGCCCATGCGGGATTCCTCGACCGCAAGACGCTGGACGGCGTGCGTCTCTTCGGCGCCCCAGAGGTTGAGCAGATTGCCGATTCGTCCGCTCCGGATCCCCTCGTGCAGGTCATGAAGCTCACCGGGACCCGTGACCACGCGCGACGCGGCGACCATGTTGAGCTGGCCGATCTTCTCGTCGAGCGTCATTGCCCCGAGCAATGTATCGATGCGTCCCATGCTCCTGCCTTCTCTTTAGCTATGAGCCGATGGTTGCGATCCGCGATCTACCTTTTGGATCTGAAACAGTCTTCGCAAGCTGTGTCCACCAGTGAAACAGTCGACCCTGAGGCCCGAATATCCCCGGGGACGACGCGAACGGATCGTGCAAGAATGGGGACCGGGGCGAGGGAGACTTGATGGCCGATCAGTCTGAAAAACCACCGGAGAACGCCGGCGGCGGAGAAGGCGCGTCGCTCGCCGGCCTTGTCTCCGATTTCCTCTGGATGGCTTCGGCGTTCTGGGTTTCGCGGCAGCGCAACAAACTCCTCGGGTTGGCGGGCGCGCTGATCGTGGTGGTCGGCGCCACGGCCTATATGCAAATCAGGCTCAACTCCTGGAACGGTCCCTTCTACAACGCGCTGACTCACAAGGACATGCCCGGCTTCCTGTCGCAGCTTGAGGTCTTCGGGGTGATCGCGGGGATCCTGCTCGTCCTCAACGTCGCTCAGATGTGGCTCAATCAGAGCTCGAAGGTCGTCCTGCGCCAGGGGCTGGTGAACGACCTCCTGGACCAATGGCTCGCGCCCAAGCGCGCTTTCCGGCTGTCGAATTCCGGCCCGCTTGGCGTCAATCCGGACCAGCGGCTCCAGGCGGACGCCCAGCATCTGACGGATCTCTCGACCGACCTCGGGATCGGCCTTCTGCAATCGAGCCTTCTCCTGCTCACCTTCGTCGGCGTCCTCTGGGGACTCTCACGCGGCCAGTTTCTGCCCTTCGCCGGCCGCGAGTTCTCGCCGCCCGGCTATCTCGTATGGTGCGCGCTCGTTTATGCGGGCGCGGCGTCCTTTGTCAGCTGGTGGGTCGGGCGCCCGCTGATCAATCTCAATGCCGAGCACTACGCGCGGGAGGCCGACTTTCGTTTTGCGCTGGTGCGAGTGAACGAGCACGTCGACGGGATCACCCTCTACGGCGGCGAGGCCGATGAAAGGGAGGGGCTGAACGGGGTATTCGGCGGCGTCCTCGATATTTCATGGCGGATCGTCAATGCCGTGACGCGGCTGACCTGGGTTACCGCCGGCTATGGATGGTTTACGATCATAGCCCCGATTCTGGTGGCGGCCCCGGCCTATTTCCAGAGCAGGATGAGCTTCGGGGAGCTCATGGTGATCGTCGGCGCCTTCAACCAGGTCCAGAACGCGCTTCGCTGGTTCGTCGACAATTTCTCCAACCTCGCGGACTGGCGCGCGACGCTCCTGCGGGTGGCGCGGTTCCGAATGGCGATCATGAAAATGGACGATCTCGGCCAGGCCAAGAGCCGCATCCATTTCACCGAAACGAAGGAGCCGTCGATCACGATCGACGACCTGCATGTCGCCTCGCCCGAGGGCTGCGTCATGCTGAGCGAACCGCACGCGAACATGACCACCAGCGAGCGCGTTTTGATCAGCGGCGAAGACGGCGTGCACAAAGCCTTGCTGTTTCGCGCGATCGGCGGCCTTTGGCCCTGGGGGAGCGGCCAAATCACCCATCCGGCGCGCAACACGATCATGTTCATGCCGGTGCGCGCCTATATCCCCCCCGGGGCCCTCGGCGAGGCCGTCGCCTATCCGCGCTCGGCGAGCGATTACGACGCCGCTGTCATCGCCAAAGCGCTCGTCGACGTCGGCCTGGAACATCTCGCGCCGCGCCTTGAGGAGGAAAGCCGATGGGACCAGGACTTGACCGACGACGAGAAGCAATGCCTAGCCTTTGCCCGAGTCATCCTGCAACGCCCGCGATGGGTGGTGGTGAACGACGCGCTCGATGTCCTCGATCCGAAATCGCGCCAGCGCATCAGGGCGCTCTTCTCAAGCGAACTGTCCGAGATCGGCGTCATCAACATTGGCCATGACCAGCCGGAAACGAGCTTCTACCCACGCAAGATGCGTCTCGTCGTCGATCCGGGCGGGCTGAAGTTCGAGCCGAAGCGCGAGCACGGAATGCCTGAACCGCCCCGATCCGCCGCTGAATCCCTTTCCCCCGAATAGACAGGACGTCTATGCCACATTCCGCGAAACTCAAGCCGCCGAAATCCGCCGAGCCTCACAAGGAAGGCAAGCGCCGCGAGAGGCTCTCCGACGACCAGCTGCTCGATCTCGTCCAGCGCCAGACTTTCCTCTTTTTCTGGGACGGCGCGCAGCCGGCGAGCGGGCTCGCGCGCGATCGCACCGGACGGCTCGCCGATCCCGACGACGACATCGTGGCCATCGGCGGCTCCGGTTTCGGCGTGATGGCTCTGATCGTCGCCTGCGAGCGCGGATGGGTGACGCGATCTCAGGCGCTCGCCCGTCTCTCGACGATGCTGGACTGCCTGGAGAGAGCCACCTGCTATCACGGCCTCTACCCCCATTTCATGCATGGGCAGACCGGCGCGACCAAACCGTTCAGCCGCAAGGATGACGGCGCCGATCTGGTGGAAAGCGCCTTCCTGTTTCAGGGACTCCTGTGCGCCCGCGCCTATTTCGACCGCGAGGCGCAGGACGAGAAGCGCATCCGCGATCGCATCACCTACCTGTGGTCCGAGGCGGAGTGGGACTGGTATACTCAGGGAAGCCGAATCGCGCTCACCTGGCACTGGAGCGCGACCAACGGCTTCGCGCTGAATCACCCCGTCCGCGGTTGGAACGAGTGCCTCATCGCTTACGTGCTGGCAGCCTCCGCCCCCCGCTATGCGATGGCGGCCGAAGCCTATCATGAGGGCTGGGCTCAGAGCCGTCAGTTTGCCAACGGGCGCAGTTTCGAGGGTGTCGAGCTTCCTCTCGGACCCGACTGGGGCGGGCCGCTCTTCTTCACCCACTATTCCTTCTGCGGAATCGATCCGCGCGGCTTGAGCGACCGCTATGCCGACTACTGGAAGCAAAACCTCGCTCATACGCGCATCAACTACGCCTACTGCGTGCGCAACCCGCTCGGCTACAAGGGCTACGGTCCGAACTGCTGGGGCCTGACGGCCGGCGACTCGGTCAACGGCTACGCTGGGCATTCGCCCACCAGCGACAAGGGCGTCATCACGCCGAGCGCGGCGCTCGCGAGCTTTCCGTACGCGCCTGAGGAGGCGATGGCGGCGCTGCGGCGCTTCCATGACGATCTGGGCGACACAATCTGGGGACGATTCGGTTTTATCGACGGCTTCAGCGAGCAATATGATTGGTATGCCGATAGCTACCTTGCGATCAGCCAGGGGCCGATCGTCGTCATGATCGAGAACTACCGCAGCGGCCTCATCTGGAAGCTATTCATGAGCATTCCGGAGATCCAGGAGGGGATGAAGAGGCTCGGCTTCAAAAGTCCGCATTTCATGTCCACGGTCGCGTGACTGCGCTTGACGACTGGATAGAGAAAGAAGCGCGCTTCGCGGCGGGCGCGATGCTGCGCGCAATCTCCGCCACGGATCTCGTCAAGGAGCGACCCGGCTTCGGACAGCGCATCGTTCCGCGGCCAGGATCAGTGGTGGCGTCGCCGGTTCTCGCCGCCTACGATCCCGACCCCGACTATTTCTTTCACTGGTTTCGGGATTCGGCGATCGTCATCGATGCTTTGCGCGTGGCGAGGACCATGGGGTTCGAGCGGCGAATCGCCGTCGAGCGTCTGCGCGAATTCATCCAGTTCAGCCGCGCGCTGCGCAATCTGGACGGCCGAGAGTTTCTGCGCGAGGGGCGCTTGCGGGAGAATGTTCATCCTTCCTTCCTGCAATATGTCCGGCCAGACGACGAGATCGCCGCCGTTCATGGCGACGCAGTGTTGGCAGAGGCCCGCGTCAATCCGGACGGATCGCTCGATTTCACCCGTTGGGCGCGCCCGCAGAATGATGGGCCGGCGCTTCGAGTGCTTGCGCTTAAACGGTGGCAAGACGCCGGACCGGATTTAGACGCGACGCTGCGATCGGCCATGCAGGAGCTCGTCGTGGGCGATTTCGACTTCATAAGGTCACGCGCCCGAGAACCTTCGTTCGACATCTGGGAGGAGGAAAGCGGATATCACTATTATACGCAGCTCGTACAAGCCGAAGCGCTCGCCTGCGGCGCCGAATGGCTCGAGGAGGTCGGTAACATCTCCCATGCTGGCGCCTGCCGCTCCATCGCGGACCAACTTGCGCCGCGCCTCGGCGCTTATTGGAGCGCCGCTGATGGCTACTACAGGTCGAGGACCGGCGTCGTCGCCGGCGTCCCGGAAAAGGCTCTCGACATTTCGGTCATTCTCGGCGTGCTCCACGCCGGGCGCGCGAAGGGCGCGCATAGCGTGCTGGACCCTCGGGCTCAGGCGACGCTGAGCGCGCTCGAAGACCTGTTCGACGCGGAATATCCGATCAACCGCGACCGGCCGCCTGAGCGCGGGCCCGCGATGGGGCGCTACGCGAACGACGCCTATTACGGCGGCAATCCTTGGTATCTGGCGACGCTCGCCGCGGCCGAGTTCTATTTCAGGCTGGCGGTTGTACTGCGATCCGGCGCTCCTCTCGCCTCGAACAGCGAGAACGCGCGCTTTCGCCAACGCCTGGGTGATGGCGATCCGGTGAAGGCGGCTTTCGAACGCGGCGATACGTTCATGCGAACCGCGCAGGCGTACACGCCGCCGAGCGGCGAACTCTCAGAGCAATTCGATCGGACGAGGGGCGCTCAGATTTCCGCCAAACAGCTCGCGTGGAGCTACGCCGCCTTCATCACCGCCGCTGCGCGTCGCCGCCAGGCCGCCCAGTCCATTCGAGGCTGAGGTCTCTACGCGACTTTCTCAAGCCCGGCGCCACCATACGCTTGCCGAACCAACGGCGCAGCCCGAAAGCGTGACGGATCAGCATATTGGCGTAGAGACCGGGTCCGCTCGAATAGACGCGCCAGCCGCCATCGACAGCGATCGAATCCGCCTTGACGCGCGCCCATTCGTTGCTTGCCTGATAGCGGTCGTTGAACGCCGCGTCGCTGGAACTGAAATAAGCATTGCGTTGCCTGAGCGATGCATTCGGCAGCCCATCGGTCACCGCGATCGGGTTCGCGACCAGGAGAGCCTCCCACAACGCGGCGAATTCGCCGATGTCGCTCATCGCCTCGCCATAGCGCAGATGCGAATGCGTATACATGAGTCCGATCTCGCGGCCGAAGAAAGCCGCGGATTCCGCCCGCTGAAAGAATGTCTCCGGCCCGCCGTGATAGGCGATCGGCTTGTCCATCAGCCGCGCGCCGTCGGAATAAAGCAGATGCTTGCGGATCAGGCTTAAGTGCTTGCGCGCCTGAACTTTAGTGAACATTCCCCCGATCATGCTCTGCGTCATCGGCAGGAGCGAGAAGGCCAGGCCCGTCTGCTTGTCGCTCGGGTGCAGCAGAAGCTCGGGCTCGCCGCCCTCTGGGCGAAACACGCCATAGCCGGCGACGACGCCGTCCCGGATGAGATGCCGGTTGAAGTCCTTGCGAACCGCCGCGGCCAGCGCGTCGAGTTCTCTCGCCTGCTTGGGCGCACGCTTCGCCTGGCGCAGGATTTCGGCGTAGCGACGCAACTGCTCATAGAACAGAACAACCGTCCAGGCGCTGGTCATCCAGTCGCGCTTGGTCGGATCGACCGGCCTCAGCGAATCGTTCCAGTCGCCATTGCCATATCGGACAAGGCTCGTGCCCGGGATGAAGCGCGCGCACACGGTCTCGATCAGCTTGTCGATATGGGCGGTCACCGGGTCGACGTGGGCCGTCTTCTCGAGGTTCTCCGTGCGACGCCACGCGATCGCTTCATCGAGGAAAGCAAAATCGCCAGTCGCCTCGACATAGTCGCAGAGCGCCTTGAGCGGCCAGACGATGATGTCGCCATGCGACTCCCGATCCTGGATCACGGAATAGGGATCGAGCATGAACCACTGGGGCCAGTCGCCGCTCTCCTGGTACTGCTGGGCGAAGAGAATGCGCAGGATCTCTCTGACCGGCTGATCGTGCTCGAGCGTCAGCAGGAGTTCGATGGAGCCTTGGCAGACGTCGCGCGTGCCCCACGCGCCGCCGGTGTATTGTTCGAGACCATGCGGCGCCGTGAGATGGATCATCCCGTCATGCGCAAGCCAGGGAAGAATGGTGTCCATAGCGAGCGCATCCGCGGAGTCCTTGGCGCTCCTCACCCGCACGCCGCGGGTGAGCTTGCGCCAGAACGTTTCGGCAGGCTTGAGCATCGCGGCTTCTTCGACAGGCTTGGCATACTTTTTCGCCAGGGCCTCGGCCTGCTTTGGATCGGCCATGGACCCCGTGACCGCAAACACGAATTCGTTTGTGGGACGCGTCCGCATCGCGGCGTATCCGCCGCTGCGCCGCTTGCCGTCGGCGTACAGGAGTTCGTCGCCGCCAATGGCTTCGATCCGCCCGGGCGTGCTCGTCACCAGATGATAGGAGGCTTGAGGATATTGCTGGCCCCAGCGGTCATCGAGATCCGGCCGAAAGGTGAATCGCTTGCGCCGGGCGTCCATCTCGATCCGGGCGGCAGGCCCATATTCCCGCTCGCCGAGGACAAGATGGCCGAAGACGATGAACCGGCATCTTGGCCCTTCTACCGTGACGCGCCACTGCATGGCGGGCTCGTCGCCGCAAACGGTCGCCGAAATCGTGACGGTCCTCTCGCGCAACCGGTAGATCCAGCGGCAATCGCTCAAGCCCATCTCGAAGGCGGACGGGACGGTCAGCAACCGCCATCCGCCCCTCGTCTCCATCAACATCCGAAGCCCGCTGGCGCGGGTGATGTTGTAGGGGTCCCGCGAGACTGAGAAGAGCTTGTGGAAGGACGTGTTGCCGATGGTGAGCTGGGCGCCAAACACGCCATGCATCCATGCCGTCGCGCACAGGATCGTCTCGTCGGGCAGAATCGACTGCCCGCTTCGAATGAGGGAGCCGTGGCGGCGCGCAACGATCCGCTCCTTGTCGCGCAGGACGACATGCCGGCTGTGCGTCCTTCCCGGAACGAAGAAGGACAGAAGTTGGCCGTTGGCCCGCTCGACATGCGTGCGCCGACGGTAAAGCGCCTTTACCGCCTTCTCGTCGAGCGCCTCGGCGACGGCGTGTAGGGCTTCGTGGAGCAGACTTCGCGGCGGCTCGGACAATGGGACATCGCGCGGTGCCCAGTCCCGGCTCGCCTCTTCGACAGCCTCGACTTGGCTGAGATCGGAGTCACTCGACGCCGCAGGATGGTCGGGCTCATGGAAGCCAAAGAACGTCCAGGAGGTCGTCGCGCCCGGGTCGAGCGTCACAGGCTTCGACTGTAGAGCCGCGCATGCCGTCTCGAACTGGAGACGCTCGGACGGCAGGCTCGTGCCGAATGGAAGGCCGAGCTGATCCGCGTCGCGGTAAGCCGGTCCCATCACCTGGCGAAAATCGGTCGCGAACCCCTCGGCGCCTTCGAGGCAGCCGTGCACCGCCCACGGATAAGCCCCTCCTTGCGACAGGTTTTGCCTGCCCATCAAAACAGGACCGAGGCGCCGATGACGCGCGACGTGGTGGTCGAGATATTGGCTGGCGTAGGCCTCGTTGTTCATGAGAAAGCCCTGATCGCCAAGACCGAGATCCTGGATGAAGACGGCGTCGCAGGAGACAGCCGCCTCGCGATCGTTGGCGACTTCGACCCGCCAGAACCAGGCGTTCAGGCGCGGGGGCAGCCAGAGCGTGACCCGATGCCGGAGGCCGTTTTCTTCTCCCTCCCAGACATAGCGGTCGTCCGCAGCGCCGACGCGAAGCCCTGCCTCGGGACCGATCACCGGCAGAATCGCCGGCTCCGTTCCGCCGATCCGCAGATGGAGGCGCCCCATGCCGTTGGCGATCGGCGAGGCAAGCGTCTGATTGATCATGGTCCGGCGGTTCGCCTGCACGTGCTCGACGGCGAAGATGGCGCCGGTCGGCAGGACGCTGACCGAAAGTCCGGACCCGTTGGCGATCCGCATAAGGCCGAGATCGTCCCGGCGGGGCGTCGTCAGCATCTCAATCGTCGAATCCAACTTACCCCTCCCGCTGCCCTCGCTCCCTCATACACCGGCCTGCGGGCCGAGTCTGGAAATGGCGCCGCGTCAACCCAAGCCGGATTGTTCCGGCGAGTCCATGACTAACCGGCGCCATTCCGCACGCGGAGATGTTCGCCAATCCATAAGACCGTGTTTCATCCGGAGAACGAGGACTGGCGAAGATGAACGCGAACGGAAATTGCGCTATTGAGCACCGGCAGGGGCTGGATCAAAATCAGCGCCGCCGGGTTCGGGTGAGGCCATGGAAGCAAAGTTTCCAAGCAACTGGATGTGGTCGGAGGCGTTCGAAATGCTGGCGCGCGCCGAGCGCATGCACCGGCAGTTCTTTCCGCCTGCCGACTCGCGCTCCCCGGTCGCGTGGGAGCCGCCGGTCGACGTCCTCGAGACCGAACGCGCGGTGCTGGTGCTGGTCGCTCTGCCGGGCGTCGATTACGACGAGGTCAAGGCGGTCATTCTTCAGGGCGACTTGCTGATTTCGGGGCTCAGGACCTATCCGGACGCGATGCGGACCGCGATCATCCATCGGCTCGAATTGCCGCAAGGCCGATTCGAACGGCGCATTCGTTTGCCCGCCGGTCGCTACAGCGCCATCCATCGATCGGAATTCAAGGGTTGCCTGTTGGTCACGCTGGAGAAGTCGGAGGCCCCAAATGACTGATGCTGAGGTCGCCTCCGAAGACACTCTCGGCGCGGCGCCTTCGCCGCCATTGCCGCCTGACGCCCTGATCATCGTGCCGGTGCGCGCCATGGTTCTGTTTCCGGGGACGGTGCTGCCGATCACCCTCGGCCGTCCCCGTTCGGTGATGGCGGCGCAGAGAGCGGTCAGGGAACAAAAGCCGGTCGGCATCGTCATGCAGCGCAACGCCGAGATCGCCGATCCCCTCGCCGTCGACCTGCATCGAATGGGAACGCTCGCCAATATCGTTCGCTACATTACCGCGCCGGACGGCACGAACCATATCATCTGTCAGGGAGAGCAGCGGTTCCGGGTCGACGACTATCTGACCGGCTGGCCGTTCTTTGTCGCCAGGACGGAACGGATTCCAGAGCCCACTTCGACGTCCGACCAGATCGAGGCCCGTTTCCTTCATCTCAAGGGCCAGGCGATTGAGGCCATACAACTCCTGCCCCAGGCGCCGGCCGAATTGCTGGCGACCATCCAGGGCGTCGATGCTCCGGGCGCGCTGGCCGACATGGTGGCGACCTTCATGGACGCCACGGCGGACGAGAAACAGGAGATCCTCGAGACGGTGGACATCGGCGCACGAATGGAACGGGTCTCGCGCCTGCTCGCCCATCGGATCGAGGTGCTTCGTCTGTCACAGGAGATCGGCCGGGAGACCAAGGCCTCGATCGACTCCCGCAACCGCGAGGTCCTGCTGCGAGAGCAGATGGCGGCGATTCAGCGGCAACTCGGCGAGGCGGACGAGGGAAAGTCGGCCGAGATCGCCGAACTCGAAAAGGCGATCGCGGGCGCGCATATGCCCAAGGAGGTCGATGACCAGGCGCGCAAGGAGTTGCGCCGGCTGCAGCGCATGCCGGAGGCGGCGGGCGAGTACGGGATGGTGCGGACCTATCTGGACTGGCTCGTGGACCTGCCGTGGGCGCTGCCCGAGGAGGCGCCGATCGACATCGCCGCGGCGCGCCGTATCCTCGATGAGGATCACTTCGGGCTTGAGAAGATCAAGCGGCGGATCATCGAGTATCTGGCGGTCCGCAAGCTCTCGCCGGACGGCAAGGCGCCGATCCTGTGCTTTGTCGGACCTCCCGGCGTCGGCAAGACTTCGCTCGGGCAGTCGATCGCGCGCGCCATGAACCGCAAGTTCGTCCGGGTCAGTCTCGGCGGCGTGCACGACGAAGCGGAGATCCGCGGCCATCGGCGAACCTACATCGGCGCCTTGCCCGGCAACATCATCCAGGCGATCCGCAAGGCTGGCGCGCGCGACTGCGTGATGATGCTCGACGAGATCGACAAGCTCGGCGCCGGCATCCAGGGCGACCCGGCCTCCGCGATGCTCGAGGTGCTGGATCCTGAGCAGAACAACACCTTCCGCGACAATTATCTCGCCGTGCCGTTCGACCTCAGCCGCGTCGTGTTCATCGCGACGGCCAATATGCTCGACACCATCCCCGGGCCGCTGCGCGACCGCATGGAGATCATCTCTCTCACCGGCTACACGGCGAGCGAGAAGTTCCAGATCGCGCGCCGCTATCTGGTGAAGCGCCAGCTCAAGGCGAACGGCTTGAAACCCGAGCAGGTCGAGGTCGCCGACGATGCGCTCCGGGCGATCATCGAACACTACACGCGGGAGGCCGGCGTTCGCAGCCTCGAGCGCGAGATCGGCCGCGTGCTGCGCCAGGCGGCGATGCGGGTCGCGGAAGGCGAGAGCGGCCCGATCGCCATCTCCGCCGCGGATCTCCTCGGCATTCTGGGCGCCCCGCCGTTTGAAGACGAGGTCGCCATGCGGACCAGCGTCCCGGGCGTCGCGACCGGCCTCGCCTGGACGCCGGTCGGCGGCGACATCCTGTTCATCGAGGCGACCGCGACGCCGGGCGGGGGCCGGCTGATCCTCACGGGGCAACTCGGCGATGTGATGAAGGAGAGCGCCCAGGCCGCGCTCAGCATCGTCAAGAACCGCGCCGTCTCGTTCGGAATCGACCCATCGCGGTTCAAGGAGACCGACATCCATATCCACGTGCCGGCCGGCGCGACGCCAAAGGATGGCCCGAGCGCCGGCGTCGCGATGTTCATGGCGCTCGTCTCGCTCATGACCGACCGCACCATCCGCAGCGACACGGCGATGACCGGGGAGATCAGCCTCCGGGGTCTCGTGCTTCCGGTCGGCGGCATCAAGGAGAAGATCGTCGCCGCGCACCGGGCGGGCTTAAGGCACATCATGCTGCCTGCGCGCAACCGCAAGGACTTCGAGGACATCCCCGAGGAGGTGCGCCAGCGACTGACATTCACATGGCTCGAGCGTGTGGACGATGCGGTTTCGGCGGCGCTTGAGCCGGCCAAGGCGGGGAGTCGCCCGCCGACAGCTGAGGAGGTGTCTTAGGGCGGCCTGCGTTCGGGCGACGTGGCTCCGCCTCGGCGGCGGGCCGCAGGGTTCGTCAGACTTAGGTTTGGCTTTTCTTGGCGCTGGCTGTTTGGCCGCGAAACCTCCCGATTGCGCCTATTGGATTTGCTTGGATTTCCTTGGATTCTCTCGTCAACTCCAAGTCGAAACTTAAGAGATTGATAACGCTCCTGTTTCTGTCGTCATTCCCTCACCCAAAATCGCGGTGAGGGAATAGACGTTCTCGGTTTCATCCCTGATAAGGCCGCCAATCGCTTCCGCGGCCATGAGCTTCTTGTTCGCCTCGCGGGTATATTTGATCGCCATATCCGGCCGGGTCCAGCCGAAGATCGCCATCAACTGATTGACCGTCGCGCCAGCCTCGGCGAGTCGGCGAGCGGCGGCCTTGCGAATGCCATGCGCCGTGCAATCGACGAGGCCGGCTCGCTCGGCAGCTTCGCTGAACCACGCCCCCAAGTACTCTTTACCGACGTTCGCGCCACGCCTGAGGGTGATGAAGGCCAATTGCTCCGGCCGCCCCGTCGGGCCGGCTGCGAGCGCCTGCCGCAGCGGCGCAAGGACAGTCAGATAGACGACAGCGCCCGTCTTCTCATGTCAATCGGCGTTCCACGCCGGATCACACACATCGGCGCGCCGGCCTTCTGCAAGGAAGCGGCTAGTTGGTCGGCCTCCTGCTGGCGAGCATATGCGGTGTAGAAACTCAGAAAAATCTCGACCGGGAGAGCCTGGGGATACCTGCGCTTCCATTCGATGATGGTCGCTGCGGCGTCATCGGCCGCTCCAGCCTCGACTTCCGCTGCAGCGCGGAAGGCGAGAGAGATCAAGTCACCACCCCCCTCGCGGCCCCGCACCCATGCGCCATAACGCTTCGTCGCTTCCGCCGACCCTCGATACCGTCGGTAAAAAAATAGCTCTCGTAGCAAAACGGCGGATAGAAAGGCGGCGGCGCGGAATTGAGGCGGTAAGCTTTGTCGCATTGCGCTGCGCCTTGTTCAGGCTTGCCTAAATGGGCCATGGCCCCGGCGGACATCGCCATGATGTCGGTCGAACTTGGGTTAAGCTCCAGCGCCCGCTCCACTTCGACCGCACCCTGCGCGAAATCACCCCACCAAACCAGCTTGTCGCCGAGCGCGATGTGTCCCTCCGCATCGTAGGGATCGATCTCGATCGCCTTCCGGGCCAGCCGTTCAAATTCCTCTCCCGTCTGGTCAATGTCGCCGTTCGTACACAAAGTGTAGTTGAGCATCGACCAAGCCTTTTTTACATAAGCGAAGGCGAATTGGGGGTCCTTGGCGATCGCCGCGTCAAAGAGCTTGATACCTTCGGCGAAGTTCTCTTCGCCGTCTCTATAGAAATCGGCGAGACCGAGCGCGAAAACGTCATAGGCCTCGAGATCACACGGCCCTTTTCGTTTCGCCGCTGCCGCCGCGAGGCTCGTCAGCAGGCCTCGGCCCCCAAGCGTCGACATCACGCCGTCGGAGACTTCGTTCTGCACCGCGAAGATATCGCCCGCTGGGGCGATCCCATCGGTTCGACCAAAGGCTTGCGCCCGTGCCCCCATCCTGAAGCAACGCGCTGACGCGATATTGATCGCCCTCGCGCTGGACGTAACGAACGTTCAAAACCTTTGCGATCTGTCGCACGTCGGCGCCTCTGCTCCCGTGAGCCTCAGTCGTCGAACTGCCGATCACATCGAGGTTGCGCAGGCGCGAAAAGTCGATCGAAAGGTCGTTGGCGATGCCCTGAGCGAGGCGATCGGTCGCCGCGTCGCCCGCCGCGACCTCGAACCGCATGACAGCGATGGACGGGACTGACGGGAGAACCGCGCGGTGCAAATACCACCAGCTTCCGGCGACGACGATCAGTGCAGCCAGCGCGGCCGCGATCACTGGACGGGCGCGCTTGACGTGGCGGGGGAGCGCCCGACGCCAGCCCGGAGCGGACCGTCGAGCCGCACCGCGTAGGTTCGAACCGAACGGTTTATGTTCTTCACCTGCTGCTCGCCGGTGAAGTCGAGCGGCAATCCGAGCTTGCCCTGCAGTTGGTCGAAGGCTGTGCCGGAAATCAGTATTCCCCCCGGCTTGCATATCTGTTCCAGCCGCGCTGCGACGTTGACACCGTCGCCGAGCAGGTCGTCGCCTTCGACCACCACGTCGCCGAGGTTGATCCCGATGCGGTAGACGAGGCGCTTTTCCGGGGCGGTTCCCTGCTGGCGTTCGGACCCGCTCTTCTGCATCGCGACCGCGAACGTCACAGCGTCGACGACCGAGCTGAACTCTGCGATGAAGCCGTCGCCCATCGTCTTGACGATCCGTCCGCTATTCTCGGCAAGAAGCGGATCGATGGTCGTGGCTTGAAGGTCCTTTAGAGCCGCGAGGGTGGAACTCTCGTCGGCCTCGATCTTCCCCGAATATTCCACCACGTCGGCGGCGAGTACGGCTGCCAGCCTTCGCACCGTACGTTCCATGGCGCTCTCCCGTGTGAACGCGCCTTCCCTCGCGGAGAACTGCACAAACGTTTTCTCAAAGAACACCGCACTCCGCTGGTCTCAGAAAAACAACAAGGACGGCGGATGGCGGCAAGCTCCTTGCTCATCGGAGGCGTCAATCACGCGTGCTACTCAGAGGGGATGATAGCTTCGCGTGAGCCCTTCGCTTCTATTTTGCGGCAAGCAACAAGGCGAGTCGTTGCCACCGTTGATACGCGGCAGCACCGGGACGTTTTGTCAATGCGTACTTATACCCATTCGGGCCGCATAACTTCTCGGCAAACCGAAGTAGTTGCTGGAGCCACCCATGCCCGCAAAGCAATTGGGCGCCCTCCTCCTAGCGACTACGGCAGCTTTCCGGCGTGCTCGGCCCGTACTGAGTCCAACGCCGGAACGCGTGCTTCGGTCGGAGGCTGCCGGCAAAAGCGTCCGTTGGGATGTCTGCTTCAAGCGCTTGCGCGCCCCAAAAGCAGACAGACAGCCATCGGCCAATTTAAGTCGAAAAGCGGTCGGACAGCAGAGCGCCCATGGTCGTCATTCACTGAAGTCACCGTCGCAATTAGCGCTCATTGGCGGACAGCTTGGGGAACGGCTCACGTCGACCCTTAGCAGAAGTTTCGACCTCCCATCGCGGTGGACAGCTTTCGACGCAAAACCGGTCCTTCACGACAGCCGGATACCGAACTCCACGGTTGACTCTATTCATGGCTTGAGACTAGGCGCGACGGTGAGCACGGTTTTCGATATGGTTGTTCGCGGGTTGGATAATTTTCTCGCCCGCCCAAGCGGCGCCTTGAATCTGCGGTTCTTCATCCAGCCGACAATGGCGGGGCTGTTAGCTCTGCGATCGGGTATCGAGGATGCGAAGGAGGGACGGCAACGCTATTTGTGGGCGTTGCTCACAAATTCGCAGCGCCGCTTCCAGTTGCTACACGAGGGTTGGCGCGGAGCCAGGACGCCATTCTTGGCAGCGATCACGCTTGACTGCGCCTATCAAATCATCACGGTTCAACTCATCTACCCGCCGGAGTTGCTGTTCACCGCAACTTTGCTGGCCCTTGTTCCGTACGCCCTGTTGCGCGGGCCGTTCAATCGCCTCGCGCGCCTGTTCTTGCCAGGGACCGGGCCTCCGAAGACAGAACCTGGATCACAAGGATAAGGTCACTTCGAGGAAACAAGACCAAGAAAGGGACAAAGATGGCGAACGACTCCAAGACCGAGAACGAAACCGGTCGCGATGGCGATTCCCAAGGGAGGATATTTTAGGGATAAGGTTGAGCAGGGGCGCTATGGTCCTATCTTTCCAAAGACACCCGCCTGCTACGGCTTCTCAATCGTCGCGAAAATCATCCCCGGACGCGAAGAGAAGTTCTACGAACATGCCAGGACGATCGAAAAGACGATCGCCGCGCAGCCGGAGGCTCTCGCGGTTCTAAAATTGCATTACCTGCGTTGGTTGCTGTTTCCCATCAATGGGGAAACCTATTTCATGTACCAAGGCATTTTCGACACCGACTTCGACAAATACACCGAGGACGCCGTCACACTGTTCTCCGCTACGGGCATTTCGACTGTCTTCGAAAATCTCGAGGGATTCCCTATGGATTGGAAGACCAACACGGCCTCCCTCGTGACATTCGTTCGCGAGCATCAATGTCCGAGTTTCCTCGAATATGGCGAGTATCCTTTTGTTAGCGCCGACGAGGTCAAGAAAGCGCTCACATTGAAGGCCTCGTTCTCTAACATGCTGGACCAGATGCAATGATAGCTCAGGACAGGATTGTCGCTCGAACAGCCATGATAGGCCAAGCGTTGAACTACGCGACTGGAGGATGATCGTGGCGGACAACCCCCCTACGGAAATTCAGAGCCTAATCGACAATCACATCAACGCTTTCAACACCCAGGATAACGAACGTTTTTTTCGTGTTTTCGGGGATACAGCCATCATTGTTGACGGCATCGCGCCCTATCGCTGGCTGAACCCGAATGCTCCGGCCAATTGGCTTGCTGACGTAGCGAAGTGGCGTGCGAACCTGGGGGTCTCCTACGAGCGCTTATCGTACGAAATGGGGTTCTGGAACGTGGAAGCATCGGACGCGTACGCTGTCGTAGTCGGGACGCTTACGATCACCATCAAGGGTCAAAGCGTCGCGCGGACCGGTACACTCGCGTACACGTTTTCAAAGCACGGCGATGAGTGGAAGATCGATGCACAAGCGTGGGGGCGAACGTCGTGACGCTATAAAATGCTAAACAGGAAACGTCGCGCGACATTCAGCACATTCTGCTTACCCGCGCGACCGCGCTCACCGGAAGATACGAATTTCTGTCGTTTCGTAGTGGCGCGGGCGGGCGCGCGTGGCTTTCCGCAATCAAGGACACCGTGCACTCGGCCGCGTCGATGCGAGCGAGCGTCGAGAAGGACAATCGTCGCGTGACAGTGGCCTTCACCTGGAACGGTTTGCGTGCGCTCGGCTTGGACGAAGCTTCGCTCACCACGTTTCCAGATGAGTTCAAGCAAGGCATGCCGGCTCGTGCTCAGATGCTTGGCGACACCGGCGCCAACGCTCCGGAAAATTGGGTCGGCGAACTCGCCAGCCCCGATCTGCACGCCATTGCGATCCTTTTCGCGCGTGATGAGGCCGAGCGCACACGCTGCGTCGGCGAGCACGACAAGTTGGTGGCGGCGAGCAAAGGCGTGGAGATCTTGTCCGTGCTTGATCTCAACGCCAATCCGCCATTCAACTACGCGCACGACCATTTCGGGTATCGCGACCGGCTCTCGCAGCCGGTCATCGAAGAAAGCGGCGAAGAGCCTACGCCGGGCTCAGGCGCGCCATTAAAGGCAGGCGAATTTATCCTCGGCTATCCAGACGAACACGGGGTGACTGCGGACCGCCCGCAGCCGGAGGTGCTTGCCCGCAACGGCAGCTTCATGGCCTACCGCCGGCTTGAGGAGCACGTCGGGAAATTTCGCGAGTTTCTGCGACAGCATGGCGAGACTCCGGAAGATCAAGAGTTGCTCGCCGCGAAGCTTATGGGCCGCTGGCGCAGCGGGGCTCCGCTTGTACTGTCTCCCGATAAAGACGACCCGGCGCTTGGCGCCGACAATCAGCGCAACAACGACTTCAACTACAAACAGATGGACCCGCACGGATACGCGGTGCCGCTAGGCTCGCACGCGCGCAGGATGGATCCTCGCGACACGGCGGCGAACATCAACCGTCGTCGCATGATCCCGCGTGGCGCGACATATGGCCCTGCGCTGCCAGACGGTGCGTCCGAAGATGCGGTCGAGCGCGGCATCGCTGCCTTCGTTATCTGCGGCAGCCTTATCCGCCAGTTTGAGTTCGCGCAAAATGTATGGGCGAACGACCGGCACTTTCACGAGCTTGGCAATGAGCGCGACCCGGTCATTGGCGACCAGGACGGCACGCTCGAATTCAAAATCCCCAAGCGTCCAATTCGCAAGAAAATCGCCGGCTTGCCAGCCTTCACCACTGTCAGGGGCGGCGCGTACTTTTTTCTCCCCGGCCTCAAAGCGCTTGGCTATCTCGCGTCTCTGAACGAATAGGGCCGGGGCCGATTCAGTCAGTACGAGCGACTGTGGGAGGATAACATGGCGGCGCAAGCTTACGCCCGGACCTACAACCAGGATCATATCCCGCGCAAATACACGGCAGGCAAGCGGCGCATAAGCATCTACTGGACGTGGAGCTATCCTTGGGAGGCTCAGCGTGATCTGGTGGAGATGGACAACCGATTCTCGACCATGACCGAGGTTCGCGCGTCGCTTGGCCTGCCTACGAGACGCCGGAATGGAGCGCTGCGCAATTCCTTCAGGGAATCGCTGGGACGCTGGAGCTGTTTCATCGCTCGACGCTCAGTTTCCAGGGCATTGCTGGCGAAGCGGCGGGTCATCCCGTCGCGGTGTTTCAGCGGATCGATCAAGCCGGATTCAAACTACCGATCGACGAGCGCATCCTTGCTGACGTCGATACGCTGATGGTGTTCGGGCTCGACCACATTGTCTCCGAGCAGGAGGCGACTCCGGAGGAGATCGCGGCGATCCGCGAATGGTTGAAACGAGAAGGGACGTGCCTCTTGCTCGCGCCGCATCACGATGTCGGCTTCAGCGCCGACCTCAAGCAGCGCCAGATGGAGTACGGTCACCACGGCGATCCCCTCGTGCCCCGCCAACAGCGATTTGGGCAGTACACGCGGTCATTGATGAAGGGCCTCGACGTTCCAGTGCACAATACCTATGGCCTTCGGCCGGCTGTCGTGAAGGGCACGACCGAAATCGCCCCCCTTACGGGCTTCCGCGACCTCGACAGCCTTGGCCTCCTGAAGAATGTGCAGACGCTCAATTTCCACCCGCATCTGCCTCACTATGAATTGATTGAAAGCGCGGACACCATTCAAGTGCTCGCACGCCAGCCGATTGACCTGGACCGGCCGCACCCATTCACCGAAGCTGGCAACAGGGAGTTCAACTGTCTCCTTTGGATGCCGCCGAATGACAATCGAGCGGGAGACATTGTGTTGGTCGATTCGACCAATTTCACCACTCTCTTCGGCGGCACCAAGAGTCTGGAAAGTTTTTGGAGCAATCTCGCCGCGATGAGGTGAGCGGCCAAACCCGTGGCGTCGCCGCTCCCCGTCCTAAGGCGCACCTCGACTGCACAGGATAGACGATCTTTGTTCGCGTTGGTGCGTTGTGTCTCAGTCGCCGGGGCATTGAGCCTCGCGTTCCCTGTCCTGGCGGACTCGGACGGCTCCAATTCCTCGAACGCGACCGGCGACGACCCGACTCAACCCCGGGGCAAGATTGAGCTTCTCGATCGCTACACCGAGGCGCCCGGGCCCGGTGTTGAGGAAGGAACCGCCAAGCCAGTTCAAACGAACACGCCTTTCGCCCGAATCGAGGCGCCGTTCCAGCTCGCGCCACAGTGGGTACTCAATTTTCGAAGCGAAATTCCAGTCGTATGGACCAATGGGGTTACAGCCGAAAATCCAACGGGTGCGACTGTGTCGGGATTCGGTAACGTTCTCACTCAAGTGTGGATCGTACACGATCTCGATCAACGGTGGGCTGTCGCGCTTGGCGGCCAACTCATCGCGCCCACTTCGACAAACTCTGTGGCGACCGATGCATGGGAGCAGGTCACAGGTTTCGTGGTCCGCGCCATGCTGCCCGAGATCAGCACCGGCAGCTATTTCGCGCCACAAGTCCGATATGGGATCGATTTTGAGGGTAACGACGATGGCAGAATGTTGCGGCAATTGCGAATTGCCCCGACCCTGAACATCAACCTGCCGCATGATCTGTTTTTCACGCTGTACCCGAGCCCGGACATTCGACTGAACTATGGGACGCCGGCGTGGAATCAAACGGGTCGGTTGTTCCTGCCCCTCAATTTTTTGATCGGCTGGAAGCCGACCGATCACACGGTGGTGTCTGCTGAGTTTGGCATTCCGATCATCAAGGACTTTCCGGTGTACACATTCAAGACGCAGCTGAGGATCGTTACCTTTTCTGACCCTACTCAAGTCGGTTGCCACGAACTTCCGGAATCAGACGCTAAGCTGTCCTTCCGAGAGCAAAAGGAGAATGGGGATCCGCGCAAATAGCGGTCATTTGTTGAGACCTGCCGAACGGGTCAATTCAACCGCTGCCGATGTAGGACCGTGCTTCTCGGGCCAAACACTGTCGCCATCGATTACTGCTGCTTCTTGAACAAATCCCGAAGGATGAGCTTGCCCCGAGCGAGGCCGCGTGCGTGCGCCAGCGCGCTACCTTCGTTGAGCTTCCCCAACCAGGCGGGGCGAACTGTCAGGGCTTCACGAACCGATAGGCGAAACGATCGGTCTCGCCCTTGATCGACGGATCGAACACCTTAACGGAGTGCGGATCGTCCTTCTTCGCCAGGATGGCGCTTTCCGCGTCCAGTGCGAAGCCGGCCGCCGCCACCTCCTCGCGCACGGTTGCAGGCTCAATCCGATGCAGCGACTGCGCGTCGCCCGCACCCGTCCCGTGGGCGGCGGCGTGGTCAACGATGACGTAGAACCCACCGGGCTTCAGCCGCTCGTAGACGGCTCGATTGAAGCGGCCCGCCGTCGCGCCCTTGGCCTGCATCAGCGCGGTGTGGAGATCGTGGTAGAAAAGGTGCAGCCACAGGACATCCGCGGGTTGCGTGGCCTCCGGCATCGCGACGAGGTCCGCGGAGACGGCTTGGACGTTCTCTCGGCCCGGCTCCTTCGCGAGAGTCCGCATGAGGCCGACCGGATCGTTCTTGAAGTGGGCGACTTCGGCCGGCACGAAGCTGAAGACCCGCCCTTTGGGTCCCACAACGTCGGAGAACAGGCGCGTCCAGTCGCCGTCGCCCGGGTAAACGTCGATGACGGTGGAGCCCGCATCGACTCGTGCGAACCGGATCAACTCGGATAGCTTGGATTGGTCGTACATTCGGATCTCCGTTACGGTTGGGCATTCGATGAGCGCTCGGCGTGCGCCGGGGCGATACACGGCTGATCCACCGTTCACCGCCGACGGCCGTAGAAGGCCAGCGCTACGTCGGCGCGGACGCGTCCACCTGCGAGGCGCGCGCCAGGGCTTGCGTGTCGATATACTCCCGGATTTTCTTCACTTTGCCGTCGCGAACGGTGATGTCGAAGACCCACTCGTCCTTGAACGGCTTGTTCGTGGCTTTGATTTTCCCCGTCGCGACGCCGACCACCAGAACCCGGTCTCCCTGCGCCACGAATTCGGGGGGCTTCGGGTATGTCATTTCCACCTCTTCTGACGCCTTCTGAAGCACAGCCGCCAATTCCGCGTGCCCACGGTGCGTGCCGGCCAGCGGCCAGTCCTCGCCCGGAATGATCCACTCAATATCTTCGGCGACCGACGCCAGCAGAGCTTGCTTGTTGTAGCCGCCCATGGCTGCGAAGAAATTCTTCACAATCTGAACATTCTCTTCGGTGCTCATCGAATCTCTCCGTTTTCCTGACGTCGTATTGTGTCCGATCTATCGGCGTGATTTCAGATGGCCGAGAAGCCGCCGTCGACAGACAGTTCCAGCCCATTCACGAAGCTCGAATCGTCTGAAGCCAGAAACAGCGCGGCGGCCGCAATTTCCTCAGGACGCCCCATCGTTCCCCGCGGGATCAGGGATTCGAACATCTGCCTAGCCTCCTTGGTGAGAACCTGGTCCTGCATCGGTGTGGCGATCGGCCCCGGGTGCAGCACGTTCACCCGGATATTCCTGCCCTTCAGTTCGTTGAGCCACCCGCGTGCGAATGCGTGCAACGCCGCCTTGCTCCCCGCATACACGCTGTAGCCAGGAAAACCCTTCAGCGAAGCAACGGATCCGGTCATGAAGATTGATCCGCCATCGTTGAACAGCGGCAGCGCCTTTTGCACCGTAAACAGCGTGCCGCGCGTATTCAGGCCGAAGGTCGCGTCGAATTGCTGCTCGGTAATCGCGCCCAGTGGGACGGCTTCGCCCGTGCCGGCGCTTGCGTAGAGGACGTCGATCTTGCCCTTTTCGCGCTTGACCGTGTCGAACAGGCGGTCGAGGTCGTCGAGATTGGCGGCGTCGCCGCGCACGCCGGTCACGTTCCGGCCAATCAGCTTGACGGCCTCGTCGAGCGCCTCCTGCTTCCGGCCCGTGATGAAAACATAGGCTCCTTCTTCAACAAAAAGCTTGGCGCTCGCCAGCGCCATGCCGCTCGTTCCACCCGTGATGACGGCAACCTTACTCTCGAGCTTTCCCATGACTTCTCCTTCGAGGCTCCGGTCTCGCTTGTTCGAGGAGGCCTCCGAGACCTTGAGATGGGCCTGATGCGTCAGGCGTCGAGTGCGGAAGCGCGCACATCGGTGGTGCGAAATCGATCCGGTACGGCTGTTAACGGGCGCCACGACGATAAGGTTCCGCCGTTCGGAGTTGGGCCGCGCTCGTCGACAAGGGATATCCTGGCCGCCGCCCATTGTTGTACGATGAGGGCTTTGGAAGGCGCGCACCCACCGGTGCATGATTGCACCATGATCGACTGGGATGACGTTCGCTACTTTCTAGCCGTCGCGCGCGGAGGCTCGGTGCGGGCTGCCGCCGACCGCCTCGGGGTGAATCACTCGACCGTGCTGCGACGCATCGGCCAGCTCGAGGAACGGCTCGGGGTGCGTATGTTCGAAAAGCTGCCTTCGGGCTATCGCCTGACGGCTGCGGGCGAGGAGGTGCTCGAGTTCGCGCACCAGATGGAAGCGTCGTCGCACCTCTTGGAGACGCGCGTCTTCGGGCGTGACCAGAGCGTGCGCGGGCTTCTGCGGGTGACGCTGGCGCCGCCCCTCGCGACACACCTGCTCATGCCGGACTTCACCGATTTTGCGCGTCTGCATCCGGACATCGAGATGGAAATCCTGTCATCCGGCGAGCTGGTGAATCTGACCAACCGAGAGGCCGACGTCGCGATCCGAGTCGTCTACGATCGCAAAACCCTGCCGCTCAACCTTCACGGTCTGATGGGACCGGAGGTGTTCGGCGGCGTCTACATGTCCCGCGATCGGCTAGCCGCGTGGCGTGCTGGCGCCCCTGATCCCATCCGGTGGATCGTCATAAGCATGCATGGAATCCCGGACTGGGTCCGCGAGGGCGAGGTTCGCGCGACGGGGGTTCCGTTCAGGACCACGGACGCCGAGACGCAGATCGCGGCGGTCCGGCAAGGGCTCGGGATGACGACGCTGCCGTGCTTCGTCGGCGACGCCGACCCCCTGCTGGCGAGGGCGCCGGGCGCCGACCTGCATATGTATGGAACGCTCTGGCTTCTCACGCAGGGAGAGACACGCAAGACGAAGCGGGTGCGGCTCTTCACTGAGTTCATATCCCGCAGGCTCGCCGCCTACGCGCCGCTTCTCGCGGGGCGGTCTATATCGCACGCCTGACGCCCGGCAGGTCCGCCGACTGGGCTCGTGCGGGCAGCTGGTTGCCCCGCCAAACCCGCAAACAGCAGACGCCAAACGTTTCCCTGACGGTGTACGCCCGCAATCCCCCATTCCCGGCGTCCGCGAACGGTTCCTTTCCGCCCAAATGAGGCGTTCAAGGCCGCGATCCGCAAGGTCTGCTTAACGTCGAGTCCTGCCGTTGCCGAGCTTCCATTGAGTCGGTAGCGGTCAAGCTGATTTGGTTCTGACCCGGGGCTGAGGGACTCTGCCGAATGTGTGGTTCTGTGGGAAACCATGAAACACACAATGAAATTGTGATTTCATCAACTGGGAGCTTTGACGCCGGCATGGTCGCCAACGGCGAGAGGCGCCTTGTCCGATCCGAGGCCTGCAGACGACCGCGCATATCAGTCTTTCCTTTGGCTAGCCGTGTAGGGCATGAAGCTAAAGCGCTCGAAGATCGCCAAAGCCTCCAGCGGGGCGCCGATGATCTTCGTTCCGATTTCATCGGTGCCGGCGATCAGACCCTCTTGCTGGTCGATCTCCGCAGCCTCGAAGTGCCGCCGCAAGACCGTGTGATCCTCAAGCTCCGCGAGCTCCAGAAAGGCCCATACGGTGAGCTGCTCGAAGGGGAGATCGATCCCGAGCACCCGACCAACCTCCGCCGCCAGCTCCCCGTGACTATATTCCTTCGGACCATGCAGTTGATAGGCTTGGCCGCCATGGCCCTTCGGCTTCTCCAGGATGTTGGCGATGATCTTGGCCGTGTCGGCCGCGGCCAGCGGAGCGAAGCGGCCATTCTTGTTGAAGGGCATGATGTAGCGGCCGCGCTGGATGAATGCCGAGATGTAGAGCAGCCATTCGGCGAAGAAGGTGACGCGCAAGTTCGTCGTCGGGATGCCTGACCACTCGAACACCTGCTCCGAAAGCCAATGGTTCAGGGTCACCTTGCTGGCGAGCCGTGGGCCTGGATTGCTTGTGGGACAGGTTGACGATGTGCTCGACGCGCTGCTCTTTGGCGACCTGCGCGAAGATGACCGCGGCCTCCACCAGACCTTCGGCAATGGGAAAGCAGAAATAGGCGCGATCGACGCCCGCCATAACCCGCCGCATATCGCGCAGGCTCGTGATATCCCCCGTAGACGATCTCGGCGCCCAGACTGGCGAGGTCTCGCGAACGAGCGTCCTCCTGACGGGCAAGGGCGCGGACTTTGAGGCCCTTCTTCAGCAGCTCCCTCACGGTCGGACGCCCCGTATCCCCGGTTGCGCTGGTCACCAGAATTGTTGTCATCGCATTTCTCCTTTCGACATGGCGTCAGGCGCTCCGTCGCGCTCTAATGATGCATCTACAACATACTGATAATGCTGCATATGCAACACAATGAATTACGTTTTGGGCTAATCGCGAGGAATGCTGTCCGCGACCGTCTTGATTGCGCTCATGCCTGCTGGCCCCAGCAGCTTCAACGCTCGTTCCTGTCCCGCCCGCCAAGCCGGCATGGAGGAAAACAGGAGGTCTTCGCCCGCTTTGCTAAGCCGAAGGGGGCGCTGACGACCATGGACCTTGTCGGCGACCTCCTCGATCCACCCCGCGTCCGACATCAGCTTGAGGTTTCGCGTCAAGGTGGAGCGATCGAGACAGTTGGCGCGGCCGATTTCGGCACGCGTCGCGACGCCCATCCGCATGATCGAACCGAGTAAGGTGTGTTGCGAGGACACCAGGCCGAGCGGCCGCAGTTCCTCGTCGAAGATGTTGGTCATGACGCGCGAGATCAGGCGCGCCCGCGCAATTATGCAGGCATCCTCCAGTTCCCGGAGCGTAGCCCGTCGGGTGTCGGGCTGGGGCTTGACACTCATACCCTATTATGATGCATATACAACACTCGGTCAACCTGTATCGTACCCCCGCAATCCGCTGGCGTTCGATTGGCCGTCTTGGCGGAACGAACCCATTTTTGCGTAACCCTCTGGCGTCGTTCGGATTCGGCGCAAGGCGAATCAGGGGGACGGCGCCTTCCTGGCCGCAGCGACATCCGCGGGGGAAACGGCGCCCGGGAAAGAATTGCCGAAATGGGTGCGGACATAGGTGACGACGTCGGCGACCTGCGCGTCGGTCATCATGTCGCCGACCGGCGGCATGCCGTCGAGGCCGCGAAGCACCACGCCCAGCACGAACTCGGCCGAGCCGAGATCCTTGTCGTCCGAGAGTGGCGGATAGGCTCCGGCGCCGACCGCGCCTTTCGCGTCCGGCTGATGGCAGGCGGCGCAGACATGGCTGTAAAGGTCCGCCCCGCCCTGTTCGGCGAACGTCCACCCGCGGCTCATGCCGGCGTTTGGCGCCGCCGCTTCATCGGCCGGCGCCGGCGCGCCGAGGGCCGCCGAGAGGATGAGCGCAATCGCGCGGAGCGCCCCGAATCTCATGTCGCGACGACCCGTTTGTGCAGGCGCGTGATCGCATCCAGCGCCGAAAGGATCGCGCCCTCCTGCCAGGCCGGAATGTAGGAGGCGTGCTCACCGGCGAGCACGATTCTGCCGTCGATCTGACAGAGGTTGTCATAATGCGCTCTTCGCGCTTCATCCGACCAGTCGCCGGCGCACCCCAGCGTGAACGGAACCCGGCTCCAGGCGACCGCGACGCCGTTCTCGAACTCAGCTCGGTATTGCGGATGAATCTGGGAACCGAGCTCGACTGCGCGCGCCACCCTCTCGGCCGGCGCCATCGCGGTGAACTCGTAGGAGTTCGGCCCGTCGAACGTGTAGCCGCCGAGCAGCACGCCTTTTCCTCCTGAGTTGAGACCGGCGTTCGGATAGGCGATCTGTCGGATCGGCAAATCGGTGTAGCTGATCCCGCCGAAAATATGCTCGTCCTCCTCCCAGAACCGGCGCTTGAACTGGAGCCCGAACTTGACTGCGGACGCGTAAGGGACGGCGTCGATCGCCGCCTTCATGGGCGCGGACACGTCGATCGGAATTTGGCTCAAGATGCTGAGCGGAATCGCGCACACGCACCAGTCGGCCTTCGCTTCCCGGACCGTCCCGCCGGCGTCGAGGTCCTCGAAGGCGATGGCGACGCCGCTGTCGCTCTGACGGATCGCGACGACCTTCGCGCCAAAGCGAATGCGGCCCGGGATCTGTCGCGCGAAGGCCTCGCCGATCCGGCCCATGCCGCCGACCGGCTGGAACATGGTGGTCTGAAAATCGTACAGCAGGAAACTCTGCAAGCCGCGCCACAGGCGCGAGGTCAGAATATCGTGCAGCCCGACCGGATCGCCTGCGACCGGCTCCGCGCCAAGTCCGCCGCCCGCGTGCTTCGCATAGCCACGATGAGCCGCTGAATTCTCGCCGGCCCGATAGCGGAAATCTTTGTCGAGCGCGCCCAGCGATCGCAGCGCCTCAAGCAGGATTGCCTGATCCTCCGTCGACACCGCGTCGTCGAGAGCTCCTTTCCTGGTCGCCTTGGCGAGGAGCTCGGCGATTCCGCCATCGAAATCCGCTTTGATCTCGCGAATGCGCTGAGGCTTTCCGCCGAACGCGTTGGCCGAATGCAGATAGGCGTTGTGATCG
>DASXES010000088.1:0-94828 GCA_036489975.1 Roseiarcus sp.
AACGACCGGGGTGAAGGCGTAAGCGCCGCCGTCGTGCACGAACGTGCCCGCGCCGGGGAACGGGAAATGGGCGCCGCAGATCTGCATCTTGTCGGCGATGACGCGGTCGATGATCCGATGACGGGTCGTGACCGCCAGCGGTCCATCCTGATCATATGCGCCCTGCCAATCCGGGTGAGGCGCCAGGACTCCAGGCACGTACATCGTGTCGTTGGAAATCATCAGCTGATCCTTGCCGGAGGTGACGAGGAACACCGAATGGCCTGGCGTGTGGCCATAAGAGTCGAGGATCCGCACACCGGGCGCGACTTCAGCGCCGCTCTCGACGAGCTTCCAGTTGTTCCATTTGGGAAAGTTTGTGGCGATGCGCCGACCCGCGGCCTTGCGGCCTTCAGGCAGCTTGTCGACACGGCCGGGATCAGTCCAGAACTTGTACTCGACGCTGTTCGTCACCAGCTCGGCGTTGGGGAACGTCAGCGCGTTGCTCCCCTTTTCCATCAGGCCCCAGACGTGGTCCGGATGAAAATGCGAGATGAGGACCGTGCTGATCTCGTTGTGATCAATGCCCGCGGCCTTCATGTTGGCCGGCAGATTGGTGGCGTTCGCCTGCCACTGTCCGACACCGGAGCCCGAGTCCACCATGATCAGCTTGTCGCCGATCTTCAGGACAACGACGGTCAGCGGGATCGGGAAGAAATCTGTAGTCAGGCCGGCCTCTGCGAGCGCCGTCTTTGTTTCCTCGACAGAAACGCCCTTGATGAACGCGGGGTCATGCGGCTTGCGCCAGATCCCATCGTAAACCGCGGTGACTTCGATCGACCCGACCTTGTATTTGTAGTGCCCAACGGTTGGCTCGATTGGCATGGCGGCGAAAGCGGGGCCAGCAAAAATCAGCGGCTTGCTGAGGCCAAGGGCGGCGCCCGCCGCGACGGCCGAGGTTAAGACGCTGCGCCGTGAAAGATTCAACATATTGGTCTCCTTGAGAACCATCGATGCGACGTGGGGAGGAGCGTCCTCCCTGCGCATACGACCGCTCCGCCGGGCGCTTTATTCCCACCGCTCAAGATTTTTATCGATGCTCTCGAGAAAGCCGGCGCGCTGGGCGACCCCAACAAAAAGTCGGGCCGCCGGGAATAAACCTCGCACTCCCTAAGTCATCTCAATGACGGCGCTGGATCGCCCGGCCTGAAAGACAGTCTACGCGCCTACCCTCGCCGACCTTGTGGTCACCGATTCCGGCCCTGCCTGAGAAACTTCGATGAGACTGTTTCGCTTCCCCGAACCCCTCTCCCGCGATGCCCCCAGTAAAACGGGCGTCGTCCCACCGCGCCCGTCGCGGGAGAGGGACCTTTTGGCGGCTTCCTGCGCGCCAACGCGCATCGACGACCCGTACGAAAGGTCCCCTGACGCCGCTCGCCGGCGGAGAGAAAATTACGCCGCCGCCGTGGTCCTCGCCGGCGCAATCTCGGCAGCCCTTACAGAGACCGTATGGGCTCACGGGTCGAGCGGCGACGCCAATCGTGGCGAAGTCCTTGACGAGTCTCGCCAGGATTGCCGCTCGCTCGCCATGAATGATGTCGGGCCGCGCCGTCGTGGCGTGTTCGGGCGCAAGGCTGGCTCGCTTTTGGATTGCGACTATTCCGGCGCGCCCAAATCAGCCAGTATCACGTGGAACCAGGAGACACTCGACCGGTGGATGACCCATCCTCAGGCTGTCGCGCCCGGCGCCAAAATGTTTTTTCACCTGGAGAACCCTCAGGACCGCGTCGATGTGATCGCTTACCTCAAGGAGCGCGCCAAATAAGGCGAGTGCCCGCGGGATGCGCTGCTTGAACGACTCAATTGCCGAGCAGCGCTTCCGCGAGATCGTGCCGCCGCTGCTCGATGATGCTTACTCGCTTGCCAAATATTTGTCGCACAACCCGACCGACGCCGAGGACATCGTGCAGGACGCTGCGATACGCGCGCTTCAGGCTCTCGCCAGTGTTTCGGTCGATCGACCGAAGCCCTGGTTTCTCGCCATCGTGCGCAACGCGGCGATGACCTTCATGGCGCGCAATCGGCGCAAGACGATGGCTTACGTCGGCGACATGGCCGACCTCGACACGCTCGATCTGCCTCAAGGCGACGAGGCTGCGCTCAATCCCGAACAGGAGCTGATCGCTATGCAAGATGGCGAGCGCTTGCGCCAGGCGATCGCCGCCCTCCCCTCGCCTTTTCTGGAAACGCTGGTGATGCGCGACATCAACGGCCTCTCGTATCGCGAGATCGCCGAAGCGACCGAGACGCCGATTGGAACGGTGATGTCGCGGCTTGCGCGCGCCCGCGGCCTGCTCGCCAGGATCCTGAGGGCCGAGGCATGACCGACCGGGACACGAACGAGCGGCTCCTCCGGCTCAACGCCGCGCTCGACGGCGAGCTCGACGCCATGGGCTCGCTCGCGTTCGAGCGCGAGCTGCGCGACGATGCGGCCCTCGCGGCCGAGTACCAGCGCCTCACGAAGCTGCGTGAGGCGATCCGTCGTCACGCCCCGCGTGAAGCTGCCCCCCAATCGCTGGCCGACCGTATCGCGGCCCTGACTGGGCCGGCGCCCCCGCCGCAGTCCGCAGCGCCCCCGAGCGCAACCGTCGTCCCGCTCCGACGCCGCGCGTGGTTCGACAGAAGCGCGCTGGCGATGGCGGCCTCCTTCGCTGTCCTTGGCTTCGCGGTCGGCGCGGGGCTCATGTCGCTGCGCACGCCTGCGGGCTCCGGCGATGTCGCCCAGCATCTCGTGTCCGACTTTGCGCGCGCCGAAATCGCCGGCCAGCCGTTCGACGTCGCGTCCTCCGACCGGCATACAGTCAAGCCCTGGCTCGCCAACCGCACGACCGTCAGCGGCACGATCGTCGATCTCGCGCCGGAGGGCTTCCCGCTGGTCGGCGGACGCGTGACGATCGTGGACCGAGTTCCGACGCCGACGCTCGTCTATCGGCATAACGAGCACGTCGTCGCGGTGACCGAGTTGCCGATCGACGCCAAGCTCGCCCGCGGGACAGGCGGGATCGAAACGATCGACGGCTACCATGTCGTTCGCTGGAGAGACGCGAACCTGGCTTATGTGGCCGTGTCCGACATGGACGAGAAGGCGCTCGGCGAGTTCGTCGAGGCGTTCAGGCGTGGCGGGAGCCCCGGGACCGAGCCCTCCCGCCCCTGATACGCCTCGGGGCTGCCCTGTGCTGAATGGAAGTCGGCGGCGAGATCGCATCCCCCTCGGCGCGGCACGTCGCCATCCGCCGCATCGACGAGCGGGTCGGCGAAATCGTGGTCCATTTTCCGCGCGCGGGCTTCCTCGTCCTTCCCGATTGAGCCGGCAAATCCTCGACCGATCGGCGCCTGGCGTCGCACTTGCCGCCACCATCGGGCTCGGGCTACAGGCCGCGTGATGCGCCCCTCCGCTCTCGATCCGCTGTTCGCGCCCGCGAGCGCCTTGGCCGGCATCGGGCCCAAGAACGCGAAGCTATTCGACCGCCTGCTCGACAAGCGTGAGGGCGCGCGCGTGATCGACGTCCTGTTCCATTTGCCGGAGGGAACGATCGACCGGCGCGCCCGCCCCAAGATCCGCGACGCGGTCCCCGGCGCGATCGTCACCATCGAGGCGCGCGTGACCGAGCATCATGAGCCGCATGCGCGTTCGCGAGCGCCGTTCAAGGTGCTGGTCGAGGACGAGACCGGGGATGTCGAACTGGTGTTCTTCCTCACCAACCATGAGTGGGTGCGCTCGCGGCTGCCAGTCGGCGCGATCCGCTGGATTTCCGGCAAGCTCGAGCTTTGGGACGGCCGACGCCAGATGGTTCATCCCGACCGGGTGATGACCGCCGAGGAACTTGATCGGCTGCCGTCAGTCGAGCCCGTCTATGGGCTGACCGAAGGCCTCTATCCGCGCAGCGTCGCCCGCGCGGCCGAGGGCGCGCTCAAGCGCCTGCCCGAGCTGCCCGAATGGATCAGCGACGAGACCCTGGGCGATCTCAAGCTGCCGAGCTTCGCCCGGGCGCTCGACGCGATGCACCGGCCGGCGGCGCCGGCGGATATCGACCCGGCCGGTGCCGCGGCGACCCGGCTCGCCTATGACGAGCTTCTGGCCAACCAGCTCGCGCTCCTGCTGATGCGCGCGCGCATGCGCGTCATTCCCGGCCGCGCGCATATCGCTGAAGGCGCCGTGGCGCGGCGCCTCGAAACCGCCCTGCCCTTTGCGCTCACGCGCGCGCAACGCCAGGCGGTCGACGACATCCGCGCCGACCTCAGAGCCGAAAAACGCATGCTGAGGCTCCTGCAGGGCGACGTCGGGTCGGGCAAGACCGTCGTCGCGCTCCTGGCGATGGCGGAGGTCGTCGAAGCGGGGAGGCAGGCGGCGATGATGGCCCCGACCGAGATCCTCGCCCGCCAGCATTACGAGCGCATGGCGCCGCTTGCGGAACGCGTCGGCCTGCGCATCGCCCTCTTCACCGGACGCGACAAGGCCTCGGCGCGTCGCATGTCGCTCGCCGCCCTGGCGGAGGGGACGATCGACATCGCCGTCGGGACGCATGCGCTTTTTCAAGAGAGCATCGCATTCGCCGATCTCGGGCTCGCGGTGGTCGACGAACAGCATCGGTTCGGCGTCCGCCAACGGCTGGCGCTTGCTTCCAAAGGGACCGCTGTCGATCTCCTGGTGATGACCGCGACGCCGATACCGCGCTCGCTGGTGCTCGCCTATTTTGGCGACATGGATGTGTCCGCGCTGCGCGAAAAGCCGCCGGGGCGCAAGCCGATCGACACCCGCGTCCTCCCGATCGATCGGCTCGACGAGGTGGTGGCTCGCCTCTCCCAGGCGATCGCCTCGGGCGCGCGCGCCTATTGGATCTGTCCCCTGGTCGAGGAGAGCGAGACGCTTGACGTCGCCGCGGCCGAAGACCGCGCCGAAGCGCTGCGCGCCATCTTCGGCGACGCCGTCGGACTCGCTCATGGCAAGATGCCGGGCGCCGAGCGGGACGCGGCGATGGAGCGCTTTCAACGTGGGACAACCACCATCCTGGTCGCGACCACGGTGGTCGAGGTCGGCGTCGATGTGCCGGAGGCGACGATCATGATCGTCGAGCACGCCGAGCGGTTCGGACTTGCGCAACTGCATCAGCTGCGCGGGAGGGTCGGTCGCGGCGCCGGCCGCTCGGCTTGTCTCCTCTTGTATAGAGGTCCGCTCGGCGAAGCCGCGCGGACGCGGCTCGAGACCCTGCGCGAGACCGAGGATGGGTTCCGCATCGCCGAGGAAGACCTGAAGCTCAGAGGCGAAGGCGACGTGCTCGGCGCTCGCCAGGCGGGCGCGCCTGGATTTCGCTTCGCACGGCTCGACGTCCATGGCGGCCTGCTGGCCCGGGCGCGCGCCGAAGCCGAGACTGCGCTCAAGCGCGACGGGCGCCTCGCGGGTGAACCCAATCGGGGATTAAGGCTACTGCTGTACCTCTTCGAACGCGACGAAGCCGCGCGACTGATCGAGGCGGGATGAACACCTGTTAAGAAATGCGCCCGCTGATTAAACCGGTATGAACAACCATTCAGGAAAGGCCCGGCTTGCCATCACATCAAGGTGAGGCGCGCTTGAATGTCCTGATATTCAGTGGCGGTTCAGATTGACGCCCTCTATATGCCGAGGTGAGCAGAGCGACCGCATTTGCGGGCAATCGCCGCCGTCCTCTTCGCTTGTTTGCCGGAACCAATCAAGACATGGCGCTGTTTTTTGCCGAGATGCATGAAATGAAGGCGAACCGCATCCGCGACATCGACTTCTGGCGCGGCGCCGTGCTGATCGCGATTCTGATCGACCACATTCCCGGCAACCCGCTTGAGAATTGGACTCCAAGAAACTTCGGCCTCTCCGACAGCGCCGAGGCCTTCGTCTTTCTGTCCGGCTTGTCGGTCGGCCTGATCTATCTGCCGAGAGCGCGCAAATATGGCATCGAGCCCGTCGCCGGCGGCTGCTTCAGGCGCGCGCTCAAACTTTACGGCGTGCATATCGCGCTGACCCTCGCCGCGCTTTCCGTGTTTGGCGCGGCCTATTGGCTGAGCGGCCTTCCCGACCTGATTTCGGCCCACGGACGCTCTTACGTCTTCGGCTCGCCGTCCAACGGACTGATGGGCCTCGCTCTCCTCAGTCACCAGTTGGGCTATTTCAATATCCTGCCCCTGTATGTCGTGCTGATGCTCTGGGCCCCCGTCGTGCTTGCGCTGGCGCTGCGCGGCCCTTGGCTGGCTTTGGCGGTTTCGGTCGGTCTTTACGCCGCCGCGCGCGCCTTTGGCCTCAATCTGCCGAACTGGCCGCAGACCGGCGGCTGGTTTTTCAATCCAATCGCCTGGCAGCTCATTTTCACGCTTGGACTCGTGTCAGCCGTGCTCTGGCGTGACGGCCTGCCGCGGCCCGCGCCGTGGCTGGTCGCGCTAAGCGCTGCGGCGGTCGTCGGAGCGGCGCTGATCGTGACCGACTGGGGCGGCTTCGCGCCGGGGCTCCGAGACTCGGCCACCGCCCATCTGGACGTCGCCAAGCAGGACCTCGGGCTGGCGCGTCTCGTCCACTTCGTCGCGTTGGCCTACCTGATCGCGATGGCGACAGCGTTCGGCCGATTTGTCGCGCCGGTGGTCCGAGGGGCCTTCGGCAACGCGGTTCAGAGCCTGGGCCGCAACAGTTTGGCGGTCTTTGCCGCCGGCTCGATCTTGAGCGCCGGCGGTCAGGCCGCGCTCGCGGCAACTTCGGTCCACGCCTCCGAAGGGGTTGAACGCTTCGTTGGACTCGCGTACACGATGGTCTCCATCGCCCTTCTGTTCGTTGTAGCCCACTGGATCGAGTGCAGAAACGTTCCCGCCCGCGCCGGTTCAGCCATCCCGCCGCTTGCGCGCGCCTAGCGGGAGTTTTTTTCTGTCTGATCGCGCTGGCTTCGGCGTTCAGCCCGAACGCCGCCCTCGCCGCTGACACAACCTGTCCCGGCGAACCTGTCGCCTTCGACGCCAACGGATCCGCACTTTCGTTCCGGAAAGCCCCGCTCGACATTCTGGCGATCGGCTCCTCATCGACCGAGGGTGTTGGCGCGACGTCGCCGGCGAACGCCTATCCGGCAAGGCTCGAGCAGGAACTCGAAAAGCGGACGGGCGACGACTTCGACGTGAAGAACGCGGGGATCGGCGGCGAACTGGCGGCCAAGACCCTCATACGGCTCAAGAGCGCGCTGAAGACGGGTTGGGCGCGCCTCGTGATCTGGCAGGTCGGCACCAATGACGCGCTTGTCGGAATCGACGAGTCGCTGTTCCGTTCCACCGTGGAGAGCGGCGTCGCCGCCGTGCGCGCCGCGGGCGTGCCCCTCGTGCTCGTCGACCCGCAATTCACCCTCAAGAGTCCTGACCCTGCGCGCTATGAGCGCTTCGTCGAGATCGTCGACGAGGTCGGAGCCAAGGACCGGGTCCCGGTGCTAAGCCGCTACGCCATGATGAAAAGCTTGGGCGCCAAGGGCGCCAAGACGGTCGGCTCGCTGCTCTCCCGCGACGGCCTGCACATGAGCGACCTCGGCTACCGGTGCCTCGCGCACGCCCTCGCCGAGGCGATCGAGGGCGCGGCCGAAGCGAAGCTCTAGCGCCCGTCTCGATTGGGACAAGCAGCATCGGCTTTTAACGGTCTCGCGGGGATTTCGGCAATGCAGCGACGCGTTTGGCGGCACGGGACGGTCTCGGCCGTCGGCTTCGGCGCCATGAGCTTCGGCGGCTTCTACGGCCCGACAAACGAAGCCGATTCAATGCGGACGCTGGCGCGGGCGCTCGAACTCGGCGTCGACTTCTGGGACACCGCCAATGTCTATGGCGATGGACTTTGCGAGGAGGTGATCGGCAGATTCCTGGCCGAGGACAAGAGCCGCCGCGGCAAGGTGACCTTGGCGACCAAGTTCGCAATCCGCCGGCGTGAGGACGGCGCGCGCTTTTTCGATAACAGCGCGGCCCATATGCGGGAGGCGCTCGACGCCTCTCGGAAGCGGCTCGGCGTCGACCATATCGACCTCTACTATGTGCATCGCGTGGAGAAATCGATTCCCATCGAAGACACAGTCGGTGAATTGGCGCGCCTCGTCGAAGCAGGCGCGATTGGCGCGATCGGCCTATCCGAAGTCGCGCCCGACACGCTGCGGCGCGCTCACGCCGTCCATCCGATAGCCGCCGTCCAGTCGGAATATTCCCTGTGGACGCGCAACCCCGAACTGGGCCTGATCCAGGCCTGCGCGGAAGCTGGCGCGCTTCTGGTCGCCTTCTCGCCGCTCGGACGAGGGTATTTGAGCGGCCTGTTGCAGAACACGGAGACCTTTGCAGACAAAGACTTTCGCCATGCGAATCCCCGCTTCCAGGGGGTCAACTGGCGACGCAATCGCAACGGGCTGGACGCCTTTCTCGCTCTCGCCAAGTCATGGTCGCTGAACCCCGCGACTCTCGCCATCGCCTGGACGCTCGCCAGGGCGTCGCACATCGTTCCGATTCCGGGCACACGCGCCGCCTCTCACCTCGAGGAATGCGCCGCCGCGGCAAAGATCAATCTGACGGAGTCCCAGCTTGCCGAGATCGAGCGAGCGCTGCCAATTGGCTTCGCCGCTGGCGAGCGCTACTCCGAGCCGCAATGGGTGGGGATTCAGAAGTATTGAAGCGCTCGCGGGCTCCCGCAGCCGCTCAGCGGAACGCCAACGGCCCGTTCTCCGATGAGACGCCGAACAGCGCGCGTATGCCCTCCAGCAGACGGCGCGTCGGCGTCCCCTCAACGAGCGTCGCGAGATAGTCCTCCGCCCACTTCCTGACGTCGTTTTCCATCAGATGCTCAAGCATCGGCGCGTGACGCTCGAGCCGTTCGCTCAACGGCATTTCCAACGCCCGCTTCAGCGCCGCCGCCATAGCATCGGTCTCATGGGGATTGACGATCAGCGCGCGGTCCAGTTCCTTCGCCGCGCCAGCGAATTGCGACAGCACGAGCACGCCTGGGTCATCCGGATCCTGAGCCGCCAAATACTCTTTGGCGACCAGGTTCATTCCGTCGCGCAGGGGGGTGACCATGGCGACGTGGGCCGCGCGATAGAGGCCAGCCAGGACCGTGCGGGAATAGGAACGGTTGACATAGCGGATCGGCGTCCAGGTCGCGTCGCCAAAACGGCCGTTGATCATGCCGATGAGGCCCGTCACTTCGCTTTCGATCTCACCGTACTGCTTGACATCGGAACGGCTCTTCGGGGTGATCTGCAACAGCGTCACCTTGCCGCGCCACTCAGGATTGTTCTCAAGCAGCCGTTCGAACGCCTTCACCCGGTTCGGGATGCCTTTCGAATAGTCGAGGCGATCGACGCCAAGGACGAGCTTGTTGTCGCCCAGGCTCTCCCGCACGAACGAGATCATCTCCGAGCGCCCCGCGTTGCGCGCGAGGCGCATGTAGGCTTTCGTTTCGATACTGACGGGAAAGGCGCCGAGACGCACTTGCCGGCCATCGATCTCGAACGCGCCGCTGCGAACTTGAATTGCGCCAATCGTCGCCAGGTAGCGGGCGAAATTGTCGCGGTCGTTCTCGGTCTGGAAGCCGACAAGGTTGTAGTGCGACAGTCCGCCGAGAATCTCCCTATGGTGCGGCAGCGTCTGCAAGATGTCCGGAGGGGCGCAAGGGGTATGAAGAAAAAATCCAATCGTATTGCGGTGACCGCGCGATCTGAGCTCGCGTCCGAGCAGCATCAGATGATAGTCGTGCACCCAGATGACGTCGTCCTCCCTGAGCAGCTTGCTCAGGCGATCGGCGAACAGACGATTGACCCGCATGTAGCCGCTGGCGTCGGCGCGCGAATACTCCTGGAGATCGACCCGGTAGTGGAGGATCGGCCACAGCACGCTGTTGGCGAGGCCGTTGTAATATTCCTGGATGTCGTTCTGCGACAGGTCGATGAGGACGTAGGCGATCTTGTTGACGTCGACGGCGTGCGGCTCGCCATTCCCCTCCTCCGCGACCTTGCCGCTCCAGCCGAACCACATTCCATTGCGATTCTTCAGCGCGGCCTTCACCGCGACCGCCATGCCGCCGGCCAACGGTGCGCGTGGGGTCTCCGGTACGGCGACGCGGTTGGAGACTATGATCAGTCGCGCGCCCATGCTTCCTCCCAACTCGACGACAACCGCGTTGCGCTGTTGATGATGCCCGCCATGGAATAGGTCTGAGGAATATTCCCCCACAGTTCGCCTGCGTCCGGGTGGATATCCTCGGAGAGGAGGCCATAAGCGTTGCGGCGGACGAGGATCGATTCGAACAATTCTCGCGCTTCGTCCTTTCGGCCGATCTGATAGAGCGCGTCAATGTACCAGAAGTTGCATGCCAGAAACGCGGTCTCGGGCGCGCCGAAATCGTCCGGGGCAGTGTAGCGCATGATCCGACCATTGCGCATGAGCTCGTTGCCGATTGCGTCGCAGGTCTTGATGAATCGTGGATCGCTCGAGGACAGGAGGCCGAGTTCGGCGACCAGGAGCACGCTGGCGTCGAGCTCGGGCGAGCCGAACGCGCCGGTCAACGCGCCGCGCTTTTCATCCCAGCCCTCTTTGAGAATCCGCTCCCGCAAGGCGCGCGCGTTCGTCGACCAGTATTTGGCCCGGTCAGCGATCTTGAGCCTGCGCGCGATGCCCGCGAGCCGATCGCAGGCCGCCCAGCACAGCGTCGCCGAATAGGTGTGGGGCGAGGCGCGCGTGCGATATTCCCACAAGCCCGCATCGGGCTCGAAGGCGTAGACTATGGCGCGCTCGCCGAGGCTTTCCAGAAGACGGAACAAAGCCTCGTCACCCATCTTCGGCAACCGCTCGTCCACGAACATCTGCGTCGCGGCGAGCACCACGCTGCCATAAACATCGTTCTGCCGTTGGCTCGCCGCCTGATTGCCGACTCGGACCGGACCCATGCCGAGAAAACCCTTCAGATCCGGGGCGCTCCATTCCTCGAGCGGCGTGAACGGCACGATCCCGTGCAGCGGCTGCATCTCCTCATTGGCGGATGTGGAGGCGATGGTGGTGATGTAGTTGATGTAGGATTCCATGATCTGGGTGGCGCCGAGCCGGTTCAGCGCGTCAACGACGAAATAGGCGTCACGCAGCCAGCAATAACGATAGTCCCAGGTTCGCGACGAGAAAGGCGCCTCCGGGATCGACGTCGTGTGGGCGGCGACGATGGCGCCCGTCTCGGCGAAGCTGCAAAGCTTGAGCGTAATCGCGGCGCGCACCACCTCGACCTGCCATTCGTAGGCCAGCGCCAGATAGCGGACCCAGGCGTGCCAATAATCGCGCGTGCGATCGAGAAATTCGCGCGAGGTCGTGTCGATTGCGCTGAGGAACGGATCGTCCTGGCCGAAGATGAGGTTGACCGGCCTCGTCAGGGGAAAGGAAATCTCGTTGACGATATAGGAGAGCGGCGCGTCGGACGTGAGCCGCAGAACCTGGCTCCCGTCCAGGTAACGGATGTGATTGGAGCCCACGACGCTGTTGGTCGTCGGACGTCCGTAGCTGTGTGTCGGGCGCACCCGGATCGTGATGCGCGGCAGGCCGGCGATCGGTTCGATGCGCCGGATGATCTGCGGGGGTCTGTAGACGCGCTCGAATCGCTCGAAAGTGGGCGCGAAGTCGGAGACGCGGACTTTCGCGCCGTTGGTATCGGTGAGAACCGTCTCGACGATCGCCGTGTTGCGCACATATTGCGATTCGCTTTCGGCGAGGTTCGCGAGCGTGACTTCGCAGAAACCTTTCTCTTCATCGCCCGCCAGCAGCCGGGAAAACACAGGATCGGAGTCGAAGTGCGGAAAGCACCACCATACTATGCGGGCGTTCTGGTCGACGAAGGCGGCCGCGCAGCTGTTGCCGATCAAGGCGAGGTCGAGATTTTGCTTCTTGGTCTGGCTCCCTTCGATCATCTGCCGCCTCCCCGATCGACGAATCCCGCAAGCCATTCACGCACTTCCTGCGGGCTTGCGAAGGCGTTCACCGCGCCCGGACGCGGGCGGCCTACCGAATAGGCAAACCCTCCCCGCTCGCTGACGAGGGCGAAGCCGCTTTCGTCCGTCGTATCGTCGCCGACGAACATCGGCGTGCGCCCGCAGAACGTCGCCGTGGAAAGGAACGCGGCGATCGCGCCGGCCTTGCTGACGCCGGGCCTTTTGATCTCGATCGCGCAATGAGCATCCATGACGTCGACTGCGATCGAAAGCGGATCCACGAGTTGCTTCACGATTTGGCGCAGCGGCCGTTCCGCGGCGGGGGCCAGCCGATAGTGGATGGTGAAGCTGAAGCGCTTGTCTTCGACGAACACCCCGGGGAGCGGCGCGATGGCGCGCCTCAGCGCGTCGAGAAGGGACCGCGGCAGTTCCGCCGCCGTAGACGCTGTTGACGCCTTCGGGTCGAGCCGGATTTCCGCGCCATGAACGCCGCTGACACGCAGCCGCAAGGGCGCGAACAGATGGTCGAGATTGTCGACGGAGCGGCCGCTGATCAGCGCGAGCGCGCCCGCGAGCCTGCGCTCCGCCTGCACCAGGGTGGCCACCAGTCCTGCGGGAGCCACGACATCCTCAGGACGCCCCGCCAAATCCAAGAGTGTACCATCCACATCAAGAAACAAAGCGAGCTTTGCGTCGTCCACCGCCGCAACAGCTTCCATACTCGCGCCTTCTATGCCCGGCGCGTTCCATTCATCCACCCCTGAACTCCTGACGCCCCCGCCCAATTTAAGCAGGATTTTGGGCGAGAAAATGGTCATCTCGCGACGGCGCACCGGCGCTGAGCCCATACCCCACGGTCAACGCGCGATCGACGCATCGGTTCCCCGATCAATAAGAAGGTCGCCTCCACAGGCTCGTTAAGCCGAACGCACGGGACTAGCCGCGCCTGTCGGCTGATCTTCGAGCGACGCGCCTTGCCGCGCCGGATCGGCGGTTTCTTTTGTAGAACTCGAGCGAAGCTCGAACTGGCGGGTTTTCAAGCTCATTCTCCGCGGATCGAACCCGTCCGCCGCGGGACAGAGGTCGACGGAATTCAGCGTGAATCGGATCACCGTCACGCCTGTCCCGGTCCATAAGCTGACATTCGACGTCGTCGTGCGCGACGCGCACGGTGAAAGCCGGCATCGAGTCATCGTGCAGTCCGAGGACGCCACGCACTGGGTGAAGCTCGGCGCTAAACCTCTCCTTTGCATCGAGGCCGCAATGCGGTTTCTTCTCGATCGCGAGCCGAAAGATTCCATTCTCGGCGCGTTCGACATGGGGGTCATTCGGCGCTACTTTCCCGAGTTCGGCGATGCGCTCCCACGCTACCTCGCCCGCCCCCGCGGCAAACCGGGGCGTGGCGTAGAGCCGTACGCACGCGGCATATAGCCGTCGCGCAAAGCACGGAGGGTTCTTTTCATGACCGTCGCCCTCGCCCGGCCGGAGGCGACTCTCGACTCCCGCTACACCGCGTCCGAAGGCTGGGTCTATATGACCGGTACGCAGGCGCTGGTGCGCCTGCCCATTCAGCAGCGCCTGCGCGACGCCGCGGCTGGCCTCAACACCGGCGGGTATATTTCCGGTTATCGCGGCTCGCCGCTTGGGCGCTACGACATCGAGCTGTGGCGCGCCTCGGCGCAGCTCAAGCAACACAACATCGTCTTCCGCCCAGGTCTCAACGAGGACCTTGCCGCGACCGCGATCTGGGGCGCGCAATTTCTGAACAGCTTTCCCGGCGCGACAGTCGATGGCGTGTTCGGCATCTGGTATGGCAAGGGCCCTGGCGTCGACCGATCGGCCGATGCGCTCCGCCACGCCAATTTCACCGGCGCCTCGCCCAAGGGCGGCGTGATCGCGCTCGCCGGCGACGACCACGGCGCGAAATCCTCGACCGCAGTCAATTTCTCCGACACATTGTTTATCGCCGTCGGCATGCCCGTTCTCTATCCCTCCAACACGCAGGAACTGCTCGATTTCGGTCTGCATGGCGTCGCCATGTCGCGGTTTTCCGGCTGCTGGGTCGGCATGAAGGTGGTCACCGACGTCGCCGAAGGCGGCGGCACCGTCTATGTCGGCCCCGACCGGCCCGAAATCGTCATCCCCGAGCGGTCAAGCAGCCCACACGGAGGCTTGGGCCCGCGTGTGATCGATGCGCCGGTCGCCCAGGAGGAGCGGCTTTACCAGCACAAGCTGCCGGCTGCGCTCGCCTATGCGCGGGCCAATGGCCTCAACCGCATCATCGATCGCGGCGACGCTGCCAGGATCGGCGTGGTGGCGGCCGGCAAGGCCTGGCAGGACCTGTTGCAGGCGCTCGGCAATCTCGGTTTGGCCGACAACGGCGCGGCGCTTGGCCTGCGCCTGCTCAAGGTCGGCATGGTGTGGCCGCTTGATCCGGTCGTCGTGCGCGACTTCGCCCGCGGACTCGATCTCGTTATTGTGATCGAGGAAAAGCGCCCGCTGCTCGAGGATCAGATCCGCTCCATACTCTATGGCGATCCGAGGGCGCCGAGAATCGTCGGCAAATATTTCGACGGGCTCGCTTTCGACGCTTCGCCGGGCTCTCCGGCCATTCCCAATTTCGGCGAAATCTCGCCCGAGCTCGTCGCCGGAGTTCTGGTCAAGGCGGTCTCCGATCACGATCCGAACTGCGCGCTCAGCGCGCCGGAGGCGCCTGGCGCAACGCTCAGCAATCGCCCGGCGCCGATGCGCAGTCCGGGCTTTTGCGCCGGGTGTCCGCACAACCGTTCGACCCCCGTGCCCGAGGGCAGCCGCGCGCTGGCTGGCATCGGCTGCCATTGGATGGCGACGCTGGTCAACCCGCAACAGACCGCGACCGCTTCGCATATGGGCGGCGAAGGCGTGATGTGGCTCGGACAAGAGCCGTTCACCAATCAGGATCACGTGTTCGCCAATATCGGCGACGGCACCTACGCCCATTCCGGCTCACTCGCGATCCGCCAGGCGCTCGCCGCCAATGTTCCGATCACCTACAAGATCCTCTTCAACGGCTTCGTCTCGATGACCGGCGGCCAGCCGATCGAGGGCGGCATGACGCCGGTGCAGGTTCTCGAAGAGCTTGCCGCCGAGGGCGTGAAGAAAATGACGCTCGTCGCGGACGACCCGGAGCGCTACGCCGGCGTCGCGCTGCCCCACGGCGTGAGCCTTCGCCACCGCGACACGATGGACGAGACGCAGCGCGAATTTCGCGAATTCAAGGGCGTATCGGTCATCCTCTACGACCAGCCTTGCGCGACCGAGCGGCGGCGCCTGCGCAAGCGCGGCAAATGGGCCGACCCGGCCAAGCGCACCTTCATCAATCCGCAAGTCTGCGAGGGCTGCGGCGATTGCGGGAAGGTTTCCAATTGCATGGCGATCGAGCCCTTGGAAACGGAGTTCGGGCGCAAGCGGCGCATCAACCAGTCGAGCTGCAACAAGGATTTCTCCTGCATCGACGGCTTCTGTCCAAGCTTCGTGACCGTGCATGGCGGGCGCCTGCGCAAGCCCGAGGCGACGGCGCCTTTGGGCCAGTTTCTGCCACCGGTCCCCGAGCCGATCCTGCCCGAGATCCACGAGCGCTTCAGTCTGCTGGTGGCTGGCATCGGCGGCTCCGGCGTGGTCACCATCAGCCAGACGATCGCTGTCGCCGCGTACCTCGACGGCCTCTACAGCACCAATCTCGACCTGACCGGCTTAAGCCAGAAATACGGCGCGGTGACCGCGCATGTGCGCATCGCGCACGAGCCCGGCGCGTTGCATGCGACCCGCATCGCGGCGAGCGAAGCCGACGCGCTGATTGGCTGCGACCTCATCGTCGCCGCGGGCGACGAATCGCTTTCCAGGCTCAAGCGCGGCAAGACGAATGCGGTGATCTCCGCTGACCTGACCCCAACCGCCGATTTCGCCCGCAATCCCAACTGGAGCGTGGACGCCGACTTGCTCATCGAACGCCTGAAAAACGCGCTTGGCGAAAGAGCCCTCATTCTCGACGCGCAACGCCTGGCCGCGGCGCTGATGGGCGACCCGATCGCCTCCAACATGTTCATGCTCGGCGCCGCCTGGCAAAGGGGCCTTGTTCCGATCCGCAGGGAGGCGATCGAGCGCGCGATTGTGCTCAATGGCGTCGCCGTCGACGCCAACAAGCAGGCGTTCGAATGGGGCCGGCGCGCGGGGCATGATCCGATGAGCATCGAGACGCTGGTCGGCTTTGACGAAGCGCCTGACGAACCGCCCTCGCTCGACGCGCTTCTCGAGCGTCGCGTCGCGCATCTGACGGACTATCGCGACGCAGCCTATGGGGCGCGCTATCGCGAGCTGGTCGAGCGCGTCCGCGCGGCGGAGAGGAAAGCTGGCCTGGGCGAAGCGCTGACCACAGCCGTCGCGCGCGCCTACCACAAGCTGCTTGCAGCCAAGGACGAGTGGGAAGTGGCTCGGCTGTTTGCGGCGCCCGCGTTCCAGGAGAACCTGTCGCGCGAGTTCGAAGGCGACTACAAACTGCATTTTCATATCGGCGCCTGGCCGTTCGCGCGCATCGATCCGGCAAGCGGAAAGATGAAGAAGGGCGAGATCGGCCCGTGGGCGATGAAAGCCTTCCGCGTCATGGCGCGGCTGAAATTCCTGCGCGGCACATGGCTCGATCCGTTCCGCTTGAGCGACGAGCGCAAGCTCGAGCGCCGCCTGATCGCCGAATTCGAAGCCGACGTCGCCGACCTCAGCCAACGCCTGACCCCCGCGTCCCATCCGATCGCCATTCGCGTGCTCGGCGCCTATGAGACGATCCGTGGATACGGACATGTCAAAGAGGCGAACGCCGAAGAAGCGGCGAAGGCGCGCGCGAGCGCCCTCAATGAGCTCAAGGCCGGCCGGGCGCCGGTGGAGAAGGCGGCTTAGGGCAGAGCGCCAATCGAAATGGACTTAATCTGCGCCCGCTACCTGTGCCGTAAATTATCGCTGCGGCGCCAAAACGACGCCACGGCTGCACAATGAACGTCCTTGACTTAGCAGGGATAAATCGACTTAATTTGCGAGCGAGAATGGTGTTCTTCATATAGAACGCCGCGCCTTTCCCAGCGCGTGGGCCACGGACTTTTCAGCAAGCAGGCAAGAGCTTTTCAGCAAGCAGGGAAGACATGGGACGACGACCTATCGACCTGAGCCGTGATGTCTCGCACATGACGCCCGCGCCCAACCCTCATGTGGATCAAGTTCCTGCCCTTTGGGACCGAATCACGCACGAAGGTCAGAAGGGAAAGTTCGCTCACGCCGACATCACTTTTCCCATTCGCGATTGCCTGATTGGCGAGCCCGTCGGCGCACACCTCGACGCATTGAGCTCGAACTGATCGACAGACACCCGCGCTGGTCGGCCGGACGGGGTCTGCTGAACTCGAAAGCGCGCGCGACGACCGTGGGCGCAGGATCCATGAGCAATCGTCTGTGGCGCAACCCTGTCGTCTGACTCTCCGGCCTGCCGCGTCGCTCCTGACTCAAACAGAAGTCGGCCCGTCGGACCGCGTCCAGAGCATCCGCACGTGGAATTCGCGTGCGGATCAACCCGTCCCGCATGTCGCCATTATGGCGACCTCGAAAGGAAAAGACTGTGGAACTCATCGATTTGAGCCGAGAGCTGTTTCACCGCACGCCTGTGCATCCGTCGCATCCCCCGGTCGTCATGACGATCTGGGACGATCACGACAAAAAGGTCAGGGCCGGCGACACGGTCTTCAGCTCCAAGGCGTTCTCGATCTCCTTGAGCGACCATGCGGGGACGCATGTCGACGCGCCGGTCCATTTTGATCCGCGGCCAGGAGCGAAAACGATCGACGAAATGCCGCTCGAAAATTTCTACACCTCAGCCATTTGCCTCGATCTTTCGCACGCGCCTCTCAAGCACGCCATAAGTGTCGCCGAGATGGAGGAGGCGCTTACGAAATCGGGGCAGGAAATAAGGCCCGGCGACACGGTGCTGATTTATATGGCGACGAACGAGCGACTGTACGGAGATTCGCGCTACGCCCACGACTTTCCGGGACTTTCCCTGGAAGCGGTGCACTGGCTCGCGGACAAGGGGATCGGCATGTTTGGCGTGGAGGCCGTGAGTCCTGCGCCGGAGGGAGAGCTGAATTTCCGGGCGCACCAGATCTGCGGCGAGCGCGGCATCACGCACATGGAGTGCCTCTTCAATCTCGATAAGCTGGTCGGCCGAGGCCGCTTCCGCTTCGTCGGTTTCCCGCTCAGGATCCGGGGTGGGTCGGCGAGTCCCATCCGCGCGGTCGCGATCTTCGAATGAGCGCCGCGTCTTCAAGCCGCATCGGCTTCGCCGTTGAAAGGCGCGACCGGGTCTTGCGCGTTGGGAGGTCGGATGCCGAGTTCTGATCTTTGGCGCAACGATGCTGCGACGTTGAGCAGCCTGCTGGCTGACGGCGCCGTCGCGCCTACAGACTTGGTCGAGATGTATCTTGCGCGCTGCGATCGGCTTCAGCCGAAGCTCAACGCCTTCGTTTACCTGGACCCCGAGGGCGCGCGGCGCGCCGCTGAGGAGGCGGACGTCAGACAGCGGGTCGGGCGGCGCCTCGGGCCGCTCGACGGAATTCCGATCACCATCAAAGACAACATCTTCGTCGCAGGAATGCCGGCGCGCTGGGGCAGCCTTTTGTTCCAGGATCACTTTCCGGAAAGAGACGACATCTGCGTCGAACGACTGCGCGCGGCGGGCGCCGTCATTCTGGGGAAAACCACAACGCCGGAGCTGGCGTTGATGGGGCGAACCCATAGCCGGTTGAGCGGCGTCACGCGCAACCCCTGGGATCCTTCGCTCACCCCCGGCGGGTCGAGCGGAGGCGCGGTCGCCGGGGTAGCCGCAGGCATGGCGCCGCTCGCCATTGGCACCGACGCAGGCGGCTCCACGCGCATGCCCGCAGCCTATACGGGCCTGCTGGGACTGCGGCCGAGCAACGGGCGGGCGCCCCGCCGCTATGGGTTTGCGCCCATGGCGCTCGACTTCCAGGCGATCGGGCTCATCGGTCGGAGCGTCGCGGACCTCGATCTGCTGCTGGGCGTCGTGGCGGGCCCCGACAGCCGAGATCCGGCGTCGGTCAACCTGCCGCCGCTCGCCCCGCGTGATGGACCGTTGCGAATTGGCTGGTTCACCCACATAGGAGCTGAAACTGTCGACGCTGCGGTGGAGGAGGCCCACCGTCGAGCCCGAAATTTGCTCGCTGATCTCGGTAACGCCGTGGAGGAATGTGACCCGCCGTTCGATGTGACCGAGCTTCGCGCCATTTGGGACGCGCTGACCCCGGTCGGAGTCGCGCGGGCGGTTGAAGCGAACGAGCGTTGGCCAGCGGATACGACTGAACTGATCGCCAATCTGACGCGAGTCGGGATGAAAATGTCGGCGACCGACTACGTTCGCACGTTGGACCGGCTACAGCTTTTTCGCGCGACGGTTTCGGAGCGGTGGGGTGCTTTCGACGTTCTGCTCACGCCGACCGCAGCGGCCCCCGCCTGGGCGGCCGACCTGGATTGTCCCGCAGTCATTGGGGAGAAGCCTGGAAGCAGCGCCACGCAGGGCATGTTCTGCGGATGGGTGAACGCCCTCGGCTTTGCCGGTCTCAATATTCCGGGACAGCCCCACCCGGATGGACGCCCGATTGGGTTGCAGGTCATCGCGCCTCTCGGACACGATGAGCGCGCGCTTCGAGTCGCGAGACAGATCGAGGCCCGAGACCCGTGGCGTGATCGTTGGCCAAGCCTCGCCGAAGAATGATCGGAGGTTCCGAGCGCCCGATCGAGTCGGCCAGGGCGTGATATTTTGGCTCTCTGCCTCCGCCGTCATGGCCGGCGCCCGGCTCCGCCATCGGTCGTGGGCACAGATAATCGCTAATCATCAATGCTTTAGTTTGGCCGCCCGTGTTTTCGCGGATGGCGGGGATCAAGCCCGATCAAGACGCAAGGAACGGGCTGCGAATATAAATTAAACCATCTGCTGACAACATTTTGTTGACGAAAATCAGAAATAATCTCATTCTTGATTCAGACGACCAGAAGGGACGCGTTATGGCCGGGAATGCAGGCAAGGGCGAGCCCGAGGTCAAGACCAGGCGCCCGCGGGCGACGAAGCGCGAGCTCGCGCAACGCGACCTGAGGTTCATCGAGAAACTGGCCGCCGGCGTAACAATTGAGGAAATCGCCGCGAGCGAAGGGATATCGTGCAAATGGGCGCGGGAGCGCAAGGCGGCGATCCTCGCCGAGCGCGCCATCGATCCGCCGCACGAATTCATCCAGCTTCAGGTCCGCCGCCTGAACGAGGCGATGCTCGTCGCCTATAGTTCGATGACCACGGGCAACGTGAAGGCGGTCGATCAGGTGATCAAAGTCGTGCGCGAGCTCGACCGCTATCACGGGTTCGACGGAACCCCCGCTCCTCAGAGGTCGGCGGAAGCGCCGGTCAAGCCCCCGCCTTTAGCCCTGCTCGAGCCCCCGCCGGCGGAGCCGGCGATGGGTTGGGATGAGCGCGAGCCCTCCGCGCCGAGGGTCGACATTCCGGTCGCGGATTGACAAGACCATCCTCCGAGACGCGGCGCCCTGCATCGCGGCAGGTCAAATCTGCTCGACCTCGGTCGCCTTGCAGCCCGCGTCGAGCCGCTCGGCAGCCCGAATTTCAAATGTTTGGCGCAGCCAGGAAAGTGAACGGTTTGGCGGGCTCGAATTTGTCGGAAACCTCGCCTGAGTAGACTTGTCCGTCCGCCAAAGGCAGTTTCAGGATTGGAGCGCCTGGTTGCAGGTTCAGCTTGGAAAGCGTCACCCAGAACGTATTCGGGCGCGTTGCGGAGTCGAAATAATAGACTTTGTTTGTTTGATCCGAAACGGTGCGCCAGATGGTCGATGAAATGTTCGGCTGATTGGGCGTGGTGATCCCAAGCGGCACGCTGACGGACCGCATAACGCCCATGACGCTCGCCACCGCCTGATACGCATAAGAGCGCCCCGGCACGCTCGCAATGTAGGCCGGGTCGGCGGCCTTTGGGATCGCCTTGATCAGGAAGGAGGCGCGGGCGTAGCGGTCGGCGGCGCGATTGGTGCCGGGCAGGAACACGAGACCGCCGATGCCCTCCCAATAGGTGTTCAGCGCAAGCTGCTGGTCGTAGGTCGGCGAATTGGTCATCACGACATATTGCTTGCCGTGATGAATGACGAGCTTGCCCTCGACATATTCGAGCACCGCGGAATCGCCGGTCCGGTCCGAGAGCGACAGATGAAGCTGCGCGCCGACGCCATTGGGAAGCTTTTGCGTGACGACCTGAAAAGGTTCCGATTGCAGCGCCGCCACGGCCTCGTCGACGGTCGCGAAATTGTCGAGGACGTATTGCGCCCAGGTCGCAATCGACAGGCGTGATCGGGCCGGGTTGGGCTTGCCGTAGTTCGACTCGTCGAGGAACAGGAGGTTGGCGACAAGACCCTGATCGTTCATTCCATCGGCGCTGCCGAGGTTGTATCCCGCGGCGACGACGCTGCCGTATTTCGAGGTCCATTTCGGACTGTTCGAACCCGCGGCGCCGTCGCGTTGAATTCCGCGCGGGAAGGCCCACAGATCGGTGTGCATGTCCTCCTTCCAGTCCATGGAGCGTCCGGTCAGGACCGTGCCGTCGTTCCCCACGTAGAGGGCGCGGGTGCAGGACTGGGCGACCGGCGCCGCAAGCAGGCCGAGGGCCATCGCGAGGGCGGCGGAACCGAGAAATCGACGTCGAGCCAAAGTGACAATCCTCCTTCGGGGGTCTCGATTCTTACCATTCGCGGAGCGCCGTGTCAGGAATTGCCTAAAACTTCGGGTGACGACCAAGGTTCTTGGGGGAAAACTTTCCCCGCTGAAGAAGCGCTCATCAAGCGCGGCTTTCGCGAACTTTAATTTACAAATTATCGATGTTATTTTATGTGATCCGTCAACGCAACGCTCTGCAGCGAGAACCGTCAGTTTTGGCGCCATTTTTCAGGACGGAACTAAACGGGGCCGTAAGTCCCTGATTTATCTAGGGGGCGCCGGTAAAATGGCGACTACGCATGCCGCGGACGTTCTGAGAGGGTGGCCGTCCCATGCGAAAGACGCCCGTTCGTCCGGACGGGTTATGGCGGCGCGGCGACGGCGAGCCTCTCAGGCGAATTCCGCTTTCACTCCGCCGCGGCGGCCGACACCGGCGCGTAGTTCAACACCGGCCCCAGCCAGCGCTCGACCTCGGCTACGCCCATGCCCTTCCGCGCCGCATAGTCCTCGACCTGGTCGCGCTCGACCTTGGCGACGCCGAAATAATGCGCCTCGGGGTGGGCGATGTAGACGCCGCTCACCGACGAGGCCGGCCACATGGCGAAGCTCTCGGTGAGCTGGACCCCGGTCGCCCGCTCGGCGTCGAGGAGGCGGAACAGGGTCGCCTTTTCCGTGTGGTCGGGCTGCGCGGGATAGCCGGGAGCCGGGCGAATGCCTTTGTACGGTTCGGTGATCAGTTCGTCGGGTGTGAACGCCTCATCAGGCGCATAACCCCAAAGCTCGCGGCGCACGCGGGCGTGCATCGCCTCGGCGAAGGCTTCCGCGAAACGGTCGGCGAGCGCCTTCACCATGATCGACGAATAATCGTCGTTGGCGTGCTCGAAGCGCCTGGCGATGGCGTCGTCCGCAAGCCCCGCCGTGACGACGAAGGCGCCGACATAATCGCGCGGCCCGACGAAATCAGCGAGCGCGACATTCGGGCGCCCATCGCGGCGGGAAAGCTGCTGGCGGAGCGTGAAAAGCTTCGCCATCGGCGTCGCGCGCGTATCGTCGGCGAACAACTGGATGTCGTCGCCGACAGTCGCGGCGGGCCAGAAGCCGACAACCGCTTTCGGCGTGAACCATTGCTCGTCTATGATCTGCTTGAGCATCGCTTGCGCGTCGTCAAACAAGGCGCGCGCCGCCGCGCCCTGAGCCGGATCGTCAAGGATGGCGGGATAGCGGCCCTTGAGCTCCCAAGTCTGGAAGAAGGGCGTCCAGTCGATGTAGCGCGCGAGGTCGGCGAGGTTGTTCCACTCGTAGGTGCGCGGGCCAACGTAGGTCGGCGTCGCGGGGCGCCAGGCGCTCCAGTCGACCTTCATCGCATTGGCGCGCGCTTTGGCCAGCGGCACGCGAACCTTGTCAGCTTCGCTGCGCTCATGAGCCTCCGCCACTTTGCGGTATTCGGCGCGCACCGACTGGATCGTCGCGGCGCGCGTCTCGGACGACAGCAGCGAAGCGACGACGCCGACCGCGCGGCTCGCGTCGTTGACATGCACCGCCTGCGAGCGCGCGTAGCGCGGATGGATCTTGACCGCGGTATGAACGCGGCTGGTCGTCGCGCCGCCGATCAGGAGGGGAATGTCAAAACCCTCGCGCTCCATTTCCGAGGCGACGTGAACCATCTCGTCGAGCGAGGGGGTGATGAGCCCGGAAAGGCCGATCGCGTCGGCCTTGCGCTCGCGGGCGACGGCGAGGATCTTCGAGGCCGGCGTCATCACGCCGAGATCGATGATCTCGTAATTGTTGCAGGCGAGCACGACGCCGACGATGTTCTTGCCGATGTCGTGCACGTCGCCCTTGACCGTCGCCATCACGATCGTGCCAGCGGTCTTACGCTGGTCGCCGCCGGCCGCCTTCTCCGCCTCCATATAGGGCAGGAGGATCGCGACCGCCTGCTTCATCACGCGGGCAGACTTGACCACCTGCGGCAGGAACATCTTTCCCGCGCCGAACAGGTCGCCGACGACATTCATCCCCGCCATCAGCGGGCCTTCGATCACGTCGAGCGGGCGCTTCGCCTGAAGCCGCGCCTCCTCGGTGTCGGCTTCGATGAACTCGGTCACGCCGTTGACGAGCGCATGCGCGATGCGCTTCTCGACCGGCCAAGTGCGCCATTCGAGATCCTGAGGCTTGGCTTCCTTGCCGCCCTTGCCGCGGAAGCGCTCGGCGAGCGTGAGCAGACGCTCGGTCCCGTCCGCGCGACGGTTGAGGACGACATCCTCGCAGGCCTCGCGCAGTTCCGGTTCGATCGTCTCGTAGACCGCGAGCTGGCCAGCGTTGACGATCCCCATGTCCATGCCCGCCTGAATGGCGTGGTAGAGAAACACCGCATGCATCGCCTCGCGCACCGGCTCGTTGCCGCGGAAGGAGAACGAGAGGTTCGAGACGCCGCCGGAGATATGCGCGTGAGGCAGCGTCGCGCGGATCTGCCGCGTCGCCTCGACAAAGGCGACGCCATAGCCGTTGTGCTCCTCGATGCCGGTCGCGACGGCGAAAATGTTGGGGTCGAAGACGATGTCCTCGGGGGGAAAACCGGCCTGTTCGGTGAGCAGCTTGTAGGCGCGCGCGCAGATCGAGACCTTGCGCTCGAACGTGTCGGCCTGGCCCTGCTCGTCGAACGCCATCACCACCACCGCCGCGCCATAGGCGCGCACCAAGCGGGCCTGGCGCAAAAATTCCTCCTCGCCTTCCTTCATCGAGATCGAATTGACGATCGGCTTGCCCTGCACGCATTTGAGGCCGGCTTCGATCACCGAAAATTTCGACGAATCGACCATGACCGGCACGCGCGCGATGTCCGGCTCGGAGGCGACGAGGTTCACGAACTCGACCATCACCGCCTTCGAATCGATGAGTCCCTCGTCCATGTTGATGTCGATGACCTGGGCTCCGTTCGCCACCTGGTCGCGCGCGACGACGAGGGCGCCGGCATAGTCGCCCGCGGTGACGAGCTTGCGGAACTTGGCCGAGCCGGTGACATTGGTGCGCTCGCCGACATTGACGAACGGAATGTCGGAGGTGAGGGTAAACGGCTCGAGACCCGAGAGTCGCATCAGCGGCGCGATGGTGGGCGCCGTCCGCGGCTTGTATTTGCCGACCGCGTCGGCGATGGCGCGGATGTGGTCCGGCGTCGAGCCGCAGCATCCGCCCACGATGTTGACGATTCCGTCTGCGGCGAACTCGCCGATCTGCGCCGCCATGGCCTCGGGGCTTTCGTCATATTGCCCGAAAGCGTTGGGCAGGCCGGCGTTGGGATAGGCGCACACGAGCGTATCCGCCGCGTTGGCGATCTCCGCTAGATGCTCGCGCATCGCGCTTGCGCCGAGCGCGCAATTGAGGCCGATCGAGAAGGGACGCGCATGGCGCACCGAATGCCAGAACGCCGTCGGCGTCTGGCCGGAAAGGGTGCGGCCCGAGCGATCCGTGATGGTGCCCGAGATCATGAGCGGCATTTGAAAGCCGCGCTCGGCGAAGGCCTCGAAGCAGGCGAAAATCGCCGCCTTGGCGTTCAGGGTGTCGAAGATGGTCTCGATGAGCAGGATGTCTGCTCCGCCGTCGATGAGCCCCTTGATCTGCTCGCCATAGGCGATGCGGAGCTCGTCGAAACTTACCGCGCGGAAGCCCGGATTGTTGACGTCCGGCGACAGCGAGGCGGTGCGGTTGGTCGGTCCCAAAGCGCCGGCGACGAAGCGGCGCCTGCCGTCCGCCTTCTCCGCCTTGATCGCGGCCCTCCGCGCCAATCGCGCCCCGTCGCGATTGAGTTCGTAGACCTGCTCCTCCATTCCATAGTCGGCCTGCGCGATCGAGGTCGAGGAGAAGGTGTTGGTCTCGAGAATGTCCGCGCCCGCCAGCGCGTAGGCCAGATGGATGTCTTCGATCGCCTGGGGCTGGGTGAGGGTTAAGAGATCATTGTTGCCCTGGAGGAGGCGGTCGCAGGCATGAAAGCGGTCGCCGCGGAAGTTCTTTTCATCCAGGTTCAAGCACTGGATCTGGGTGCCCATCGCTCCGTCAATAATGAGGATGCGCTGGCGCGCGGCCCTCACCAGCGCCGTCGTGGTGTCCTCATGTGGCGGCGACGCCGTCTCCATGTCTGGATTGGAAACCCAATTCATTTCACCTACCGTTCAGGTCGCGTGATGACATAATCATATAAACATGTCTTTATATCAATGCAAGAGAGATCGCTGCCGCGGCGATTTGCCAAATGGGCGCCGCCCCCTCAAAATGAGATCAGTCAATCCGGCGATCCTTCATCCATGTGAACGAGACGGGCCGTGAGAGGAGACGGACCGAACGGGCGGATGCTTCCTTCAGCGCAACGACCATCGACCGGAAAGCCCTCCGACCGGCGGCCCGAGCTTCCCATCCAAAGGTTCAGGCAGGGTTTCAAGTTATGAATGACAAGGTCGAGGGACCAAACACGCGCTTTTCGATCACTGATCAGGAGGCGCTCCAGTTCCACTCGCGCGGGCGCCCCGGCAAGCTCGAGATCGTGCCGACCAAGCCCATGGCGACCCAGCGCGATCTCTCGCTCGCCTATTCGCCGGGGGTTGCGGTTCCGGTCAAGGCGATCGCCGCCGATCCGTCAACCGCTTACGACTACACGACGCGCGGCAACATGGTCGCGGTCATTTCCAACGGCACGGCGATCCTCGGCCTCGGCAATCTCGGTGCGCTCGCCTCGAAGCCTGTGATGGAAGGCAAGGCGGTCTTGTTCAAGCGCTTTGCCGACGTCGATTCGATCGATCTCGAGGTCGGGACGGAGGACCCGGACGAATTCGTCAACGCGGTCCGATACCTCGGTCCGTCGTTCGGCGGCATCAACCTCGAGGACATCAAGGCGCCGGAGTGCTTCTACATCGAGGAGCGCCTGCGCGAGATGATGGACATTCCTGTCTTTCATGACGATCAGCACGGCACGGCCATCATCGCCGCCGCGGGGATGATCAACGCCATGCATCTGACCGGGCGCGACATCCAGACGACGCGGCTCGTCTGCAACGGCGCCGGCGCCGCCGGCATTGCCTGTCTCGACCTGATCAAGGCGATCGGGTTCGAGCCCGCCAACGTCATCCTGTGCGACACCAAGGGCGTCGTCTATCGCGGTCGTCAGGAAGGCATGAATCAATGGAAGTCCGCGCATGCGATCGAAACGCCGCTGCGAACGCTCGAGGAGGCGCTGAAGGGAGCGGATATCTTCTTCGGCCTTTCCGCCAAGGGCGCGCTGACCGCAGACATCGTCAGAAGCATGGCGCCCGATCCGGTCATTTTCGCCATGGCGAATCCCGATCCGGAAATAACCCCTGAAGACGCGAAGGCGGCGCGTGACGACGTGATCATCGCCACCGGGCGCTCCGACTACCCCAACCAGGTCAATAACGTCCTCGGATTTCCCTATATTTTCCGCGGGGCGCTCGACGTGCGCGCCAAGACCATCAACATGGAAATGAAGATCGCCGCCGCGCACGCCCTCGCCGATCTCGCGCGCGAGGATGTGCCCGACGAGGTGGCGGCCGCTTACCGTGGCGCGAGGCCGCGCTTTGGCCGCGAATACATCATTCCGGTTCCATTCGATCCGCGCCTCATTCATGTCGTGCCGATCGCAGTGGCCAAAGCCGCAATGGCTTCCGCGGTGGCGCGGCGGCCAATCGTCGATCTCGACGCCTACAAGGCGCAATTGTCCGCGCGTCGCGACCCGATCGCAGGCGCGATGCAACTCATCATCGAGCGCGTCCGCCGCACGCCCAAACGCGTGGTATTCGCGGAGGGCGAGGAAGAGCAGGTGATCCGCGCGGCTTATTCGTTCGTCAATCAGGGACTGGGCGAGGCGGTTCTGGTCGGCCGGGAAGACCGTGTGCGGAGCGTCGCCAAGGCCTCCGGTCTCGATCTCACGGACAAGGGCATCGAGATTCACAACGCCCGCCTGTCGCACCGCAATTCGATTTACGCCCAATTCCTTTATGAGCGGCTGCAGCGGAAGGGCTATTTGTTCCGCGATTGCCAGCGCATGATCAATCAGGATCGCAATTACTTCGCCGCCGCCATGGTCGCGCGCGGAGACGCCGACGCGATCGTGACTGGCGTCACCCGCAATTTCTCGATCGCGCTCGAGGAAGTCCGGCGCGTGATTGACGACAAGCCAGGTCACCGGGTGGTCGGGGTCTCGATCGTGCTCTCGCGAGGGCGGCCGGTTCTGGTCGCCGACACCGCGATCGCTGAGATGCCGACCGCTGCGGATCTCGCCGAAATCGCGATCGAAGCGGCCGGGGTGGCGCGCCGGCTCGGCTATGAGCCGCGCGTGGCGATGCTGGCCTTCTCCAATTTCGGCCATCCGCCCGGAGAGCGCGCCCAACGGGTGCAGGAAGCGGTGCGGATTCTCGACGCGAAGCGGGTTGATTTTGAGTACGACGGTGAAATGGGCGCCGATGTCGCGCTCAACAGGGAGTTGATGGCCGCCTATCCGTTCTGCCGGCTGAAAGATACGGCGAACGTGCTCATCATGCCGGCCTTTCACTCGGCCGCCATCTCCACACGCATGCTGCAGGAACTTGGTGGCGCCACAGTCATTGGACCGTTGATCGTGGGGCTCGAGAAGCCGGTGCAGATCGTCTCGCTGGGCGCGAAGGACTCCGACATCGTCAACATGGCCGCCATGGCCAGCTTCAATATTGGCGGATGACGCTGAGCCTCTAAGCGACGTCGACGGTCGTGGTCTGAACGCGCAGAAACGCCTTCTGATAGCTTCGTTCAATCAGGCTTGCAGCCTGTCCAGCGAGGCGAACGCCTTCTCGTCCCAGCTTTTCAAGCGCTGAGGTATGCCGAAGCTTGGCGTGCCTGTCCGCCGCGGCCATCGTCGTCTCGAACGCCTGTCCGCCCTGGTCCGGCTTAAGAAGGTGATCCTGGATGGCGACTGCGGGGCAGAGCTGATAAACGCGCAGGCCAAAGCGGCTGGGGTGATTGGGAAACAGCGCATAATCGGCCGGCAGCGAGGGGTTCGCCGTCAATTTAATGTAACGGGCCGCCCCGCTCCGGGTGAGGATGTAAGCCGCGCTGCTATGATGGCGTGAATAAAGTCTCGCGACCTGACGCTCGCCGATCGCAACGCGCTTTTCGCCGACCTCGACCTTCTGCAAATAGGTGTCGAGCTTGATCGAATGGGCGTCCGGCGGCGCCCATGAGCCGCTGGCGACGACGGTCGCGAACCCCGGCTGGATGTGCACGTCATCCTCAAGGAAACAGGCCAAGGGTTCCGGACCCTTGAGGAATTCAAGCCACGCCATCCTATGGCTCGCGAGACAAGCCAGTTCGAAACGGCTCAGGCCTTTCGTCGTCGGCGGATCTTTCGACCCGTCGACGGCGGAAACGCGCTCAAACTCGACGCCCTTCAACTGCGTCCGCATATGCGCGAAGCGTTCGGGATGGCGATCGAGATTGATCAGGTAAATCTTCATTGCGCTCCCGCCGGCCCTTCGACCCCGGCTCGTTCAACGTCGAGCGCTCACTGCTTTGATCATCCCAGCGGCTAACGCGGAGACGCAGCGCTCAGACCTTCATTTGCGCTCCGAGTTCGACCACGCGATCGGAGGGCAGATTGAAGAAGTCCGGCGCGCTCGCCGCCTGTTTCGTCATGGCGATGAACAATTTGTCCTGCCAGAGCGGCATGCCCGAGTTGGGCGCCGTCTTCAGCGTGCGTCGCCCAAGGAAGAACGACGTCGTCATGATGTCGAACTTGAGCCCGGCCTTGCGCATCGCCGCCAAGGCTCTGGGGATGTGCGGTTGCTCCATATAGCCGAAGTGAAGCGTGACCAGCATGAAATCGGGCGACAGACTGGTCATCTCGTATCGATTGGCAGCGGTCACGCGCGGGGTCGTCTCGTTGCGGACGTTCAAAAGGACGACGCGCTCGTGCAGCACCTTGTTGTGCTTGAGATTGTGCATCAGCGACGAGGGGGCCGATGTCGGATCGTTGGTGAGGAAAACCGATGTTCCCTGGACCCGCATGGGCTTCGACTTCTCGAGCATCTTGATCAGGTCGAGCATCGGGATCGAGTCTCGATGCGTCCGGGCCAGCAGGATTGCGCTGCCGCGCGACCAGGTCCACATGAGGATGAACATGGCCGTCCCGAGCGTAAGGGGAACCCACCCGCCATCCACGACCTTGTAGAGATTGGCGAAAAAGAAACCGACATCGATGACGAGAAACACGCCCGCGAGCGCCAGCGCCGCCCAAAGAGACCATCGCCACAGCTTCCAGACGACGAAAAAGGCGAGCGAGGTGTCGACGACCATCGTGCCAGAAACCGCGATGCCATAGGCGTTGCCGAGCGCTTCGGAGGTACGGAACAAGAGCACCAGCGCGAGGACTCCGACCAGGATTATGCGATTGACGCGCGGAATAAAAATCTGCCCTTCCTGGGTCGAGGAGGTGTGGACGATTTCAAGCCGCGGCAGCAGGCCAAGCTGGATCGCCTGACTGGTCAACGAAAAAGCGCCGGTGATGACGGCCTGGCTGGCGATGACTGTCGCCGCGGTCGCTAGCAGGATGAGGGGCACGAGCGCCCATGCTGGCGCCATCAGATAGAAGGGGTTCTCGACCGCCTTCGGATTGGTGATGATCAGCGCGCCCTGGCCGAGATAATTGCAAACCAGCGCCGGCAGAACGATGAACAGCCAGGCGGCCTGGATCGGCCGGCGTCCGAAATGGCCCATATCGGCATAGAGCGCTTCAGCGCCGGTCACCGCCAGAAAGACGCTGCCCAGGACGATGAAGCCGATCAGACCGTGGCTATGAATGAACCAAAGCCCCGGGATTGGGCTCAACGCCTCCAAAATAATCCAGGCGGAGGCGATATGGGCGAGGCCGAGCACGGCGTTAACGACGAAAAACGTCACCATGATCGGGCTGAAGAAAGTCGCGACGCGGGCCGTGCCCCGGCTCTGGGCCGCGAACAGCAGCACCAGGATGACGAGTGTCGCCGGCAGTACATAGCCCGCCAGGTCGGCGTCGACCTGCTTTAATCCTTCAAGCGCGGAAAGCACCGAAATAGCCGGCGTGATGATCGCGTCGCCCGAGAAGAGAGCGGCCCCGGCGACGCCGAGAAGAAAGACGATCGTCGTCCGCCGCCCGAGGGCGTTCTGCGCCAGCGCCACGAGCGAAAGGGTGCCGCCCTCGCCCTTGTTGTCGGCCTGCATGAGGAACAGGACGTATTTCCCCGTGACGACAAGCAGCAGCGCCCAGATAATCAGCGATACGACGCCGATCACCTGAGAGGGCGAGAGCGCGCTGTCATTCAGCTGACTAAGCGCCGTCCTCAATGCGTAGAGGGGGCTCGTGCCGATGTCGCCGAACACAACGCCGATCGAGCCCAGCGCCATAACCCCGAAACTGCCCGGGGAATGGGTCTGGCCTTCGCCGCCGCTAGTGACAGACGGGGCCGGAACGGCGTCCTTCGATACGGGTTGCGACATGCGATAAGAAAACCTCGGGGCCAGCTGTCGACGGGCCCTGAAAGCGGCGGGTGTCTATAACCTCTCACCCCTGGAACGGAAAGGGCCAGGATTTCGGCCGTTCCATCGGCGCTCGGCAACCTCTTTCGGCGCCGCCGGCGGCACGCGACCCACCGCTCAAGAGGCGGCGCGCCTGGCGTGCTCGGCGATCAACCCCGCGACAATCTTCGGCTTCTCGACATTCGGGATATGACCCGCGCCCGCTATGACCTCAAACCGCGAGGCGGGAATGAGCGCCGCCGTTTCCCTAACCAGTGAGACTGGCGTGGAGCCGTCCTCGTCGCCGACCAGGCACAAGGTCGGCGCTTCGATCCGTCCGGCATATGGCCTGAGGTCGGCGCGCTTCAAGGCCCAGCAGGCGGCGAGATAGCCCTCTTTCGGCGTCCGCGTCAGCATGGCGCGCATGCCTGCGAGTTCGGCGGTCCGCTCGCTGCGGAACGCAGCGGTGAACCACCGCTCGAGGACGGAATCGGCGATCGCCTCTATGCCCCCGCGCTCGACCTCAGCCATGCGCTGATCCCAAATCTCGTCGGTCCCGATCTTGGCCGCCGTGTCGCAAAGCACAAGCGCGGCCACGTGCTCGGGACGCTGGCGGTAGAATTCCTGTGCGATCACGCCCCCGATGGAAAGCCCGACAATGGTCGCGCGGCCGGCGCCGACTCGATCCAGAAGCGCTGCGAGGTCGCGCGCATAATCGCCCATGTCGTTCTGATCGGGTCCGGATTCGGAAAGCCCGTGGCCGCGCTTGTCATAGAGGACGATGCGGAAGTCCGGCGCGAGGATGCGGGCGACGGCGGTCCAGATGCGGAAATCGGTCCCGAGCGAATTGATGAAGACGAGCGGCGGGGCGTCGCGCGGCCCATGATCGGAAACGTGGACGACAAGGCCGTTGGCCTTCACGAATTTCATTGGCGCGGGTTTCTCAGACCGGCCGCGGCGCGGGTCGCCGAAGGCGGTCCACCCATAGCAGATCCAGGCGGGCGGCGCGCGCCTCGCGGACTCGCCGCTCAGCGGCTGGCCAGAGCCTAACCGCCATTTTACCGGCGCGCCCTCAGGATTTCAAAGGCTTAGGACCCCGTTTAGTTCCGCGTTTGCGGGGAGGCGAAAGAGGCCCCTCGTGGAGCCTGTCTCCATGTGGCCCAGCCAGTAGACCAGCCGGTCGCGGACATTTTTCCGCGACCGGACGCCGCGCAGAAAAACTCACCAAAGATAATAACGGAAAATGAATGGTGATCTTCGTCATATTCACGTCCGGGCCAATTCACATATGGCGATGGTTGACAACTTACAGGTTGCAACAAAAGAATAGACTGTTGGGCCGATTGTCGCCGGTGTGTCGGGCGCCTCAATCATTCAAGGTTTATCCCCGTCAGAATCGGGAGCCGTCAAAGTCAATTAGAATAACACTTTGGGGAGCGCTGCCATGGGTTCTCCGGCTTGGATCGACTCAGTATCCGACGCGGGCGTCAGAGCCGATCTTCTGAACGATGACGGCGCTCTGACCTATGCCGACGCGGTGCAACTTCTGACGGATGTCGCCAACCGCGGCCCCGTTACCGCGGCAGAATTCAGTTCACTGCAAACAATCGCCGCCAATCTGAACAACGGCCTGTCAGCGACAGCCTATGTCGCCACCGCTTTCATTCAGATCGTCGATGGGAGTCCGGCGAACGCCACTTGGAACGGAGGCTCCGACACCGCCGTCCCGCTCGGCAATCTAAAAATCGGCTCCACATCGACGCAATTGTCCGAGCTGACCGGCAAATGGCTCCTCGGGACCGACCTGCCCGATCCGACGCTGCCGAGCGGATCCGCCTCCTCGTCGCCGACTTACACTGCCGTCGTCGGGCCGCTCTATGGCTCCACAGGCGCTGCGTCCATCGAGGACATCTGCCAGGGAGCTGATGGGGATTGTGAGTTCCTGTCAGGCTTGGCGGATGAAATTGTCAATCATCCGCAGCTCCTGAGCTCAATGATCGTCGCCAACGGCAATGGAACCTACGGCATTCGTTTCTACGTCAATGGGAACGAAATATGGGAAACCGTCAACAATGAGCTTCCGACAGCTTCGGGCGAGCTTGTCAATGCGCACAACTTCGATTCGCAAAACTCTGCTTTGTGGGCGGCTTTGATCGAAAAGGCCTATGCGCAGCTGAGCGCCACCGGCTTGATCGACCATCCGGCGGTCAACAGTTACAATAACATCTGGGCCGATCCTCCGACAGCCGTGCTGGAGAACCTGACGGATTGCACGGACGTGACTTACTATCTCAGCTCCAGCGCCGATTGGTACAGCGACAAGACAATATTCCTCAACGCGCTTGCCGGTGACGACGACATCGTTCTGGAGATTCCCGCCGGCGGCTCCGATACCTACGACAACGCCGGAAACACCGAACTCGTCGCCGACCACGCCTTCGCCGTGATCGGATATGATTCCGCGACCGGCGATTTCGTCGTCCGCAATCCGTGGGGAGACAGCTATTCCGGGCAGGGCTGGGATCCACAATTCGAGGTTTCGCTGGCTCAGATTGCCGCTGACGACGGCGATCTCGTGGTCGACAATTCCGGAACTCATGGCTCGACGATAGTCATCACGGCTCTTCCGCAGGAGATCTTATCCTCAGGCAGCCCGATCGGCGGCTTGTTTCGGGTGACGAATTCGACCGGGGCGTCGATCACGCAATACAGGCTCCAGACGGTCGGCGCCGTTTCAGTTCAATTGAACGGCGCCGCCAACCTGGCGACGGCGGCTGAGACGGCGCAGGGGCAGGTCGTCATATCGGCGAGCGACCTCTCGAAGCTCAGGCTGAGCGGCTCCGTCTCGGGAACTGGCGACCTTTTGGTGTCGGCGAGCGATGGGTCAAGCTGGAGCGCGGCGACGGATATTCCGTTGACCGTCTCGGCTGGCGTCGCGCTGACCCAACCGCTCGACCTCGCGATAGCGCCCGGCGCAACCATTTCGCTATCCAGCCTTTTCAACGTCTCGGGTTCGCTGAACGCCAACGCCGCGGTCGAGGTTAATCTGCCCAACGGAAACGGCTCCCTGAATCTCAATGGGGCGACGGACATTTCCGGCGACCCCACCGTTGTCATGGTCTGGGCTACGCAACTGCCGCTGGTCACTTATACCGCCCCGGCATCAGGCGGAACGGCGCAGATCCAGCTCATCGTCTACGATGGCGCGGTATGGTCGCCTTGGCTGACCGAGAACCTGACGCTGGACGGCGTCAGGACTGCGGCCGTGGCCGTGCAGGATTACGAGAATGGACAATTTGCGGAGTCATCACACGTCGTGGACACAGCGGCGCACATCTTCGCCAATCTCGACACGCTCCAGGACGCCTTTGCCGCCGGCGCCCTCCAGACGATCGCCTTGTCCGACAATACGCCTCAGGTGGAGGCCCTGAGCGCATACGATTACGCGCGTGATCGAGGGTTGCTGTCCATTCTGAGGGGAAATTACAGTATAAGAAATGTCGGTTCGGCGGCATTGCCTCCGAACTTCTTCAACAACGTCGCCGAGGCCGGCATCCTTTGGCGAAACACAACCGGAAATATCGAGCTCTGGAACCCGAACGGCTCCGGCGGCTTCACTTACGATAATCTGGGCTCCGTCAGCACGACTTGGCAGATCGCAGGTACGGGCGACTTCAACGGCGCGGGCCAAGCGGGCATCCTATGGCGCAATGCCTCGACCGGGGGCGTCGAGCTCTGGAATGCGAACGGTTCGGGCGGTTTCACCTACGACAACCTGGGTTCCGTCAACACCAGCTGGCAGATCGCCGGAACCGGCGACTTCAACGGGTCCGGTGAGACCGGGATCCTGTGGCGCAACGCCAATGGCGGCACGGAGCTCTGGAACCCGAATGGCTCGGGCGGCTTCGCTTACGACAATCTGGGCTCCGTCAACACCAGCTGGCGCGTCGCCGGGACCGGCGATTTCACCGGAACCGGCAGCGATGGCATCCTGTGGCGCAACTCGACCAACGGGAATGTCGAGATCTGGAACGCCAACGGCTCAGGAGGCTTCACATACGATAACCTCGGCGCCGTCAATTCAAGCTGGCAGATCGCAGGAACCGGCGATTTCACCGGAACCGGGGAAGACAGCATCCTGTGGCGCAACGCCAACGGCGACACGGAGCTTTGGAACCCCAACGGCTCGGGCGGCTTCACCTACCAGGATCTTGGCGTCGTCAACACCAGTTGGCAGATTGCCGAAACTGGCGATTTCACCGGGAGCGGCCAATCCGGAATCCTGTGGCGCAATACGAGCGGCGCCACGGAGCTTTGGAACCCCAACGGCTCGGGCGGCTTCACCTACGAGAATCTGGGCGCCGTCGCCGCCAACTGGTCGGTGCAAAAAATCTTCGCCTAAGGCGGACGCGCGGGGTCGGCGCGCCCCCGGCGCCGGCATTGCGGTGCACATTACGGTGACAGTTTACTCAATCCCCATTTGAACGCCGATGCCCGCCTATTACGGAATTCCGTCGACGGAGGCTGCGCGGCGTTCGCGCAAGCGCGACAACGCCTCGTCGAAGTCCGGGACGCGATACAGAAAACCGACAATTTCTTGCCAGGCCGGCGAAGACCTGATATTGTTTTTCAGAAATATCAAAAAGCTCCGCTTGCATTTTCGTCGGCGACACGCCACTCGGGCTTTAGGCGCCAAGCGCGGGGACGACTCGTTAATGGCGCCGCAGGTCATTGAAAACGCTCAAAACGGACGCATAAACGCCAAGCCGCAGGGTTCCGCCTTTTGAGTGGGGAATCGACCACGCGAGTTCCGTATCGACCTCACCCGGCGCAGGGGATTCTCTCGGCTGCAGCCGGGGAAGAGCGCGGCCCCACCTACCGCCTCGCCAGTCCCTCCAGCGTTTGGATCCCCTCCGCCGGCAGCGGCCATGAGCGCGCCGCCGCGAGGACGTCGGCCATATAATCGGAACGTAGAGCGCCGGGCCCCGTGTTGGCGCCGAAATAGACGATCGCCCGCTTCGGCCCGCGCTCGGCGATGACCGGCTGCATGAGCTTCGTGTAGAGGCCCTGCGGCACGCCCTCGTAGCGGTCGAGCGGCGCGACGTCGGCCAGCGCCAGATCCCACAGGACGCCGTGCACTGCGGAGGCGGAAGCGCGAACGGCGGTCAGCCAGCCCTCGCGCATGACCGCGAGCCTGTGGCGCTCGAGCCGCGCCAGCCCGAGCGCCTTCGAGCGCGGGCAGCGGCGGGCCATCGCGGTCACGCTCATGTTGGCGCCATAGGCGAAATAGAGGGGCGTCGCGCGTCTCCTATTCGCTCAGCCGCTCGACCTTGTGAACGACCGGCTTGTCCCTGAGCTGCGACAGCACCGCATTGAGGTGCCCGATGTCGCGCACCTGAAGATCGATGACGAACCGCCGGAAGTCGGCGCCGCTCGGCGAGGTGGCGACCGAATCGATATTCGCCCCGTTCTCCCCGATGGTGGTGGCGATCACGCCGAGCGCGCCGGGCTCGTTCAGGAGCGTGACCACGATCTGGGTCGAATAGAGCGCCGCCGGCGTGTTCTCGAGGTCCCAGCGCACGTCGAGCCACAGCTCCGGCCGGTCGTCGAATTTGGTCAGCGCGGGCGAATGGATCGGATGGATGACGATCCCGTCATCCTCGCGAACGCCGACGATCCGCTCGCCCGGCACGGCGCCGCCCTTCGGCGCAAACTTCACCGGCGTGTCGAGGTCGATCCCGCGCAGCGGCAGACTGCCGGCGTCCGATTCGCCGGGCACGCGGAACACGAGGTCGACCGCCTTCGGCAGCCCGAACCAGCCGCTCTCGTTATGGGGAATCGCCGGGCCAGACCTGCGCTCATCCTTGAAGTTCGGAAACACGGCGCGCACCACGTCGGTCGAGAAAATCTCGCCACGACCAACCCCGATGAACACATCGTCGATCGAGGCGCGCGCCAGACGCGGCAGCGCCGCCTTGAGCTTCGCCTCGGCGAACTTCTTGCCCGCGCGCTCGAACGCACGCTCGACGATCTGGCGCCCGAGGCCGCCGAACTGCGCTTTCGCCGCCTCGCGTGTCGCGCGGCGGATGGCGGCGCGGGCGCGGCCCGTGACCACCACGCTGTCCCACGCCGCCGGCGGCGAGCCGCCCTCGGCGCGCGAGATCTGCACTTCGTCGCCGTTGTGCAATTCGGAGATGAGCGGCGCGATCCGGCCATTGATCTTGCACCCGACCGCCGAATTGCCGACATCGGTGTGCACCGCATAGGCGAAGTCGATCGCGGTTGCGCCGCGCGGGAGCGCGATGAGCCGCCCCTTGGGGGTGAAGCAGAACACCTGGTCGTGAAACAGCTCAAGCTTGGTGTGCTCGAGAAATTTCTCCGAATCGTCGCTCGCCAGCGCCTCGATCGTCTGCCTTAATCCCCGGTACGCCCGGGTTTCGCTGACCGTCGGGGCGTCGGCGCTGAGCCCCGTGTCCTTGTAGACGGAGTGCGCGGCGACGCCGTATTCGGCCACTTCATGCATCTCATGGGTGCGGATCTGCAGCTCGACCCGCTGGCTGCCCGGCCCGATCACCGTGGTGTGGATCGAGCGGTAATCGTTCTGCTTCGGCGTCGAGATATAATCCTTGAAGCGCCCCGGAACGCTCGGCCAGGTGGTATGCGCGACGCCGACCGCGGCGTAGCAGTCGGCGATCCTGTCGACGAGGATGCGAAACCCGTAGATGTCGGACAATTGCTCGAAGGCGATCGAGCGGCGCTCCATCTTGCGCCAGATGGAATAGGGCTGCTTCTGGCGGCCCTTCACTTCGACCTTGATGCCGCGGCGCGCGAACTGATCAGTGAGCTCCGCCGCGATGCGCGCGATGATCGCGCCGTTCTTGGACTTCATCGCCTCGAGGCGCGTCACGATGAGCTGATAGGCGTCCGGCATCAGGCAGCGAAAGGCGAGGTCTTCGAGCTCGTTGCGCATGCTCTGCATGCCCATGCGCCCGGCGAGCGGGGCATAGATGTCGAGCGTGTCCTCGGCGATGCGGGCGCGCTTGTCGGCCGGCATGAACTGCAGCGTGCGCATGTTGTGCAGGCGATCGGCGAGCTTGACCAGGAGGACGCGGGCGTCATCGGCGATGGCGAGCAAGAGCTTGCGGAAATTCTCCGCCTGCTGCGCGTGCTTGGTGACGAAGTCCAACTTGCCGAGCTTGGTCAGGCCGTCGACCAGGCCGCCGATCTCCTCGCCGAACGCCTTGTCGACCTGCTCGCGGGTGACCGTCGTGTCTTCAATCGTGTCGTGCAGCATCGCCGCCACGATGGTGGCGTCGTCGACCTTGAGCTCGGTCAGGATGGCCGCCACTTCGAGCGGATGGGAGAAATAGGGATCGCCCGAGGCCCGCTTCTGGCTGCCATGCGCCTTCATCGCGAACACATAGGCGCGATTGAGGACATCCTCGTTAGCGCGAGGATTGTAGCGGCGGACCCGCTCCACCAGTTCGTATTGCCGCATCATCGCGTAAAGCCGACACCATTCGCCCGGCGCCGCCAATAACGTCGTGACGGCGCGCTGCCTTTCAACCAGGACGGATCGGCGCGAAAGGACGAGGACGGGTCGCCGCTTTGGCCCGCGTCCGCTTAGATCCCCTCTCGCGCCCCGGCGCGGGCCTGGGCGATCATCGGCTCCGCGGCGGGCGCGCGCAACCTCTAATGTGGCGAGAGCGCGCGGCTTGGGCTGGCGCCGGCGCGGAGCCAATAAAAAAGTCCCGGAGCTTTCGCTCCGGGACTGAAGAGTTTCAACCGATCGTGATGCGATCAGAAGTAGCGGGTGATGCGCAAGCGGCCCGCGAAACCATCGCTAACCCCATGCCAGTCGCCGGGCACGAAGAACTGGTTCGTCTGACCCCAGTTGTAGATCGTCCCGAGGAAACCACTCGGCGCGCTCTGGTTGGTGCTCTGATACATCATCTCCAGGTCGAAGTTGAGGTTGGTGACAGGATTCCAGCCGAGATCCGCGCCCACCAGCCAGGTCGTCGCGCTGGGCGAAATCGAGCCCGTCGCAAATGACGCGGCGCCGCACCCGAGGCCCAGGACCGAGCAGCCGCCACCCTGGTTGCTCCACTTCAGCTGGCCGACAGAACCTTCCAGGTCGAGGTAGAATTGCGGCGTGAAGTGATGCTCGATCAGGGCCGTCACCGACCACGCGGTCGGCTTCGACCACGAGTTGGTGATCGGGTTGAAGAACGCGTCCTGCATGAACATCGGCTGGCCGTTGCCATTGACCTGCCCGTTCTCGCCCCACATCATGTCCGGCAGACCCGAGTACCAGACGGCGCTCTGGCTATAGGCGCCCGTGAGGAGGGCGTCATCGCCGGCGCCGAACGACGGCAGGTTGATCTTCACGCCGGCGTCGACAGCCCAGCCGATCTGGTTGTGCTGAGCATTGCAGCCGTCAAGACCGGCGATGCCGCAGCCGCCGGACGCGGTCACGTTGTTAAACGGAGCCGCGTTGTAGGCGGTGTCCTGGACGTTGACGTTATGAATCACGCCCGAGACCTGCGCCTCGCCCCAGCCCTGCTTGACATGCAGCGCGCCGACGAAGTCCGGCCACTTCTGGCCGCCGTAGGTGATGAGCGCCGGACTCAAGGAATTGACGCCGATATTGCCGAAATTCGGAGCGCCAACATCCGTGCCAGAACCCGAGGCGCCGACCGTGCCGGGGCTTTCCGCCGAGATCGTCGCCGTGAAGCCGCCGCCGAACGAGGCGGTGTAGGCGAGCAGGTCAGGCTCGTTGAAGCCCTTCCGGTCCGGAGAGGCGAAGTTCGCCCAGTTGTCGCCGCCGCCGGTGAACGAGAAGAACGACTGCGCCTTACCGGCCGTGATCCCCGCCCAGGTCAAGTAGGCGGTATTGACATAGATGGTGTTCGCCAGCGGGTCCAGGCCGTTCGACGTCTCGGCGTTGAAGTCGAAATGCCCGATCAAGGGGCCATAAGGCGTGTTCGAGGCGATATCCATCCCGAAGTTCGCGCGCATCGACCAGCCGGTCTGATTGCGGTTGAAGCTCTGGTTATTTTGAGCGGCGCTGGCGGCGATCAGAACCCGCTGAGTGGTACGGGAGTCAAGTCCGGCAAGCGCCGAGAGCCCGGGCACCGCGCCAGCAGGCACGCCAGAAATACCCCCAGTGCCAGTGCCCACAGTTGGCACCCCGACAGTAGCGCCGGACGTTGTGCTGACGAGCGCCGGGGCTCCGGCCGGCCCTCCGGCTGACGTCGTAAGCAAATCCCCGACGGAGCCGTAGTTGTACTGGGTGTTGAGGTTGCCGCCAACGAATTGCGACGTGATATAGCCCGACATCTTCACGCAGGTGTCGGAGCCCGGCAGGGTCCAGCCTGTGATACCGCCGACATTACAAACTCTGACATATTCGACAGGCGCCGCCTTCCTAGTCGGAAGATCTGCCGCCTGCGCGGTGGCGACGGCGACGATGCCGGCGGCCGACCCCAGCAGAAGGCTCTTGATGAGCGTCATTTGTGACCTCCAGTTGCACATGGGCGTCGGTTTTCTTTTCACTTTCGACTTCCGCGGCCCGCTCCTGGACCGAATATAATCGAAGGCGATCAGCCCCCTCGTCCCGTTTGACCTGATCGCGACGCTTTGCCCCAGCAAATGCCGCCGACCTCCGCGATCGGGAAAGTCCCGCTCACCTGCGGCACCATAGCTTCTCTAAATTTGGACACAATAAATTTTCTTCGTAAACCGGATGGCGGACGCCGTTTCCCGGACCATGTTGCATAATTGCCACTTGATTTCTCCCTAAGCCAGTTACAATCATTTTCTATAAATCTATCAATGATTTAAGCGAACTATTGGGAAGCCTGGAAGGTCATTTGAGCGCGGTCTTGACCGCCGGCGGTTGCCGATCGCGGCCCCATCTGCAGGGCCGCAGCGTTAATCAGATCGCCGAAATTCGACCGTAATGCAGCCGGATTCGGCCGTTGCAAACCGTCGAAATCCGGCGCGACCCCGCGTTTCGCGCGATTCGGAACGCCCGACTTCGGTTGCATCCCGTGATTCGTGCCCGGCGAGGACGGACTTTCGATCGTTGAGCGCGGCGCGTGAGGAAAAGTCGATCCCCGGCCCCCGTGCTCGGTGGATCGCCTCCGCCGACAAACGAATCGCCCGATTGAGCCATTCCGGGCTGGCTCGCGCGATGCGGCTTTAGGACGAAGGACGCTTTGGAGGTTCTGGGAGGTTCTGGCCTCCAGCGTAAACCCGGAGTGGACGTCCAGATCGGGGACTTGCGCCGCAAGTTCGACCCGACCGGAAGTCGAGGCTTTATCCGCCTCCCGCCGTCGGCTCCAGGCTGAACAGGGATCATCGAGGGCTTGCGGCTGCCCGCCTCAACATATTCGACCGGCGCGTCCTTCCGGATCGGAAAAGCGGGCGCCTCGGCGCTGGCGAGACCGCCGCGATTCCCCCGCCCGCCCGGCAGAAGGCTCTGGATGAGCGTCGTTTGACCTCCAGTTCATCGCTACGGGCGCCGGATCGGTCTTGACCGCGAATTCATCCGATGCCGGCGCATTGCCCGGCAGGTTGTCGGACGGCCGCGATCCGCAACCGCCCCCTCGCGCCGTCGACCATACGCCGATTCTGAAAGTCATAGACTTATCTTTGGCAATAACTTTTGCCACATTAGTGCAGTTATTTCTTCAATCAGTCGCTACTTATCACGACGTATTATTTGATTATTACTTATAACGCAACTGTCATAAATATACTTAACACACATTTGCCAGTATTTACTTCCAATACTAGAATATATGAGCCACATTTCTATAATTAGGTTTTTATAAAAAAGACCCTATCTTCATATCGATCGGACGATCCCGATCGGTCGGGCCATTATATATTATTCTACGGCGTACGGAAGCCGCCCCATTGGCCGCACATCGAATCGGCGTTGCAGAAAAATGAGGTCAAGCGCCTGAAATCATTGAGTCGCGCGCAGAATCGAACACCGGCCCGGCATGGAGATTTCGCCCGCGATTGACTTTACCGGGCCTCGTCTCGGGGGCCGGGCGCGCGCGCCTCTATGACCACAAACGCCTGGGCGAGGGCCTGCTCGTCGGTGAGCGTGAGATGGATGAAGGGCTCGGTTCCCGGCGGCAGGATCGCCTTCAGCCGTTCGGCGGCGCCGCCGGTGAGCCGCATGGTCGGCTGGCCGGAGGGAAGATTGACGACTCCCATATCCCGCCAGAACACCCCGCGCTTCAACCCGGTGCCGAGCGCCTTGGAGCAGGCCTCCTTGGCGGCGAACCGCTTGGCGTAGGAGGCGGCGCGCGCGACCCGCCGGTCCGACTTGTGCTGCTCGGTTTCGGTGAAGCAACGGGCGATGAAACGCTCACCGAACCGCGCCAGTGTCCTCTCGATCCGCTCGATGTCGCAGAGGTCGCTGCCGATCCCGATGATCATAGATGGCGCTCCCCCGATGCGCGTCCCTCCGCCATCGCCATGCGCATCGCTTGCACCGCCTCAGCAAGGCCGACGAAAATCGCTTCGCCGATAAGGAAGTGGCCGATGTTGAGCTCGACGATCTGCGGCAAGGCGGAGATGAGGCGCGCGGTCTCGTAGTCGAGGCCATGGCCGGCGTGACACTCGAGCCCGAGCGTCTGGGTCTCAGCCGCCGCGGCCCTCAGGCGGCCAAATTCGTGATCGCCCTTTGCGGCGTCGCCGCGGGCCCGGGCGTCGCACCACGCCCCCGTGTGAAGCTCGACGACCGGCGCCCCGAGTTCGGCGCTTGCCTTCAGCGCTTCGGGCGAGGGTTCGATGAACATCGAAACCCGGATTCCCTCCCGCGCGAGTTCGGCGACGAACGGCTTCAAGTCCTTGAACCCATTGACGACGTCGAGACCGCCTTCAGTGGTGCGTTCGGTCCGCTTTTCCGGCACCAGGCAGCAGGCGTGCGGCTGGATCTTGAGCGCAATGTCGAGCATGGCCTCGGTCGCCGCCATCTCGAAATTGAGCGGCTTGTTGATCGAAGCCTTGAGGCGGCGCATGTCGTCGTCATGAATATGCCGGCGGTCCTCGCGCAAATGCGCCGTGATTCCGTCAGCGCCGGCTTCGATCGCCATGAGCGCGGCGCGAACCGGATCGGGAACCGCGCCGCCGCGGGCGTTGCGGATCGTCGCGACGTGATCGACATTGACGCCCAGCCGAAGCGCTGACATCGGGTTCTTTCCTCCAGGAATCCGGGGCGGATCAGGCTGCGCCGGCGAGGGCGCGGCTTCCAGGTTTTTCGGCCGGAATCGCCGCAAGCTCCGGGGGCAGCGCGTCGGGCTCATAGGCCGGGATGTCCAGCGTCGCCAGCGCAACCCGTCCAACGCCGATGTCCGCCTTGCCGCCCGATCGGTCGATCAGACACGCCGCCCCGACGATGGTCCCCGGATGCTCGGCCAGCGCGGCGATCGTCTCGCGCGACGAGAGGCCGGTGGTGATGATGTCCTCGACCATCAGCACGCGTGCGCCAGGGGCAATAGCGAAGCCCCGACGCAGCTTGAAGACGCCGCCCTCGCGCTCGACGAAGATCGCCTTCGCGCCGAGCCAGCGCGCGGTCTCATAGCCCGGAACAATGCCCCCGAGCGCGGGCGAAGCGACGACGTCGATCGCTCCGAACCTCTCGCGCGCCTTCGCCGCGAGCGCGCGACAAAGACGCTCCGTGCGAGCCGGATCCTGGAACACGAACATCTTTTGCAGAAACACCGGCGAGTGCAGTCCCGACGACAAGATGAAATGGCCGGTGAGCAGGGCGCCGGCGGCCCGAAACTCGTCAAGCGCCTGATCTGCGGTTAGGCTTGGATTCGTCATGCCCTTTCTTAGCAGGGCGCCAACTGCCGCGCCAAGCGAGGCGGCTTTCCGCCACCACGAACCCCGAGGCGTTCAACCGATGCCGGCAACCGCGTCTAAGCCCTACGAAACCAGAACGCTCGGCGCGGCGGTCGACACCACCGCGCCGGACGGGACGGCGGTGCGCCTGCTGCTCAGCCTCGCTGGCGGAAGCCTGGCGCATTTCGAGCTGCCCGCTGGCGCAGTGTCGCACGGGGTCACGCACCGGACGGTCGAGGAAATCTGGTTTGTGGTCAGCGGGCGGGGCGCCATTTGGCGCCGTCAAGACGGCCAGGAGCGCATCGACCCGCTTGCGCCCGGCACGTCGCTCACCATCCCGCTCGGAACGGCGTTTCAGTTTCGCGCCGAGGACGGCTTGGCCCTCGCTTTCGTGGCGATAACCATGCCGCCCTGGCCTGGCATGGACGAAGCCCTGCCCACGCCAGGTCCCTGGACGCCGACGGTCGCGCCTGGTTCGGCCTGAAGCGCGCCCTTGCGCAGAGGCCGGCTCGCTGATAGCGCAGCAGCCGCTCAAGGCGCCGGATTAGCTCAGCGGTAGAGCAGCGGTTTTGTAAACCGAAGGTCGGGGGTTCAATCCCCTCATCCGGCACCAAGTCTTTGTCCGACGCATCGTTGACGTTTCGTCATCCGGAGAATGGTTGGCGTAGATGTTTCGTATCGAGCGCGCGCCCAAAGAGCCTGCGACTTCGCCGATCGGACCCAAAGTTCGGCGGGCGGTCGCTCGCGACTTCCCGGATCGCGGAGGCTGGCTGTTCAACTGGAGCTTTGGCTCATCAACCGCGCGCGAAAGACCACCCGTTCTGGCGACTGAAGCCACGTCCGCATGGCCGCTTCATCGGCGAACCGCCCCGCCGCCGGCAGCGGACGCGCTTCGCCTTCAACCGTCAGCACGTCCCGTTTGAGCGGCCACGGCGAAAGGACGAAATCAAAAGCGTTTCCCGGTCTTTCGACAAGACGTAAAGTTGCAGTCCCTCCGCTCGCGGTCGGCGCCTCCAGTTCGATCGGCGTCTTCAACTCACCGCACAAAGCCAGCGACAGCGTGTCGACGAGCGCCACGAGCATTGTCTCTTTCCGAAGGGCGGCGGCATCCAGGCCAAGCGTCTGAGCCCACGCGGCCTCGATCGGCGCCTGCGTCTCCAGATACGCTTGCGCCGCCGCAGCGTCCGCTTCGCCCGTGCGGTGCCGGTCGGTGTAGCGCCGGTAAATCACTCCGCCATGGCGCGAGACGAGCAAGGCTACGTGCGCGCCCCAGGCGCCGAGCGCACGCTCGACGCCTTGCCTCCACATCGGCGAATGCACCGCGGCGCCGATCTCGCGGAAGAGATGCGGGCGCCCAGACTGCGGATTGAAAGTCGGCGCTGCCTCCCAGTCCAGCCAGCCGATGTCATGCTGCTCCGCTGCGAGCAGCAGCGGTTCATCGAGGGGCTCGCTCCAGGCCCGCAGAATTTGCCCTGAAATCCACGCGTGGGTCAGCTGACTGATGGCGAGAACACCCTCGGGTCCGGTCCGAAACAGCATAGGTCCAGCCTAAATCGTGGTCGCAAGCGTCGACGCGAGCCGCGCCTTATAGCGCGCGGCTACAGATATACCTGACGAAATCCACGGGCCCGGAGCGCCGCGTCCGGTCGCACGGGGACGGCGGCGACGAAGTCCTGGCGGAACGTCGCCATCACGCTCCCGACTTCGCTCTGCCGCCACCGCGTCGATCCGTTCCATCTTCAGACGCTTCACCGCACGACCTCGCATGGATGCTCGGCAAGCCAGTGCTTTGCGATATCCACGCGCTGGCAGATCCAGACATCCGGTTTGCTTTTCACATAGTCGAGAAAGCGGGCAAGGCCGGACGCTCGGCTGGGATGGCCGAGGATGCGCATATGCATCCCGACGTTCATCATTTTCGGGGCTACGCGCCCTTCCTCATAGAGGAAGTCAAAAGCTTCTCGCAGGATGGTGAAAAAGTCCTCCCCGGTCGCCAGATTCGTCGCGGGCCATTTCACGTCGTTGTTGGTCAGCGTGTAGGGGACGACGAGCTGGGGCCGGCCTTCGCCCCTCACATAATAGGGGAGCTCGTCCGCATAGCTGTCGCTGTCGTAGAGAAAGCCGCCCTCCTCCATGACCAGGCGTCGCGTGTTGACGCTCGGCCCGTAGCGGCAATACCAGCCAAGGGGCCGCTGTCCGACCGTTCGCTGGAGACTCTCGACGGCGCGGCGGATGTGCTCGCGTTCAGTCGCCTCGTCGAGTTTGAAATGCTCGACCCACCGCCATCCGTGACAACAGATATCGTATCCTGCCGCTTTGATCGCCTGCGCCGCGGGCGGATTGCGCTCAAGCGCAAGCGCGCAGGCGTAGACCGTCATCGGCAGTCCACGCTCTTGAAAGATCCGATGCAGGCGCCAGAACCCGACACGGCTGCCATATTCGAACATGCTCTCGGCGGCGAGATCCCGTTCACCGCGCGGCACGGCCACGCTCGCCATTTCGGCCAGGGCGGCGTCGCTGACGCCGTCTCCATCCATCATGCTGTATTCTGACCCCTCCTCGTAATTCATCACGAAATTCAGCGCGAGACGCGCCCCGCCCGGCCAGCGTGGATCGGGCGGCCTGGATCCGTAGCCGACAAAGTCGCGTTCGAGCGAGCGAGGGATCACGTCTTGGTCTCTCCCGTTGACAGAGGGGGGGGTTAGAACTGCTGCTCCTGCCGTCCGCGCACCAGCTGGGACAAGGTGACCGCGATCACGAGCGCGCCGCCGTAGAACATCTCCTGGATGAACGAGCTGAAGCCTAGAAAGACAAGGCCTGTGATCCCGGTGACCAGGAAATAGACGGCGACCGTCGCGCCCCAGGGATTGAACCGTCCCGGCGCAATGCATGTCGAGCCCAGAAAGGCTGCTGCGAAAGCGGGGAGCTGATAGGTGACGCCGGACACCGGGTCCGCGGCGCCCTGCGTGCCTGCGTAAAGCACCCCAGCCAAGGCCCCGAAGAACCCTGAAGCGACAAGACAAGCGACGCGGATGCGATCGGTGTCGATGCCGCTGAGGCGCGCCACTTCGCGTCCACGACCAACGAAAAGAATGCGCCGACCGACCGCGGTGTATTCGAGCAGGTACCAGACAAGAGCCGCGAGGACGATCGCGTAGTAGAACTCGAGAGGGACGCCGAACAGCCGATCGACAATGACCGCATTCATGAGCGAGGGCGAAATCCCGCTGATCGTCATCGAATCGCTGAGCCAAAGCGTGACGCCATGCAGGAAGGTGCCCGTGCCGAGCGTGACAATCAGCGAGTGAATACGGAAAACGGTGATCAAGAAACCGTTGATCAGGCCTACCGCAATCCCAAGCGCAAGCGCCGCAATCACAGCCCACCCGATGCCAATCCCGTAATTGACGTTGAGGACCGCAACCAGCATGGACGACAGCGTCATGATGAACGCGATCGAGAGGTCGAAGTCGTTGGCGGTGAGCGGAATGATGAGGCCGAGCGTCACCACGACCAGAACCGCCTGGGAGCCGAGGATCGTGGAGAGATTGGGCCAGGTCAGGAACGTGTCAGGCCGCAAATAGCCGAACACCGCGATGAGCAGAAGCCACACGATGATCAGCCCGAACTGCTCGAGCCGGTAGGCCAGAGGTTTATGCGGGGCGCGCTCCATCTCAGCGGCTGCGTGCGTAGGCGCTGAGTCGGTCATGTCGCGCCGCCTTGCTCGATTCGCACGCCGCGCGTCACGCGAAGCCTCCCGCGCCGCCGAGGCTGCGCTCCGCAATAGCGTCCTTGCTGATCTCGGCGCCTTCAAGGATCGCGACGACGCGGCCTGCAGCGAAGATCAGCACCCGGCTGCTGATCGCGGCAAGTTGCTCGTAATCCGAGCTGGCGCAAAGAACGGCGGCGCCTGCCGAGGCTGCGCTGGCGATGTGCCGGAACACCGTCTGCCGCGCGCCGATGTCGACGCCCTGCGTCGGTTCGTCCAGAAGAATCAGCTTTGGCGCCATCTGGAACCATTTGGCGAGCACGACCTTCTGCTGGTTGCCGCCGCTGAGGGAAGCCATGTTCATGGTCGGATCGGCAGGCCGCACCTCGAAACGGCGGGCCATCTCGGCCGCTTCCGCGGTCATCGCGCGCCGGCTCAGCATCCACCGCCTGAAGCGCGAGCCGAGCGTCGGCATGGTGATGTTGTCGGCGACCGGGAGTGGACCAATCACCCCGGCGTTGGCCCTGTCCGCGGGGACCAGGACAACGCCGCGGCGGATGGCGTCGCGCGGCTTGATCTCTCTGAGCTCGACGCCTTGGCCGGCAATATCGAGCGTGCCGCCACGAGCCTTGCGCGCACCGTAGATGAGATAGGGGATTTCGTCGTATCCCGACCCGATCAGACCGGTCACGCCAACCACCTCTCCGGCCGCCAGATCCAGCGAAAAGCCCTCGATCGTCCCGCCGGAGAGATTGTGCACGATGGCGTGGCTCGAACCGCGCGCGGCGGGCGGAGCAGGCGGCGTGGCCGGCGCCAGCTTTCGGCCGACAATCGCCTCGATGAAGTCGGCTTTCGTAGCCGCGCTGGTTTCTATCGTCGCCGCAACCTTGCCGTCGCGCAGCACTGTCGCCCGGTTGGTTATCTCCATCACCTCGTCGACGTCGTGAGAGACGAAAACAACGCTCACGCCCTTGCTCACAAAGGTCCGGACAAGCTGGAACAACCGGTCGACGTCGCGCTTCGGCAGAAACGGCGTCGGCTCGTCCAAAACCAGAAGGCCGGCGCCGACGCCACCTTCCTCGTTCATTTCCGCGATCGCGCGCACGATGGCGAGCAGCGCGCGTTCGACCGGCGGGATATCGGCCACGCGCGCGTCCGGGTCGAGATCAATGTCATAGGCGGCAAAGAGGCGTTTTGCCGCGCGCCGCTGCGCAGCCCAGTTGATCGCCCAGTGGTCACGTTCTGCGAGCCGTCCGAGCAGCAGATTTTCCAGCGCCGTCAGGCTCGGGATGAGCCCGAGATGCTGGTGCACAAAGCTCATCCGGTACTTTCGGAAGGCCCCGGGCGCCAGCGGCAGCGCAACATCAGCGCCGCCAATCTGCAGTCGGCTCCCCGGGTCTGGAGCGTGGAACCCTGCAAGAACCTTGATGAGCGTCGACTTGCCCGAACCATTCTGGCCGAGAAGACCGTGCACTTCGCCCTGCGCGACGGCAAGCGAAGCGTTGTCGAGGGCCTTCTGGCCCCCGAAGGTCTTGCTCAGGCCCCAAAGTCGAAGCGCTGGCGGAGCGTCCGCGGGAGGACCCGCTCCCGCTAGTGAAGCTTCCACAGGTCTGCGTAGCCCTTGACATAGGCGTCCCCGTAGCCCTGAGAAAGCTGGGGCGGGGTTCCCGCGTCCTTCGCGTTTTCCTCCGTGAAGATAAAGAAGGGAATCTTCGGATCCGAGACGAGGGGCAGGCCACAGAGCCTGCGCATCTCGGCGTCGATGATCGCGTGGCCGATCCAGTCGAGATTCTCGCCGATATCCATTTCGACCTTTCCCTGCTGTACGAGTCCGAGCACGAACGGCGTGCCGTTGAAGGCGTCCACGCCGACCTTTTTCTGCGTCTGGGTGATCGTGACCGCGGGAACAACGAACTGGCTCATGCTGTCATAGATCACGATGATGTAGTTGACGGTAGGATCGGCGAGGAGCGCCGCCTGAACGGCAGGCGTGATGCGGGTGCCCCAGTCGACGACAGGGAAATTCATCACCTTCGTCTTGCAGTCGTCGCAGTGTTTCAGCTCCGCTTCGATGCCCGACATCATCGAGTCGGTCGAAAGCGGGCCTGTCGCGATCAGGACAAGGGCATTCATGTGACCCTTTGTTTTGACGACCGCCCAGTCGGCGAGCAGGCCGCCGGCCTTGGCGTAATCGATCGGGACGTCTCCGTCGGCGTATTTCTTCACTTCGGCGGTTTGCTCGACGCCGCTGTAGTGCGAGGCGATGACGGGGATCTTCGCGGCCTGCGCCGCCTTCACCTGCGGCACGAGAACGCGTGGATCGGTCCCCGCCAAGAGGTCGATAAGGTTGACCTTCTGGTTCACCGCGGTATCCATGCCCTGCACCCATTGCGAACTTTGCCCTTGATTCTCCCAAGTGACGAACTTGAAGCCTACTTTTTTTGCCGCCGCCGCCATGGCCTTTTCAATATTGGCGGTGAAGGGATTGGCGCTCGATACGGGAATGCTGAGGATTGTCTTGCCCTTCATGCAGGCCTGGGCGTCGAACGCAGGACCGGCCGGCGCAAACTCGGGCTTCTTTGTGAACGGCGTGATTTGCTTCTCGAAATAGGACAGATCGTCCGCGCGAGCTGAGCCCGCCGCCGCTCCCAGGGTCGCCAGGCCCAAGGCGAAAGCGCGCCAGACCGAGGAACGGTTCGCCATTTCAAGTCTCCAGTGCAGAAGCCGCTGATCGCGGTCGCGATGGCGAAAGCCCTGCGACATCTCGAAGGAAGCAAACGTCATGCCGGGAACATGCGCACGCTTGATCAGCGCGCTTTGCGCAGTGGAGAGCCGATCGCGGCCCAGAAGGTGGCAAGCTTTTTGCGACCGAAGTTCGAGGGGCGGTCTTGCTACAGTCTCGCGGATTTCAGAGCCGACATGGCGACCGGCCGATCACGCTCGCGGCATGTGGCTTCCGGCTGGACAAGCAGGGCTAGCCGGAGCTTCGGAGTTCTCTTCTCATGAAAGTCATTGGCGTCGATGTCGGCGGCACGTTCACAGACCTCATCTACTCCGACCTCGACACCGGCGCGATGTCCATCAACAAGGTCCCCACCACGCCGGAGGATCCGTCGAACGGCGTGATGAAGGGCATCGAGGGCCTGCTCGCGTCCGCTCAGCAAAAGCCCGATGAGATCGACTTCGTTTTCCACGCGACGACGACCGCGACCAATGCGGTGCTCGAGGACAAGGGCGCCAGAGCCGGCATGATCACCAATGAAGGCTTCCGTGACGTTTTGCACATCGGGCGCCATCAGCGGGTCGAGCACTACTCGATAAGGCAGGAGCTGCCCTGGCAGAATCGTCCGTTGATCAAACGCCGCGATCGCATGGTCGTCCGAGGACGCTTGGCGCCCCCGCACGGGGAGGAGTTCGAGCCGCTGGATGAAGAAGGGGTGCGCCGCGCGGCGATCGCTCTTGGCGACGCCGGCGTGGAATCCGTCGCTATCTGCTTTCTCTTCTCCTACCTCAATCCGGCGCATGAAGACCGCGTCAAGGCGATCGTGTCTGAAATTCTTCCCGACGCGTTCGTCACCACATCCTCCTTCGTATCCCCGCAGTTTCGCGAGTTCGAGCGATTCACAACGGCTGCGTTGGCAGCCTTCATCGGGCCGAAGGTCCGGATGTATATCACCCACCTCGACCGGTCGCTCAAAAGCTCGGGGCTTTCGGCTGATCTCAGGATCATGGCCTCGAACGGGGGCGTGGCGACTGCGAGCATGGTGTCGGAGAAACCGACGCTGACGTTGCTTTCGGGGTTGGCGGCTGGCGTTCTGGCGGGCGCATGGATCGGCGGGCTGGCGGAGCGACGAAAGCTGATCACGTTCGACATCGGGGGCACGAGCGCGGACATCGGCATCATCGTCGATGGAAAGCTGGCGGAGACGGACGCGCGTTCGACGTCCATCGCCGGTTTCCCGCTGCTCACGCCGATGATCGACATCCACACCATCGGCGCGGGCGGCGGCTCGATCGCTTATATCGACCATGGCGGCGCGTTTCGGGTCGGACCGCGCAGCGCGGGCGCCGTTCCTGGGCCGGCCGCCTACGGGCGAGGCGGCCGAGAACCGACGGTGACAGACGCCAATCTGGCTCTCGGCCGGCTCGACGCGGATGATTTCCTCGGCGGGGGTATGAAGCTCGACGCGGAAGCGGCGCGGCGCGCCGTGGCCACGCTTGCGGCCAAGCTCGGCCTAAGCCTCAGCGAGGCGGCGGAGGGTGTTCTCACCGTCATCAACGCCAATATGGCGAACGCGATCCGCTCCCGCACGATCCAGAAGGGCATCGACCCGCGGGGATTCTCGCTGGTCGCCTTCGGGGGCGCCGGTCCGTTGCAGGCCGCGGAGGTCGCCGCGATTCTCGACATCCCCGAGGTGATCGTGCCCCCCTACCCCGGCATCACCTCCGCCATGGGGCTGCTCACGACCGATTTCAAATACGACGCGATCCGGACGGAATTTCAGGTCAGCAGCGCGGTCGATCTGAAGAAGCTCAACAGGAGCCTTTCCGAAATGCAGGCTGGACTCGCGGCGCGGTTCGAGGCAGATCACATTCCCCTTTCCGAGGCGGCCTTCTCCCGGGCGGGCGACCTTCGCTACGTCGGGCAAGGCTACGAACTGCGCGTGCCTCTGCCGGAGGGCGAGATCACGGAGGAGACGCTGCCTGAGGCGTGGAGGGCGTTCCACTCGGCGCATGCCGCCGAATATGGCCGCGCCTTCGAGGCGAGCCCGATCGAGATCGTGAACGTGCGCGTGAGCGGCGTCGGACGCGTGCCGAAACTGCGCGCGATGAACGCGCCGAAAGGCGGGTCGCTCGAGAAAGCGAAGATGCGCGTGAGCCCTTGCCTGTTTCGGGTCGGGGCCGCGCTCGAGAGCTTGGAGACGCCCTTCTACCGGCGCGCCGACCTCCCGCTTGAGGAGGCCTTCTCCGGCCCCGCGATCATCCTGCAGACCGACAGCACCACGCTCGTCCCCCCGAACGCGACGGCGCGCGTCGACAGGACTGGCAATATCATCATCACGCTCGGAGCCCTGCAATGACGGTTCACTCCGCGCTCGCGCCGGGAGCTAAGCCTGCGACCCGCGTCAATCCGGTGACGGCGGCCGTCATCCACGGCGCGCTCGAAAACATCGCGATCGAGATGGGCCACAAGCTCATGCGGATGGCCTATTCCAGCATCATCCGCGAGTCCGAGGATTTCGGCGCCGCGCTGACCGACCCGGAAGGCGGCCAGCTCTGCGAATGCAAGATGAGCACCCCGCTCCAGTCCGGCCCGATCCCGGGATATATCCGGGGGATTCGAAAGGAGCTCAAGAGGCGCGGAGAATCGATCGGTCCCGGCGATGTCATCATGCATAACGACCCTTATGGGGGCGCTTCGCACGGGCCGGACGTCGCGTTTTGCGTGCCGGTCTTTCTCGATGATCAGCTGATTGGCTTTTCGGTCACCACCGCCCATCATCTCGACATCGGCGCCTCGACTCCCGGCAGCGCCGGCATCGTCAGCGCCGTCGACGCCTATGCGGAAGGGCTGCAGTTCAAAGCGATCAAGATCGTCGAGGACGGGCGGCCGAACCGAGCCGTCTGGCAGCTTCTGCGTGACAATATCCGCGCCTCCGATCTCGTCGTCGGCGACATGGAGGCGCAGATCAAGGCGGCGGAGATCGGCGCCGACCGGTTTCTCGCGCTCGTGCGGCAATACGGGCTTGAGACACTCATGCTCGCCTATCAGGATCTCATGGACTATTCCGAGCGCCTGATGCGCAACGCGATCCGCGCGCTGCCCGACGGCGATTACGCCGCCGAGACGACGATCGACGGTTTCCTGGACGACGAGGAGGCGAAGCGCCGCGATCTCAAGATCAAGGCGACGCTCAAAGTGCGCGGCGATGAGATGACCGTCGATCTGACCGGCACTGCCCCGCAGGTCGACGACCGGCCGATCAACATGCCGCTCGAAGGCACGGTCGATTGCGCGATCTGGCTGACGCTCCGATCCATCCTTCTCGACAGCGCGGTTTACGGGAACGTGCCGCAGAACATGGGGCTGACGCGTCCGATTCACATCGTCGCGCCGAAGGGAACGCTGGCGAACCCCAACTTCCCGGCGCCGGTGATCGCGCGTTTCTGTCCCGGCAACGCTCTCGCCGATACGGTCATGAAGGCGCTGGCCCCATGCGTCCCCGGACAGGTGAGCGCGGGCATCGGCAATCTGCGCTGCGTCGCCTTCACCGGGCTCCATGAGGGCCGCCACTGGGTGCAGATGGAAATCCTCGAAGGGAGCTACGGCGGCAGGGAAGGCCTGGACGGCATGGACGCAGTCGACACGCTGTACGCCAACACCCGGAACAACCCGATAGAGGACATCGAGTCGCATCTGCCGCTTCGCGTCAACCGTTACGAGTTGCGCGACCAGGCGCCCGCGAGCGGCAAGTGGCGAGGGGGCATCGGCTCGATCCGCGAATTTGCCTTTCTCTCTGACGGCGCGTTCTCGGTCGAGGGCGAGGGGCACAAATATCGTCCGTGGGGATTCGCCGGCGGCGCGGACGGCTCGACCGCCTCCCTGTCGCTCATCCCCGCGACGGGTGGCGAGAGCGCCCTCCCATCCAAGGTGGCTTATCGCGGAGCGAATCGCGGCGACCGGCTCACGGCGGTCGGGCCGAACGGAGGCGGCTACGGCAATCCACTCGAACGGGATCCCGAGGCGGTCCTCGGCGACGTGCTCGACGGCTATCTTTCGACCGAGCAGGCCAAGGCCGACTATGGCGTCGCAATCAGCGGAAAGGCTGTCGACGCCGCGGCGACCAGCGCGCTTCGGGCGGGTGCCGCCGCGCCGAAATAGCGCGGGGAGCGACTGGATTGCGCGCGATCATCATCGACGCTCCCGGCGTCAAGCACAATTTGGCGGTTGGCGAAGCGCCGCAGCCGATTCCCGGCCCCGGAGAAGCGCTGATCGACGTCGCCTATTGCGGCTGCAATTTCGCCGACACGATGATCGTCAGCGGAACCTATCCTCATCCGAAAGGCTACCCGATTGTCGGCGGGCTCGAGGTTTCGGGACGGATCGCGGCGCTCGGACCGGGCGTCACAGGCGCGCAGGTCGGCGATCGCGTCGCAGCTTTTCTGGAGGAGGCGGGAGGCTTCGCCGATCAATGCGTGGCGCCGCTCGAGCGCCTCATTCCGCTTCCTCCGGGCATGGCGCTCGACGTCGCGGCGGCCTTTCCCATTCAGGCGCTCACCGCTTGGCATCTCCTCCACAATGTGAGCGTGACCAGGCCTGGCGACGTCATCCTCATTCACGCCATTGGCGGGGGCGTCGGCTTGTTCGCGACCCAGCTCGCCGTGCGCGCTGGGGCCATCGTCATCGGAACGGTCGGCACGAAGGGCAAGGAGGCGCGCGCGCTTGCGTTTGGCGCGGCCAGGGTCGTCAACCGGGAGGACGAGGATTTCGTTGAGGTCGCGGCGCGGTTCACCAACGGCAGGGGGGTCGACAAGGTGCTGGACTCGACTGGCGCGAGCATCCTCGACCGCAGCTTCTCGACCATCCGCAAGCTCGGCCACGTCGTGAGCTTCGGCGAGGCGGAGGGCCGGCCGTTTCCCAACTTATGGGAACGGCTGGTGGCGAAGTCGCTCACCTTCACCCGCTTCCATCTCGGCCACGCCGACTTTTCTTCCCGACCCTGGCGCCAATCGATCGACGCGGTCGTGGATGGGATCATGGATGGGAGTCTGAAAGTCCCGCTTGAGCAGGTGTTCCCCTTCGGCGAGGCGGGCGCGATGCTGGACCGTCTCGCTTCACGCCAGGTCGCGGGCAAGCTCATCCTCGCGGTCAACCCAAGCTGACCGACGCCTCGGATCGTACCGAGCGGCGGCCCGCCGACCTCGGTCACCTGGCCGAGTTTGGGGTTTGGGCCCCGAAACAAACTATTTCTGCTAAACCGAAAGAACTGCTATAATCTCCGTTTTTCCCCAACGCAACGGAGAATCAGAAATGAAGGACCAGCCCCCGACGCAAGTCCCCGGCGTTCGAGCCGAAGCGCGGGCGCGGCGCGAAGACCGGCTCGATCGGCGGGAGCGCTGCTTCAACCTGATGATGTCGGGCTATACCCTGAGCCAGATCGCAAAAATGGTGGAGGCCAGCTCCGCTACGGTGCGCCGCGAAATCGACCGGGCGCTGGCCGAGCGCCGGCTCGACGCGCCCGAGCGCTTCGCCCGGGTGCAGGTCGCGCGGCTCATGAAGGCGCTGAGGCTCGCCGAGGCCGCGATCGAGCTCGGCGACATGAAGGCGGTTGCGACCTATTTGCGGGTCGTCGCGGCGCTGGACCGTTATCATGAGGCGGCGGCCGGCCCGCCGCCACGCCTGCCGGCCGAAGCTCCGCCGCTTGCGCTGCCGACACCGCCCAGGGCGCTGACTTTCGCGCCGCTCCCGGACGAAGAGCCGTCTGTGGCGGATCGAGCCGTGGAAGGCGCGAAGGACGAAGCGACCCGCTGAGGTCGCGAGGGGCGCCTCAGGATCCGGTCGGCGATGCGTCCACCGGAATTGCAATCCGCTTAGTCGAATAGCGGCGCTTCGTCCCGCTGCCGGCCGCCGACGGTCGCCATGTAGCTCGCCGAGAAAGCGCCGACGAGAAGCGAGATGAAGGCCCAAAGCGCCACATAGACCCCCGTCTTGCGGGCAGCGTCCGCCGCCGCCTTGACCTTGTCCGCCGCCGCCTGCTTGGCTTTCTTCGCCTGGTCAAAGACATCGGTGACGCGCTTTTCGGCATCCGGCTGGCTCAACCCCGTGCGGCTCGCGACCAGTTGAGCGAGATAGGTCTTGTCCGGGGCGGACAGATCGCCGGTGGCGAGCGCGCGGGCCATGATCCGCCCGCCCTCAGCCGTCGCGGCAGCCTGATCGCCCTGAGCCGGCTTATCGCTGCGCCAAAGCATATCGGAGAAATAGGCCGTTGGGTCGGCCACGCTCGACGCGGCCTGGCTGGCCGCCTGTCCGGTCGCGGCGCCGGCGGCCTCGCCGACCGCCTCGGTCGCCGCGCTTGCCACGTGAGCGGCGCCGCTCACGGCCGAACTCGCGGCCCAGGCCAGGAGCACGGCGGTGATCACCGCCCCGACCGCCCAGACCAAAAGCCCATGCGCGGTGTCGCGGAAAAAAACCTCGTCGGTGTGCACGCGCGCCCAACCGGAGCGCAGTCGCCCGGCGATATATCCGCCAACCCCACACGCAAAGAGCTCCACCGCGATGAACCAGGCGGCGGCAAGCACGGTGAATGTGGTCACTGACGGATTATTGTTCGACCACGGCGAAACCGAGATCAGGCCAATGCCCGCCCCCAGCGCCACCAGCGCCAGGGAAAACGCGGAAGCGATGAATGCGCCGGCGATCACCGCCGCCCATGACACGCCGGAGGCATGATCGGGGGCGACTGTCACCGTCGACAAGGGGGCGCGAGTCTCGAGTGTGAGCTCAGTCATGGATTTGGACCTCTGCGTTCATAAGACCGATACGACCGGCCTTCGGGGGCGCGGCCGTCCGGCGGTCGGCTTTCAGTGGTAGAGAAGCGCGATCAGGATAATGATCGGGATCGGAACGCCCAGAAGCCAAAGCAGAATCCCACGGCCCATTTTTCCCTCCTCAACGCGACATTGGCGTGAATATCGAGCCAGCCTAAACACGCCCTCCGCTCGATTTGTTCCGGGAAGACGCACATTTATTGGGCGCCGCCCGCGGGTATTGGGCGCCGCCCGCAGGGCCTCGATGATCCGACCGCAGGATTGGCCGAGGGCGGCGCCAGCCTCGCTCCGGCCGTTCCCGTCGACGCCTCCGCGACGCCGTCCATCCGGCCTCGCCCCGCCCCCGGCAAACTCTGGCGGCGGCCGTGGTTCGACCGGCGCATTAATTTTTTTCATATTATATCATTTATATCAAAGTATTATATTGATATGGTAATAATTAAGATTAGGATAGGTTCGGTGTGCGGACGATTCGATTCGCGTTGCAGAAAAATAGGCTTAAGCCTTTGAAATCGCTTCGTCGCGCGCAGAATCGCACACCTGCTGACAGCCCGGCCAGACCCCATCCTTCGCCTACCTGCGGTCCGCTGGACCGACCCCCGCGGCCGAACTCAAAGCCTCGTCATAACCCGCTGTCATCAAATGGTTTTGGAAAGGTTCAATCTGACCGACAACCTCATTGACATCGCTGTCCCGGCGCGGTCGAAATCCTGTCGTCGGCAGGCGGGAGTTTAGGGATTGCGTCCTCTTCACCGTCGATTGGCTCTCAGCCGCCGGACTGCGATCCGAAGCGCCTCCGCTCTGGCGATGGCTGGCATCGCCGGCGCCGCCTTCGCCGGCCCGGCCCCGCCTTCAGGCCCCGGGCCTTCGGACCCGTCTCAGCCAACGCCGGCCCTCGCCGGGCCACTCCCGCCGGGCCTCGCGAATCTACCCGGTCCCTCGACACTCGCCCTACCCCGGCTCGGGGAGCCGCAGTTTCGGGCCGACGCCTCGGCGCCTTCGAAGCCGGCCGCCGGGCCATGGGGGCAGCTCAGCGGCGACTGGCAGAATCAAAACCTGCTTGGCGACATGGGAGGGCTTCGGCCCGCGCTCGCCAATTACGGCGTCACGCTCGGCGTTCTCGAGAACGTCGAGACCTTCGGCAATCTCTCGGGGGGCGTCAGACAGGGTTTCGAAGCGAACGGCCTCACCACCGTGACGCTACAAATGGACACGGAAAAGGCATTCGGGCTGAAGGGCGGCACGCTCAATGCGAGCGGCCTCCAGTATTGGGGCGGAAACCTGACCGCCGACAATCTCATGGTCCTCCAGACCCTGACCGACATCGAGGCGCCGGTCGGCGTCCGGCTTTGGGAGCTCTGGTATCAGCAGAAATTCACCGACAAATTCGACATCAAGATCGGCGAGCAGAGCCTCGACGAGGAATTCACCATTGCGCCGACCGCGAACGCCTTTTTCGTCAGCGCGGCGTCAGGCTGGCCGGGGGTTCCGACGATCGATCTGCCCGGCGGCGGCCCCGCTTATCCGCTCGCGGGCTTAGGGGTTCGCGGCCGCGCGCAGCTCACGGACAGCGTCACCCTGCTCGCCGGCGTCTTCAACGGCAGCCCCATCCCGCGCAATTCTCCCAACGCGCCTCAAAGCAATCCGTACGGGGTGAGCTTCCCTCTCGACACCGGGACTCTGGCGATCGCCGAATTGCAATATGCGTATGGCTCAAGCGCGCCCGGAAAGCCGAGCCCCGGCGGCCCGCTGCCGGGCGTCTACAAGATCGGCGCCTGGTGGGACAGCTACAAATTCGACGATCAGCAATACGACACGATGGGAGCGCCTCTCGCCAGTCCCTCGAGCAACGGCGCGCCGGCCGCGCATCACGGCGACTTTTCCCTATATGGCGTCATGGACCAGATGGTCTGGCGTTCGAAGGACAATTCCAGCCGCAGCGTGAATGTCTTCCTCCGCCCGATGTTCACGCCCTACCCGGATCGCAACCTGGTCAGCGCCAGCATCAACGCAGGCTTCGCCCTGAAAGCTCCGGCGCCCGGACGCGACAACGACATCTTCGGCGTCGAAATGGGGACCGTGTGGGCGAGCGGCGGCGCGGCCGGCTTCGACCGGCAGATGCAGGCCCTCCAGCCGTCCGTCTATACGCCGATACGTTCGAACGAGACCTTCATCGAGGCGAGCTACCAGTTTCAGGCCCTGCCCTCGTGGGTCATTCAGCCGGACGTCCAGTATTTCATCAATCCCGGCATGGGGCTGGCCAACCCGAACGATCCGGCGCAGCGGATCAAGAACGAATTGGTGGTCGGGCTGCGGACGAACCTTACGTTCTAAGGGACTCGCGAGCTTCCGAAGCGATTCACGACGTCCGGGCCCAGGCGCCAACCAAGCGGGGCCAGTAGGCTAAGGATTCCCCCTTTTCTATCCCCTCATCGCGCAATCTGTCGGCTAGCGTGTCGACATCCACTTCCTTCGCCGTCGCGATTTTTGACCGCTCCAGCACCGGCAACAGGCTCCGGGCCAAGCCCGCGAGTATGGCGTGCACGTCAGGATCGACCCAACTCGTTATCTTTTGTCCGGCAATCATTTCTGGGCGTGGAAGTCCGGCGTTGATAAATATGTCCGGCAGCTTTGGTCCCATTTCCCTCTCGGCGCCAGAGGCGCCGAACGCGTCATAGGCCCAAGTCAGCACGCGAGTCATGAGCGCCGGTGAACCTGGTGGAATAAACGTGGACATGTCCATCTCTTGAAACGCCACGAGTCCGCCAGGATGCAAATACGACGATAAGTGTCTAAGGGTCTTCGAAGGGTCCGGCAGATAGAGCAGGACAAGCCTGCCTATGATCGCATCGAACACGTTATCGGTCGCGAAAGTCGAGATATCCGCCGCGATAAAGGTTACATTTTCGATTCCCAAACTCATCGCTCGACGGCGCGCGGATTGGATCGACTCTTCCGCTCGATCGATTCCAATCACCGAACCGCTTGAACCGACCAATCGAGCGGCCAGCAGCGAGACATCGCCAATGCCGCAGCCGACATCAAGGACATGCATGCCGTCGCCAATCCCGGCGTGACGCAAAACGTCTTCGGTGAGACGTTCGTACAACCTCCCCTGCAGGGCGAGCCTGCGTTCCTCTTCAGCCGAATACCCCAGCGCATAGCTGCTTGCCGCGCTCACTTGAAGTCCTCGCGACAGACGCCACGAGGCAAAGCCTAGCGGGCTCCCGGCTCGGGCGCGAGGGTAGAAACCCCTAGATCCCGCGAATTCAGCTCACGCCAAGCTTGCGCTGCAAACTCGTGGATGAGGTGGTGTACTGGAAGGTTAGTTTCTTGTCCGGATAGACATAATGATGGGCGCGCTGGGCGGCGAGCGTAGCCTCGTGGAAGCCGGACAGGATCAGTTTGAGCTTGCCCGGATAGGTGTTGATGTCGCCGATGGCGAAAATGCCGGGAACGCTGGTTTCGAACCTCGCCGTGTCGACGGGGATCAGATTCTCGTTGAGGTTGATCCCCCAATTGGCGATCGGCCCGAGCTTCATCGTGAGCCCGAAGAACGGCAGCATGTCGTCGCAGGGGTGATCGTAAACCTCGCCGTTCTCGCGGCGGATGATGAGCGCCGAAAGCTGGCCGTTATCGCCCTTGACGCCTGTCACCTGCCCGAGCACGAACTCCATGTCGCCCGAATTGACCAGCTCGCGCATGGCGTTGACCGAGTGAGGGGCGGCCCGGAACGCATCGCGGCGATGCACCAGGGTGATGCGGTCGGCGACCGGATGCAGGTTGATCGCCCAGTCGAGCGCCGAATCGCCCCCGCCGACGATCACCACGCGGCGGCCCCGGAAATGCTCCATCTTGCGGACGGAATAGAAGACGCTCTTGCTTTCGTAAGCCTCGAGGCCCGGGATCGGCGGCCTTTTCGGCTGGAACGACCCGCCCCCGGCGGCGACGAACACGGATTTGGCTTCGATCGTCTTGTCGTTGTCGGTCGCGATTCGGAACAAGGGCTGCTCGGGCGTCCCAAGGACCTCCATCCGCTCGACCATCTCGCCGAGGTGAAACTTCGGTCCGAACGGGTGGATCTGCTTCATCAGGTTGTCGACAAGCTCTTGTCCATTGACCACCGGAAAGCCCGGGATGTCGTAGATCGGTTTTTCAGGATAGAGCTCGGCGCATTGGCCGCCCGCCTTCGGCAGAATGTCGATCAGCTGCGCTTTCATGTCGAGCAGGCCGAGTTCGAAAACGCCGAACAGGCCGATCGGGCCGGCGCCAATGATCGCGACGTCGGTGGTTAGCGATTCGCTCATGCCGATTCCTTTGTTCTTATCCTTGTTTCGCCGGCGTGGTCACGGTGAGGCCGTCCAGCTGATCGGTGACCTTGATCTGGCAGGAGAGCCTTGAGTTGGGACGCACCTCGAAGGCGAAATCGAGCATGTCCTCCTCCATCTGGGAGGCCTTGCCGGTCTTTTCCGTCCACTCTTCCGCGACATAGACGTGGCAGGTGGCGCAAGCGCAGGCGCCGCCGCACTCGGCTTCAATGCCGGGGATGGAATTGCGCAGCGCCGTCTCCATGACCGTCGCGCCGACCTGCGCCTCGACTGAGCGCGACTGTCCGGACGCGTCAATGAAAGTCAGTTTGGGCATCGAAGCGGATTTTCCTCGGGGAGAACGGCTGTTCGCGCCGTCACATGCACACCGGCCCAAGCCGGTCGGGCGCCTTCATAAAGGAAGCGCAGCGGCAAGCAAGCGGCGCCGCGCCAAAAGGCCATTCAGCCGGGCATCTTTGTGGCGGGGCGAGCCTAGCTGGCCGCGGCGGGACCAATCCCAGGCCCCGCGACGTCCTTCCCGGCCAGGTTTGCCGGCTAGGTTTGAATACGATCGATTTCGGCGAGGGCCTCGGCGAGCGCCGACACGAGCGCCGCGGTCGCGTGCGCTTCCGCCGAGCGCTGGTCGCCGCCAGCGGAGGCCAATTCCTCGAGGCGCGCGGCTGCCTTGGCGACCCGCCCGGCCCCAATCGCCAGCGCCGAGCCGAGGAGGCGGTGAGCAATTCTCGCCTTGGATCCCGATGACAAGGGCGGCGAATCGGATAACTCCCCCGTCGACGCCCGCGCTTGCAGCCGGAACAGTCCGAGCAGTTCGGCCTCAAGCTCGTGATCGCCGAGGCACTGGCGGGCCAGATGAACCAGGTCGAGAGGTGGATCGAAGTCGGCCGAGCTGTCAAACATGGACCGGTCCGTTTGCCCTCGAAGGCCAGCGCTTGGGGCGCGCGGGCGCCTTAATCGGCTGAACACTATGAAAAAACATGGTAACCGAACCGTTAACGACGTTTGCAAGTTGCCCGGGCCACGTGGTTTTCATCCTTAAGGCTCGGCGGTAGACTGCAACGTGGTTAATACGAGCCGTTTGGGTCGGCTGGGGCAAGCAGCGGGAAACGCTCGGCGCACGCGCCGGTCATTTCAACGATCGGCGCGGATGGAGTGAGGCGATGGCAAAACAAAATCCGGCGACGGATCCGGTTTCGGCGGCGATGTCGGCGATCGAGAGCGCCTTGAACCTGACGGACGAGGATGAGGCCATGCTGGCCTCGGACGACAACGTCTCTTCGTCCCAGCTCATTCCCGCCAGGGCGACGACGGCTGCGCCGGTTCTGAAACCGAGCCCGCTCGCCGGCGACTCGCCGACGCTCCTTCGCCCCGGCCCGTCTCTGCAGGGCGCTCCGGACAGCGAGCCCAAACCAGCGATTTCCGCGGCGACACCCGCGAACGACGACCGTGAGAACGTCGGCGCGGTCTTGCAAGCGATGAATGCGCGTCCAGCGAGCCGGACGCCGTTCATACTCGCCCTGATTGCCTCGCTCCTTTGGGCGGGTATCTGTGGACTCTACGCCTATGTGTCCGTGTGGCCCTCGGCTTCGAGGCGACCCCTCGAGATGCTCCTGCGGCCCGAAACGCCGCTATTTTTACTGGCGGCCCTGGCGCCAATCATCTTCATGTTCGCCTTTGCCGCGCTCTCCCGGCGGCTGCGGGAGTTGCGACAATCGGCGCGCGCGATCTCCCAGGTGGCGGTGCGCCTAGCCGAACCCGAGACGATGGCGGGCGATCACGTCGCGAACCTCTCGCAGGCCATCCGTCGCGAGCTTACGTCGATGGGAGACGGCGTCGAGCGTGCGCTTTCCCGCGCCGCGGAGCTCGAGACCCGCGTGCGATCTGAGGTTTCGACGCTCGAGCGATCCTATTCCGACAACGAGCGCAAGATCCGCCTGCTCATCGCTGAAATGGCCGATCAGCGCGAATCGATCGTGACCAGCGGGACGCGGGTTCGCGACGCCATAGCCACGGCTCACGACAGCATCACGGCGGACCTCGACGTGGCTGGCGGCAATCTGAGCGAGCGCCTCGCCGAAGTCGGCCAGAAGCTGAACGCTTCCCTCGGGACGGCGTCGGATGACATCACCGCGGCGATGGACCGCACCGGCTCTGCGACACTCGAGCGCATCGTCGCCGAAAGCGCCCGGATGAGCGTATCGATCGCCGCGGTCGGCGAAACCTTGGCCGAACGCCTTGCCAACACCAGCCAAAAGGCCGCCGGCGAGATCCTGGCGCGCGTCGGGGAAGTCGACAATCGTTTCAAGTCGGTCGGCGACAGCCTGCTGTCCCGCCTGGAGGAACGGAGCGACAATCTGATCGGACGCATCCAGACCTCGCAGGATTCCGTCGTCGAGGCGATCGAGTCGCATGGCGACCGGGTGGCGACGCGTCTTTCGGACGCAGCCGAATTCGCGCGCAGCGCCGTTGGCGCCCATGCCGACGATGTGGTCGGACGAATCAGCGGCAGCAGTGCGCGGGCTGTGGAGGCGATCCGGGGACATGGAGACACGATCGCCGATCAACTTGCCGAGGCGTCGCTGGCGCTGTCAGGCGCTTTTGGCGCCCACAGCGACGACGTCGTCGGCCGTATCAACGCCAGCAGCGCCGAGGTCCTCGAAGCCATTCGCTTCCACGGCGACTCGGTCGCTGTCCGCCTGTCGGAATCCGCCGCTTCAGCGAGCGACGCCGTCGGCGCCCATGCGGACACCGTCGTGAGCCGAGTTTCCGCCAGCAGCGCCGAGGCGGCGCAGACGCTGCGAACCCACGGCGAGATCGTCGCGACGCGCCTTTCCGAGGCCGCCGAAACCGTCAACGCGCACGGAGAATCCGTCGCCGCTCAACTCGCCGGAGCGTCGGCCGTGATGGGTGGCGCCGTCGCCGCCTACGCGGACGAGGTGGTCGGTCGCGTGAGCGCGAGCGGGGAGCAAACCGTCCAGGCGATCCGCGCCCAGGGAGAATTGGTCGCCGACCAACTCTCGCGCACGTCGGAGGCGACGCGCGGCGCCGTCTCCGATTACACGGACGAGGTCGTCACTCGGGTCGGCGCAAGTAGCGAACAGGCCGTCGAGGCGATCCGCTTCCATGGCGAGGCGATCGTCGACCGACTTTCCGAGACCTCCGCGGCGGCGCGCGGCGCCGTCACCGAGTACGCGGACGAAATCGTCGCTCGGGTCAGCGCAAGCGGTGAACAGGCTGTCGAGGCGATCCGCTTCCATGGCGACACGATCGCCAATCGCCTTTCCCAAACCTCGGGGGCGGCGCGCAGCGCCGTCGCCGAGTATGCGGACGAGGTCGTCGCGCGCGTCAGCGCAAGCGGCGAACAGGCTGCCGAGGCGATCCGCTTCCATGGCGATTCCATCTCCGGCCGGCTCTCTCAGGCCTCAGAGGCGACGCGCAGCACCGTCGCCGAATATGCGGATGACGTCGTCGCGCGCGTCAGCGCAAGCGGCGAACAGGCTGTCGAGGCGATCCGCTTCCACGGCGATTCCATTGCCGATCGGCTCGCTGAGACCTCACAGGCGACGCGCGGCGCCGTCGACGAGCACACGGACGCCGTGGTCGCTCGCATCGGCGCCAGCGGCGAACAGGCCGCTCAGGCGATCCGTCTCCATGGCGACTCCATCGCCGATCAACTCGCCGGAGCCTCGGCGGCGGCCCGAAACGCGGTCGACGCGTATTCAGAGGAATTCGTCAGCCGGGTCAACGCGAGCAGCGCGCAGGCCGTCGACGCGATCCGCGCCCAAGGCGACTCGGTCGCCGATCAGTTCGGCCTAACCACCGATGCGGTCGCCCACGACTTTAGCGCCCGGTCTGATTCGCTGATCGAGCGGCTCGAGAGCGGCGGCGCGCGGCTCTCCGACACGATCGTTGTCCATGGCGACGACCTGGTCGGGCGCCTGAGGGACACCGCCGACCGTCTGCACGACACCGTCGTGGTGCGTGGCCAGGTTCTTGAAGATAGGCTCACCGGGTCGAGCGAGCGACTGAGCGCGCTCATTCGGGACCGCGCGGAAGACGCAGCCGCTATCCTCGACGCGGCCGCTGCGCGATGGGGCGAACAATTCGACGCTCGCGAAACCCAACTGCGTGGCGCGATCAATACCCAGAATGGCGCGCTTGAGACCCTGTTCGACGAATCAACGCATCGGCTCGTCGGCGTGATCTCGGCCGAGGGCGCCCTCGCCCAGGCGCAGATCGAGGCGTCGGCAGCTCAATCCTTGAGCAGCCTGAGCTCTGAGACGGCGCAGATCAACGAGCGTCTCGCCTCGCTTGTCAGCGAGGTCGCGACCGCGGCCGCGAACGGAGCGGGCGGCGTACACGACGCGCTGAGCGAGCGGATCACAGCCTTCGACCAGATCATCAACCACCGCGGCGTGACTCTCGTGGAGGCCGTTTCTCAGCAGACCGAGCGTATGCGCGAATATCTCCAGGCACTGGATGAGCTCGTCGGCGAAAGCGGTCACAACGTCATCGATCGCCTCGGGTCCCATTCCGACGAGCTCCATGCGCGCATCGCCGGTCATCTCGATGCGATCGACGTCATGATGAAGGCCAGGCGCGACGACTTCGACAAGCGCTTCGGCGACTACAATGAAGACCTGACAACAAAGTCGGCGGAGCGACTGGAGCAGTTTGAAATCACTTCGGCCGCGCACCGCAATGCGGTCGATTTTGCCCTGACCTCCCATTCGCACCGGATCGAAACATCGCTCGGAGACGGGCTTGCGCGCTTCGAAGGCGCAATTGACGGGCGCGGCCGCGAAATCGTCGGGCAGATTAGCGATCGGTCGGCGGCTCTCGCGGCCGATCTGGGCGACAAGCTGGCCGCCATCGAGGAAACGCTCATCAATCGCGGCGGAGCGATCGACGAGAAGCTCGGCCGGAGAAACGCGGAGGCAACCGCACTGTTCGACAGCCGGCTGCAAGCGGTCGAGGAACGCGCCGGGGCAAAACTCCACGAAGTCTCTTCAACCCTCGAAAGCCTGCTCGTGCGGATTGAAGACGCGCTCGCGCAGCGCGGCCGGTCGCTTACCGAGACCCTGGCCCGAAGCACCCTCGAAACCGCGAAAGCGCTTGGCGACGGCGGCCGGGAAATCGCAGAAGGCATGAGCGCCAAATCGGCTGAAATCGGCGAGACGCTGCAAAGGCGGGCCGAAGAACTGACACAAACACTGTCGAACGTCGCCCGAGACATCAACGGGACATTGACTGGCCGGGTCGAAGACGTCTCGCACTCGCTCGGAGCGAGCGTCGATCAGTTCAAGGAGCAGGTCGTTGCGCCCATGCAGGACCTGAGCCGGCGCTTCGACTCCAGTCGGGCGGAACTGGAAGACAAGGTGGGTGAACACACGCAGCAAGTCACGGCAATGCTGGACATGCACAAGTCGTCGATCGGCGCGGCGTTCGACTCCCATCAGGTCGCGGTCGCCGACGCGACCCGGCAGAGCGCGCAGATCTTTGACGCGCGCCTGGCCGCCTTGGCCGAGGCCGCTGATCAGAGCGCACGCGTCATTGATGTGCGCCTGGCCGACCTGGCGCAGGCGGCGAACCGCAACGCCGAGACCATCGATGAGCGCCTTGCCGCTCGCATTCAGACGATGAGCGAAGTTCTGACGAGCGCGGCGTCGGAAGCCGAGTCGATCTGGGCGGCGCGAGGCGCCAGCGTCGCCAGCGCGATCAGAGCGAAGGTCGACGACTTGCGCGAGATCATCGAGGGAAGGGGCGCCGACCTGGTGACCGCCCTCGGCGAGCGGGGCGAGGATGTCTCGGCGAGAATCGTCGGCGTCAGCGAGCGCGCGATGCATACCCTCGACCAGCAGATGGCCGGCCTTGCGGCCTTGCTGACCCGGCGTACGGACGAGCTTATCGCCGCCGTCAACGGCAGCGCGGCGGACCCAGTGCGCGCATTGAGCGCGCTGACCGGGCAGTTGCGCTCGGAGGTCGCCGATTCCACCGACACGCTGCGCAGCGTTGCAGCCGAGACGACTCAACGCTCGGCCGAAACGATCGACGCGTTGCTGAAACGGTTGACCGAGCAGGTGGAGGCCTCCGGCGTCTCGTTGCGGGAGACAGTAACCGGCAGCGCTCAAAGCTCGGTCGAGGCTCTCTCGGACACCGGGAACCGACTGCGCCACGAGCTGACATCGGTAATCGACAATCTTGGTCAAACCAGCGCCGGCATCGACCGGGCGATCGGATCAGCCGGCGACCGACTGGCGGCGGTTCAGAGCGGGCTCGCCGAACGGGTCGACGAATTCCAACACGCGCTAAGCGGCATCGCCTCACAGGTCGCGACCCTGGGGCGCCTCTCAGCCACCACCCAGTCCGACGCCAGCACGCTCGCGGGACAGCTCGCGCAGCATGCGGAGGCGCTCGCAGAGGTCGGGCAGGATCTCGCCCGGCAGCAGCAGTCGCTCGACCACGCCCTTGGGCACCGCCACAGCAGCCTGCAAACACTCATCGGCGACCTCTCGGGCCGCGGCGAGGCTTTTGAAGCGACGCTTGGGCGATTCGCGGCGAATGTCGAAGACAGTTTCGCCCGGGCCCAGGCTCGCGCTCAGGAGATCAGCGCCGCGCTCGCATCCGCGACAAGGGGCGCGTCGATTGCGGTCGCCGGCCAATTTGAAAGCATTCGCGACACGGCGGCCAAGGAACGCGAGCGAACCGCACAGACATTGCAGTCGACTCTCGAACAGACCAACGCGCAGCTGACCGGGGCGCTCGAACACGCCGCTGACCGCTTCCGTCAGTCGGTCGCCGAAGTGAAGGACATGGCGAGCCAGGTTCAGCGCGAACTCGATCAAACGCGCCAGGAGCTGCGCCGCGGCGTGCTCGATCTGCCGCAGGAGACAAGCCAAACCGCCGAAGCGATGCGCCGGGTCGTTTCCGATCAAATCCGGGCGCTGAAGGAGCTTGCAGCGCTGGTGTCAGAGTCGGGATCGACCTACGACGTCGCCGAACCGCATGCGCTAGCCGCAGCGAGGACCGCGCCGCCTCTCGAGAAGCCATTGCCGCGAGCGGCCGAGAAGGTCCCGGAGATCGTCGCGTCGCGAAGCGAATCCGCGCTGGCGCGTGTGGCGGAAGCGGTGGGCGCGCCTCCGATCGAGAGTCCGTCAGCGGGGCGGATCGGCGCCTCCGAGCCAAGCCCGGGCTTGGCGCGGCCTCAGACGCCGCCGTGGCCGGGCTCGCCCGCCATCACATCGCGGCCGGCTGCGACGCCGGCGCCTTTGGCGCCAGCCTCGACGAGCGACCGCGGACAGCCTGGATGGCTCTCGAACCTGCTTGCCGCCGCCTCCCGCGACGAGCCGGACGAGGCGTCGTCCATGGGCGCGGAGACGCTCGAGGCGCTGAGCCGGGAAATCGCGGGCCTCATCGACAACGAGGCCGCGGTCGAGATGTGGGACCGCTGGCGGCGGGGCGAAACGGGCGCTGCGTCGCGCCGCCTCTATACCGAGGCCGGCCAACAGGCGTTCGACGAACTTCGGCGCCGCATTCGCGCCGACCCGCAATTCCGAGATACTACGACGCGTTACATGCAAGAGTTCGAGCGGCTGCTGGCGAAGGTCAGTCACACCGACCGCGACGGCGCGCAGTGGCGGGCGTATCTCTTGTCCAACACTGGCAAAGTCTACACGATCCTTGCCCACGCCTCTGGGCGGCTCGGATAAGGGCCGTCCGGAAACCGCGATCAAAGCTCAGCCCTTGGGGATTCGACTGAATCCCCAAGGGCTATCCATCTCTTTGGTCTTGTTTGACTGTCCTGGCCCGCGCCCAGCTCTCTCACGCGCGGCGATAAATCTCCTTGTGGGCTTCGCGCAGCGCCGCTTTTTGGACCTTGCCCATTGCGTTGCGCGGCAGCGCATCGACAAAGATAATTTGCTTCGGCGCCTTGAACTTGGCCAGGCGGCCGCCGAGCGCTTTAAGGATCGCCGTTTCCGCCAGCGTCGCGCCGGGACGCCTGACGACAGCCGCCGTCACGGCCTCGCCGAAATCGGCGTGAGCCACGCCGAACACCGCGCTCTCGAGCACGCCCTCGATCGCGTCGATCTCGGTCTCGACCTCCTTGGGATAGACATTGAAGCCGCCGGAAATCACGAGGTCCTTCGCCCGCCCGACGATGTGGATGTAGGCGTCGCCATCGACGCGGGCGAGGTCGCCAGTGATGAAATAGCCATCGGCGCGAAATTCCTGGCTCGTCTTCTCCGGCATCCGCCAATAGCCGGCGAAGACGTTGGGCCCCTTGACCTCGATGACGCCGATTTCGCCAGCCCGAACCGGCGCGCCGCTTTCGAGATCGGCGATGCGCACGCTGACCCCGGGCAGCGCGAAACCCACCGTTCCAGGCCGGCGCTCGCCGTCATAGGGGTTCGAGGTGATCATATTGGTTTCGGTCATGCCGTAGCGCTCAAGAATGGCGAAGCCTGTCCGCTCCCGCCAGGCGGCGTGGGTCTCGGCGAGCAGCGGCGCGGAGCCCGAGATGAAAACCCGCATGTTGGCGCACACTCCGCGAGAGAGGCGGGAATCATCGATGAGACGCGTGTAAAAGGTCGGGACCCCCATCATCGCCGTCGCCCCCGGCAGCGCTGCGATCACCGCACCCGGATCGAACTTTTGCATAAAGATCATCGTCGCGCCGGACAGGAGCGCGACATTGACCGCGACGAACAGCCCGTGGGTATGAAAGACGGGCAGCGCGTGAATGAGCCGATCGGCGGGAGTGAAACGCCAGCCATCGATCAGCGTCAGCGCGTTCGACGTGAGATTCCCTTGGGTGAGCATCGCGCCCTTCGAGCGCCCCGTGGTGCCTGAGGTGTAGAGGATCGCGGCCAGATCGCCGCTTCCGCGCGGGACCGTCTCGAACTCCGGCGCCGCCGCGGCGATCGCATCGGCGAATGTTCCGTCGCGATTGACGCCGAGGCTTTCGACCGCATGCAGGCCGAGCCTATGCGCGAGCGCGCGAACGGGCTCGAGCGAGTCGGGGCGGCAGAGGGTCAGCGCAGGCTCGGCGTCGGCGAGGAAATATTCGAGTTCGGCGAGCGTATAGGCGGTGTTCAGCGGCAACAGAACCGCGCCGGCGCGAAGGCAAGCCAGCGCGAGCACGATTGCGTCGGTTGATTTCTCGATCTGCGCTGCGACCCGGTCGCCGGGCTCGACCCCGAGCTTAACCAACGCATTGGCCGCCTGGGCCGAGCGCTTGAACAACGCGCCGTAGGTCAGCGCGGTTGCGTCGCCGGTTTCAAGCGCGAGCTTGTCCGCGTGCGGCACTCGCGCTGCGATGAGATCGAAGAGGTTGGCGGAATGAGATCCCGACACTTGGCCTCCAGATTGAAGCGCGCCAGTCGGTCTTCGAGAGGGCCGACGTTTGCAATATAGGCTGGCGAGGCGCGTAAATGCGAGGGGAGATCGCCCAGACCCGTCGCGTCGCCACGGCGGCTTGCGATCCGCTTTCTGGAGGCAGGCGCCTCGGCGGCGGGCGCGTTCGATCGGAAAAATACGGTCGAGAGGTTCAACGCGCGGAAGCCTTGGCGCCATTCGCGAAGCTTGCGCTTGGCGCCTTATCCGCCTCCGCCGCCAGGCTCTCGCTGACGATCAGAAGCTGCGCGGCGGTCGAGGCGGCGATCACCGCGGGGTCCTTGGACTCCAGCCCCTCGATCCCGATCGGGCAGACGAGGCGCGCGCGCTGGACCTCCGTGAGGCCAGCCGCGCGCATCTGGCTCAGGAAGCGCGCCCGCTTGGTCGACGAACCGATCAAGCCGACGAAGCCGAAGCGCTCGACCCTCAGCGCTTCCGCGACGATCTCGAGATCGAGCGCGTGCGAGTGGGTCATCACGACGACGAGCGCCTTGTCGGGCGCGCTGGCAAGCTCGGCGGCGGGCTCCGCCGCATGAATGAGCGTGACGTTCGCCGGCGCGTGGCCGGGGAACGCGTCGCGCCTGGGATCGATCCAGCGCACAGCGAAAGGCAGCGGCGCGAGCGCGAGCGCCAACGCCCGTCCGACGTGGCCGGCGCCGAACAGATAGACCGCTTGCGCGACCGCGCCGAGCGGTTCGGTCCAGCCCTCGTCGGCAAGACGCGCGAGCTTGCGTTCGCTGGCGCATGAGCCGAGCGCCCGCAGAACCCGTCCGTCCGGCCCAAGCCGCGCGCTTAAGGTCGGTGAACCGCCGCCTTCGGCGATCGCTAACGGCGAAAGATCGTCGACATCGCGCGCGTCAAACGTTTCGACCCGCCATTCGACCCGTCCGCCGCAGCATTGTCCAAGCTCGGGTCCAAGGGCAAGCGAACGACGCTGCGCGGGCCCGCGGCCCATTCTCAGCGCCATCTGAGCCGCTTCGAGAGCGGCAAATTCCAGCGCCCCGCCGCCAATCGTGCCTTGGAAGCCGCCGGACGGCCGCACCACCATGCGCGCGCCCTCTTCCCGCGGGCTCGAACCCGCGACACGCGCGAGCGTCACGAGCGCCGCCGAGCCTTCAGCGTCAATGGCTTCGATGAGACGGCGGAAGGCTCTCATCGCGGCCTCTCAGGGCGCCCCGTTGAGCGATGCTATCGCGTTCAGGATCGATTCCGGCGTGCACGGCGGATCGAGCTTCGGCTGCCCCTTGGGACTGGTCGCATGCACCGCGTCGAGGATCGCGGAATAGACCGAGATTCCGTGCATCAATGGCGGCTCGCCGACCGCCTTCGAGCGGTAGATGCTCGGGGTTGGATTGGGCCGTGTATGGAGCCGGGTGTTGAAGATCGGAGGCGTGTCGGAAGCCACCGGGATCTTGTAGGTCGCGGGCGCATGGGTGAGCAGCCGCCCCTCGGCGTCGTAGACAAGCTCCTCCGTTGTCAGCCAGCCCATGCCCTGAATGAAAGCGCCTTCAACCTGCCCCATGTCGATCGCGGGATTGATCGATGCGCCAACGTCATGCAGGACGTCGGCGCGCAGGACTCGCATCTCGCCCGTGAGCGTGTCGATCGCGACCTCCGAGCAGGACGCGCCATAAGCGAAATAGAGGAACGGCCGCCCTTTCGCCCTGAGACGGTCCCAGTGGATTTCCGGCGTCTTGTAGTAGCCGGAATGCGACAGCTGCACGCGCCCCAGCCGGCAAGCTTTCGCAAGTTCGCCAAAGCTCATGGAGACGTTGCCGGCGAACACGCGCGCATCGCGGAACTCGACCGCCTCGGGCGCGACGTTCCATGCCTCGGCGGCAAAGGCCGTCATTCGCTCCCGGATCGCGCCCGCGGCGATCTTCCCCGCCATGCCGTTGAGATCCGTGCCGGACGAAGCCGCGGTCGGCGAGGCGTTGGGAACCTTGGCGGTGTTGGTGGCGGTGATGCGAACGAAATGCAGGGGCACGCCGAACTCTTCCGCGACGATCTGCGCGACCTTGGTGAACAGGCCCTGCCCCATCTCGGTGCCGCCGTGGTTGAGATGAATCGAGCCGTCCGAATAGACGTGCACCAGCGCGGTCGCCTGATTGAGCGGGATCAGGGTGAACGAAATGCCAAACATTACAGGTGTCAGCGCAATGCCCCGCTTGATGATGGGGCTCTTCGCGTTGAACGCGGCGATCCGCTGGCGCCGCGCGCGATAGTCGCTCGAAACTTCGAGATCCTCGATGATCGCCCGCTGCGTCTCAAAGTCCTCGACGGTCTGGTCGTAGGGCGTGCGCTCGAACCCGGCGCGCAACAGGTTCGCCTCGCGCACGTCGAGCGGATCAAGACCGCGTTCGCGCGCGATCGCGTCCATCACGCGCTCGATGGCGATCATGCCTTGCGGGCCGCCAAAGCCTCTGAACGCGGTGTTGGATACGGTGTTGGTCTTGAGACGCCGGGTAAGGATCGAGACGTCGGGAAGCCAGTAGCCGTTGCCGGCGTGAAACATCGCGCGGTCACAGACGCCGGGCGACAGGTCGGCGGAACAGCCGCAGCGCGCGTTGAGCGCAACTTCGTAAGCTCCGACGACGCCCTTCTCGTCGTAACCCACGCGCCAATCGGCGCGGAAATCGTGGCGCTTGCCGGTCAACGCAAAATCGTCGTCGCGATCGAGGCGGACTTTGCATGGTCGTCCCGTCACGCGCGCAGCGAGCGCCGCGATCGCCGCCCAGGCGCAGGCCTGGCTTTCCTTGCCGCCGAAGCCGCCTCCCATGCGGCGGGTCTCCACGGTGACGAACGCGTCCGGTATTCCAAGGATCCGCGCGACGATGTGTTGCGTCTCGGTCGGGTCCTGTGTCGACACGTGCAGCGTCATCTCATCGCCTTCGCCGGGAAACGCGAACGACGCCTGACCCTCGAGATAGAAATGCTCCTGCCCGCCGATTGAAAGCTGCCCCTCAAGCCGATGCGCGGCCTTGTCGATTGCGACGGCCGCGTCGCCGCGACCGAACGAATAGTCGTCCTGAACGCGCGCGCCGCTGACAAGCGCATCCGCGATCGTGACCGCCGGCGCTCCGGCCTCGATGTCAATCTTCGCGAGCCGCGCCGCCCGGCGCGCCTGGTCGCGTGTGCGCGCCACGACTGCGAACAAAGCCTGCCCGTGGAACATCACGTCCTGTTCGACGAAGAGGGGCTCATCGGCGAAGACGGGCGCAATGTCGTTCTTGCCCGGAATATCCGCCGCGGTCAGAACAGCGACGACCCCAGGAGCGCCGCGGACCCCCTCGAGGCCCAGGCTTTTCAATTTGCCGGAGGCCTTGTTGGTCATACCGATCGCAATATGCAGCGTGCCCGCGGGCTCACCGATATCGTCGATGTAAGTCGCCGCGCCCTGAACATGCAGGCGCGCGGAATCATGCGGCAGCGGCTTATGAACGACCGTGGTCGTGGGCGCGTCCAGGACGATTGAGTCATCACTCGACGGCATGGAGCATTCCGATCCGGGTTGGCGCGCTCGCGCCGGAGATTTCCATGAGCGCCTTTTCGAGGAGGCTGGCGGCGACCGTCTTACGGTAGGCTGCGGTCGCGCGCATGTCGGTGAGCGGCGTGAAGTCCTCGTTGATCGCCTCACGCGCGCGGCGCCACGTCGCGGGCGAGTCGAGGCTCGCGCCTGCAAGCGCGCGCTCAGCCTGCTCAGCGCGCTTTGGCGTCGCCGCCATCCCGCCGCAGGCAATGCGCGCGCTGACAATTTCCCGTCCATCGAGATCGAAGCGCGCCGCCAGCATGACGGCGGAAATGTCCTCGTCGAAACGTTTCGACACCTTGAAGGCGCGGTAGTGCTGACCGGCGGCAAGCTGTGGCGCTTCGACCGCCACGACGAACTCGCCCGGCTCGCGATCCTGCTTGCCATAGGCGATGAAGAAGTCTTCGAGCGGCAGCGCGCGCGTCCCATTCCCCTTCCGCAACACAACCCGGCCGCCGAGAGCGATAAGAGCCGGCGCCAGATCGCCAATCGGCGAGCCGTTGGCGATGTTTCCGCCCACCGTTCCACTCACCCGCACCTGCTTCGACCCGAAGCGGCGCAGCAACTCGCCCAAGTCGGGATGGATCTCGCCGAGCCGCGGCATGACGTCTTCCAGTGTAACGCTGGCGCCGATCGAAAGAGCGCCGTTGGCGCTCTCGCCGATCGTGTCCAGCTCCGAAACCCTGCCGAGCCAGATCACGCGCCTGAGGTCGCGCAATTGCTTGGTGATCCAGAGCCCAACATCCGTCGCCCCGCCGACGAGGGTCGCATCGGGGTAGCGGGCATAGAGCGCAGCCAGCGAATCGAGGCTTGCGGGAGCTGCGAAGAAGGACGCGTCGTCGCCGATGAACAGGTCCCTAGGGTCGGCAAGAGCGGCGAGCGCCGCGGCGCGTTCTTGAGACGTCGCGGCGAAATGGTCTGCAGGCTGGCCGTTGCAGGTCTCCATGGCCGCCGCGATGATCGGGCGATAACCGGTGCACCGGCAAAGATTGCCGGCAAGCTGGTCGCAAAGACCGGCGTAAGTCGGAGGCTGCCCGGAATGATAGGCGGCGAACAGGCTCATCACGATCCCGGGGGTGCAGAAGCCGCATTGCGAGGCGTGAGCGTCGACCATCGCCTGCTGCAACGGATGCAGTTCGCCGCCTGAGGCGAGATCCTCGATCGTGATCAGCTCGGCGCCGTCGAGCTGGCCCAAGAGCAGAATGCAGGCATTGAACGGCTCGTAACCGAGCTGGCCCCCCTTGAGCTGAGCCAGCACCACGGTGCATGCGCCGCAATCCCCTTCGGCGCAGCCTTCCTTCGTTCCCTTGGCTCCCATGTCCTCCCGCAGCCAGTCGAGAACGGTCGCGCGTGGAGAGAAATGGTGGAGAACCACCTCCTCGCCTCGAAAACGAAAGCGCAGCGTGTCTCTCACGCCGGTTGGTTTGGCCGCAAACGACATCGTCGCTCCTTGACCCCTCAATGATGGAGCTTTTGCCTTCAAAACGGAAGGACGCAAAGCCCATGCCGGAGAGCTGCCCCTGTCATATGGGATTGCGTTGAGGAGATCGCACGGCGTTTCCGAGGGGAGAGAGAACGCCCAATCGGGAGCCGGGGCGACCGATTAAGAAAAATCGACAATTTCTTGCTAAGCCGACTGGCGTCAGGTATTGTTTTTCAGAAAATACCTATAAGTGGGGCTCGCACCTTACAAGCGGGGACCGGCTCAAAGTTGTGTAACTGCAAAGATGTGAGGCTTCGGGATGCCGGACCTATCGACGGCGTCATCCTGAGCCGCTCGCGAAGCAAGTGCGTAGAAGGGGTGATCCGAAGAAGGCGCCGGTCGTGCGCGTTGAAGCCACCTTCGAGACGCGCCTTCGGCGCTCCCTCCGAACCAGGCCGAAAAAGGGCCTCGAAGTTGAAAGGTTGCGCAACTGCCAGCCGTGCCTCGATTCGGAAACCGCACTCCACCCGCCTTATCCTGAGCAGCGCCGAATGCGCGTCTCGAAGGATGCTGCGCAGACGAGGCGGAAAGCTGGACCATCCTTCGAGACGCCCGCCCGTGCGGGCTCCTCAGGATGAGAACTGGAGGCCCGGCCGGGCTCAACTCGACTTCACCACCCGGCTGGGCAGGTGACAAGGACTCGCTAATCGCGGCGCAAGCCATTGAAATCGCTCAAAATGGACTCGTTAATGGCGAGCGCCGAGTCGCGGTCTTGAAGGGTCCCGCCCCCAACCATCCTCGCGGAGCTTATCCACGGAGATCGGGAGGCACAGCCTCGCCGGCCAGCGAGGCGAGCGCCTCCTCAACGCCCATCGCGGTTTGCGCATTGGAGCCCAAGCGCCGCACGGACACGGTGTTCTCGCTTGCTTCCTTGCGTCCGAGGGCAATCAGGACGGGAACTTTCGCGAGCGAGTGCTCGCGCACCTTGTAGTTGATCTTCTCGTTGCGCAGGTCGGTCTCCACTCTGAGGCCTCGCTTCTTCGCGGCGGCGGCGAACTGAAGCGCAGCGTCGTCAGCGTCGCTGGTGATGGTGCAGATCACAATCTGCGTCGGCGCGAGCCATAGCGGCAGGTGTCCGGCGTGGTGTTCGAGCAGGATGCCGATGAAGCGCTCCATCGAGCCGCAGATCGCGCGATGGATCATCACTGGCGTCGTCTTCTGGCTGTCGCCCGCGATATAGAAGGCGCCAAACCGCTCCGGCAGGTTGAAATCGACCTGCGTCGTGCCGCATTGCCAATCGCGGCCGATCGCATCGCGCAGCACGTATTCGAACTTCGGGCCGTAGAAGGCGCCCTCGCCCGGGTTGAGGGCGGTCGTGACGACGTTGCCGTGGCGCAGCCGGATCTCGTCCAGCACCCGGGTCATCACAGCCTCCGCGTGATCCCACATCGCGTCCGTTCCGACGCGCTTCTCGGGGCGGGTCGACAGTTTCACCACGATCTTGTCGAAGCCGAAGTGGCCGTAGACCGACAAGATCAGTTCATTGATCTTGTGGCATTCCTCGGCCATCTGCTCCTCGGTGCAGAAGATATGCGCGTCGTCCTGCGTGAAAGACCGCACGCGCATGAGGCCATGCAGCGCCCCCGACGGCTCGTAGCGGTTGACCGCGCCGAACTCGGCGAAGCGCAGCGGCAGCTCGCGATACGAGCGCAGGCCGTGCTTGAAGATCTGCACGTGGCCGGGGCAGTTCATGGGTTTCAGCGCGTAGACGCGCAAATCCTCGGTCTCCGCCTCGTCGCCGGCCGGACGACACATGAACATGCTCTCGCGGTACCAGCCCCAATGGCCGGAGATCTCCCACAGGTGCTTGTCGAGCACCTGGGGCGCGTTGACCTCCTGGTAGTCGTCGGCGAGGCGCCGGCGCATATAGGCGACCAGAACCTGGAACAGGGTCCAGCCTTTGGGATGCCAGAAGATCGACCCCGGTCCTTCCTCCTGGGTGTGGAACAGGTCCATCTCGCGAGCGAGCTTGCGATGATCGCGCTTCTCGGCCTCCTCGAGCTGCTTCAGATAGGCGTCGAGCTCTTCTTTCTTCGCGAATGCGGTCGCGTAGATGCGCGACAGCATCGGCCTGTTCGAGTCGCCGCGCCAATAAGCGCCAGCGACTTTCATCAGCTTGAAAGCCTCGCCGATCTTGCCGGTCGAGGTCATGTGCGGCCCGCGGCAGAGGTCGGTCCACTCGCCCTGGCTGTAGAGCTTGATCTCCTGGTCGGCCGGGATCGCATCGAGAAGCTCGACCTTGAAGGCTTCGCCGTTCGTCTCGAACAGGCTCTTCGCTTCCTCGCGCGACACGACCTGCTTCGAAAACGGCTTGTCGCGAGCAATGATCTCGCGCATGCGCTTTTCGATCGCCGGAAAATCCTCCGGCGTGAACGGCTCGTTGCGGAAGAAGTCGTAATAGAAGCCGTTTTCGATCACCGGGCCGATCGTGACCTGCGTTCCGGGCCAGAGCGACTGCACGGCTTCCGCGAGAACATGCGCCGCGTCGTGGCGGATGAGCTCGAGCGCGCGGGGATCATCGCGTCCGATGAACTCAAGCGTAGCGTCGCGGTCGATCGGATCAGCGAGGTCGGCAAGCTCGCCATTGCGCACCATCGCAACGGTGCGCTTGGCGAGCGACGGGGAAATGGACTTGGCGATTTCGAGCCCGGAGACGCCCGGCTCATAGGCGCGCTCAGCGCCGTCAGGAAAGGTGACGTGGATCATCGAGGCTCCTTGAAGCTCACTCGCCGACACCAATCGGCGTAAGCATGGCGGCTCGCGTATAGATGTCGAACGCTCTCGGGGCAACGGGCGAAGAAGGCGCCCGCGCCGATCCGCCAGCTAGAGCCTGAACGCCTCGACGACCGGCGGACCAGCGGCATAGTTGGAATATCGTATCCACTTGGGTTTCACGACCACATAGGCGATGTCGGGCCAATTTTCGCGGGCGCGGCCATCGGGCCATTCGCGAAAATAGGCCGCCTTGGCGCTCGCGAGATCGGCGCCGACGGGTCGACGCGCAACGCCTTCGATCTGCAGAGAAACCTGATCGTCCCAGCCGATGACTAACGCGGCGGCAGGATTGCGCGCCAGATTGACGGCCTTGCGGCTCGACGCCAGAGTGTCGAACACGATCTCGTTCGCCTGCGTCAGGGCGAAACCCATCAGCGCCGCCTCGGGCGCGCCGGATTCATCGACGCTCGACACGACCAGAAACCGCTTCCGCTTGGCGATGTCGAAAACCTGTTCAAGAGTCATGAGCGCCTCCCTATCTGACGCGGCCGGTCGGCCGCATCGTCCGAAGGGATGATAACGCACGATGACCGAGACCTGCACTGTCGTTCGCCGCGTCATCGTCGAAGGGGTCGTGCAGGGGTTGGGTTATCGCGAGTTCACCCGCCGCGCCGCGCTCGACTTGGGCGTCACCGGCTGGGTGCGCAACCGGTCCGACGGCCCGGTCGAGGCGCTGGTCCGGGGCTCGCCGGCGGCTGTCGAAGCGCTGGTAGCTCAGATGCGCAAAGGGCCACGCTTGGCGGTGGTCGAAAGCCTGAGAGTGATCGAGCACGCCGGGACGCAAACCCACGACGCCGGCGGTGGAACGCTCGTCAGAATGACAACCTAACCCAGATGCGGCGAACGGGCCCGATCAGCCCCGTCGCGACGGCTTGCGGGGCGCGGGGCGCTTCGGCTGCGGCCGTTCGGGTCCGCCGGCTGAGGTCGGCGTATTGGAGGGCGGATCGCTGGCGGGAAACGACTCCTCGAGTTCTTCGTCGAGCTTCTTCTCCGCTGTCGTGGGCGGCTTCTGCGGCGACGGCTTGCGCGGCTCTTTCATCCCGGCGGCTCCATGAGGGCGTTCGGAAGGGGCGCCGCCTCGCGGGTGTTTTGCGCCTTAGAGGGGGCCGGACCTATATAAGTCAGAGGGCTCGCAGAAGCGAGGCCCTGTCCCAGCGGCCGGAGGCCTGACGGCAATCCACGTTGGCCACGAGTGTTAGATTCTGCGCGCGACTCAAGCTTTTCAAGCGCTTAACCTCATTTTTCTGCAACTGGAAAAGATATTATACTTATTATTTCAGTTTATTAAGTCCCGCGCGCGCCATTTCTCCCGCCGTTCGGCTTCGCCGGCCGCGAGAAGGCGGCCTCGCAGAAGCCGTTGCGCAGGGTGTCGCCTCCGGGGCGCCGCTCCGGCGTTAAGGACAAACCCATTATCCGTCACTCGGCGGAGGCTCCGCGAACGCATCGGCGAATTTGCGCATGAGCCGCGCCAGTTCGTCGAGCTCGCGCGGCTCCCAGGTCTGGAAGACAGCACGGCCGACCCGCTCGCGCGCGGCGTCGACGAGGTCTGTCATGGCCTTGCCTTTCGGCGTGATGACCGCCTCGCGCACCCGCCGGTCGACGGCGCTTGTCCGACGCTGCGCGAGACCGAGGCCTTCCAGCTTCGCGACTTGCCGGCTGATCGTGGTGTGGTCGCGTCCGATGCGATCGGCCAGCTCCACCACGCCGATCGGCCCGTACCGCTCGATGCCGACCAGCAACGGAAACAGCGCGCGGTCGAGCCGAATCCCGGCTTCCTTGATCAGCGTCTCGTCGCGTTGCGGCCGGTTCATGGCGCCGACGATTTCGAGAAGGGCGCGGTGAAGCTCGCGGAGCTGGTCGCCGATATGTGTATTTTGCACTTTCTTCCTTGACGCCATCGTCCGGCCGGATATATGTGCATCATACACATACTTCGAGCGAAAGGAAGGCCGCCATGAAAGCCGCAATCGTTCGGGGACCCGGCCAAACGCCGGTCTACGGGGACTTCGCCGAACCCAAACGGGAGGCGGACGAAAACCGCATCCGGGTCTCGGCCGCGGCTCTCAGCCCCCTGGCGAGGGGCCGCGCCTCTGGCGCGCATTACAGCGCCTTGCATTCTTTTCCCTTCGTCGCCGGCGTCGACGGCGTCGGGCGGCTCGACGACGGCAGGCGGGCCTATTTTCTCATGCCCCGCGCGCCTTTCGGCGCCATGGCGGAAGAGGCGGTGGTCTCGTCGACGCAGTTCCTGCCGTTGCCCGACGGGCTTGACGACATAACCGCCGCGGCGATCGCCAATCCCGCCATGTCGTCATGCGCGGCGTTGACGGAACGCGCCAAGTTCAAGGCGGGCGAAACCGTGCTGGTCAACGGCGCGACCGGCGCGGCGGGCCAACTCGCGGTGCAGATCGCCAAGCGGCTTGGCGCAGCGAAGGTCATTGCGACCGGCCGCAATCTCAAGGCGCTGCAGGAGGCGGCTGAGCTTGGCGCCGATGCGACGATCCCCCTCGTCGAGGACGAGGCGGCGCTCGACGCGAGCTTCGCCGCCGCATTCGAGGAGGGCGTTGACGTGGTCATCGACTACCTGTGGGGAAAGAGCGCCGAGCGCCTGCTGATTGCAGCCGCGAAAGCCGCAAAGGCGCCCGTCCGGTTCGTCCAGATCGGCTCGATCAGCGGCGAGACGATCGCCCTGCCCAGCGCCGTCCTGCGCTCGGCGCCGATCACGCTCATGGGCAGCGGGCTCGGCAGCGTGCCGCTCGACCGCCTGCTCGCCGCCATCGGCCCGGGGCTCGAAGCGGCCGCGTCCGGCGGCGTCAGGATCGCGGCCAAAGCCGTTCCGTTGTCCGAAGTCGAACAGGCATGGACGGGCGACGACAGCGGCCAACGCGTCGTGTTCACGGTTGGGGCGGCGCAATAGACGGGAAAGGCCGAACGTCGTAGCCTTCGACCATGCCTGCAAAGAGCACGCTTTACGATCGCGATTTCTACGCCTGGAGCCGGCAACAGGCCGAACTCTTGCGCGCTGGCAAGCTGACTGAGGCCGACATCGAAAATATCGCCGAGGAAATCGACAGCATGGGGCGGACGGAGAAGCGCGAACTGATCAGCCGTCTCACCGTGCTCATGCTGCATCTCCTCAAATGGCGCTACCAATCCGGCAAGCGCGGCCCGAGCTGGGAAGCGAGCATCGCGAACCAGCGCGACGATATCGCCGATCACCTCGATGACAATCCGAGTCTCAAGCCTCTCCTGCCGCAGGCGCTGGTTTCGGCCTATCGAAAGGCCTCCCGGGAGGCGGTTGCCGAGACGGGGCTGCCGGGCGCGACCTTCCCCGAGGCTTGTCCCTGGACGGTCGAGCAGGTGTTGGACGCCGGGTTCTGGCCAGGGTGACAGGGTTCGCGCGCGAAATTACGGCAGCTGAGGAGGCTGCTTTGGCTTGATCGCCGCATTGCAGGGCGGCCCGCAAAGTCTCGACGGCCTGATGAAATAGGCAATATTACCTATTATTTATGCTGTTGGTTCGTTCGTTATTTAAACTGCCGGAGGTCCCCTCCGGCGCTCATTAAAAAAACGCGATTTGGAGGACCGGAATGAATACGATTCATGCGGCGCAGGCCGGCCAGGGCGGCGAGGTCAGGATCGCCTGCATCAACAAGGCGACCGTCGATCTTGGCGTTCCATTCGACGCGCTGACCGCGGCTTTGCAAAAGTGCTTTGACCAATATTTCCTTCCGGTTTGGGGCTATCCGGTCAAACTCTACAATACGGCAGCCGCCAAACCCTCTGACTGGCAATTTATCTACTTCGATAATGCCGACGTCGCGAATGCGCTCGGCTATCACGATCTCACCCATAAAGGTCAGCCTGTCTCAAAGATCTTCGTCAAAACCACGCTCGCCGACCAGCAATCCGTCAGCGTCACGGCCTGCCACGAGCTGTTCGAAATGGTCATCGACCCGCTTGCAAATCTTTGGGCAGAGGCGTCCGACGGCGCCGAATATGCCTACGAGATGAGCGACCCGGTCGAGGAGGACACTTTCAAGGTCGATGGGATCGAGATGTCCAATTTCGTCCATCCTTCCTGGTTCGAGCCATTCAAACATCCGCCCGGCACGAAATTCGATCATCTGGGTCTGTTGAAAAAGCCCTTCACGATGACCAGGGGCGGCTACATGATCATCAAAAAGGACGGTAAGGTCAGTCAGGCGTTTGGCTCGAAAGCGAAAGCGGCTCGCTTCGCCAAAGAGAGCCGGTGGGATCATCGCAGCGAGTACCGGAAGGGCTACGCCGGACTGCTCGTCGCGCGGGCGGAGGCCGACCGGCAGGCCGCGGCGCGGGTGAAGGCCGCTCGAGCGGCGTCTCGGCGGCGCAATCTCGGCGATCGCCCGCGTGACCACGACCGTCCTTGAGCTGATCGGCTTTCCCTCTCCAGATTCGGAGAGGGGAAGCGCCTAAGGCTCAGCGCCATCCTCGCCGGAGACGGAAAGCCGGCGTTTCCGCTTTATCGCCACGCTTCGCTGGAGGTGGTCGCGAACGGCCGCGAAGACGACGACTGCAATATCGAATGGACCCGACCCTTGAGAGCGACGACGCCTTCGACCCCTATTTCGGCGGCGTCCACGCTTTCGTCAGCAGCTTGTCGACCATCGGTCTAAAGGTTGAAAGCGGCTCGCTTTTATAACCGGGGTCGAAGGAAACCTCGTCATATTTGGCGCAAAACTCGACCGTCTGTTCATAAGCCGGATCGGACTTGAACTTGTCGCGCGCATTCGGGTCGAGCCCGAGGTGCTTGGCGTAGAAATAGGTCTGAAACAAGCCATGCTCAGTCAGCATGAACAAATTGTCGCGGCTAACGAACGGCTTGAGGATCGAGCCGATCACTTCGCCGTGGTTGAAAGGCCCCAGCCGTTCGCAGGCGTCGTGCAGGAGCGCGACGGCGACATATTCGTCGTCCTTGCCATCCCGCAGAGCCCGCGTCGCAGTCTGCAGGCAATGGTCGTAGCGAGTGATGTTGTAGGCGGTGTCGTTCTTGAGATCCTCGAGTAGCGCGAGCAGACGGAGAGGCAATTCCTGCAGGTTTTGCTCGTGAACATGCTGGAGGATTTTGAAGTCCTCATCCGTCCCTTCATCCATGCGTGAGAAGTGCATCTTTTCCATGGAAATCCGAGTCTCCGCCGTGAGGTCCATTGCGTCAGGCGCGTTTTTTTGGCGTCCGCGGCGCTGGCCCATATCGGGCCGTATTTAGCCCTCTTCCGCGAATCGAAGAGCGTTTTGTCGCTCCCCGTCTTGCCTCCCTTTGTGTTCGGCAGACGCCTTGTACCCGTTCTATCTGAGCGCGACTTGATCCGCGCTCAATTCCGCGCAACGGCACGGGCGCATTCGCGCTTCGGCCATGAAGGCGATGATCGATCCGATCATCGAGTCCTGGTATAAGGCGACGATCCGCCCGCCTAGGGAGCTCGCCCCTCACCACTATCCCTTTTTCGCCGCAATCTTCGCGATCTCGCGCATGACGGCGAGCGTGCCCTTGAGCCGGCCGTCAAGCTTCTCGAAATCGTCGACAACGACGATGCGCATGTCGGGGCGCACGTAGGCGCGGTCGTTGGCGGCGACCCATTTGACCAGCGCGGCGGGGTTCGCGAACGACTTGTCACGGAAGGCGAGCGTCAGGCCCTTGGGGCCGGCGTCGAGCTTTTCGACATTGGCGCGACGACACAAAGCCTTGATCTGGACGAGGCTCAACAAGAGCCCGACCTCGGGCGGCGGCGGACCGAAGCGGTCGATGATCTCGGCCCCCATCGCGTCGATCTCCGCCTCGTCCTCGAGCGCCGACAGGCGGCGATAGAGAGCAAGCCGGGTCGGCAGGTCGGAGATATAGGCTTCTGGAATCGTCACCGGCGCGCCGAGCTGGATGGTCGGCGACCACATGTCCTCGGCCGGAGCGTCCTCGCCCGACTTGATGCGCTCGACCGCCTCGCGCACCATCTGCTGGTAAAGCTCGTAGCCGACCTCCTTGATGTGGCCGGACTGTTCTTCGCCCAAAAGATTACCACCGCCGCGCAGGTCGAGGTCGTGGCTCGCTAGCTGGAATCCGGCTCCCAAGATGTCGAGCGATTGCAGCACGGCTAGCCGCTTCTCCGCTTGCGGCGTGATCCTGGCCTTGGCCGGCGTGGTGAAATAGGCGTAGGCGCGAATCTTCGAGCGGCCGACGCGGCCCCGCAGCTGATAGAGCTGCGCGAGCCCGAACATGTCGGCGCGATGCACGATCATCGTGTTGGCGCGCGGAATGTCGAGGCCGGACTCGACGATCGCCGTCGACAGCAGGACATCGTACTTGCCGTCGTAGAATGCGCCGACCTTGTCCTCGAGCTCGCGTGGCGCCATCTGGCCGTGCGCGATCACGAATTTGCACTCGGGCGCGTTCTGCCGCAGGAACGCCGCCGCCTCGTCGAGGTCCTCGATGCGCGGGCAGACATAGAAGGACTGTCCGCCGCGGTAGCGCTCGCGCAGCAGCGCCTCGCGAATGATCAGCGTGTCGAAGGGCGAGACGAACGTCCGCACCGCCAGCCGATCGACTGGCGGGGTTGCGATAATCGACATCTCGCGCACGCCGGTCATCGCCAGTTGCAGCGTGCGCGGAATGGGGGTGGCGGAAAGCGTCAGCACATGCACTTCCGAGCGCAGTTCCTTCAGCCGCTCCTTGTGGCCAACGCCGAAATGCTGCTCCTCGTCGATGACGACGAGGCCGAGGTCCTTAAAGCACACCGTCTTTCCCAGGACGGCGTGGGTGCCGACGACAATGTCGATTCCGCCTTCGGCGAGGCCTTTCTTCACCTCGCGGCTTTCGGCCGCGCCAACCATGCGCGAAAGCTGGCCAACGTTGACCGGGAGCCCGGCGAAGCGCTGGCGGAAGTTCTGCGCATGCTGACGCGCAAGCAGCGTGGTTGGGGCGACGATCGCAGTCTGTTTGCCGTTCATTGCCGCGGCAAAAGCGGCGCGCAGCGCGACCTCGGTCTTGCCGAAACCGACGTCGCCGCACACCAGCCGATCCATCGGCCGGCCAGCGGCCAGATCGTCGAGCGTGGCGTCGATCGCGCTCTCCTGGTCCGGCGTCTCGTCGTAGGGAAAGCGAGCGCAAAACTCGTCGTACAGACCTTCGGCGACTGTGAGTCTCGGCACCGAATGCGTCATGCGCCGGGCGGCGACGCGAACGAGTTCGCCCGCCATCTCGCGCACGCGCTTCTTCAGGCGCGCCTTGCGCGACTGCCAGCCCGCGCCGCCCAGCTTGTCGAGTTCGCCCGTCTCCGAACCGTAGCGGGACAGGAGCTCGAGATTCTCCACCGGCAGGAACAGCCGGTCGCCGCCGGCGTAGTGGATCTCGAGGCAGTCGTGCGGAGCGCCCGCGGCTTCGATCGTTTTCAGGCCGACGAAACGGCCGACGCCGTGATCGATATGGACGACGAGGTCGCCGGCGGTGAGCGCGCTCGCTTCGGCCAGCACATCCTGCGCGCGGCGCCTGCGCTTCGAGTGGCGGACAAGCCGGTCGCCGAGAATGTCCTGCTCGCCGAGAACCGCGAAGTCAGGCGCTTCGAACCCCTGTTCGAGGGCGATGACGGCGAGCGGCAGCGCGCCCGCGCGGGCGGTCCTGGCCTGATGGTAGGATGAAACGAACTCGAGCGATTTCAGCCCATGCTCGGCGAGCACATGGCTGAGCCTCTCGCGCGAGCCGTCGCTCCAGCCGGCGAGGATCACGTTCAGGCCTCGCCCGCGCAACGCCCCCACGTGGGCCACCGCGGCGTCGAACACGTTGGCGCTCTCGTTCTGCCGTTCGGGAGCGAAATTACGCCCGACCCGTCCGCCGCAATCGACGACGTCGCCGGCCTCCGGAGGCCCCTCGAATGGGGTGAGGCGCGCCAGCGGCTGCGCGGCGAGCCGCTCCTTCCATTCGTGTTCGCTGAGATAAAGCCGATTGGCCGGCAGCGGCTTATAGTCCGACTTGCCGGGAGCTTCCGCATAGGCCGTGCGGCGCGCGGCGTAATTGTCTGCGATCAGCGCGATGCGCTCGTGCGCCGCGTCCTCCGCCCGCGCGTCGAGCACGAACGGCGCATCGCCGACATAGTCGAAGGTCGTGTCGAGCTTGTCGTAGATGAGCGGCAGCCAGTGTTCGACGCCGATCGCGCGTCGGCCTTCGCTGATGGCGGCGTAGAGATCGTCGCTTGGCGCGGGCGCCCCGAATTCGGCCGCGTAGCCTTGACGGAAGCGCTTGATCGACTCGGTCGTCAGCCGCGCTTCGCTCATCGGCACAAGGTCGAGCGAGCGTTGTTGCGTCGTCGAGCGCTGCGTCTCCGGATCGAAGGTGCGGATCGACTCGAGCGTATCGCCGAAGAAATCGAGCCGGATCGGCGCCGGGCTGCCCGGCGGATAAAGGTCGAGAATGCCGCCGCGCGTGGCGTAGTCGCCGACGTCGCGCACGGTGCTCGCGCGGGCGTAGCCGTTTCCCTCGAGCCAGTGCGCGAGGTCCTCCATCCGTACGCTATTGCCGGGGGCGGCCGAGAAGGCGGCTGAGGCAATGAACGCGAGCGGCGGCGCGCGCTGCGTCAGCGCGTTGACCGAGGTCACGAGAATGCGGGGCCGCTCAACGGCGCCGCGGCTCCTGGCGAGCCGCGCCAGCACCGTCATCCGCTCGGCCGATATGGCGGCGTTGGGCGAGACGCGGTCGTAGGGCTGGCAGTCCCAGGACGGCAGGTACAGCGCCTCGATCTCGGGCGCGGCGAAGCTCAAGGCGTCGATGAAAGCCTGGGCGCGCAAGCCGTCGCGGGCGACAAAGACGAGCGTCACCGCGCGCCGCTCGCCATCTTTCGCCAACGCTCGGGTCAGCTCGGCGACGACGAAGGCGTCGTAGCCTTCGGGAGCGCGCGCGAGCGTCACCGCCCCGCCCTCCTGAAGGCGACGAATGGCGGGAGCGAGGAGACTTTCTGCGTCTCGCCGGAGCGCGTTCGCGTTCATCATCGCGACCCGCACAGGCGAGCGAAGAGGGGGGTCCGGAATTCGCGCGGCGCCGGCTCGCCGCCGATGATCCAGGCCATCGCCTGCGTGTCGGGGACGTCGAGCAGACGCTCGAACTGGCCAAGTTCATCGTCGGTCATGCTCGGCAAATGCGCATCGGCGAAGCGGCCCATGACCAGATCCATCTCGAGCACGCCGCGGCGCCAGGCGCGAAACAGAATCCGCCGCCGGCGCTCATCGAGCGCTGAACTGCTCAGCATCGAGCCGGACATGAAGGGCCTTTCCATGGCGACGCGCGAGCCGACATGGCGGGGTTTTCCACGCGTCCATGGGGGCTTGCAGCGGCGGGCTTATAGCCCGGAAGGGCGGGAATGTCAGCGCTTCTTCAATCGGCTCGCCTCATGAGCGGCTTTGACGGCAGGACCACTTCAGCGAGGCCGAGCCAGTCCGCCATCGCCTGAAGCTCATGCGCGATCGGGTCCATCACGTCCGCGGGAGCGTGCGGCTCGAGATGCGCCGCATGGACGAGCAGCCGTCCGGCCTGGCGATCAGCCTTCAGGTCGAGCCGGGCGACCAGCCGGTCGCCGAGCAGGAAGGGAAGGACGTAATAGCCGTGCTGGCGCTTGTCGGCCGGCGTATAGATCTCGATCCGGTAGTGGAAGTCGAACAGCCGCTCCGCGCGCGACCGCTCCCAGACCAGCGGATCGAACGGGGCCAGCAGCGCCCGCGCGGCGATGCGGCGCGGCCTCCGCGCGTCGCGGTGAAGATAGGTGAGCCGCGTCCAGCCGGGAACCTCGACCGGCTCAAGGACGCCGGCCTCGACGAGCGATTCGATCGCCTGCCGCGCTTCATTCGGGCCGAGGCGGAAATAGTCGCGCAGATCCTGGCCCGTGGCGACGCCAAGCGCCCGTGCCGCCCGGTCGATGAGCGCGCGCTGGGCATGACTTTCGTCCGGAGTCGGCAGGGCCAGGATATCGGCCGGAATCACGCGCTCCGTCAGGTCGTAGACGCGCTCGAAGCTGCCACGCCTGGTCGCCGTCGTGATGTGTCCCGCCCAGAACAGCCATTCGAGCGCCTGTTTCGTGTCGCTCCATTCCCACCAGCCCGACCGGCCGCGCTTTTCCTCCAATTCCGAGGCGGCGCGGGGGCCTTCGTTGCGGATACGCTCGAGCAAGACTTCCGCCTCGGCCCGGCGCTCGCGCGCGAACAGCCTGAGTCCCTTCCAACCGGCCTCGCCGCGCTCCGCGCGCGCCATCCGCCACCGCAGCAAAGGATGAAACGAGAGCGGCAAAAGCGACGCCTCATGGGCCCAGTATTCGAACAGCCACCGCTTCTTCGGGCGCCCCCACGCGGCCGTGTCGATCAGCGAACGGTCGTAGGGTCCCAGGCGGGAGAAGGCGGGCAGATAGTGGGCGCGGACCAGGACATTAACGCTGTCGATCTGATGGAGAGACAATCGGTCGATGGTCCTCATCCATCGCGCGGCCGTGACCTTTTCGGGGCGGGCGGCGCCAAACCCCTGGGCTGCAAGAGCGATTCGCCGCGCTTCGGGGAGTGAAAGCTTTTCCACCTTCGTCACCTTGCTCAGTCCCTCAGAGCGCGCGCGCGATCGACGTCGCCGCAACCAGCAGCAGGCGGGAATGAGGGCGCGTCAAACGCGCGCGGCCTTACGTCCGAACAGCGGCCCAATCTCCACCGCCACCGCCCCGGCGAGAATCAGCACGCAGCCGAGAACGCCGATGGCGGTCAGTCGCTCATCGAGAAGGAGCGCGCCTGCGAGCGCGGCGAACACACCCTCGAGCGCGAGAATAAGCGCAGCTTCGGCGGGAGGCGTATGCGCCTGGGCGAAGATCTGGATCGTATAGGCGAGCGCGCCCGAGACGACGCCAGCGAACAGGATCGTCGGAAGGGTCGCGACGAACGCTCCGGGCGGCGTCGATTCGAACGCGGACGAGCCTAGCCCTGCGAGGCCGGCGCAGACCGTATATTGGACGAAGGCCAGCAGCAGCGGCCTGCCGGAGCGGACAAGGAAGATTGGCGTGAGCGCAATGCCGGTGGCCCAGGCGAAATCGGCCAAGAGCACGAGCGCATCGCCAGGGTTCAGAGGACCGAGCGCCCCGCCCGAGGCAAGCAGCCAGGCGCCGACGAGCGAGACGAAGCCCGCGCCGACAATGATTGCGCGCGGACGCGCGCCGGTCAGCGCCCAGACGACGAAAGGGGTCAACACGACATAGCAGGCTGTCAGGAAGCCGGCGTTGGTGGCGGTGGTCGTCTCGATCCCCGCCTGCTGCAGGGTCGTGCCAAAGAAGAGCGTGAGGCCGATCACGAGCGCGAGCCGCCATTCGTCGCGGCTGGGCGCGTGTGGCTTGTGACGGAACTCCCAAAGGGCGAATGGGGCGAGCACGACAGCCGACACAGCAAAACGCGCCGCGACGAAGGCGAGCGCCGGCATGGTCGCCGTGGCGTATTTCTGGGCGACGAAGGTCACGCCCCACAGAAAGGCTGTGAAGAGAAGCAGGCCGTCGGCGCCGAGGCGGCTTATGCCGTCTCCGACGGCGGAATGACGCATCCGTCAGACCTGCTCGATCTCGATCAGCGCGCCGGTGAAGTCCTTCGGGTGCAGGAACAGCACTGGCTTGCCGTGGGCCCCGATCTTCGGGTTCCCGTCGCCCAGCACCCGTGCGTCCTTGGCCTTGAGGCGATCGCGGGCGGCGATGATGTCATCAACCTCATAGCAGAGATGGTGAATGCCGCCGTCCGGATTGCGCTCCAGGAACTTGGCGATCGGCGAGTTCGCGCCCAGAGGATGAAGAAGTTCGATCTTCGTGTTCGGCAACTCGACAAAGACAACCGTCACGCCGTGGTTGGGCTCAGGCTGCGGCGCGGAGACACGCGCGTCGAGCGTTTCACGATAGACGCGAGCCGCCTTCTCCAGATCGGGGACGGCGATGGCGACATGGTTCAGCTTGCCGATCATGACTTTGAACGGTTCGGACACATCGTGACGAAGGCGGTCCTTCCGGCCAAGTCTTTCATCGATGCCGCTCCCCTTGAATGGCCATTGCGATCGGGTGCGGATTGAATCGGATTGGACCGCTCAGGGCTAAACCTCGACCACCAGCGCGTGCACTTGCGGCTTCTTGCCCCAGACGGCGTTGACCGAACCGCGCACCGCGCGCTCAATTGCGCTGGAGACCACCTCAGCGTCGCGCCGCTTGCTGGGCGGCAGGCTTTCGAACGCTTCGAAGATCGCATCGTCAATCAACGCGTCGATCGCGGCGCCTTCTCGCGTGCGCTCCGGCAGGCCGGCGATCATCACGTCCGGATCGCCCGCCATTTCGCCCTTCGGGGTCAACGCGATCGCAATGGAGACGATGCCGGCGAAACCGAGCCTTCGGCGCTGACGGACGGTTTCCTGATCCGCGGGCAACAGAATGGCGCCGTCTTTCGCGCGGCGCCCGGTTGAAACCTTGCCCGAAGCGTAGACCTGCCCGGGGGCAAGCCGCACGAGATCGCCGTTGAAGGCGCGCAAGACCTCCGGCACACCCTGTGCCCTGGCGAACTCGGCGTGTTCAGTCAAGTGCAGCGGCTCGCCATGCGCGGGCACGGCGATCCTGGGGCGGACCCAGGCGTACATTTTCGCCATCTCCGCCCGGCGCGGATGACCAGAGACGTGCACCAGCGCGGTGCGGTCGGTCACCATCTCGACGCCAGCGCGCGCAAAGGCGTTGACAATCCTGCCAACGGCTTTTTCATTGCCGGGAATGGTGCGCGACGAGAAGATAACGGTGTCCCCGCGGCTCAATTCCGCCGTCGGATGATCGTCGCCGGCCATGCGCGCGAGCGCTGCGCGCGGCTCGCCCTGGCTGCCTGTAGCCAGCGCCAATATCCGCTCGCGCGGCAGGCGCTCGAACGCATCTGCGCCCAAAAGCGGCGGCAAGCCGTCGAGCAGTCCGCAGTCGCGCGCGACGCCGACGACACGCTCGATCGCCCGGCCGAGAATGCAAACCTGCCGGCCGGCGGCGAAGCCGGCCTCAGCCGCCGAGCGCAGCCGGGCGACGTTGGAAGCGAAAGTGGTCACGACCACCCTGCCTTTCGCTTGGGCGACGAGCGAGGCGAGCGTCTTGGCGACGTCACGCTCGGACGGGCTTTCGCCTTCGCGCAGAACATTGGTCGAATCGGAGATCAGCGCCAGCACGCCCTCGTCGCCAAGCGCTCTCAAGCGCGCCTCATCGGTCGGCAGGCCGATGACCGGCGTCGGGTCGACCTTCCAATCCGCCGTGTGGACGATAAGCCCCGCAGGCGAGCGAATCGCGAGCGCCGAGCTTTCGGGGATGGAATGGGCCACCGGGATGAACTCGACCACGAAGGGGCCGATCGCGACGCTCTCGCCGAGCTCAACGATCTTCAAGGGGATTTCGGGCGCGCCCGGCTCGCCGAGCCGGCGCGCCTCGACAAGCCCCGCCGCGAAACGCGTCATATAGACGGTCGCGCCCAGCCCCGGCCAGAGCTCGACGAGGGCGCCGATATGGTCCTCATGCGCGTGGGTGATGACGACGCCGACCAGATTCTTCTTCGCCTTCTCGATGAAATCGAGATCGGGCATGAGCAGATCAACGCCGGGCATGTCTTCGTCTGCGAAGCCGATGCCGAGGTCGACCATCAGCCATTGGCGCGCGTTCGGTGGTCCATAGCCGTAAAGGGCGCAGTTCATGCCGATCTCGCCCAAGCCGCCAAGCGGGACGAACACGAGCTCGTTGTCGCCGGTCATCGGGCTTGCCCTTCCGACGGACGAGAGGCCAACGGGACCGCCGGCGCCGGCGCGGCGTTCAAGCGAGGCGAGAGCACAAGGTCCGCCGCTTCGATGGTCTCGAGCCCTTGTATGGAGCGCATGAGCAGGCGACCGCCTGCATCAATCCCCTCGAAGACGCCCTCGCGTCTGCCGGAGCCGTTATGGATCGCGATCTCCTCGCCGAGGCCGAGGGCGCAATCGAGCCAGGCCGCGCGAATGCGGTCGAACTCCTGTCCGGCGCGCCAAACGTCGACCCAATCGTCAAATTGCTGAACGAGACGCTCGAACAATTCGCTGCGGTCTATCGCCTCTCCCCGCGCCCTCGTCGGACACGAGGTTGCATAGCCAAGGCCTTCCGGCGCGTAGGCGCAATTGACGCCAACCCCGACGACACAGGCGGACCGCCCTCCGCCGAGGCCAATTCCCTCGATGAGGATCCCGGCGCATTTCACGCCTCGAGACATCAGATCGTTCGGCCATTTGAGGCCGACATCGGTCGCTCCAAGGTCTCTTGCGGCGTGCGCGAGCGCCACGCCGGCGACGAAGCCGAGTTGCGCCGCAACCACCGGCGGGCAGGGATCGATCATGAGCGCGCTCGCGTGAAGGTTGCCCTTCGGCGAGATCCATACGCGGCCGCGACGGCCTCTCCCCGCAGTCTGCTCATCGGCGACGATCCACAGGCGGCCGTCGTCGCCCCCGAGCGCGCAGCGGCGCGCCTCCTCGTTGGTCGAGTCGATCGCGCCGTATCGAACGACGCGCCAGCTGCTATGCGAGCTCTCCAGCCTGAAGGCGGTGGTCAAAAGAGCGACTGCGCGGCCGCCATGGCGGCGTTGGTGATCGGCGAGGGCGCGAATACAAACAGGATGATCGCGAGCGCCGAAAGCGCAAGTACGATGCGCGCGACGGGGGTTGGAGGGTCGAACGCCGGGGCCGGCTCGTCGAAATACATCAGCTTGACGATCCTCAGATAATAATAGGCGGCGACCGCGCTCGCCAGGACGCCGATGACAGAAAGGCCGTAGAGACCAGCCTTGATGGCGGCGGCGAAGACATAGAACTTGGCGAAGAAACCCGCGAGCGGCGGAATGCCGGCAAGAGAGAACATCATCGTCGCCAGGAAGAAGGCCATAGCCGGATTCGTCCGCGCCAGGCCCGCGAGGTCAGCCATCGTCTCGACCGCGCGTCCAGCGCGGCGCATCGACAGGATGGCGGCGAAGGTTCCCAGCGTCATCACCACGTAGATGGCCATATAGATGATGACGCTCTGCGCGCCCTCGACCGTGCCGGCCGCAAGTCCGACCAGCGCGTATCCCATATGGCCAATCGAGGAATAGGCCATCAGGCGTTTGAAGTTGCGCTGGCCAATGCCGGCGAAGGCGCCGAGCGCCATCGAGGCGATCGAGACGAAAGTGAGAATCTGGCGCCAGTCATTGGCAATGCCGGGAAAAGCGGTGACCATGACCCGAACCAGGACCGCCATTGCGGCAATCTTCGGCGCTGAGGCGAAGAAGGTGGTCACGGGAGTCGGCGCGCCCTCGTAGACATCCGGCGTCCACATATGGAACGGCACGACAGAAATCTTGAACGCCAGCCCCACGAGAAGGAACACCAGCCCGAACAGCACGCCGATGTTCGCGTGATCATGCACGGCGTTCGCAACCGCGCTGAAAGCGACCGAGCCGGAATAGCCATAGATGAGCGACATCCCATAAAGCATCATGCCCGACGACAAGGCGCCGAGAACGAAATACTTGAGACCGGCTTCCGTTGCGCGCACGTCATGCCGGCGATAGGCCGCGATCACGTAGAGCGCCAAGCTCATCAGCTCAAAACCGAGATAGAGCGCGATGAAGTCATTGGCCGCAATCAGCATCAGCATGCCGAGGGTGGATATGAGAATGAGCACAGGGAATTCGAAGCCGCCGATCCGTTCCTGACGCATGAACTCGACCGAAAGCAGAAGCGTCACCAGCGAGCCGATCAACGCAAGCGCGCTCATGAAGCGCGTGAAAGAGTCGTCGACGAAGGAACCGTAGAAGGTGACGCCCATCGGGCGATTCCTGGCCACCATCAGAATGAAGACGAGGCCGAGCAAGCCGAC